>NZ_RHJO01000010.1:0-333887 GCF_004211985.1 Escherichia sp. E10V10 | reverse complement strand
AATCCAGGTACCCCAGCCATCGAAGAAATAATCTGGCTACGTAGCTCAGTTGGTTAGAGCACATCACTCATAATGATGGGGTCACAGGTTCGAATCCCGTCGTAGCCACCAAATTCTGAATCTGTCGAATAGATTCGGCAAATTCAAAAACAAATTTGTTGGGGTATCGCCAAGCGGTAAGGCACCGGATTCTGATTCCGGCATTCCGAGGTTCGAATCCTCGTACCCCAGCCAATTTATTCAAGACGCTTACTTTGTAAGTGCACCCAGTTGGGGTATCGCCAAGCGGTAAGGCACCGGATTCTGATTCCGGCATTCCGAGGTTCGAATCCTCGTACCCCAGCCACATTAAAAAAGCTCGCTTCGGCGAGCTTTTTGCTTTTCTGCGTATATTCAATGCCGAATGTGATGCTGACACGTCTTATCCTTCAAAGTCGGATGCGACGCTGGCGCGTCTTATCCGACCTACGGTTGGCATGCATCCGGCAATGTTGTAAGGCTACAACCCTAACGCATATTTCAGCGCCTGACGTTTCAACACGCCAGCACGCTCCGCCGCCATTAATCCGAGATTACGCACAAAACGCAGCGGCGGCAGATTATTGCTGAATCCGGCATAAAACAGATCCATACCGCTTTGCATAATGAAGTTATCCGCCATGCGCCGCATCTGGTAACGCTTGAGCACAGGATAACTGGCCCACGCTTCGCCATAGCTGCGGGCGTTGACCAGAACATCAATCAGGGCATCAACATCACGATAACCAAGATTCACCCCCTGCCCCGCCAACGGATGGATGGTATGCGCGGCATCGCCCACCAGTGCCAGTCCCGGCTGAACATACTGCAACGCATGGCGACGCGTCAGCGGAAAAGCGCCAGCGGCAAGCGGTGTCACGTAACCCAGACGCGACGGGAAATGCTTCGAGATTTCCGCCTGTAACTGCGCCAAATTCATATTCTGCAACTGGCGAATGCGCGCCGGAGAGTCATACCACACCAGCGATGCCCAGTTATCAAACAATGGCAGAAACGCACGCGGTCCGTCCGGGGTAAATTGCTGCCAGGTGCTGTCACCGGGATCGTTCTCACACTGTACGCTAATCAACATACACGACTGCGCATACTGCCAGGCATGAACGCCAATTCCCGCCATCTGCCGCACCTGCGAATTTGCGCCGTCGGCACCAATCACCAGCTTCGCGCGGATCACTTCGCCGCCCTTCAGTTCCAGCTCCTGAAGATCATTATGGCGATGCAGCGCAATCAGCGAGGTTGGCACACGTAACGTCACGTTCGGATGCGCTTCCAGCGCCTGCCACAGCGCCTGTTGCAGGACAGTGTTTTCTACCATATAGCCCAGCAACGGTAACTTAAGTTCAGCGGCGTCAAACGCCACATGCGCCGTTTCCCACTCCCAGGTTTCCAGTCTGCGGTAAGGATGGCAACGCATAGCCTGTACTGCATCCCAGACGCCTAAACCTTTAAGCAATGATACCGAAGCCGCACTAATCGCCGAGATCCGCACATCCGGCTGGCTATCAGCGACAAACGGCGCAGGTTCTGCGTGCTCGATTACCGTTACCGCAAATCCGTGCTGTGCCAGTCCCAGCGCCAGTGCACCGCCGACCATTCCTCCGCCGACAATGGCAATTTCCGTTGGTTGATTTGTCATGGTCAATCATCCTGTTAGCAATATGCTTTAAGTTTACAGGATTTTTACCCCCAAGGGCTGATAACGCTCATACTGGTCACAACGGCAGCAAAGCATTACACTATGCGCCCTGCATTCCTGGCTACTATTTCGCAAGAGCAAGTCGATGACCAAAAAACTCCATATTAAAACCTGGGGCTGTCAGATGAACGAGTACGATTCATCGAAGATGGCCGATCTGCTGGATGCCACCCACGGCTATCAACTGACCGACGTGGCGGAAGAAGCGGATGTGCTGCTGCTGAACACCTGCTCAATCCGCGAGAAGGCTCAGGAAAAAGTCTTCCATCAGTTGGGTCGCTGGAAACTGTTAAAAGAGAAGAATCCAGACCTGATTATCGGCGTCGGTGGCTGCGTGGCATCGCAAGAAGGCGAGCACATTCGCCAGCGCGCCCACTATGTCGATATTATTTTTGGGCCGCAAACGCTGCACCGTCTGCCGGAGATGATCAACTCCGTGCGCGGCGACCGCAGCCCGGTTGTAGATATCAGCTTCCCGGAAATCGAGAAGTTTGACCGTCTGCCGGAACCGCGCGCCGAAGGGCCGACCGCGTTTGTCTCCATCATGGAAGGCTGCAATAAATATTGCACCTACTGCGTGGTGCCTTACACCCGTGGTGAAGAGGTAAGCCGTCCGTCCGACGATATTCTGTTTGAGATTGCCCAGCTTGCTGCTCAGGGCGTGCGTGAAGTCAACCTGCTCGGTCAGAACGTGAACGCCTGGCGTGGTGAAAACTACGACGGCACCACCGGATCGTTTGCCGATTTGCTGCGTCTGGTTGCTGCGATCGACGGGATCGATCGTATTCGCTTTACCACCAGCCATCCGATCGAATTCACCGACGATATCATCGAAGTGTATCGAGACACGCCGGAGCTGGTGAGCTTCCTGCACCTGCCGGTACAGAGCGGTTCCGATCGCATTCTGAACCTGATGGGCCGTACTCATACGGCGCTGGAGTACAAAGCGATCATCCGTAAACTGCGTGCGGCACGTCCGGATATTCAGATCAGTTCTGACTTCATCGTTGGCTTCCCTGGCGAAACCACCGAAGACTTCGAGAAAACGATGAAGCTGATTGCCGACGTCAATTTCGACATGAGCTACAGCTTTATCTTCTCAGCACGTCCGGGTACGCCAGCCGCCGATATGGTTGATGATGTTCCGGAAGAAGAGAAGAAGCAGCGTCTGTATATTCTGCAAGAACGTATCAATCAGCAAGCGATGGCATGGAGCCGCCGGATGCTCGGCACCACCCAGCGTATTCTGGTAGAAGGGACTTCACGTAAGAGCATCATGGAACTTTCTGGGCGTACTGAAAATAACCGCGTGGTCAACTTCGAGGGCACGCCGGATATGATCGGTAAATTCGTCGATGTAGAAATTACCGACGTCTACCCGAACTCTCTGCGCGGTAAAGTGGTGCGTACTGAAGATGAAATGGGTCTGCGCGTGGCAGAAACTCCGGAATCGGTGATTGCCCGTACTCGCAAAGAAAACGACCTTGGCGTGGGTTATTATCAGCCGTAATTCTCAGGCCCGCCGGTCTGGTAAGTTTTGGGACTGACGACAAACGCAAATTGCCTGATGCGCTACGCTTATCAGGCCTACATGATTCCAGCAATATATTGAATTCGCATGAATTTGTAGGCCGGACAAGGCGTTTACGCCGCATCCGGCATGAACAACACGCACTTCGTCAATAATCACTGGCCCGCCGTTCCGGTGGGCCTTGTTTTTTCTCTCTTTATCCCCATCTTTATCGCAATGCTTGCGCCTTTTTCCTGTGGCGTGAATAATTTCGTTATAGGCCGGTGAATGTTCAGCTTCCGGCGGCATACAAATAAGAGGAACAGTTTGAACATAGACACTCGCGAAATCACCCTGGAGCCAGCAGACAACGCGCGTCTGTTGAGCCTGTGCGGCCCGTTTGATGACAACATCAAACAACTCGAACGCCGTCTCGGCATCGAAATCAATCGCCGCGATAACCACTTTAAACTGACCGGCCGTCCGATTTGCGTCACCGCTGCGGCAGACATTCTGCGTAGCCTGTATGTCGATACCGCCCCGATGCGCGGTCAGATTCAGGATATCGAACCGGAACAGATCCACCTTGCGATTAAAGAAGCGCGGGTACTGGAGCAAAGCGCGGAGAGCGTGCCGGAGTACGGCAAAGCGGTCAATATCAAAACCAAACGCGGCGTAATTAAGCCGCGCACGCCAAACCAGGCGCAGTACATCGCCAATATTCTCGACCATGACATCACCTTCGGCGTTGGCCCGGCGGGTACGGGTAAAACCTACCTGGCAGTGGCTGCGGCAGTTGATGCCCTGGAGCGTCAGGAAATTCGCCGTATTCTGCTGACTCGTCCGGCGGTAGAAGCCGGTGAGAAACTGGGCTTCCTGCCTGGCGATTTAAGCCAGAAAGTAGATCCGTATCTGCGCCCGCTGTACGACGCGCTGTTTGAAATGCTGGGCTTTGAGAAAGTCGAGAAGCTGATTGAGCGCAACGTTATTGAAGTCGCGCCGCTGGCCTATATGCGTGGTCGTACGCTGAACGACGCGTTTATCATTCTTGATGAGAGCCAGAACACCACCATCGAACAGATGAAGATGTTCCTGACCCGTATCGGTTTTAACTCAAAAGCGGTTATCACCGGCGACGTCACGCAGATCGACCTGCCGCGTAATACCAAGTCTGGTTTGCGTCACGCCATCGAAGTGCTGGCCGATGTCGAAGAGATCAGCTTTAACTTTTTCCACAGCGAAGACGTGGTTCGTCACCCGGTGGTGGCGCGTATCGTTAACGCCTATGAAGCCTGGGAAGAAGCCGAACAAAAACGTAAAGCGGCGCTGGCGGCAGAACGCAAGCGCGAAGAACAGGAACAAAAATGAGTCAGGTGATCCTCGATTTACAACTGGCATGTGAAGATAATTCCGGGTTACCGGAAGAGAGCCAGTTTCAGACATGGCTGAATGCGGTGATCCCGCAGTTTCAGGAAGAGTCGGAAGTGACTATTCGCGTGGTCGACACCGCCGAAAGCCACAGTCTGAATATGACCTATCGCGGTAAGGATAAGCCGACCAACGTGCTCTCCTTCCCGTTTGAAGTGCCGCCTGGCATGGAGATGTCGCTACTGGGCGATCTGGTTATCTGCCGTCAGGTGGTTGAGAAGGAAGCTCAGGAGCAAGGCAAACCACTAGAGGCGCACTGGGCGCATATGGTGGTGCACGGCAGTCTGCATTTGTTAGGTTACGATCACATCGAAGATGACGAAGCAGAAGAAATGGAAGCCCTCGAAACAGAGATTATGCTTGCTCTGGGCTATGAGGATCCGTACATTGCCGAGAAAGAATAATTTGCCAGGCATTTGACTGGCAGATGTCCCCGCCGTTGGTGATTAACGACGGCGTTTTGATTAACTAACATGAGAACCCATACGACGCCATGAGCGACGACAATTCACACAGTAGTGACACGATAAGCAACAAGAAGGGATTTTTCTCCCTGTTACTCAGCCAACTTTTCCACGGTGAACCGAAAAACCGTGACGAACTGCTGGCGCTGATCCGTGATTCCGGGCAGAACGACCTTATCGACGAAGATACGCGCGATATGCTCGAAGGGGTGATGGACATCGCAGACCAACGCGTTCGCGACATCATGATCCCCCGCTCCCAGATGATTACCCTGAAACGCAACCAGACGCTGGACGAATGCCTTGATGTCATCATCGAGTCCGCCCACTCACGTTTCCCGGTGATTAGCGAAGACAAAGATCACATTGAAGGGATTCTGATGGCGAAAGACTTGCTGCCGTTTATGCGCAGCGATGCTGAAGCCTTCAGCATGGACAAAGTGTTACGTCAGGCGGTTGTCGTTCCTGAAAGTAAGCGCGTAGACCGGATGCTGAAAGAGTTTCGCTCTCAGCGTTACCACATGGCGATCGTCATTGACGAATTCGGTGGGGTTTCCGGTCTGGTGACCATTGAAGACATCCTGGAACTGATTGTTGGTGAGATTGAAGACGAGTATGACGAAGAAGATGATATCGACTTCCGTCAGCTGAGTCGTCATACCTGGACCGTGCGCGCACTGGCTTCCATTGAAGACTTCAACGAAGCGTTCGGCACCCACTTTAGCGATGAAGAGGTCGACACTATCGGTGGTCTGGTGATGCAGGCATTTGGGCATCTTCCGGCGCGTGGCGAAACCATCGACATCGACGGTTACCAGTTCAAAGTGGCGATGGCCGATAGTCGGCGTATTATTCAGGTTCATGTCAAAATCCCGGATGACTCACCCCAGCCGAAGCTGGATGAATAAAACCGAAACTGGATAGATAACTACATGGCTTTTGCCTCATTAATTGAACGCCAGCGCATTCGCCTGCTGCTGGCGTTATTATTCGGTGCCTGCGGAACGCTGGCCTTCTCTCCTTACGACGTCTGGCCTGCGGCGATTATTTCGCTGATGGGGCTTCAGGCGTTGACCTTTAACCGCCGTCCACTTCAGTCTGCCGCTATTGGCTTTTGCTGGGGATTTGGCCTCTTTGGCAGCGGTATTAACTGGGTCTATGTCAGTATCGCGACCTTTGGCGGAATGCCTGGCCCGGTTAACATCTTCCTGGTGGTGCTGCTGGCGGCGTATTTGTCGCTGTATACCGGACTGTTTGCTGGCGTGCTGTCGCGTCTGTGGCCGAAAACCACCTGGCTGCGCGTGGCGATTGCCGCCCCTGCTCTCTGGCAAGTGACCGAGTTTCTGCGCGGTTGGGTACTGACAGGCTTCCCGTGGTTACAGTTCGGCTATAGCCAGATTGACGGCCCGTTAAAAGGGCTGGCACCGATAATGGGCGTGGAAGCCATTAACTTCCTGCTAATGATGGTTAGCGGCCTGCTGGCACTGGCGTTAGTCAAACGCAACTGGCGTCCGCTGGTGGTGGCCGTCGTACTGTTTGCCCTTCCCTTCCCGCTGCGTTACATCCAGTGGTTTACCCCGCAACCGGAGAAAACCATTCAGGTTTCGATGGTTCAGGGCGATATTCCGCAATCGCTGAAGTGGGATGAAAGTCAGCTTCTTAATACGCTGAAGATTTACTACAACGCAACGGCACCGCTGATGGGCAAATCATCGCTGATTATCTGGCCGGAGTCGGCGATAACCGATCTGGAAATTAATCAGCAACCGTTCCTCAAAGCTCTGGACGGTGAGTTGCGCGATAAAGGTAGCTCGCTGGTCACCGGGATTGTCGACGCGCGTCTCAATAAACAGAACCGCTACGATACCTACAACACCATCATCACACTGGGTAAAGGCGCACCGTACAGCTATGAATCAGCCGATCGCTATAACAAAAACCATCTGGTTCCGTTTGGCGAGTTTGTCCCGCTGGAGTCGATTCTGCGTCCGTTAGCACCGTTCTTTGATCTGCCGATGTCGTCGTTCAGCCGTGGACCTTATATCCAGCCACCGCTGTCGGTAAATGGTATTGAGCTTACTGCGGCCATTTGCTATGAGATCATTCTTGGCGAGCAAGTGCGCGATAACTTCCGCCCGGATACCGACTATCTGCTGACTATCTCCAACGATGCGTGGTTTGGTAAGTCTATTGGTCCATGGCAGCACTTCCAGATGGCGCGAATGCGTGCGCTGGAGCTGGCGCGCCCATTGTTGCGCAGCACCAACAACGGCATTACGGCGGTGATTGGTCCGCAGGGTGAGATTCAGGCGATGATCCCGCAGTTCACCCGCGAGGTGTTGACCACTAACGTGACGCCGACTACCGGACTCACACCGTACGCCCGTACCGGCAACTGGCCGCTGTGGGTGCTGACGGCACTGTTTGGTTTTGCCGCTGTGTTGATGAGTCTGCGAGCACGTAAACGTTAATGTGCCTGATGCGCTACGCTTATCAGGCCTACGCGATTTTTGCAACATGTTGAATTTACGTGATTTTATAGGATGAAGCGTACTTTCTCAACACGCTGTGGGGCATGATTATAATGCCCCTTTTTCTTACGGTTCAGGGATACAAGCCACATTGCCATATTGGGGATGACGAATAATTGCCTGCGGATCAAGCGAGCGCGTCCTGTTCAGTTGGATTAACCCATTCTTCGACATAACAAATATTTTTCTACCATCCGCTGAAAAACGCAGGTGATTAACGTAGCTGGCAGGATAAACGCCAATAATCTGCCCGGCATTAATATTAAGCAGGATGACATAACCTTGCAGGCCATATGACACCAACGCTAAATATTGACCGTCCGGGCTAATACCCTCAACGGAATAAACGCTCCTGCTACACCATTGCGTCATAATGCTGGCTTGTTGATCCCCTACGCTTATACGTGAAATCCCCTGGCTATCGGCAAAAATAACCTCACCATTTTTTGGTCGGAATCCCATCGCAGAAACGACACCACGCGCATCACCTGCGGGAAAGTCTTCTTTCTGATGCGTGATGGTATTGATCCGCACGATGTTACCTCTGCCTGCTCCCGGAACCAGTAATGTTCTTTCATCCGGGGAAAGTGCCATAACCCAGGCGCCTGGTTTACCGCTTGTCCCCGTCCCGTCGTATTTCTCCAGCGGGATATCCGCCACATGCTGATAAGCCACCAGATCAATAGCTGACACACTATTACTGGTGCGATTCATCACCCAGGCTTTTGTTCCATCATGCGAGAGGATAAGGCTGTCAGGATGTGCGCCGGTGGTAATCGACTGAATAATCTCCCCCGTCGCCACGTTAATGACCGATAACGCATTCGCTTCAAATGACGTCGCATAAAGCAACTTTTCATCCGGGCTTAATGCCAGCGATCTGACGCCCTGATCTTTACAGCCACCACAATGTTTGACTGACTTTTCTTTCGCTATGGGCGCTGTAAAGGTATGCAGGATTTTCTTTTGTCCGAGGTCGAAAACAACAATACTGTTCGTGTTTTCAATTGCGGCATACAACGTATTACCATCCCGACTGATCGCCATATCATGGATATCGGCAATCTCAGCGAGCAAATCACCACTGGCCTGTTCACGACTTACCGGAGCGGATAATGTTTCCCTGAGGGCGTTGCGTTCCTCCGTTAACTGTTGCTTTTTTTGCCGTCGCTCTTGTTCAATCTCCTGCGGATAAAACGCTTCACGCAGGCTTTGCCTGACCTGTAAAACTGATTCATCAATCTGCTGCTGCGCAAGCCAGATAGCCCCGGTAAGAAGAAGACTGCCCGCAACAATAATCCCGCCTTCCGTAACAAGCCGGTTTTGCCCAGATAAACGCGCACTCAGCCACCCCAACGCGCTACCCGCAATCAGGCCGCCAATATGACAAGCATTATCTATTCCTGTTTGCCGGGCACCATACAACAGTGTCAGCGCCACCATACCCAACAGAGAAAATACTCGCCGCTGGTTTTTATGGTGTGTACCCGCACCTGAAGTAAGCTGTGTTGCTATCGCAGCGCCAGCTATCCCCATAATTGCCCCGGATGCCCCAACGCTGATGACTATCTGCTCACTTTCGCGTAACGCATAACAGGCGCTGATGAGTCCACCAATGACGCCGGAGAACAACCAGATAATCAGGAGTCGCCATTTCCCCAGAATCCGTTCCGCCACAGCCCCCACCACCAGGAGAGCAAACATATTCATCAGCAAATGGGAAAAACTACTGTGCAGAAAGACACTGCTCAATAAGCGCCAGGGTTCACCCGACAACGTGAGAGAAGCAACGTTTGCGCCGAGATGGATAAGTGCGGATTGATCGACTTCTTCATAACTCATCCATTGTGCGAGGTAACAAAATATCCCAACACAAAACGCAAAAAGGATAAGGGTTATTGCGGGTAATTGAACATTTAACGGCTTAACCGTAGATGCAGACATAAGGTGATTCTTCCTTGAAAAGACAGGTAAAAAGCATTTTTCCCGTGTGCAGTTATCATCCCGGCAAACGTCCCATACCGAAAAGTTAACACTGTCCGAAATATGACTTTTTCAGTCTAAAATTACAACCGTAATTAATTCACACCTAAGTATTTTTTGGCATGTATGTTGCTTTATTTACTGTGTAAGCAATGAAATCAGCCGCGACGCAACCGGGTTGCACCACCACAAATCAGCGGTAGCACCAAAAAGGTGCGGTTTAAGAATTTTGCTTCGGAATGGTGCGGCGCATCTCGCAAAAACAAACAATAAAACAGCAATATCTTTACATTTAGCCAAACTAAATGTTACCTAACAAGCACAACACTGCACAATAAAGTTGCAGATGATAACAACACAAACACTCACAACGGGTATCCATGCGTTTTTAACGCAGAAGATAAAGGAGTTGGATATGCAATTACGTAAACCTGCCACAGCAATCCTGGCCCTGGCGCTTTCCGCAGGACTGGCACAGGCAGATGACGCCGCCCCGGCAGCAGGCAGTACTCTGGACAAAATCGCCAAAAACGGTGTGATTGTCGTCGGTCACCGTGAATCTTCAGTGCCTTTCTCTTATTACGACAATCAGCAAAAAGTGGTGGGTTACTCGCAGGATTACTCCAACGCCATTGTTGAAGCAGTGAAAAAGAAACTCAACAAACCGGACTTACAGGTGAAACTGATTCCGATCACCTCACAAAACCGTATTCCACTGCTGCAAAACGGCACTTTCGATTTTGAATGTGGTTCCACCACCAATAACGTCGAACGCCAAAAACAGGCGGCTTTCTCTGACACTATTTTCGTGGTCGGTACGCGCCTGCTGACCAAAAAGGGCGGCGATATCAAAGATTTTGCCGACCTTAAAGACAAAGCAGTGGTCGTCACTTCCGGCACTACCTCTGAAGTTTTGCTCAACAAACTGAATGAAGAGCAAAAAATGAATATGCGCATCATCAGCGCCAAAGATCACGGTGACTCTTTCCGCACCCTGGAAAGCGGTCGTGCCGTTGCCTTTATGATGGATGATGCCCTGCTGGCCGGTGAACGTGCGAAAGCGAAGAAACCAGACAACTGGGAAATCGTCGGCAAGCCGCAGTCTCAGGAAGCCTACGGTTGTATGTTGCGTAAAGATGATCCGCAGTTCAAAAAGCTGATGGATGACACCATCGCTCAGGTGCAGACCTCCGGTGAAGCGGAAAAATGGTTTGATAAATGGTTCAAAAATCCAATTCCGCCGAAAAACCTGAACATGAATTTCGAACTGTCAAACGAAATGAAAGCACAGTTCAAAGAACCGAATGACAAGGCACTGAACTAATTACAAGAACCAGGGGCGGAAATTCCAGCCCTCTCGATTGTTACGTAGCACGGACAGACTATACGCCTGATGGTCGTTCCCCATCGGGCCTGAAAACCGCAATACGCTGGGTAACAATCTTCGAGGGTAGCAGTTAACGCTGCTACCCTCTTTTTTCTGGAGTAGATTTATGTCTATAGACTGGAACTGGGGTATTTTTTTACAACAAGCCCCGTTCGGCAACACCACCTATCTTGGTTGGATCTGGAGTGGTTTTCAGGTGACGATCGCTTTGTCGATCTGCGCCTGGATTATCGCTTTCCTCGTCGGTTCATTTTTCGGCATTTTACGTACCGTTCCAAACCGTTTTCTCTCCGGTCTGGGTACGTTGTATGTCGAACTGTTCCGCAACGTGCCGTTGATTGTGCAATTCTTTACCTGGTATCTGGTGATCCCGGAGCTGCTGCCGGAGAAAATCGGCATGTGGTTTAAGGCCGAGCTGGATCCCAATATTCAGTTTTTCCTTTCATCCATGCTCTGCCTGGGGCTGTTTACCGCCGCCCGTGTTTGCGAACAGGTACGCGCCGCGATCCAGTCGCTGCCGCGTGGGCAGAAGAATGCCGCGCTGGCGATGGGTCTGACGCTGCCGCAGGCTTACCGCTATGTACTGTTGCCTAATGCTTATCGCGTTATCGTCCCGCCGATGACTTCCGAGATGATGAACCTGGTGAAAAACTCCGCCATCGCCTCGACTATCGGTCTGGTAGATATGGCGGCGCAGGCGGGTAAATTACTCGATTACTCCGCTCACGCCTGGGAGTCGTTTACCGCCATCACGCTGGCGTATGTGTTGATTAACGCGGTTATCATGCTGGTGATGACGCTGGTTGAACGTAAAGTTCGCCTGCCCGGCAACATGGGAGGCAAATAATGTACGAGTTTGACTGGAGTTCCATTGTCCCTTCCCTGCCATATCTGCTCGACGGGCTGGTGATCACCCTGAAAATCACCGTCACGGCAGTCGTGATTGGTATTTTGTGGGGCACCATGCTGGCGGTGATGCGCTTGTCCAGCTTTGCGCCCGTAGCGTGGTTTGCCAAAGCCTACGTTAACGTATTCCGCTCGATTCCTTTAGTTATGGTTTTGCTGTGGTTTTACCTGATTGTGCCGGGTTTTCTGCAAAACGTGCTGGGATTATCGCCAAAAAATGATATCCGTTTAATTTCGGCGATGGTGGCGTTTTCGATGTTTGAAGCGGCCTACTATTCAGAGATTATCCGCGCCGGTATTCAAAGTATTTCTCGTGGTCAGTCGAGCGCCGCGCTGGCGTTGGGAATGACTCACTGGCAGTCGATGAAACTGATTATTCTGCCGCAGGCGTTCCGCGCGATGGTGCCGCTGCTGCTCACTCAGGGCATCGTACTGTTCCAGGATACCTCACTGGTGTATGTGTTATCTCTGGCCGATTTCTTCCGTACCGCCTCAACCATTGGTGAGCGTGATGGTACGCAGGTTGAGATGATCCTGTTTGCCGGATTTGTTTATTTCGTTATTAGCCTTAGCGCGTCGTTGTTGGTCAGCTACTTGAAAAGAAGGACAGCATAATGATTACCCTGAAAAATGTTTCAAAATGGTATGGTCACTTTCAGGTGCTGACCGACTGCTCAACCGAAGTGAAAAAAGGCGAAGTGGTGGTGGTTTGTGGCCCGTCTGGTTCCGGCAAATCAACGCTGATTAAAACCGTCAACGGCCTCGAACCAGTGCAGCAAGGTGAAATCACTGTCGATGGTATCGTGGTTAACGACAAGAAAACCGATCTGGCAAAGCTGCGTTCCCGCGTCGGGATGGTATTCCAGCATTTCGAGCTGTTCCCTCATCTGTCGATTATCGAAAACCTGACCCTGGCGCAGGTGAAAGTGCTTAAACGCGATAAAGCACCGGCTCGTGAAAAAGCATTGAAATTGCTGGAGCGCGTGGGACTTTCCGCACATGCCAATAAGTTTCCGGCGCAGCTTTCCGGCGGTCAGCAGCAGCGTGTGGCAATTGCTCGAGCATTGTGTATGGATCCTATTGCGATGCTGTTCGACGAACCGACATCGGCGCTGGATCCGGAGATGATCAACGAAGTGCTGGACGTGATGGTCGAACTGGCGAACGAAGGAATGACCATGATGGTGGTGACCCACGAAATGGGCTTTGCCCGCAAAGTGGCGAATCGGGTGATCTTTATGGACGAGGGAAAAATTGTCGAAGACTCGCCGAAAGACGCTTTCTTCGATGATCCGAAATCGGACCGCGCAAAAGACTTCCTCGCGAAAATCCTGCACTAATCCTTCTGGCGCGCATATCCAGGTGCGCGCCATCTCACGCTTTATCGTTTCGGTCCTCGTATCTGTTACATTCCGGCGTTACCCTTGTCGTAAAGAAACACACAACAAGGAGCAACAATGGCACTGCCAATTCTGTTAGATTGCGACCCAGGTCATGACGACGCTATCGCAATAGTTCTCGCCCTCGCCTCACCAGAGCTTGATGTCAAAGCCATCACATCTTCAGCCGGAAACCAGACACCCGATAAAACATTACGCAATGTTCTGCGTATGCTGACCTTGCTTAATCGCACCGATATTCCGGTAGCAAGCGGTGCGGTAAAACCGTTAATGCGTGAGTTGATTATCGCGGACAACGTACACGGCGAAAGTGGACTGGACGGCCCGGCATTACCAGAACCGACGTTTGCACCGCAAAACTGTACGGCGGTGGAGCTGATGGCGAAAACGCTGCGTGAAAGTGCGGAACTTGTCACCATTGTTTCTACCGGACCGCAAACTAACGTCGCCTTGCTGCTCAATAGCCATCCGGAACTGCACAGCAAAATCGCCCGTATCGTGATTATGGGCGGCGCAATGGGGCTTGGTAACTGGACGCCTGCGGCTGAATTTAATATTTACGTTGACCCGGAAGCGGCAGAAATTGTCTTCCAGTCCGGGATTCCGGTGGTGATGGCCGGTCTGGATGTTACTCACAAAGCACAAATCCACGTTGAGGACACCGAGCGTTTCCGCGCTATTGGTAACCCGATTTCAACCATTGTTGCCGAACTGCTGGATTTCTTCCTCGAATATCATAAAGACGAAAAATGGGGCTTTGTCGGCGCACCGCTGCATGACCCATGCACCATTGCCTGGCTATTGAAACCCGAGTTGTTTACCACCGTGGAGCGCTGGGTCGGCGTTGAAACACAGGGGAAATATACCCAGGGGATGACGGTTGTTGATTATTACTATCTGACCGGTAATAAACCGAATGCCACTGTAATGGTCGATGTTGATCGTCAGGGCTTTGTTGATTTACTGGCTGAACGTCTGAAATTTTACGCTTAATACTCCTTATTGATTAAGATCACCACGTTTTACCAGGGTGGTCTTAATCTGGCTATCTCTTTTTCTTTCAAGATATAAATGCAATGGATAATGCAGAACTCGCCATTGGTATCGATCTCGGTACTACCAATAGTTTAATTGCTGTCTGGAAAGACGGTGCCGCACAATTAATTCCAAATAAATTCGGTGAATATTTAACACCATCCATAATTAGCATGGATGAAAATAACCATATTCTGGTCGGTAAACCGGCAGTATCCAGGCGCACATCGCATCCTGATAAAACCGCAGCGTTATTTAAACGTGCGATGGGCAGTAATACCAACTGGCGGTTAGGCGGTGACACATTTAATGCACCGGAATTGTCCTCTTTGGTATTGCGTTCATTAAAAGAAGATGCTGAAGAATTTCTGCAACAACCGATTAAAGATGTGGTGATCTCTGTTCCTGCTTATTTCAGTGATGAACAACGCAAGCATACCCGTTTAGCAGCAGAGTTAGCCGGGCTAAATGCAGTGCGCCTGATTAATGAGCCAACGGCAGCCGCGATGGCGTATGGCCTGCATACGCAGCAAAATACCCGCTCGCTGGTTTTTGATCTCGGTGGCGGCACGTTTGACGTCACGGTGCTCGAGTACGCCACGCCGGTGATTGAAGTTCACGCCTCCGCTGGCGATAACTTCCTCGGTGGCGAAGATTTTACGCATATGCTGGTCGATGAGGTTTTAAAACGCACGGAAGTTGCCAAAACCGCGCTTAACGAGAGCGAACTGGCAGCCTTATACGCCTGCGTGGAAGCGGCAAAATGTAGCAATCAATCGCCAATGCACATTCGCTGGCAGTACCAGGAAGAAACGCGTGAATGCGAATTTTACGAGAACGAACTGGAAGATTTGTGGTTACCGCTACTCAACCGCTTGCGTGTGCCGATTGAACAGGCGTTGCGCGATGCACGTCTGAAGCCGAGTCAAATCGACAGCCTGGTGCTGGTTGGCGGTGCGTCGCAAATGCCGCTGGTGCAGCGAATCGCCGTGCGTCTGTTTGGCAAACTACCGTATCAAAGTTACGACCCGAGCACCATTGTCGCGCTGGGCGCAGCGATCCAGGCCGCCTGCCGCTTACGCAGCGAAGACATTGAAGAAGTGATCCTCACCGATATTTGCCCCTACTCGTTGGGCGTTGAAGTTAACCGCCAGGGCGTTTCCGGCATTTTCTCGCCAATTATTGAACGCAACACCACTGTGCCTGTATCGCGTGTAGAAACTTACTCAACCATGCACCCGGAACAGGATTCAATTACGGTTAACGTCTATCAGGGAGAAAACCACAAAGTTAAAAATAACATTCTGGTGGAATCCTTCGATGTGCCGTTGAAGAAAACCGGGGCTTATCAGTCAATTGATATTCGCTTTAGTTATGATATCAACGGGTTGCTTGAAGTTGACGTGCTTCTGGAAGACGGCAGCGTTAAGTCCAGAGTCATTAATCACAGCCCGGTAACATTGAGCGCTCAGCAGATTGAAGAGAGTCGGGCGCGGTTATCCGCATTGAAAATTTATCCGCGCGATATGCTCATCAACCGTACCTTTAAAGCCAAACTGGAAGAGTTGTGGGCGCGTGCACTGGGTGACGAGCGAGAAGAGATTGGCCGGGTGATCACCGATTTTGATGAGGCGTTGCAGTCAAACGATATGGCCCGCGTCGATGAAGTTCGTCGACGGGCGAGCGATTATTTGGCCATTGAGATCCCTTAAACACGGCTGCCGGATGCGGCGTGAACGCCTTATCCGGCCTACTCGTAGGTCGGATAAGATGCATTAGCATCGCATCCGACATTGAAGGATAAAATACATCAGCATCGCATCTAACTGAGCAACATCGCGATTTTGCCGAGAGCATAACCTATCACCAGCACCGTTAAGCTGATTTTAATAATGCTGGTAATGCTCTGTGGTTTTTCATCCTCATCATTTATCTCTTCATGATTTTCAGGTATAGGCTCATCGACATCTTCATCCACCGGCTCGAGTTTCACTTTCGTTAACAGCATCCGGGTGATAATGGCCTCTAATGGATGAGCGTCTCCGCCTTCCAGCCTTGTATTAAGACGGGCCAGCATCTCTTGTTTCGGAAATGCTTCCAGTACTACCTGTTCCGCTACCCGATACAGATCCAGTAAGGGTGAATCTTGCCCTGTCTCGCTACCGACTCTCGATTTCCACCACGCCCATGCTTTGCGTTTGAAGAATAACGACTCGATAAACGATTGACCTAACGGCGATAATTTTCCGCTATGTAAAATTTCCGCCCATAACAGCCGCGTCCGGGCGCTCTCACCAGGAACATATTTCAACGGTTTACCTTGCGCATCAATCATGCTTCGCGCTTCGATAACCATCACTAATAACGCGAAATAATCCGGGCAATGACGCTTGCTCCACTGCAACAACAAATTATCAGCTTGTGTAGATGGGTAACTTTCCCAGTACGCGCCGAGATCGGCAAGCAGGCTTTCCCCCTCGCCGCAGTACAAACGTTGTGCACACTGGTAATACCGGGCATCTTCGCTTTCTGATTCTTCCGTTTGCCACTGTTGGGCAACAGGAATGAGTTCCGCCATACCTGTTTGCACCGAGCTGTGCCAGCGCAACAGTTTGCGATGCAACTTCGCATCATCAGGAATTAACCACGGACCTGCCATCGCCAAAAATGCAGTGACATAGTCAGGATGGTAACGACAGCAACGTTCCAGCGCGAAGTAATACTCAACAGTCTGGTTCTGCAACGCAACGGGATATTCCAGAAGGCTAAGGAAATCGAAACAATCACCAGCCTGAATGGCCTCAAGAAAAGCCTCCCTTTCTTCCTCATCTATTCCTTCGCTGTCATTAAACGAATGCCAGTTCAAACGCTCTGCCAGCAAAGAAGCACAATTTAATGAAAGATATCGCGCTTCTATAGCGATTGCACACAGCGGCCAGCGTAATTGATCGACATCCTCCATGTTCCAGGTATTTAATTGCTGAATAAATTTCTGCCAGGCGGAGGGCTGAAAACGATCACTTTCTGAATCCAGTAATGTCCTGAATGCACGTAGTATTTCATGTTCAGCGGCGGCATCTTTATCTTCATAATCTGCTTCCTCGACAGGATTGACCGCCAGTCGCAGCGCCTCTTCATAGGCCTGACGTAACGCTTTAAACCCCTGCGGATCGGTTTCGGGATGACACAACGGTAAGCGAGCAAGATAAGCCTGGCGGATAATATCAACTTGTGTTGTGCTTTCGATTTCGAGGATTTGCCAACATGTTTTCATAGGTCGCTCACATCCTTAAGCGTTGCCGGGCATTCAGGCTGGTCAGTTAATGGCCGCCAGGGAAGCGTGGCATAGAAACGATCGCTTCCCGCTACCAGCTCTTCGAACATCCGACTCCCGGCGCTATCGTATTTGTACAAGGTCAGCGCCTCACGTAGCGAAGCGTTGTCTTCGCACTGAGCGGATTGCCAGTAGAGACGTCCTAACGAATAGGCGGAAAAATAGTGCATCCAACTGTGATAGTAATAGTGTGCTCGTTCATAGACGCGCGATTGCAGCCATAAACTCTCGTCTTCCGTCAGCCACTTGTTGAGCACACCGACCCGTGACAGAAACCCCATTCGAACATAATCCCAGGCTTTGATTCCCCCTTCCCCGCAGCACATAGCGGTTTGTGCAACAAATTGGGAATAAATCAGACCTCTGTCAGAGCCACCAGCAATTAATGCTTTCCACTCTTCAGGTGAAGAGCGATGCCATGCCAGATATAACCCGGCTAAATCATTTGCGTGACCATCATCGGTCATTTGGTAAATAGTCTGAATTAAATCATCACGATTATTTATTCCCCAGGATGATGACAGATCAAATTCTTTTATTCCGGTATACATTTTTGGCGAGTCATGTGCAGGCTTGCATCCCTTATTAAGAATCTCCATTGGCGTAGAAAGCGCAAATAGAAGGCGTTGTTCTTCCTTATCCATTTATTAACAATCCTTTAAGTACATTAACTGACTACTTTTTTATTAATGATGAGTATAAACTTGACGCTTTCAAAATAAAAAGAAAATCGAAGTATTGATAAATGAACAAAAAAATATATTTTATATTCGCAATATTTATAGTTGCGGCTATCACTTGTATTAGCCAACCTAAGAAAACGACTTTGCGCGATAAAGCTATGGTGAATTATGTCTTTGATTATTTAAGATCACCAGGCAGTCTTCCGTTTACCACGGCAGCAACGGAGCTTTCCGCGATTCATGGTCACTCAACGTCGCAATATCGCCTTGGCGAATTTTATCTTCATGGTAGCGGCGGTAAACCACTGGATTATACACAGGCGAGATACTGGTATGAGCAATCAGCAGAACAGGAAAATCCGCGCGCACAAAGCAAACTAGGGTGGATCTACCTGAAAGGTCTGGGAGTCAAACCCGATACCCGTAAAGCAATTCTCTGGTATAAGGAAGCAGCTGAACAAGGGTATGCTCATGCTCAATATACTTTGGGTTTGATCTACAGAAATGGCACTGGTATTAATGTTAACCATTATGAATCTCAAAAATGGTTAAAACTGGCCGCCAAACAACATTACAAAAATGCGGAAAGATTGCTTGCCGGGCTTCCCGCACATTAACGTCGACTGTCACCCGAAGAGATGGAGTATTTTCCCTATCAAACCAGCAAAAATAAAAATATAGAAAATAATTTTAATGATGCCCAGACAGCCCGGCCCACCATCATCAACAGGCATTGGCTGCGGTTGCGGCTCCGGTTCGACGGTTTGCTTCTCGGTAAAATTCGCCGACTGAATTAATAATCGACGAATAATTAATGCTTCCAGTGGGCAACGATCTTCTGCATCAAGACGAGCGACGATCGGCATTAATGATTCTTCTGTAGGCTGGTTCGCCAGTACTAATTGTTTAGCAACTAAATATAATGGCCATAAGGGATGCTCTGTATCACGCGTGAGTGAGATTCGCGGCTTACGCCCTTTGTGCAAAACCATCTCGACCAGAGAACGCCCCAGCGCAGAGAGTTTTTCATGGCTGAGTATTTCGTATAATTGAAAGCGCGTACGGGCGCTGTCGCCGGGGACATAAAGTAGCGGTTTTCCCTGATCGTTAACCAGTTCACGAGCTTCAATCATCATCACCACTAATGGGTAATAATCGACCCGATGCTGACGGCACCATTGCAACATTAAAGCATCCGCCTGGGTAGAGGGAGACTTGCGCCAGTAATCACAAAGTTCTGCCAGCAGGTTTTCGCCTTCTCCACAATAGACACGTTGCGCGTATTCATAATAACGCGCATCTTCATAATCAGGTTCAGCTTCCCGCCACGACCGGGCGTAATCCAGGAGTTCGGGTATTCCCACGCGGCTTGAGGTATACCAGCACAGTAAATTTCTGTGCAGTTTTGCATCATCGGGGATAATCACTGCGCGATGTTGCGCTAAATACAGTGTCAGCCATTCTGGATGCGATGACCAAATCCGAGCGAACATTTGGTAAAAATCAATGGTTTCATTTTGCACGGCAACGGACAGATGCAGGATGGTCTGGAAGTTAAAAATATTCCCCTTCGCAATGGCATATAAAAAGGATTCCAGTTCTTCTTCGTCTATTTCCCCGGTGTTTTCCTCCTGCAACCACCGCAATCTTTCTGCTAATAACACCACGCACTCGAAGGATAAATGGGCAGTGTTCATAGCTATCGCGCACAACAACCAGCGTAATTCATCAATCTCTTCCATCGAGCAATAATTTAATTGCTGAATGAATCGCTGCCAGGCTGAGGGCAGAAAACGGTCGCTATCAGAGGCAAGTAACGCACGAAAGGCGAGCAGAATTTCATGTTCTGCAACTTCATGCTCTTCTGGTTGCCAAACAGATTTAGCAGGCGACTGCGTAATCCGTAGCGCGTCTTCATACGCCTGACGCAGTTGTTTAAAGCCCTGTGGATCGGTTTCTGGATGAAAGGACGGTAACAACCCCAGATAAGCGCGACGGATAATATCGACGTCAGTTGTTTCCTCTATTTCGAGGATCTTCCAGCAATTTTTCATAGGTCGCTCATATCCTTAAGCGTTTCCGGGCATGCGGGGTAGTCAGCCAGTGGTTGCCAGGGTAAGGTCGCGTAATATGCATCGTCACTGGCAAATAATTGATAAAACATATCATTGCCGGAATCGTCGTATTCTTTACGCGCTAAGAATTCATGTAATAAAGGCAGATTATCATCCTCGGGAGACTGCCAATATTGCCGACCAAAGGTATAACCGGCAAAGTATTGCCGCCAGTTACTATAATAACGTAGCGCCCGTAGATGAATGCGCGACTGGATCCATAGACTTTCTTCTTCACTCAACCAGTTATTAAGTACGCCCATTCGGCTTAAAAAACCCATCCGGACATAATCCCAGGCTTTGATCCCCCCTTCGCCACAGCATTCAGCGGTGCTGGCGACAAATTGCGCGTAAGCCTGACCTTGCTCATTTAATTCAGCAAGATAGTCACGCCATTCACATGGCGAATAACGAAACCAGTGATGATAAAACCCAGCCAACCGTGCAGCATGACCGTTATCGATCATTCGGTGAATTGTGCGCAGCAGGTCATCACGGTCATCAATTCCCCAGGAGGAAGAAAGGTCAAAAAAGCATGTACCTAAATACATTTTGGGGGATGAATGCGAAGGTAAACAGCATTCATTGCGTATTTCCATCGGGGTGGAAAGTGCAAACAATATTTTTTGCGACTCCATGTCCATATAATTTATCCTTAAACATTCATTTAATGAATGCAAACCACATTACGAGGCTCATTTATTTATACTTTTCTGACGCAACATAATACGCATAAAATAAGGCTTACGCAAAAATGGAACATATAAAAATATAATATGCTTTATCTGCAACCATAAGGAAATGATAATGATATTTACGTCAAGTTGCTGCGATAATTTATCAATAGATGAGATTATCGAACGTGCTGAACAAGGCGATAGTGAGGCTCAATATATTGTTGGATTTTATTACAATCGCGATAGTGCAATTGACTCTCCGGACGACGAAAAGGCCTTTTACTGGCTAAAGCTTGCCGCCGGGCAAGACCATTGTGAAGCACAATATTCCTTAGGGCGGAAATACTCCGAGGATAAAAGCCGTCATAAAAATAATGAGCAAGCCATCTTTTGGCTGAAAAAAGCTGCCCTACAAGGCCATACTTTCGCTTCCAACGCCCTTGGCTGGATACTGGATCGTGGAGAAGACCCCAACGATAAAGAAGCGGTTGCCTGGTATCAGATAGCCGCGGAGAGCGGAATGTCTTATGCGCAAAATAATCTTGGGTGGATGTACAGAAATGGCAACGGAGTCGCACAAGACTATGCGCTGGCATTTTTCTGGTACAAACAAGCTGCATTGCAAGGCCATAGTGACGCGCAAGACAATCTGGCCGATCTTTATAAAGATGGAGAAGGCGTTGCTCAAAACAAGACTCTCGCCGCATTCTGGTATTTGAAAAGCGCACAGCAGGGTAATCGGCACGCCCAGTTTCAAATTGCGTGGGCTTATAACGCTGGCGAAGGGGTAGACCAGGACTATAAACAAGCGATGTACTGGTATCTGAAGGCTGCCGCTCAGGGAAGCATCGGCGCTTACGTTAACATCGGCTATATGTATAAACATGGGCAAGGCGTTGAGAAAGATTATAACGCTGCCTTTGAATGGTTTACGAAAGCCGCTGAATGCGATCACGCCACTGCCTGGTATAACCTGGCCATTATGTATCACTACGGAGAAGGAAGACCTGTTGATCTCCGACAGGCTCTCGACCTGTATCGTAAAGTTCAGTCATCCGGTACCAGGGATGTCAGTCAAGAAATCCGTGAGATTGAAGATTTACTGTAGAGATAAAAAACAAGGGCCGGGGAATTTCATTCGGCCCAAATTCTCTTTATTAGTGTGCGAAATCAAACTATTACGGCTCGAACGGACGTCTCTGGAACTGGTCATGACCACATTTCGGGCATAGCGTCAGCACTTCCGGCGTGTAGATCGGGAGATGGAAGTGACATTTCTCGCAGACCAGATTCCCCAGCCCTACCACTTCTCCGCTGTGATAAACCCCGTGATGATTGAGATCCTGGAAAACTTCACGCCATTCAAGCTGCGTTTTATCGGTGATGTCCGCCAGTTCCTGCCAGAGGCTTTCTTTAATCACCCGCATAAAAACGCTGTCAGATTCCTCCTTCAGGCTCTCTTCATAACTCATGGCGAACTCTTCCAGGTCACGTCTGACGGCCCGAGTCAATTCATCGACCTCGGTCCGCGTTAACTCCCCTGTTTTTATTACACGCTCACGCGCCTGTTCTACCAGTGCATCGATATCGCGTTCGCCATTACGCAGTCGCTCGCTTAATGACGCCACCAGTTCACGGTAATATTGAGCAACCTTGTTCATCATTTCATCTCCCGTGTCGTTAACTGGCTATAATAATAGACGTTATTTACGCTCAACTTTGCAAGACTGCCCACAGAGTGTGTAAATTCGTGCAAGGATTACCGCTGTGCGATTTCAACGTCGAGTGCGCGAAAGGCTGTTTTGACGCGGACGTTTGGGCTATGCTATGCGGATCTGAAAAACCACCTCTAACGCTACTTTTGTAGCCGTAATGAAAACAGGACCACTGGCTGCCATGCAAGAGCAATACCGCCCGGAAGAGATAGAATCCAAAGTACAGCTTCATTGGGATGAGAAGCGCACATTTGAAGTAACCGAAGACGAGAGCAAAGAGAAGTATTACTGCCTGTCTATGCTTCCCTATCCTTCTGGTCGACTACACATGGGCCACGTACGCAACTACACCATCGGTGACGTGATCGCCCGCTACCAGCGCATGCTGGGCAAAAACGTTCTGCAGCCGATCGGCTGGGACGCGTTTGGTCTGCCTGCGGAAGGCGCGGCGGTAAAAAACAACACCGCGCCAGCACCGTGGACGTACGACAACATCGCGTACATGAAAAACCAGCTCAAAATGCTGGGCTTTGGTTATGACTGGAGCCGCGAGCTGGCAACCTGTACGCCAGAATACTACCGTTGGGAACAGAAATTCTTCACCGAGCTGTATAAAAAAGGCCTGGTGTATAAGAAGACCTCTGCGGTCAACTGGTGCCCGAACGACCAGACCGTACTGGCGAACGAACAGGTTATCGACGGCTGCTGCTGGCGCTGCGATACCAAAGTTGAACGTAAAGAGATCCCGCAGTGGTTTATCAAAATCACCGCTTACGCTGACGAACTGCTCAACGATCTGGATAAACTGGATCACTGGCCAGACACCGTTAAAACCATGCAGCGTAACTGGATTGGTCGTTCCGAAGGCGTAGAAATCACCTTCAACGTTAACGACTATGACAACACGCTGACTGTTTACACTACCCGCCCGGACACCTTTATGGGTTGTACCTACCTGGCGGTAGCGGCAGGTCATCCGCTGGCGCAGAAAGCGGCAGAAAATAATCCTGAACTGGCGGCCTTTATTGACGAATGCCGTAACACCAAAGTTGCCGAAGCTGAAATGGCGACGATGGAGAAAAAAGGCGTCGATACTGGCTTTAAAGCGGTTCACCCATTAACGGGCGAAGAAATTCCCGTTTGGGCAGCAAACTTCGTATTGATGGAATACGGCACGGGCGCAGTTATGGCGGTTCCGGGTCACGACCAGCGCGACTACGAGTTTGCCTCTAAATACGGCCTGAACATCAAACCGGTTATCCTGGCGGCTGATGGTTCTGAACCCGATCTTTCTCAGCAGGCACTGACTGAAAAAGGCGTGCTGTTCAACTCTGGCGAGTTCAACGGTCTTGACCATGAAGCGGCCTTCAACGCCATCGCCGATAAACTGACTGCGATGGGCGTTGGCGAGCGTAAAGTAAACTACCGCCTGCGCGACTGGGGTGTTTCCCGTCAACGTTACTGGGGCGCGCCGATTCCGATGGTGACGCTGGAAGACGGTACTGTAATGCCGACCCCGGACGACCAGCTGCCGGTGATCCTGCCGGAAGATGTGGTGATGGACGGCATTACCAGCCCGATTAAAGCAGATCCGGAGTGGGCAAAAACCACCGTTAACGGTATGCCAGCGCTGCGTGAAACCGACACTTTCGACACCTTTATGGAGTCCTCCTGGTACTATGCGCGCTACACTTGCCCAGAGTACAAAGAAGGTATGCTGGATTCCGAAGCGGCTAACTACTGGCTGCCGGTGGATATCTACATTGGTGGTATCGAACACGCCATCATGCACCTGCTCTACTTCCGCTTCTTCCACAAACTGATGCGTGATGCAGGCATGGTGAACTCTGACGAACCAGCGAAACAGTTGCTGTGTCAGGGTATGGTGCTGGCAGATGCCTTCTACTATGTTGGCGAAAACGGCGAACGTAACTGGGTTTCCCCGGTTGATGCTATCGTTGAACGTGACGAAAAAGGCCGTATCGTGAAAGCGAAAGACGCGGCAGGCCATGAACTGGTTTATACCGGCATGAGCAAAATGTCCAAGTCGAAGAACAACGGTATCGACCCGCAGGTGATGGTTGAACGTTACGGCGCGGACACCGTTCGTCTGTTTATGATGTTTGCTTCTCCGGCGGATATGACTCTTGAATGGCAGGAGTCTGGCGTGGAAGGGGCTAACCGCTTCCTGAAACGTGTCTGGAAACTGGTGTACGAGCATACTGCTAAAGGTGATGTTGCGGCACTGAACGTCGATGCACTGACTGAAGATCAGAAAGCGCTGCGTCGCGATGTGCATAAAACGATCGCTAAAGTGACCGATGATATCGGTCGTCGTCAGACCTTCAACACCGCAATTGCGGCGATTATGGAGCTGATGAACAAACTGGCGAAAGCACCGACCGATGGCGAGCAGGATCGCGCCCTGATGCAGGAAGCGCTGCTGGCGGTAGTTCGTATGCTTAACCCGTTCACCCCACACATCTGTTTCACGCTGTGGCAGGAACTGAAAGGCGAAGGCGATATCGACAACGCGCCGTGGCCGGTGGCTGACGAAAAAGCGATGGTGGAAGACTCCACGCTGGTCGTTGTTCAGGTTAACGGTAAAGTCCGTGCCAAAATCACCGTTCCGGTGGATGCAACGGAAGAACAGGTTCGCGAACGTGCTGGCCAGGAACATCTGGTAGCAAAATATCTTGATGGCGTTACCGTGCGTAAAGTGATTTACGTACCGGGTAAACTCCTCAATCTGGTCGTTGGCTAAGCGCGGGAGGAAGCGTGCGATATCTGGCAACATTGTTGTTATCTCTGGCGGTGTTAATCACCGCCGGGTGTGGCTGGCATCTGCGTGATACCACGCAGGTCCCTTCCACTATGAAGGTTATGATCCTGGACTCCGGTGACCCGAACGGGCCGTTAAGCCGTGCAGTGCGTAATCAGTTACGTCTGAACGGCGTCGAGTTGCTCGATAAAGAAACCACGCGTAAGGATGTTCCATCCCTGCGTCTGGGCGCTGTATCAATCTCACAGGATACCGCGTCGGTTTTCCGTAATGGTCAAACTGCGGAATATCAGATGGTGATGACTGTTAGCGCGTCGGTATTGATTCCTGGACGAGATATCTACCCGATTAGCGCCAAAGTCTTCCGTTCGTTCTTCGATAACCCGCAAATGGCGTTAGCGAAAGATAACGAGCAGGACATGATCATTAAAGAGATGTACGACCGTGCCGCCGAACAGCTTATTCGTAAGCTGCCAAGCATTCGCGCTGCGGACGTCCGTTCCGACGAAGAAACGTCGACAACAACGGATACCACAGCAACGCCTGCACGCGTCTCCACCACGCTGGGTAACTGATGATTCGGTTGTACCCGGAACAGCTCCGCGCGCAGCTCACTGAAGGGCTGCGCGCGGCCTATCTTTTACTTGGTAACGATCCCCTGTTGTTGCAAGAAAGCCAGGACGCCATTCGTCAGGTCGCCGCCGCACAAGGGTTTGAAGAACACCATACTTTTTCCATTGATCCCAACACTGACTGGAATGCGATCTTTTCGCTATGCCAGGCAATGAGCCTGTTTGCCAGTCGGCAAACCTTGTTGTTAGTGCTACCTGAAAATGGGCCAAATGCGGCGATCAATGAACAACTCCTCACGCTCACCGGATTGCTGCATGACGATCTGCTGTTGATCGTACGCGGTAATAAATTAAGCAAAGCGCAGGAAAATGCCGCCTGGTTTACCGCGCTTGCAAACCGTAGCGTGCAGGTTACTTGCCAGACCCCAGAACAAGCCCAGCTTCCTCGCTGGGTTGCCGCGCGAGCAAAACAGCTCAATTTAGAACTGGATGACGCGGCGAATCAGGTGCTCTGCTACTGTTATGAAGGAAACCTGCTGGCGCTGGCACAGGCACTGGAGCGTTTATCGCTACTCTGGCCGGACGGCAAACTGACACTGCCGCGCGTTGAGCAAGCGGTGAATGATGCCGCTCATTTCACCCCTTTTCATTGGGTTGACGCTTTGTTGAGTGGCAAAAGCAAGCGTGCATTGCATATTCTTCAGCAGTTGCGCCTGGAAGGCAGTGAGCCGGTGATTTTGTTGCGCACTTTGCAACGTGAGCTATTGCTACTGGTTAATCTGAAGCGTCAGTCTGCTCATACTCCGCTGCGTACGCTGTTTGACAAGCATCGGGTATGGCAGAACCGTCGTAACATGATTAGCGAAGCGTTAAATCGCCTGAGTCAGCCACAGTTACGTCAGGCTGTACAACTCCTGACACGAACGGAACTTACTCTCAAACAAGATTACGGTCAGTCAGTGTGGGCAGAACTGAAGGGATTATCTCTTCTTTTGTGCCATAAACCACTGGCAGACGTATTTATCGACGGTTGATATGAAATCTTTACAAGCTCTGTTTGGCGGCACCTTCGACCCGGTGCATTATGGCCATCTAAAACCTGTGGAAACGCTGGCGAATCTGATTGGCCTGACGCGGGTAACGATTATCCCTAACAACGTTCCTCCGCATCGCCCCCAGCCTGAAGCGAACAGCGTGCAGCGAAAACACATGCTTGAACTGGCGATTGCCGACAAGTCGCTGTTTACCCTTGATGAACGCGAGTTAAAGCGTAATGCCCCCTCTTACACATCGCAGACGTTAAAAGAGTGGCGGCAGGAGCAAGGCCCAGATGTGCCGCTGGCGTTTATTATCGGTCAGGACTCGCTGCTGAACTTTCCGACCTGGTATGAATACGAAACGATTCTCGACAATGCACATTTGATAGTCTGTCGACGTCCAGGTTATCCGCTGGAAATGGCACAACCGCAGTACCAGCAGTGGCTGGAAGATCATTTGACGCATAATCCGGAAGATCTGCATCTTCAGCCTGCTGGTAAAATTTATCTCGCCGAAACGCCGTGGTTCAACATCTCGGCGACAATCATCCGCGAACGTTTGCAAAACGGCGAATCTTGTGAGGAATTGTTACCAGAATCGGTACTGACTTACATTAACCAACAAGGCTTGTATCGCTGATATCTGCCGTCACGGAGGGAATGATGCGACTGTGGTTAATTCGTCACGGTGAAACGCAAGCGAATGTCGACGGGTTATACAGCGGTCATGCGCCTACACCACTTACGGAGCGCGGTATCGCGCAGGCGAAAAGCTTGCATACACTGCTACGTGATGTTCCCTTCGATAGGGTTTTATGCAGTGAACTGGAACGGGCGCAGCACACCGCGCGCCTGGTTCTTGATGCCCGTCAACTCCCCGTGCAAATCATCCCTGAACTCAACGAAATGTTTTTTGGTGACTGGGAAATGCGGCATCATCGCGAGCTGATGCAAGAAGATGCCGAAAACTATAGTGCCTGGTGCAATGACTGGCAGCATACCGTCCCTACTCGCGGTGAAGGCTTTCAGGCATTTTCACAGCGGATAGAAAGGTTTATTGCCGGACTTAGTGAGTATCAGCAGCACAAAAACATATTAATCGTTAGCCACCAGGGTGTGTTGAGCCTGTTGATTGCCCGCTTAATCGGCATGCCTCCCGAGGCAATGTGGCATTTTCGTGTAGACCAGGGCTGCTGGAGCGCCATTGATATCAATGGCGAGTTCGCAACTCTACGTGTCCTCAATAGCCGCGCCATCTGGTGCGAAGATGCATGACTTTTCTGTTTTTTTACAGGTAAGCCGCAACGGACATTGACAGGCCCGGGCAGGCTGATATTCTCCGCAACCTGACTTTTCCGCCATACACGACTTTGTAGAAATTGTTTTACAAAAATGGCGATGCAATCTGTGACGCGGGGTGGGATGATAGCCCACTTTCAAGAGCCGATTTGCTGACATTTGTCCCGAAATCGCCTCTGCTTCAGGTATACTGACAGACCATTTTTATCTTTTTTATTTCACCCAGGGGGAAAACTTGCAGGGTAAAGCACTCCAGGATTTTGTTATCGACAAAATTGATGACCTCAAAGGTCAGGACATCATCGCCTTAGACGTTCAGGGCAAATCCAGTATCACCGACTGTATGATCATCTGTACGGGAACATCCAGCCGTCATGTTATGTCCATTGCCGACCACGTGGTTCAGGAATCTCGCGCGGCGGGTTTATTGCCCCTCGGCGTTGAAGGTGAAAACGGCGCCGACTGGATTGTGGTCGATCTGGGTGATGTGATTGTCCATGTTATGCAGGAAGAGAGCCGTCGCCTGTATGAGCTGGAAAAACTCTGGAGTTAATGCGTGAAGCTGCAACTTGTCGCCGTGGGAACGAAAATGCCGGACTGGGTACAAACCGGTTTTACCGAGTACCTGCGTCGTTTTCCGAAAGATATGCCTTTTGAACTGATTGAAATTCCGGCGGGAAAACGCGGCAAGAACGCGGATATCAAGCGCATACTCGACAAAGAGGGTGAGCAAATGCTGGCTGCCGCAGGTAAAAACCGCATTGTCACCCTTGATATCCCAGGCAAGCCCTGGGACACGCCGCAGTTAGCCGCTGAACTGGAACGCTGGAAGCTGGATGGCCGCGATGTCAGCTTGCTGATTGGCGGGCCGGAAGGGTTATCGCCTGCCTGTAAAGCGGCGGCAGAACAAAGCTGGTCACTTTCGGCGCTTACCCTCCCCCATCCGCTGGTTCGCGTACTGGTCGCAGAGAGTCTGTACCGGGCGTGGAGCATTACCACCAACCATCCTTATCACCGTGAGTGATATGGTAGCCTTAAGTAGAAAACGCAGCGGATGAAATTACAGAACTCTTTTCGCGACTATTCGGCAGAGTCCGCGCTGTTTGTGCGCCGGGCGCTGGTCGCCTTTTTGGGGATTTTGCTGCTAACCGGCGTGCTCATCGCCAACTTGTATAACCTACAAATTGTTCGCTTTACCGATTACCAGACCCGTTCTAATGAAAACCGCATTAAGCTGGTGCCTATCGCCCCCAGCCGCGGCATTATCTACGACCGTAACGGTATCCCTCTGGCGCTCAACCGAACTATCTATCAGATAGAGATGATGCCGGAGAAAGTCGATAACGTGCAGCAGACTCTGGACGCCCTGCGCAGCGTGGTTGACCTGACCGATGACGATATCGCCGCGTTTCGAAAGGAGCGTGCACGTTCGCACCGTTTTACCTCTATTCCGGTGAAAACCAACCTGACTGAAGTTCAGGTGGCGCGTTTCGCCGTTAACCAATATCGTTTTCCAGGTGTGGAAGTTAAAGGCTATAAACGTCGTTACTATCCCTATGGTTCAGCGTTGACCCACGTTATCGGTTATGTCTCGAAAATTAACGATAAAGACGTCGAGCGACTAAATAATGACGGCAAACTGGCCAACTATGCCGCAACACATGATATCGGCAAGCTGGGGATTGAACGTTACTACGAAGATGTTCTGCACGGCCAGACGGGTTATGAAGAAGTTGAAGTTAACAACCGCGGTCGCGTCATCCGCCAGTTAAAAGAAGTATCGCCGCAGGCCGGGCATGATATTTACCTGACAATTGATCTCAAGCTCCAGCAGTATATTGAAACACTGCTGGCGGGCAGTCGTGCCGCTGTTGTAGTCACCGATCCGCGTACAGGTGGCGTGCTGGCGCTGGTTTCCACGCCAAGTTACGACCCTAACCTGTTTGTTGACGGTATCTCCAGCAAAGATTATTCCGCGTTGCTGAACGACCCGAATACACCACTGGTGAACCGTGCCACGCAGGGGGTTTATCCGCCAGCGTCGACGGTTAAACCTTATGTGGCGGTTTCGGCATTAAGTGCAGGGGTGATCACCCGTAATACCAGCCTGTTTGATCCTGGATGGTGGCAGTTGCCGGGGTCTGAAAAGCGTTATCGTGACTGGAAAAAATGGGGCCACGGTCGCCTGAATGTCACTAAATCGCTGGAAGAGTCAGCAGATACCTTCTTCTATCAGGTTGCCTACGATATGGGCATCGACCGCCTTTCTGAATGGATGGGTAAATTTGGCTACGGTCATTACACCGGTATCGACCTGTCGGAAGAACGTTCCGGTAATATGCCGACCCGCGAATGGAAACAGAAACGCTTTAAAAAACCGTGGTATCAGGGTGACACCATTCCGGTCGGTATCGGTCAGGGGTACTGGACAGCGACCCCTATCCAGATGAACAAAGCACTGATGATCCTGATTAACGACGGTATTGTGAAGGTTCCGCATTTGCTGATGAGCACCGCCGAAAATGGCAAACAAGTGCCGTGGGTACAGCCGCATGAACCGCCGGTAGGCGATATTCATTCTGGTTACTGGGAACTGGCGAAAGACGGCATGTTTGGTGTTGCTAACCGTCCTAACGGTACGGCACATAAATACTTTGCCAGCGCGCCCTACAAAATTGCGGCGAAATCCGGTACCGCGCAGGTCTTCGGCCTGAAGGCGAACGAAACCTATAATGCGCACAAAATTGCCGAGCGTCTGCGCGACCACAAACTGATGACCGCGTTTGCGCCATATAACAATCCGCAAGTCGCTGTCGCTATGATTCTGGAAAACGGCGGGGCTGGCCCGGCGGTCGGTACGCTGATGCGCCAGATCCTCGACCATATTATGCTTGGTGACAACAACACCGATCTGCCTGCAGAAAACCCGGCGGTTACTGCTGCGGAGGACCATTAATCATGACGGATAATCCGAATAAAAAAACATTCTGGGATAAAGTCCATCTTGATCCCACAATGCTACTGATCTTACTGGCATTACTGGTCTACAGCGCCCTGGTAATCTGGAGCGCCAGCGGCCAGGACATCGGCATGATGGAGCGTAAAATCGGCCAGATCGCGATGGGGCTGGTCATTATGGTGGTGATGGCCCAAATTCCGCCGCGCGTTTATGAAGGCTGGGCGCCCTATCTCTATATCATCTGTATTATTTTGCTGGTAGCGGTAGATGCCTTTGGGGCCATCTCCAAAGGCGCTCAACGTTGGCTGGATCTCGGTATCGTCCGTTTCCAGCCCTCGGAAATCGCCAAAATAGCTGTGCCGCTCATGGTGGCTCGCTTTATCAACCGTGACGTTTGCCCACCGTCGTTAAAAAATACCGCCATCGCGCTGGTGCTGATTTTTATGCCCACGTTGCTGGTGGCAGCGCAGCCTGACCTGGGGACGTCAATCCTCGTTGCGCTTTCCGGTCTGTTTGTACTGTTTCTCTCCGGACTTAGCTGGCGCCTGATTGGCGTTGCAGTGGTACTGGTGGCAGCATTTATCCCAATCTTGTGGTTCTTCCTGATGCATGATTACCAGCGCCAGCGCGTAATGATGCTACTCGACCCGGAATCAGACCCACTTGGCGCGGGCTATCACATTATTCAGTCTAAAATTGCTATTGGCTCCGGCGGATTACGCGGTAAAGGCTGGCTGCACGGTACCCAGTCACAGCTTGAATTTCTGCCCGAACGCCATACCGATTTTATCTTCGCGGTACTGGCGGAAGAGTTGGGATTAGTGGGTATTTTGATTCTGCTTGCTCTCTATATTCTGCTCATCATGCGCGGACTGTGGATTGCAGCCAGAGCACAAACTACCTTTGGTCGCGTCATGGCTGGCGGCTTAATGCTGATATTATTCGTTTATGTCTTCGTAAATATTGGTATGGTAAGCGGTATTCTGCCGGTTGTAGGGGTTCCACTCCCGCTGGTCAGTTATGGAGGATCGGCGCTCATAGTGCTGATGGCTGGGTTTGGGATTGTGATGTCAATCCACACCCACAGGAAAATGTTGTCGAAAAGCGTGTAAGAGGTGCGAATGCGTAAGCAGTGGCTCGGGATCTGCATCGCGGCAGGAATGCTCGCGGCATGTACTAGCGATGATGGTCAGCAACAGACGGTAAGTGTGCCGCAGCCTGCGGTATGTAACGGCCCTATAGTTGAAATTAGCGGGGCGGAACCACGTTTCGAACCACTGAACGCGACGGCAAATCAGGATTATCAGCGCGACGGCAGAAGCTACAAAATCGTGCAGGACCCTTCACGCTTTAGCCAGGCGGGCCTTGCAGCCATTTATGATGCCGAACCTGGCAGCAATCTGACAGCATCTGGCGAAGCATTTGATCCAACGCAGCTGACGGCGGCGCATCCAACGCTCCCCATCCCCAGCTACGCCAGAATCACCAACCTGGCTAACGGGCGGATGATCGTGGTGCGCATTAACGATCGCGGTCCCTACGGCAACGACCGTGTGATTTCACTTTCACGCGCGGCAGCTGACCGTCTTAACACCTCGAACAATACAAAAGTTCGTATCGATCCTATTATCGTCGCCCAGGATGGTTCATTTTCTGGCCCAGGCATGGCTTGTACTACCATTGCCAAACAGACTTACGCCCTGCCTGCGCCGCCCGATTTAAACGGCGGCAGCGGAACAAACTCTATGTCTGTCCCGCAGGGTGATATTCTCCCGGTCAGCAACTCGACGCTGAAAAGCGAAGATCCGACCGGCGCGCCGGTAACCAGCAGCGGCTTCCTCGGCGCGCCGACTACCCTGGCGCCCGGCGTACTGGAAGGCAGCGAACCGACACCTGCACCACAGCCCGTTGTCTCGGCACCTGCAACAACACCTGCAATGGTGACACCGCAAGCCGCTTCGCAAAGCGCCAGCGGTAACTTTATGGTGCAAGTGGGGGCCGTTAGCGATCAGGCACGCGCGCAACAGTATCAACAGCAACTGGGACAAAAGTTCGGCGTACCCGGTCGCGTGACCCAAAACGGCGCGGTCTGGCGTATTCAGCTTGGTCCATTCGCCAACAAAGCTGAAGCCAGTGCCTTACAGCAACGTTTACAAACCGAAGCCCAATTACAGTCATTTATTACCACCGCGCAATAACGTAAAGCAGGCATCTGAAATGTCAATTTCTGTAAATGACGTTAACAAAGTCACGCGGAAAGTCAGATGCCTGGCGGTAGTGCATTTGCTATAGTAGGGCACTTATTTTAAATTCCATCACGGATGTCGTAGTTCAGACCATGAATACCATTTTTTCCGCTCGTATCATGAAGCGCCTGGCGCTCACCACGGCTCTTTGCACAGCCTTTATCTCTGCTGCACATGCCGATGACCTGAATATCAAAACCATGATCCCGGGTGTACCGCAGATCGACGCGGAGTCTTACATCCTGATCGACTATAACTCCGGCAAAGTGCTCGCCGAGCAAAATGCGGATGTCCGTCGCGACCCTGCAAGTCTGACCAAAATGATGACCAGCTACGTTATCGGCCAGGCAATGAAAGCAGGTAAATTCAAAGAATCTGATTTAGTGACCATCGGCAATGACGCCTGGGCCACCGGTAACCCGGTGTTCAGAGGTTCTTCGCTGATGTTCCTCAAACCTGGCATGCAGGTACCGGTTTCTCAGCTTATCCGTGGTATCAACCTGCAATCTGGTAACGATGCTTGTGTTGCCATGGCTGACTTCGCCGCCGGTAGCCAGGATGCTTTCGTTGGTCTGATGAACAGTTACGTTAACGCCCTGGGCCTGAAAAATACCCACTTCCAGACTGTACACGGTCTGGACGCTGACGGTCAGTACAGCTCCGCACGTGATATGGCGCTGATCGGTCAGGCCCTGATTCGTGATGTCCCTAACGAATACGCTATCTATAAAGAGAAAGAGTTTACCTTTAACGGTATTCGCCAGCTCAACCGTAACGGCCTGCTATGGGATAACAGCCTGAATGTCGACGGTATCAAAACTGGCCATACTGACAAGGCTGGCTACAACCTTGTCGCCTCCGCAACGGAAGGTCAGATGCGTCTGATCTCCGCAGTCATGGGCGGACGCACGTTCAAAGGCCGTGAAACCGAAAGTAAAAAACTGCTGACCTGGGGCTTCCGTTTCTTCGAAACGGTTAACCCGCTGAAAGTTGGCAAAGAGTTCGCCTCTGAGCCGGTATGGTTTGGTAATACTGACCGCGCTTCGTTAGGGGTTGATAAAGACGTTTACCTGACCATTCCGCGTGGCCGTATGAAAGACCTGAAAGCCAGCTACGTGCTGAACAGCAGCGAACTGCATGCGCCGCTGCAAAAGAACCAGGTCGTTGGCACCATCAACTTCCAGCTTGATGGCAAAACTATCGAACAACGCCCGCTGGTGGTGTTACAGGAAATTCCGGAAGGTAACTTCTTCGGCAAAATCATTGATTACATTAAATTAATGTTCCATCACTGGTTTGGCTAAAAATTGAACACTTGAAAGTGTAATTTCCGCCCCCATATACTAAGCATCAGTAAAAAACTCCCGCCCTCTGGCGGGAGTTGCTATTTAATTACGTTACGCCGGAGCTGACATGAAAACCAAACTTAACGAACTGCTTGAATTCCCTACTCCTTTTACCTACAAAGTAATGGGGCAGGCGTTACCTGAGCTGGTTGATCAGGTGGTTGAAGTGGTACAGCGCCATGCGCCAGGTGACTACAACCCAACGGTAAAACCAAGCAGCAAAGGCAACTACCACTCGGTATCTATCACTATCAACGCCACTCATATCGAGCAGGTTGAAACTCTGTACGAAGAACTGGGCAAAATCGATATCGTCCGTATGGTTCTGTAATTCGCTTCTCCGTTACCCGGCCTCTGGTCGGGTAACTCCCCTCCCCTCGCTGTGATATAATTTTCCCCACTTTTACTCATTCTCCACGGAGATGCCGTTTTGTATCAGGATAAAATTCTTGTCCGCCAGCTCGGCCTTCAACCTTACGAGCCTATTTCTCAGGCTATGCATGAATTCACCGATACCCGTGATGAAAATACCCTTGATGAAATCTGGTTGGTTGAACACCATCCTGTATTTACCCAGGGACAAGCAGGTAAAGCGGAACATATTTTAATGCCGGGTGATATTCCGGTGATCCAGAGCGATCGCGGCGGCCAGGTAACTTATCACGGGCCGGGGCAACAGGTGATGTATGTGTTGCTTAACCTCAAACGTAGGAAGCTGGGCGTGCGTGAACTGGTGACCTTGCTCGAACAAACGGTAGTGAATACCCTGGCCGAGCTGGATATTGAAGCGCACCCTCGGGCTGATGCTCCAGGTGTCTACGTTGGGGAAAAGAAAATTTGTTCGCTCGGATTGCGTATTCGCCGCGGCTGTTCATTCCACGGTCTGGCATTAAACGTCAATATGGATCTTTCGCCATTTTTACGTATCAACCCTTGTGGTTATGCCGGGATGGAAATGACAAAAATATCACAATGGAAACCTGATGCGACCACCGATAATATTGCACCACGCTTACTGGCAAATATTTTAGCGCTACTCAAAAATCCTGACGTAGAATATATCCCTGCTTAATTCCCCCTCATTAATGACCCAAATCATATTGGGTCATTGTAGTCAGCGTGTTCCAGCGCTTCGCGGGGAACTGATGCTATCGAATGTGTTTTGAAAAAGTATCGTTACATAGCGTTCACAGCGCAGAACGATAAAATGGCACAAACCAACAACAATTTTACATTTTCGCGACCGCTTTGGCTGCTTTCTGGGCCGTTTCAATGATATACTGCCAGTCGTTAATTCAAAAATAGTTGATAATTACAACAATCCATTGAATTGAAACGCTTTCCTTCGTAATTCGCAACTGGAACACGCACGCTATGAGTAAACCCATTGTGATGGAACGCGGTGTTAAATACCGCGATGCCGATAAGATGGCCCTTATCCCGGTTAAAAACGTGGCAACAGAGCGCGAAGCCCTGCTGCGCAAGCCGGAATGGATGAAAATCAAGCTTCCCGCGGACTCTACACGTATCCAGGGCATCAAAGCCGCAATGCGCAAAAATGGCCTGCATTCTGTCTGTGAGGAAGCCTCCTGCCCTAACCTGGCAGAATGCTTCAACCACGGCACAGCAACGTTTATGATCCTCGGCGCCATTTGTACCCGCCGTTGTCCGTTCTGTGACGTTGCCCACGGTCGCCCGGTCGCCCCGGATGCCAACGAGCCGGTAAAACTGGCGCAGACCATTGCTGATATGGCGCTGCGTTATGTGGTTATCACCTCCGTTGACCGCGATGACCTGCGCGATGGCGGAGCCCAGCACTTTGCGGATTGCATTACTGCCATCCGGGAAAAAAGCCCGGAAATCAAAATTGAAACTCTGGTGCCGGATTTCCGTGGTCGTATGGATCGCGCACTGGATATTCTGACCGCCACGCCGCCAGACGTGTTCAACCACAACCTGGAAAACGTACCGCGTATTTACCGTCAGGTACGCCCGGGCGCAGATTACAACTGGTCGCTAAAACTATTGGAACGCTTTAAAGAAGCGCATCCGGAGATCCCAACCAAATCCGGTTTGATGGTGGGACTGGGTGAAACCAATGAAGAGATTATTGAAGTCATGCGCGATCTGCGCCGCCATGGTGTAACCATGTTGACACTGGGGCAATATCTGCAGCCAAGCCGCCATCACCTGCCGGTACAACGCTACGTTAGCCCGGATGAGTTTGATGAAATGAAGGCCGAAGCGCTGGCGATGGGCTTTACCCATGCTGCATGCGGTCCGTTTGTCCGCTCTTCGTATCACGCCGACTTGCAGGCGAAAGGGATGGAAGTTAAGTAGTCGCGTAATAATTGCTTACATCTGTCTGATAAAAAACCCGCTATCTGAAGCGGGTTTTTTTATCGAACAAGATATTGAGGGAGCGTCCTGCTCGCCACGTCACTCTTTATGAGAGAGCTTTTCAGCCTGAATATCAACGTCTGCGCCTTTTTTAGCCGCAGCGTCATCATCATTCATCGCTTTCTTGAACCCTTTAATGGCCGCTCCCAGGTCTCCGCCCAGCGTACGTAACTTCTTAGTCCCAAACAGCAGAACGACCAGCGCCGCAACTACCAGCAGTTTGGTAATACTAATCTCACCCATAGATACCTTCTTGACATAAAACTGGCAACAGAACGCGCCTTAAAAACCAGAGAATATTAACGGTCATTCGACGCGTGCACACAATAGCAATCTGTAACAAGGTGAATCAAGCGCCGAGTAAAAAAACATCATAATAATTGCGGCGGCGCAAAGCGACGGTTGTTTAAGACGGGAAGTTGCGCACGCACCTGACGCACACGTTCGGGCGTCACTTCCGCCATAATGAGCGCTGGCATTTCTGCCGCTGCCGCAATGGTGACGCCAAAGGGATCTATAATCCGGCTTTGCCCGATATTTTTGTTCCCGCACTCCCCCGCTGCCACCATATAACAGGTGGTATCCAGAGCACGAGCGGCTAGCAAGGTTGACCAGTGGTGCTCTTTGAGTGGCCCGCGAACCCAGGCCGCTGGCAGGATCAGGATTTCCGCGCCCTGTAATGCCAGGGCTAATGCCAACTCTGGAAAGCGTAAATCATAGCAGGTCATCAGCCCCACTTTCATGCCTTCAACCTCCAGTAAAGGGGCTATTTCATCACCTGCATCCACATGGCGCGATTCCTGAATGGCAAACGCATCATAGAGATGCAATTTGGCATAATGGGCGACAATTTTCCCCGCCTGCAGCGCCACCAGCATATTCCACGCGCGCCCAGGGGTTGAGGGAACATGAATCGTCAGAATCGTCGTCATCATGTTACGTTTACTTTCCCGCAGTAAACGTCCGAGGAATTCCCCTTCCAGCAACTGTGCCGATTTAACTGACAAATTCGGGTCAAGATCGTCGCGCGCCAGAAGCGCTTCCGGCAGGACAAACAGCGATACGTCGTTTTCCGCCGCCTGTGCCATTAACGAGGCGCAAATCTCAGCGTTCTTTTCCCATATTGATGTAACAGCAAATTGTCCTGCGGCAACCAGCATTGCCACCTCCTGTCAGAGTTGTAAAATTCGCCAACGACGAATATTCGGCGTTAAACTTATCACTCATACAAATCAAATAGCAGGATTTAGCTGTGTTACAACTCCTTTTAGCAGTTTTTATTGGTGGTGGTACGGGAAGCGTGGCGAGATGGATGTTAAGTATGCGGTTTAACCCACTGCACCAGGCTATTCCACTCGGAACTCTGGCAGCAAACCTGATTGGGGCATTTATCATAGGAATGGGGTTTGCCTGGTTTAGCCGCATGACTAATATCGATCCGGTGTGGAAAGTATTAATCACCACTGGTTTTTGTGGCGGGCTAACGACTTTCTCAACATTTTCGGCAGAAGTGGTGTTTTTATTGCAGGAGGGGCGTTTTGGCTGGGCGCTACTGAACGTCTTCGTTAACCTGTTAGGTTCCTTTGCCATGACCGCACTGGCTTTTTGGCTATTTTCAGCATCAACCGCACACTGAAGACCAAAAAAAACCCGCTGAATAAGCGGGTTTTGAATTCTTGCTGACGTATCTTACAGAGCGATTACGTTTGCAGCAGAAGGGCCTTTGGCACCGTTAGTGATTTCGAACTCTACGCGCTGACCTTCAGCAAGAGTTTTAAAACCATTAGTCTGGATTGCAGAGAAGTGTACGAACACATCTTTGCTGCCGTCTTCCGGAGTAATGAAACCGAATCCTTTGGACTCATTAAACCACTTAACGTTACCTTTAATCTTAGACATCAAAATTACCTTTACATGAAAAATAGACACAAATGCTGTGTCGGTTACCAGTACACCAATTGTGGTACGCTTTGTCCAGTGCAACTTTACTAAAAAGTGATAAAAGTCGCGTTATTTTTGATGTTAATTTCATTACACACTGATTTTTAAGGCTTTTATTAAAACGTGACTTGTCTAAAACTGAAACCGCATCCAGGCAAAGTAAACATTGCCGTTGTTGTAAGTGCCAGGGATATAGGTCATCTGAAAAGTCGCAGGGCCATAGCCCACAGAAGCCAATGGCAGTATCAGCGGAACAGGTATGTAGTTCCAGTTATCACGCGCCGTCACACCAGCGGTGAATCCCAGACCGACATGAAAGTTTTCATCGGCAAGCGGTCGCCAGGTACTTTCCCAACCGTATCCGGCAATGGGCTCCCATTTATTCCACGAATCCTTAAACGCCATCGCGTACAAACCGTGCCAGTTGCCTTTCTCATCCCAACGTGACTGACCAAAACCGCCACCCCACGGTCTTTCGTTATAGCGATCGGTTTTTTCTTTGTCATAAGCGAAACGTGCATGCCAGGTAATGGCGGGAATATACAGATCATAATGTTCTGGCCGCAGCCAGGTTTCTGCGACATTATCTTTAAATGTCGCAATCCATTGCTCTGCACTAGCAGAAACTTCTTCAATGCTGATTAACTGAATAAAAGTAAAGGAAAATACGGTAACACATTTACTAGCGCCCATTAGCAACCACAGAAAACTTATCAAAAATATATTACCAGCATAGCCAAAGAAAAATAAATACAACCTTAACAAGGCAAACATAAAGAATAATCCGAGTGTCTGGAAAAATTTATTTCATGAAATTTACTAATAAAACCATCGGATTATTCCGGAGACTAAGAAATATTTTCAGCTAAAGAACAACTCATGCAAATAAAAGTTACACCCATAAAAATAATTATCATTCATTTATTTTTCAATTAGATACAATAAAACATCAATAAAATCATTGTTTGCATTGCCACATGATACACAGACAAGATTATTTTTTGGACGGACAAAATACCATAAATTAATTAACAAAATCGCATCAATTATTCATCAGTTTATAAACATCACCATGTTGTAATTACTCCCCCTAAAATAAATTTTGTTATCCAGGTATAAAAACAACAACATCAATGTCTTAATGACAGCTTTCTTGATTTCAATCAGCATCCGATGTCAATTTATTCGGCATATTTTTTTCTTATTTTAGGACTTTTTTATTATTTATTGTAGATTCTGGAGACAGGAAAGAATATGCAGACATTTATTGAACTCCTTATTGGGGTTGTCGTTATTGTGGGTGTAGCTCGCTACATCATTAAAGGGTATTCCGCCACCGGGGTGCTATTTGTTGGCGGCCTGCTACTGCTGATCATCAGCGCTATAATGGGACACAAAGTTTTACCCTCCAGCCAGACTTCCACTGGCTACAGCGCCACAGATATCGTTGAATACATTAAAATATTACTGATGAGCCGTGGCGGCGATCTCGGCATGATGATCATGATGCTGTGTGGCTTTGCCGCTTATATGACCCACATCGGCGCGAACGATATGGTTGTCAAACTGGCATCAAAACCGCTGCAGTACATTAACTCCCCTTACCTGCTGATGATTGCCGCCTACTTTGTCGCCTGTCTGATGTCATTGGCAGTCTCTTCCGCAACCGGTCTTGGCGTTTTACTGATGGCAACGTTGTTCCCGGTGATGGTGAACGTTGGTATCAGTCGCGGCGCGGCAGCTGCCATTTGTGCCTCACCAGCAGCAATTATTCTCGCACCAACATCTGGTGATGTGGTGCTGGCAGCACAGGCTTCTGAAATGCCGCTGATTGACTTCGCCTTCAAAACAACACTTCCTATCTCAATTGCCGCGATTATCGGCATGGCGATTGCCCACTTTTTCTGGCAGCGTTATCTGGACAAAAAAGAGCACATCTCTCATGAAATGTTAGATGTCAGCGAAATCACAACCACCGCGCCCGCGTTTTACGCCATTCTGCCGTTTACACCGATCATTGGCGTGCTATTTTTTGACGGCAAATGGGGTCCGCAATTGCACATCATCACCATTCTGGTGATCTGTATGCTGATTGCCTCTGTTCTGGAATTTCTTCGCGGCTTTAATACGCAAAAAGTCTTTTCGGGCCTCGAGGTGGCTTACCGCGGCATGGCTGATGCCTTCGCTAACGTAGTCATGTTATTAGTTGCCGCAGGGGTTTTCGCTCAGGGCCTTAGCACCATCGGCTTTATCCAGAGCCTGATCTCAATCGCCACCTCGTTCGGTTCGGCGAGCATTATCCTGATGCTGGTGCTGGTTATCCTGACAATGCTGGCAGCAGTCACCACGGGTTCCGGCAATGCGCCTTTCTATGCCTTTGTTGAGATGATCCCGAAACTGGCACACTCTTCCGGCATTAACCCGGCGTACCTGACAATCCCGATGCTGCAGGCGTCAAACCTGGGGCGCACGCTTTCGCCAGTCTCTGGCGTGGTGGTTGCCGTTGCGGGGATGGCTAAAATATCACCTTTTGAAGTGGTTAAACGCACCTCGGTGCCGGTGCTTGTTGGGCTGGTGATTGTCATTGTGGCTACAGAGTTGATGGTGCCCGGTACTACCGCCGCGGTTGCTGGTAAGTAATTCCCCAGGCCGGAGGAGCGCGTCCTCCGGCACTCTCTTCATCCGCTGTGGTAAATGCGCTGCGGCCGGCCGACTTTGCCGTGAACAATCTCGGCGATGATCAGATGTCGGCTGGCGCAATATTCAAGATAACGTCTCGCGGTGGTGCGGCTTATGGTCAAAGCCTGCGCTACTGTCTCAGCCGTATGTTGCACACCTGGCTCCTTGAACAGTTTTCTCACTGCGTTTAGCGTCAACGCGTCAATGCCAGTTGGCAGCTCATCCTTTGGTTCACCGCGAGCGTAAGCGTTGAACATCTCATCAATTTGCTTCTGACTGGCGCTATCAATGCTTTCCAGCATGTGTCTACGCTGGCGATAACGAGTTAATGTCTGCCCCAGACGCTCATAAGCGATTGGCTTGATTAAATAATCAAACACACCGCAGCGCACAGCCTCAGATACCGTTTCCATATCGCTGGCGGCAGTGGTAAACACCACATCGCCGGGGTAATGCGTCTGCACCAACTCATGCAACAAATTAATGCCTCTACCATCAGGGAGATAGTTATCCAGCAAGATAAGCCCCGGCTTAAAACGCTCGATCATCATTCGGGCCTGCGCCAGGTTTCCCGCCAGCAATATCTGACTGAAGCCGGGAATGTGACGAATATATTCCGCGTGCATTTCTGCCAACGGTGTTTCGTCCTCAACGATCAATAGGGTTAATGGAGCTGTCATCAGGTTTCACTTTCGGAATATAGATTGAAAATAAAGTACCGCAGGGATCATTCTCTTCGAGAGTGATAACTCCACCGCAGCGCGTTACATAGCTGGCAATAAGATACAACCCAATGCCATGCTCACCGGGTTCATCAGCACGCGTACTGACGCCCTGCTCAAATATTTTGTCGCGAAGAGACTCTGGAATGCCGCAGCCCTGATCGGCCACTTCGATTACCACGTCGTCGCCTTCATCGCTCAGGTATAATTCGACGGTCTTATTCCCTTTATCACTATGCAGACTGGCTTCGAAGGCATTATCGAGTAAGTTGCCCACTATCGCCGCAAATTCAGTGCTGTCCAGCCCTTGCGGTAGTTGTGAAAGTTGGCTGCCTGGAACAATCGTCATTTTTAGCCCCAGCTCCCGGGCGCGCTGCACTTTACCAAAAAGAAGCCCCGCCACCTGGCGATCGGCAAATGCTTCACGCAGACTATCAATAAGTTGCTGCTGAGCCTGGGACTCCCCCTGAACCATCGCCAGCACACGATCATACTCTTTCATCTGCAACAGACCATTGAGCGTAGACATCCAATTGAGATGTTCATGACGTAGTGTGCGCAGGCTTTCGACATATTGTTTAATTTGCGTCAGTTGCGCATTAAGGGCAGATATTTCGTCTTTACTACGAAAACTAATAATTGCACCTAGCAAATCATCACCAGAACGAATAGCTTCGCGATTAGCAATAACGCTCAGACCATTAAAATTCGCTACCACATCCTGACGTTTTTCATCAATTTGTTCGGTAAAGAAATCAGCCGGTCTGACAACCTCTGCAATAGGTCTGCCCAGCCACTGCCGTCCGGGGGAACTCAGCCCCAACATTTTTCTTGCGTTGCGGTTGATGGCAGTAATATGCCCATACGGGTCCACCGCAATCAGCCCTTCATAAACCGAACTAAAAAGCGCCTCTTGCTGGCGGACCACGCGCGCAATCTGCTTTGGTTCCATCCCCATCATCTGGCGGCGGATATGCGCAGCTAAGAACCACGACAGCAGCATCAGAATGCCTAACAGCACGACAAACACGCCCACCATCGGTAATAAAAACTCTGCCCGCCAGCTATCGATTTTACTTACCAGATACCCCACCGACACCACGCCAATGACTTTGCCATCGTCATCAAAGATCGGCGTTTTGGCGCGCATTGCCATACCTATCGACCCTTTGCCGGTGATGAAGTAACTCTCCCCTCTTTCCAGCGCTCCCGGTTTGGTAAACTGCATGGGGTAACCAATCTTTTCCGGATTAGGATGGTAAAGGCGGATCGAATCCCGGTCACCAATCACCACATAATCGAAGTCGGTATCTCTTTGCAATTTGTTGGCAATAGTAGCCAGTCGTTTGTAGTCACGCGTTTTCACTGCAGTGATGATACTGTCATTGGAGGCAATAATTTTCGCTTGATTCATTGCCATGTCACGAACATGAAGCGTTAAATAGTCCTCAAAGCTGGCGGTAAAATATTGCGCCAGCGCAGCGATGACAAATATCGAGAACACCAAAATCAGCAAAAAAATACGCAGCGGGAACGCCAGTCGTTGGAAAAAAGCAAACTGTTTATTCTCATTAAGCTGCAACATTGTTTTCCTTGCGGGGTAAGCCCTGTTTTTTGGCGGATGTAATTAAAATGTTGAATCTCGATTTATAAATATCAAATATGATCGTGACAAATTTCATTCATTAAATCAATTAAATCAATTAAACCTATGGGTCAATTCGTAATTACATTAATTAAAAAACTTAAAACCATTAAATAAATAAAAAACCACTAACTCTATGTGAAATAAATCAAAATTTCACGATGCAATACTCCTTAGGATGTATGGCGAAAGGAGAAACAGAAATACCTCACTCACAGCCCTTTCTCTCAACTGAAAATAAAAGGTTATCAATTTGCTACATCGAACAACATTTGTTGCAACCCGATAACAACATGCACCTTCAGGATACTATTTATTATGTTCGGCAATGATATTTTCACCCGGGTAAAACGTTCAGAAAATAAAAAGATGGCGGAAATTACCCACTTTCTGCATGAAAATGATTTGAGTGTTGACACCACGGTCGAGGTATTTATTACCGTAATCCGTAACGACCGCCTTATTGCCTGCGGCGGAATTGCCGGAAATATCATTAAGTGCGTCGCTATTAGTGAATCAGTTCGCGGTGAAGGACTGGCGCTGACATTAGCCACCGAACTGATAAACCTCGCCTATGAACGGCACAGCACGCATCTGTTTATTTATACCAAAACCGAATACGAGGCGCTGTTCCGTCAGTGCGGTTTCTACACGTTAACCAGCGTACCTGGCGTGATGGTGTTGATGGAAAATAGCGCCACACGTCTGAAACGCTATGCCGAATCGCTGAAGAAATTCCGTCATGAAGGGAAGAAGATTGGCTGTATCGTCATGAACGCCAATCCCTTTACTAACGGCCACCGTTATCTGATTCAACAAGCTGCGGCACAGTGCGACTGGCTGCATCTGTTTTTAGTCAAAGAAGATTCTTCACGCTTTCCCTATGACGACCGGTTAGATCTGGTGTTAAAAGGCACCGCCGATATTCCGCGTCTGACCGTGCATCGCGGCTCCGAGTACATCATCTCCCGCGCCACGTTCCCCTGCTACTTCATTAAAGAACAGAGCGTCATCAACCATTGTTACACCGAAATTGACCTGAAAATTTTCCGTCAGTACCTCGCGCCCGCGCTGGGCGTTACTCACCGCTTTGTTGGTACTGAACCCATTTGTCGCGTGACCGCCCAGTACAACCAGGATATGCGCTACTGGCTGGAAACACCGACCATCTCCGCACCGCCCATCGAACTGGTTGAAATTGAGCGACTGCGTTACCAGGAACTGCCGATATCCGCTTCCCGGGTACGTCAACTGCTGGTGAAAAACGATCTCACGGCTATCGCGCCACTGGTCCCGGCACCCACTCTGCATTACTTGCAGAATCTGCTTGAACACGCCCGCCAGGACGCGGCAGTTCGTCAAAAGACCCCCGCATAAGAAACAGGTGAAAAATGAAAATAAACCAGCCCGCCGTTGCAGGCACCCTTGAGTCTGGGGATGTGATGATACGCATCGCCCCACTCGATACGCAGGATATCGACCTGCAAATCAACAGCAGCGTTGAGAAACAGTTTGGCGATGCGATTCGCACCACCATTCTGGACGTTCTCGCCCGCTATAACGTGCGCGGCGTACAGCTGAATGTCGATGACAAAGGCGCACTGGACTGCATTTTACGTGCACGACTGGAAGCCTTGCTGGCGCGCGCCAGCGGTATCCCGGCGCTGCCATGGGAGGATTGCCAATGATTTCCGCTTCGCTGCAACAACGTAAAACTCGCACCCGCCGCAGCATGTTGTTTGTGCCTGGTGCCAATGCCGCGATGGTCAGCAACTCCTTCATCTACCCAGCTGATGCTCTGATGTTCGACCTCGAAGACTCCGTGGCGCTGCGTGAAAAAGACACCGCACGTCGTATGGTCTACCACGCGCTGCAACATCCGCTGTATCGCGATATTGAAACCATCGTACGTGTTAACGCACTGGATTCTGAATGGGGCGTTAACGACCTGGAAGCCGTCGTTCGCGGTGGCGCAGACGTTGTGCGTCTGCCGAAAACCGATACCGCTCAGGACGTTCTGGATATCGAAAAAGAGATCCTACGTATTGAAAAAGCCTGCGGTCGCGAACCCGGCAGCACGGGGCTGCTGGCGGCGATTGAATCTCCGCTGGGCATTACCCGCGCGGTGGAAATCGCTCACGCTTCCGAGCGTTTGATCGGTATCGCCCTCGGTGCAGAAGACTACGTGCGCAACCTGCGTACAGAACGCTCCCCGGAAGGAACTGAACTGCTGTTCGCTCGCTGCTCTATTTTGCAGGCCGCACGTTCTGCGGGTATTCAGGCGTTCGATACCGTCTATTCCGACGCCAACAACGAAGCCGGATTCCTGCAAGAAGCCGCCCACATCAAACAGCTGGGCTTTGACGGCAAATCGCTGATCAACCCGCGTCAGATTGATCTGCTGCACAACCTCTACGCTCCAACCCAGAAAGAAGTGGATCACGCACGCCGCGTCGTAGAAGCCGCTGAAGCCGCCGCTCGCGAAGGCCTTGGCGTCGTTTCCCTGAACGGCAAGATGGTTGACGGTCCGGTTATCGATCGCGCCCGTCTGGTGCTCTCCCGTGCAGAACTTTCCGGCATCCGCGAAGAATAAGGCAATCAAAATGACGCAGAAAATTGAACAATCTCAACGACAAGAACGGGTAGCAGCCTGGAATCGTCACGCTGAATGCGATCTTGCCGCTTTCCAGAACTCGCCGAAACAAACCTATCAGGCTGAAAAAGCGCGCGATCGCAAACTGTGCGCCAACCTGGAAGAAGCCATTCGTCGTTCTGGTTTGCAAGATGGTATGACCATCTCCTTCCACCACGCTTTCCGTGGCGGTGACCTGACCGTCAATATGGTGATGGACGTCATCGCAAAGATGGGCTTTAAAAACCTGACCCTGGCGTCCAGTTCCCTGAGTGATTGCCATGCGCCGCTGGTAGAACACATTCGCCAGGGCGTGGTTACCCGCATTTATACCTCCGGCTTACGCGGTCCACTGGCAGAAGAAATCTCCCGTGGCCTGCTGGCGGAACCGGTGCAAATCCACTCTCACGGCGGACGTGTGCATCTGGTACAGAGCGGTGAACTGAACATCGACGTCGCTTTCCTCGGCGTCCCGTCCTGTGATGAATTCGGTAATGCCAACGGCTACACCGGCAAAGCCTGCTGCGGTTCTCTCGGTTATGCAATGGTTGATGCCGACAACGCAAAACAGGTGGTGATGCTCACCGAAGAACTGCTGCCTTATCCGCATAATCCGGCGAGCATTGAACAGGATCAGGTTGATCTGATCGTCAAAGTTGATCGTGTCGGCGATGCCGCGAAAATCGGCGCTGGCGCAACCCGTATGACCACTAACCCGCGCGAACTGCTGATTGCCCGCAGCGCTGCGGATGTGATTGTCAACTCTGGCTACTTCAAAGAAGGTTTCTCCCTGCAGACCGGCACCGGCGGCGCTTCGCTTGCGGTAACCCGTTTCCTGGAAGACAAAATGCGTAGCCGCGATATTCGCGCCGACTTCGCCCTCGGTGGCATTACCGCAACGATGGTTGATCTGCACGAAAAAGGTCTGATCCGCAAACTGCTGGATGTGCAGAGCTTTGACAGCCACGCTGCGCAATCGCTGGCCCGTAACCCCAATCACATCGAAATCAGTGCCAACCAGTACGCTAACTGGGGCTCTAAAGGCGCATCGGTTGATCGTCTCGACGTGGTGGTACTGAGCGCGCTGGAAATTGATACCCAGTTCAACGTCAACGTGCTGACCGGCTCTGATGGCGTGCTGCGTGGCGCTTCCGGTGGTCACTGCGATACCGCAATTGCCTCTGCGCTTTCCATCATTGTTGCGCCGCTGGTGCGCGGTCGTATCCCGACTCTGGTGGATAACGTGCTGACCTGCATTACCCCAGGGTCCAGCGTCGATATTCTGGTCACCGACCACGGCATCGCTGTTAACCCGGCACGTCCGGAACTGGCAGAACGTCTGCAGGAAGCAGGCATTAAAGTGGTTTCCATTGAGTGGCTGCGCGAACGTGCGCGTCTGCTGACCGGTGAACCACAGCCGATTGAATTCACCGACCGCGTCGTTGCCGTCGTGCGCTACCGCGATGGCTCGGTGATTGACGTTGTGCATCAGGTGAAGGAATAAGCCATGCACCTGCTTCCTGAACTCGCCAGCCACCATGCGGTGTCAATTCCCGAGCTGCTCGTCAGCCGGGATGAAAGGCAAGCACGGCAACACGCCTGGCTCAAGCGCCATCCTGTTCCACTGGTCTCCTTTACCGTGGTTGCGCCGGGTCCGATTAAAGACAGCGAGGTCACACGCCGAATTTTTAATCATGGCGTGACAGCCTTGCGTGCCTTAGCCGCAAAACAGGGCTGGCAAATTCAGGAGCAGGCTGCACTGGTTTCCGCCAGCGGGCCGGAGGGCATGTTGAGCATTGCCGCTCCAGCTCGCGACCTCAAGCTCGCCACCATTGAGCTTGAACATAGCCATCCTCTCGGGCGTTTATGGGATATCGATGTCCTGACGCCCGAAGGCGAAATTCTCTCCCGCCGCGATTATTCGCTGCCGCCTCGCCGCTGCCTATTATGCGAGCAAAGCGCAGCCGTCTGCGCGCGTGGAAAAACCCACCAACTGACCGATTTACTCAACCGCATGGAGGCGCTGCTGAACGATGTCGATGCCTGCAACGTCAACTAAAACCACAAAGCTTGCGACGTCATTAATCGATGAATATGCCCTGCTGGGCTGGCGCGCCATGCTGACTGAAGTCAATCTGTCACCGAAACCAGGCCTCGTGGATCGCATTAACTGCGGTGCGCACAAAGATATGGCGCTGGAAGATTTCCACCGTAGCGCACTGGCAATCCAGGCCTGGTTACCCCGTTTTATCGAATTTGGTGCCTGTAGTGCAGAAATGGCCCCCGAAGCAGTACTCAACGGATTACGCCCAATTGGTATGGCCTGTGAAGGCGATATGTTCCGCGCCACTGCGGGCGTAAACACCCATAAAGGCAGCATTTTTTCTTTAGGGCTACTGTGCGCGGCGATTGGCCGTTTGCTTCAGCTCAACCAGCCGGTAACGCCCACAACCGTTTGTTCTACGGCGGCAAGTTTCTGCCGTGGTCTGACCGATCGCGAACTGCGTACCAATAATCAACAACTGACCGCAGGTCAACGGTTGTACCAGCAACTAGGCCTTACCGGCGCGCGCGGTGAAGCCGAAGCAGGTTATCCACTGGTGATCAACCACGCACTTCCGCATTACCTCACTCTGCTGGATCAGGGGTTAGATCCTGAACTGGCATTGCTCGATACCTTGCTCCTACTGATGGCTACCAACGGCGATACCAACGTTGCATCGCGCGGTGGAGAGGGGGGCCTGCGCTGGCTACAGCGCGAGGCGCAAACACTATTGCAAAAAGGGGGCATCCGAACCCCCGCCGATCTCGATTATCTCCGGCAGTTCGACAGGGAGTGTATCGAACGAAATCTCAGTCCAGGCGGCAGTGCCGACCTGCTGATCCTTACCTGGTTTTTAGCACAGATTTAATTATTTAAGCACTTGATAAATTTGGAAATATTAATTTTCGGAGAACCCGTATGTCTTTAGCAAAAGATAATATATGGAAACTATTGGCCCCACTGGTGGTGATGGGTGTCATGTTTCTTATCCCTGTCCCCGACGGTATGCCGCCGCAGGCATGGCATTACTTCGCTGTGTTTGTGGCAATGATTGTCGGCATGATCCTCGAGCCAATCCCGGCAACAGCGATCAGTTTTATTGCAGTAACCATTTGCGTGATTGGCAGTAATTACCTGCTCTTTGACGCCAAAGAATTAGCTGACCCAGCGTTTAATGCGCAAAAACAGGCGCTGAAATGGGGGCTGGCTGGTTTTTCCAGTACCACAGTCTGGCTGGTATTTGGCGCATTTATCTTTGCATTAGGATATGAAGTTTCCGGGTTAGGTCGTCGCATTGCCCTTTTCCTGGTGAAATTCATGGGCAAACGCACGCTGACGTTGGGTTATGCGATTGTCATTATCGACATTCTGCTGGCACCGTTTACACCGTCCAACACCGCGCGTACCGGGGGTACGGTTTTTCCGGTCATTAAAAACCTGCCGCCGCTATTTAAATCATTCCCAAACGATCCGTCCGCGCGTCGTATTGGCGGCTATTTGATGTGGATGATGGTCATTAGTACCAGTCTGAGTTCTTCCATGTTTGTCACCGGTGCAGCACCAAACGTGCTGGGTCTGGAGTTCGTCAGCAAAATTGCCGGTATCCAGATTAGCTGGTTACAGTGGTTCCTCTGCTTCCTGCCGGTTGGGGTTATCTTGCTTATCATTGCGCCGTGGCTTTCCTACGTGCTGTACAAACCGGAAATCACACACAGTGAAGAAGTGGCAACCTGGGCGGGTGATGAACTAAAAACCATGGGGTGTCTGACTCGCAGAGAGTGGACGCTGATTGGCCTTGTATTACTCAGCTTAGGTTTATGGGTATTTGGCAGCGAAGTGATTAACGCCACTGCGGTTGGTCTGCTGGCAGTTTCGCTGATGCTGGCGCTGCACGTTGTGCCGTGGAAAGACATTACCCGCTATAACAGCGCATGGAACACGCTGGTTAACCTGGCAACGCTGGTCGTCATGGCTAATGGCCTGACTCGTTCCGGATTTATCGACTGGTTCGCCAGCACCATGAGTACGCATCTGGAAGGTTTTTCGCCAAATGCGACGGTTATCGTCCTCGTGCTGGTGTTCTACTTTGCTCATTACCTGTTTGCCAGCCTGTCAGCGCACACCGCAACCATGCTGCCGGTCATTCTGGCGGTCGGTAAAGGGATTCCAGGTGTACCGATGGAACAACTGTGTATTCTGCTGGTGCTGTCTATCGGTATCATGGGCTGTCTGACCCCATATGCTACTGGCCCTGGTGTGATTATTTACGGCTGCGGCTATGTGAAATCAAAAGATTACTGGCGTCTTGGGGCTATCTTCGGGGTGATTTATATTGCCATGCTGCTTCTGGTAGGCTGGCCGATTCTCGCCATGTGGAACTAATACGTTCGCCAAACGCTGAATAAATCACCGCGCCCGCCAGGTTAGCCAACCTGGCGGGCTTTTTTATGATTTAATAGATAGTATTCAGTGCATGTATGAGTTCCACACCCACTATGAAAACATTCTGGCGTAACGCCGCTTTACTGGCGGCTTCTCTGCTCCCCTTATCTTCTGTCAACGCCGCTGCATTACAGGCAAAACAGTATGGCGATTTTGATCGTTACGTTTTAGCTCTTTCCTGGCAAACCGGGTTTTGCCAGAGTCAGCACGATCGAAATCGTAACGAACGCGATGAGTGTCGACTGCAAACCGAAACGAGCAACAAAGCTGATTTTCTGACCGTTCATGGCCTGTGGCCGGGATTGCCTAAATCGGTTGCTGCGCGTGGCGTTGATGAACGCCGATGGATGCGCTTCGGCTGCGCCACTCGCCCAGTCCCAAACCTGCCGGAAGCTCGCGCCAGCCGGATGTGTTCTTCACCGGAAACAGGGTTATCGCTGGAAACAGCAGCTAAATTGAGTGAAGTTATGCCGGGCGCAGGTGGTCGTTCCTGTCTGGAACGTTATGAATACGCGAAACACGGCGCCTGCTTTGGTTTTGATCCGGACGCTTACTTCGGTACGATGGTACGTCTGAATCAAGAGATCAAAGAAAGCACAGCCGGAAAATTCCTTGCGGATAACTACGGTAAAACCGTGAGCCGCAGTGACTTTGACGCCGCCTTTGCCAAAAGCTGGGGGAAAGAGAACGTCAAAGCAGTCAAGTTAACCTGCCAGGGTAATCCGGCATATTTGACTGAAATCCAGATTTCAATCAAAGCTGACGCCATCAATGCGCCGCTTTCTGCAAACTCATTCTTGCCACAACCACACCCAGGCAACTGTGGCAAAAACTTTGTGATTGATAAAGCAGGTTATTGAGATCCAGCGCAGCGGAAGTTGATCCATCACGAAAATTTATCCCTTACGCTGTTTTTCGATTAAGATTTATACAAATCGCTCAGCATTAAGGAATTACCTGAATGTGATGTAAATCACTTCAAAGAGTGAGCAACAGTCAGTATCATCATATGAGCTAAACCCTCGCCGCCTGACGGTGAGGGTTTTCTTTTGGGTATGTTTATCTGCGACACTCGCAGTACCGACGACATGGAGTAAAAATGTCCAGACCAACAATCATCATTAACGACCTGGATGCCGAACGCATCGATATTCTGCTGGAGCAACCTGCCTATGCCGGTTTGCCAATCGCCGACGCGTTAAACGCAGAGTTGGATCGCGCCCAAATGTGTTCGCCAGAAGAGATGCCACACGATGTGGTGACGATGAACAGCCGGGTTAAATTCCGCAATCTTAGCGATGGCGAAGTCCGTGTGCGTACACTGGTGTATCCGGCAAAGATGACCGACAGCAATACTCAACTTTCCGTTATGGCTCCGGTTGGTGCCGCACTGCTGGGGTTGCGCGTTGGCGATACCATCCACTGGGAACTTCCGGGCGGCGTTGCTACCCACCTTGAAGTGCTGGAACTCGAATACCAGCCTGAAGCCGCTGGCGAGTACCTGCTTTAATCCCATCTGCACAAGCGTTATTCGCTTTGCCCGGAGGATGCTTCTGCATCCTCTTTCCGCTCAAATATCAACCAGATTTATCATTTTGCTCTTCACCGCTGCGTTCTAATCTGAACAAGTTATCCACCAGCGGATCCCCCTATGAGCGAAGCTCTCGGTATTACTGCGTTTTATATATTCATTGCAGCAATTATTGTTGTGGCAGTGCTATATCTTGAGCAACGCTGGTAGTAGCTGACTTAATCCATTTTCCAGATCAATTGCTATCCCAGATCAAATCAACTTCGCAAATCATAGAATCATAATCAATAATATGCTGTTATATGTTCATGCAATAGCAAGGAGGGAATGCTTATGTACAAAACAATCATTATGCCAGTAGACGTATTTGAAATGGAATTGAGCGACAAAGCCGTTCGTCACGCTGAATTTCTCGCCCAGGATGATGGCGTAATTCATTTACTCCATGTATTACCGGGCGCCGCAAGCCTTAGTCTGCACCGTTTTGCTGCTGATGTGCGTCGTTTCGAAGAACATTTGCAACATGAAGCCGAAGAACGCTTACAGACAATGGTCGGCCATTTCAATATTGATCCATCCCGTATCAAACCACATGTCCGTTTTGGTAACGTGCGAGATGAAGTGAACGAATTAGCTAAAGAACTGGATGCGGATGTTGTGGTTATCGGTTCGCGAAATCCATCGATTTCAACCCATCTGTTAGGTTCCAACGCTTCCAACGTGATCCGCCACGCCAATCTGCCGGTATTAGTCGTTCGTTAACAAATTAACGCATTTATGACGCCCTGCCCTGAGCAATCCCGGCAGGGCGTTTTTTATAAAAAAAGCCGCCAGGTTTGACCCCGGCGGCTAAGCAATTGCAGGTGAATCTTACTTCTTCTTATGCAGTTTTGGTGCGAATCAGGTAGTCAAAAGCGCTCAGAGAGGCTTTAGCACCTTCGCCAGTAGCGATGATGATCTGCTTGTACGGAACCGTCGTACAGTCACCGGCAGCGAACACGCCTTTGACGTTGGTTTCGCATTTCGCATCAATGATTATCTCACCCATACGATTACGTTCGACTGCGCCTTCCAGCCAGTTGGTGTTCGGCAGCAGACCAATCTGGACGAAAATACCGGCCAGTTCGATGTTGTGAATATCGCCGCTGACACGATCACGATATTCCAGACCTACGACTTTGCTGCCGTCGCCTTTCACTTCCGTGGTTTGCGCATTCAGAATGATGTCGACGTTTTTCAGGCTGCGCAGTTTGTCCTGCAGAACCTGGTCGGCTTTCATTTCAGGGGCAAATTCCAGCAGCGTTACGTGTTCAACAATCCCTGCCAGGTCGATTGCCGCTTCCACACCGGAGTTGCCGCCGCCGATGACCGCCACACGTTTGCCTTTAAACAGTGGACCGTCGCAGTGCGGGCAATAGGTTACGCCTTTGGTGCGATACTGATCTTCGCCCGGAACGTTCATGTTGCGCCATTTTGCACCGGTCGCCACGATAATGCTGCGAGCTTTCAGTACCGCGCCGGAAGCCGTTTCAATCTGATGCAAGCCGCCTTCAACCGCTGCCGGAATCAGTTTGCTCGCGCTCTGGCTATCAATCACATCAACATCGTATTCATCAACGTGAACCTTCAGCGCGCCTGCCAGTTTCTGGCCTTCGGTCTTCGGTACAGAAATGTAGTTTTCGATATCAACAGTATCGAGGATCTGACCGCCGAAACGTTCGCCCATCAGACCCGTACGGATGCCTTTACGCGCGGAGTAAATTGCTGCCGCCGCACCCGCCGGGCCGGAACCGACGATTAATACATCATAAGCATCACGCTTGTTCAGCTCTTCTGCCGCACGTTTTTCCGCGCCAGTATCAATTTTGGCGACGATTTCAGTCAACGTCATGCGGCCCTGACCAAACTCTTTCCCGTTTACGAACACTGCCGGAACGCCCATCACGTTACGATCGGTGATCTCGTTCTGGAAGGTGCCGCCATCAATTGCTGTGTGCTTAATACGCGGGTTCAGTACGCTCATCAGATTCAGCGCCTGCACCACGTCCGGGCAGTTGTGGCAAGAGAGCGAATAATAAGTTTCGAATTCAAAATCACCGTCAATATGGCGAATCTGCTCCAGCAGAGACTGTGCTTCTTTCGACGGATGACCACCGGTCCACAGCAACGCCAGTACCAGCGAGGTGAACTCATGACCCAGCGGGGAGCCTGCAAAACGCGGCCCCTGGTTGGAACCTGGGTTGGTGATCAGGAAAGACGGCTTACGCACCGGCAAGCTGTTATCTTCTTTAAAGGTGACTTTGTCTGACAGTTCTGCGATTTCAGCCAACAGTTCCTTGATTTCTGCCGATTTAGCGCTGTCATCCAGCGTGGCAATTAACTCAACAGGCTTGGTCAATTTTTCAAGATAAGCCTTGAGTTGAGTTTTCATATTTGTGTCGAGCATGTTTATCTCCTGGGCTTTAAACATCATCATGCAAGCGGCCTCTGCGGCTACCTGGATGCAGCTTGCATCATGGTGCGGGGAACAAAATCGGGTGCCGCAGCACCCGAAGAATTAGGTGAATTTCCGAAGTATTTCGCGCCGGAGTTGGTAGCGCGAAAGACGAAGGAAATTTAGATTTTACCAACCAGGTCCAGAGACGGAGCCAGAGTTGCTTCACCTTCTTTCCATTTAGCCGGGCAAACTTCACCTGGGTGAGAAGCTACATACTGAGCAGCTTTGATTTTACGCAGCAGGTCAGACGCGTCACGGCCAATGCCTTCAGCGGTAACTTCGATTGCCTGGATGATACCCTGCGGGTCAACAACGAAGGTCGCGCGGTCAGCCAGACCTTCATCTTCACGCATGTTGTCGAAGTTACGGGTCAGGGCGCCAGTCGGGTCGCCGATCATTGCGTATTTGATTTTCGCGATGGTTTCAGAGCTGCTGTGCCATGCTTTGTGGGTGAAGTGAGTATCGGTAGATACTGCGTATACATCTACGCCCAGTTTCTGCAGTTCTTCGTAATGGTCTGCAACGTCGCCCAGTTCGGTCGGGCATACGAAAGTAAAGTCAGCCGGGTAGAAGAAGAAGACGCTCCAGCGGCCTTCGGTATCTTTCTCGGTTACTTCGATGAATTCGCCGTTTTTGAATGCCTGGTTTTTAAAAGGTTTAATTTTGGTGTTAATCAAGGACATCTATACTTCCTCCGTGTTTTCGATGAGATGTAAGGTAACCAATTTTTGCCGATTCGGCTAATGCGTTTCCATTATCAAATCGATAAGTTTTACCTTACAACCTTCGTAAGACAACTTTGTGAACTTTGCACCGCCAGCGGCGATAAAAAGTAAAATGGGCCCCCTTTCCAGGTGACCGTGTAATCTGAACTACCCTTTGGTATCTTCAGCGCCTGTTCAGCAGGCTGCGGTGTTGCCCTTACAAATGCAACAACGACATGGATTACAACACCCTCATAAACAAAGGGCAATCACCTGTTCTAAGCTCTTACCTATGACAGTGATAGGTTATGCCTTTTACTCAAATTTTGCACTGACTGAAAAGGACAAATTAATGTTAAAAAAGATACTTTTATTGGCTCTGCTTCCTGCAGTCGCCTTCGCAGAGGAACTTCCAGCCCCAGTAAAAGCCATTGAAAAACAGGGTATTACTATCCTCAAATCTTTTGATGCCCCCGGGGGAATGAAAGGTTATCTCGGAAAGTATCAGGATATGGGAGTTACTATCTACCTGACACCAGACGGCAAGCACGCCATCTCAGGTTATATGTACAACGAAAAAGGTGAAAACCTGAGTAACACACTTATTGAGAAAGAAATTTATGCGCCAGTCGGTCGAGAAATGTGGCAACGGATGGAGCAATCCCACTGGCTCCTCGACGGCAAAAAAGATGCGCCTGTTGTGGTTTATGTCTTTGCCGATCCATTTTGTCCGTATTGTAAACAGTTCTGGCAGCAGACGCGCCCGTGGGTTGAGGCTGGCAAAGTTCAGCTTCGCACACTACTGGTTGGCGTAATCAAACCGGAAAGCCCAGCGACTGCTGCGGCGATCCTCGCGGCTAAAGATCCGGCTAAAGCATGGCAAGAGTATGAAGCATCAGACAAGAAGCTAAAGCTAAACATTCCGGCCACCGTTGGTGCAGAGCAAATGAAAATCTTAAGTGCCAATGAAAAACTGATGGATGAACTTGGCGCAAACGTCACGCCTGCTATCTACTACATGAGCCCGGAGAATACATTGCAACAGGCGGTCGGATTACCGGATCAAAAGACCTTAAATATCATCATGGGAAATAAATAATATTAAATCATGGATAACTGGAATATATACGGCTTTTCAGTTATCCTGAAAACCGCAAGAATTGATCACAAACAATAAATCGGCTATGCTATTTTAGAAAAACTTAATCATGAGTTAAGTAAAAGAACATAATAAATACAAATATATTAATTCATATTATAGATTTAATGAATATCATGATGAGTGCAATGATATGAATGGAGTACATCATGGCCAATCTTTACGACTTAAAAAAATTTGACTTGAATTTACTGGTAATCTTCGAGTGCATTTACCAACATCTCAGCATTAGTAAGGCTGCAGAATCGCTATATATAACGCCCTCTGCGGTTAGTCAGTCCCTGCAACGCTTACGTACGCAATTTAATGATCCTTTGTTTACTCGTGCCGGAAAAGGTATTACGCCAACGACTACTGGGTTAAATCTTCATCATCATCTTGAGAAAAACCTTAGAAACCTGGAACAAACAATAAATATCGTCAATAAATCTGAATTAAAGAAAAAATTTATAATTTATGGTCCACAATTCATCTCTGCGACAAACAGCAGCCTTTTGATCAATAGTCTGCGCCAGGATGCAGTTATCGACATTGAACATCATGACATTATGATGGCCGTAGAAAGCGCCGAAGACTTACTGGCTTACCGCAAAGCGGATCTCGTAGTGACATTGGCACCAGTTATCAGCCGTTCTGTGAGCTGCATCCCTTTTCAGTCAATTCGTAATACACTCATCTGTAGTACTACCCATCCGAGAATAAATGAACGGAGCACCCATGCACAAATTCTTGATGAAGAATTTACCTTTCTGATATCTAAAATCCCTGGATTAGAAGATTTCCAGATGGAAATAGAAGCACTCATGGCAAACCGTAAAATATCGTTTCGTAGTTCCTCTCTGTTTACCATTATTAATACAATTGCAGTTACCGATTTAATTGGTATTGTGCCTTACGAATTATACCGCAGTTATCATAAAACACTTCAGCTAAAACAAATAAAACTTGAACACCCGTTGCCTTCAAACACACTTTATATGTCCTATAATAAATCATCATTAAATAACCTTACGTTCTCACGATTCATTGATCGTTTGAATGACAATTTATAATAAACATCTATCCATTGGCAAAATGTTTTTCAATGAAAAATTCACACTATAAATACATAAAATAATATATCTTATTTGAATTTATTTACTTTATAATTAAAAAACTATCGAATTATCTACCTGTCAGGTTCAGAGAGCATCTTTAGATGTCTATTTATAAAATTCCTCTTCCGCTCAATATTCTGGAAGCTGCACAAGAGCGTATTACCTGGACACTCAACACCCTACCCCGCGTTTGTGTCTCATTTTCTGGCGGTAAAGATTCAGGCTTAATGCTTCATCTAACCGCGAATCTGGCCAGAAAAATGGGCAAAAAAATATACGTTCTGTTTATCGACTGGGAAGCACAGTTTTCTTTAACTATTCACTATATTCAGTCCCTACGAGAGCAGTATGCAGATGTCATTGAAGAATTTTATTGGGTAGCGCTGCCTCTTACGACGCAAAACTCTCTTTCTCAGTATCAACCCGAATGGCAATGCTGGGAACCTGATGTTGAATGGGTACGCCAGCCCCCGGGAGATGCAATAACCGATCCCGCTTATTTCCCGTTTTACCAGCCAGGCATGACTTTTGAACATTTCGTGCGTGAATTTGCCGAATGGTTTTCGCAAAAACGTCCTGCGGCCATGATGATCGGCATCCGGGCTGACGAGTCCTATAACCGTTTCGTTGCTATCGCCAGTTCGAATAAACAGCGTTTTGCCGACGATAAACCCTGGACTACGGCCGCACCAGGCGGTCATAGCTGGTACATTTACCCCATCTACGACTGGAAAGTTGCTGATATCTGGACCTGGTATGCAAATCATCAAAGTCTCTGCAACCCTCTGTATAACCTAATGTATCAGGCGGGCGTCCCTCTGCGTCAAATGCGAATTTGCGAACCTTTTGGCCCGGAGCAACGACAGGGATTATGGCTCTATCACGTTATCGAACCGGATCGCTGGGCTGCTATGTGCGCACGAGTCAGCGGTGTAAAAAGCGGCGGAATTTACGCCGGACATGACAATCATTTCTATGGGCATCGGAAAATCCTCAAGCCAGAGCATTTAGACTGGCAAGAGTATGCATTATTGCTGCTCAATAGCATGCCGGAAAAAACTGCGGAGCATTACCGCAATAAAATCGCCATTTATTTGCACTGGTATCAGAAAAAAGGCATCGAGGTTCCACAAACCCAGCAAGGGGACATTGGCACGAAAGATATCCCCTCCTGGCGGCGAATATGCAAAGTTTTACTCAATAACGATTACTGGTGCCGGGCATTATCATTTAGCCCTACGAAAGCGAAGAACTATCAGCGTTATAACGAACGGATAAAAGGAAAACGTCAGGAATGGGGGATACTATGCAACAACGATTAACGCAGGATTTAACCCAATTTCTCGCCAGCTTGCCGGAAGACGATCGCATCAAAGCGATTAATGAAATCCGCATGGCGATCCATCAGGTTAGCCCCTTTCGTGAAGAGCCCGTGGATTGCGTTCTGTGGGTTAAAAATAGCCAACTCGTGCCGAATGATTACAACCCCAATAATGTGGCTCCGCCAGAGAAGAAGCTGCTAAAAAAATCCATTGAAATTGATGGTTTTACCCAACCTATCGTGGTGACTAACACTCAATCTGACACAATGGAGATTGTTGATGGCTTTCACCGTCATGAAATTGGTAAAGGATCTAACACGTTAAAAACGCGCTTAAAAGGGTATTTACCGGTTACCTGTCTGGGAGGAGATCGTAACGAGCGCATCGCTGCAACAATTCGCCACAACCGCGCTCGTGGACGCCATCAAATCACCGCCATGTCAGAAATCGTCCGTGAACTCAGCCAGTTGGGATGGGACGACAATAAAATCGGCAAAGAACTGGGAATGGACAGCGACGAAGTGCTGCGCCTGAAGCAAATTAACGGCCTGCAAGAGTTGTTTGCCGACCGTCAATATTCCCGCGCCTGGACTGTCAAATAACTACAGCTGGCGCAGGCGTTCAGCTGCTGCCAGCAACGTCGATTCCTTCTTGGCAAAACAGAGACGAATCAGTTTATGTGGGAAGGGATCGGCGCAAAACACCGACAGAGGAATTGCCGCTACGCCGTGCTCCCGCGTCAGCCACTGGCAAAACTCAACATCATCCAGCGTAGACACGGCGCTGTAATCCACCAGCAAAAAGTAAGTACCTTCGCAGGGTAGTATCTCCAGCCGACTTTCACTTAAGGCGTTCACCAGGATATCGCGCTTCTGGCGATAAAAGTCAGGTAATGCAAGATAATGCTCAGGTTCTGCACGTAGCATATCCGCAAGCGCCAGCTGTGCCGGGGTATTCACCGAAAAGGTCAGATACTGATGTACCTTGCGAATTTCGGCACTGATGGGCGCTGGCGCAACGCAATAACCCACTTTCCAGCCGGTCATATGATAGGTCTTGCCAAACGATGACACCGCCACTGCCCGCTCACGCAGCTGCGGATGCGCCAGCACGCTGGCATGGCCCTGCTGTGAAAAGTTGATGTGCTCGTAGACTTCATCGCTAATGACAAAAATCTCGTGCCCGGCAATTGCCTGCCACAAAGCGGCGAAATCAGCCTGCTGCCAGACAGTAGCACTGGGGTTATGTGGGGTGTTGAGGATCACCAGTCGGGTGCGCTCGCTTAACAATGCGGCAAACTCCTGCCAGTTAACGCGAAAATGCGGTGGTTGCAGTGCCATACGCTTCACTATTCCCCCAGAAAGCGCGATGGCGGGGGCGTAACTGTCATAGCTGGGATCAAAACAAATCACTTCATCGCCATTGCGCACCAATGCGGTAATCGCCGCGTATAACGCCTCCGTCGCCCCTGCCGTTACGGTGATATCGCTATCGGCATCTGGTTGATAGCCATACAAACGTTCCGTTTTCTGAGCAATCGCCTCGCGCAATGCCTGCACGCCGGTCATGGGCGCGTATTGGTTTGCCCCCTGGGCAACGTGGTACGCCAGCCGCTCCTGTAAATAGCGCGGACCATCAAAATCAGGAAAGCCTTGCGAAAGGTTAATCGCCTGGTGTTGCTGCGCCAGCGTGCTCATCTGGGTGAAAATAGTGGTGCCAAGTTGTGGAAGTTTGCTTTGTGGAATCAGAGGGTTATTTGTCATTTTTATTGTACCTGACGAAGTTGCGTGTTGAAGGCACTATAACACGATGCTAGTATTTGGCAATCAAGACGTTTAGATGTCTAAATAAAACAATAAGGACAACACAACATGCCTCACAATCCTATCCGCGTGGTCGTCGGCCCGGCTAACTACTTTTCTCATCCTGGAAGTTTCAATCACCTGCACGATTTTTTCACTGATGAACAACTTTCTCGCGCGGTGTGGATCTACGGCGAACGCGCCATTGCTGCGGCGAAAACCAAACTTCCGCCAGCGTTTGAACTACCAGGGGCAAAGCATATTTTGTTTCGCGGTCATTGCAGCGAAAGCGATGTACAACAACTGGCGGCTGAGTCCGGTGACGATCGCAGCGTGGTGATTGGCGTCGGCGGCGGCGCACTGCTCGACACCGCGAAAGCCCTCGCCCGCCGTCTCGGTCTGCCATTTGTTGCCGTTCCGACGATCGCCGCTACCTGCGCCGCCTGGACACCGCTCTCCGTCTGGTATAACGATGCCGGACAGGCGCTGCATTATGAGATTTTCGACGACGCCAATTTTATGGTGCTGGTGGAACCGGAGATTATCCTCAATGCGCCGCAAGAATATCTGCTGGCGGGGATCGGTGACACGCTGGCGAAATGGTATGAAGCGGTAGTACTGGCCCCGCAACCAGAAACGTTGCCGCTAACCGTGCGGCTGGGGATTAATAACGCGCAGGCCATTCGCGACGTCTTGTTAAACAGGAGCGAACAGGCGCTGAGCGATCAGCAAAATCAGCAGTTAACGCAATCATTTTGCGATGTGGTGGATGCCATTATTGCTGGTGGTGGGATGGTCGGTGGTCTGGGCGATCGTTTTACGCGTGTGGCGGCGGCCCATGCCGTGCACAACGGTCTGACTGTACTGCCGCAAACCGAGAAGTTTCTCCACGGCACCAAAGTCGCTTACGGAATTCTGGTGCAAAGCGCCTTGCTGGGTCAGGATGATGTGCTGGCGCAATTAACAGAGGCGTATCAGCGTTTTCACCTGCCGACTACGCTGGCGGAGCTGGAAGTGGATATCAATAATCAGGCGGAGATCGACAAAGTGATTGCCCACACCTTACGTCCGGTGGAGTCCATTCATTACCTGCCAGTCACGCTGACACCAGAGACATTGCGTGCAGCGTTCGAAAAAGTGGAATCGTTTAAAGCCTGACGTGCAAATTTAGCAGCAGCGCGCGCCGCCTTTTCCACCGTAGCGCGCGTCCTGCCGCTCACGGAAAAACTCTTCGTAGGTCATCGGCGTTTGATCGGGATGGTTAACCCGCATATGTTCGACATAGTTGTCGTAATCAGGCATACCAATCATCAGCTTCGCCGCCTGACCTAAATATTTTCCGGCTTTTGCCAGTGAATCAAACATCAATACCTCCGGTAATCAGGTTGCTGAAATATTGCCGGATACGGCGCGAACGCTTTATCCGGCCTACAAATGCTATCAACGCGCTCGGTCAGTCCCCTCGCCCCATCGGGGAGAGGGTTAGGGTGAGGGGGAACCCTCGGCACTATGCCAACATTCGCCAACATCCCCCCTCACTCTGACTTTAGTGCGCGCCTTTTGCCTGCGCCAAGATCTCTTCAACATTTTCCGGCATTGGCTCATACGGCGTTTCTTTCGCCGTTGGCTTCGGCTCTTTCAATGCCGCAAGTGCCGTCTTAATCGAGAACAGTGCCAGAACCACCACGACCACCATAAAGAAGATGGTTAACCCGGCATCCAGACGGTTGTTGAACACCAGTTGCGCCAGCTGTGACTCAGTATATTGCGACGGAATATTGCCGCTGTCGATCATTGCCTGGAACTTATTAGCAATGGCCAGGAAGCCGACTTTCGCATCCGGGCTAAACGCTTTCTGCCAGCCAGCGGTCAGGGTACAAATCAGCAGCCAGGCCGTTGGTACCAGCGCCACCCAGGCGTAACGTTGACGTTTCATTTTGAACAGCACAACGGCACAGAGCATCAGTGCCATCCCTGCCAGCATCTGGTTGGCAATACCAAACAGCGGCCACAGAGTGTTAATACCGCCCAGCGGATCGACCACGCCCTGATGGAGGAAGTAGCCCCACGCCAGCACGCACAGCGCCGTTGCCAGCAGGTTAGCAGGCAATGAATCGGTCCGTTTCAGGCCCGGAGAAACCACGCCCAGCAGATCCTGCAACATAAAGCGCGCAGCTCGCGTACCTGCATCCACCGCCGTCAGAATAAACAGTGCTTCAAACAGAATGGCGAAGTGATACCAGAACGCCACATCCATCATGCCGCCCAGCGCGCCGTGTAGAATGTAGGCCATCCCCACAGCCAAGGTCGGCGCACCGCCCGCACGGGAAATGATCGACTGTTCACCCACTTCGCTGGCAATCTGGTTGAGCGTATCCGGGGTAATCGCAAAGCCCCAGCTACTCACCACTTGCGCGGCAGATGCGACTACATCCGCCGTCCCTGCAGGAGCCAGCACCGCCATCGGGCTGTTCATGGCGAAGTACACACCCGGATCGATGATACAGGCAGAAACCAGCGCCATAATCGCCACGAAGGATTCCATTAACATCCCGCCGTAGCCGATAAAACACGCCTGCCCTTCGTTCGCCAGCATCTTCGGCGTGGTGCCGGAAGAGATCAGCGCATGGAAGCCAGACACCGCGCCACAGGCGATAGTGATAAACAGGAACGGGAACAGGTTACCGGTCCATACCGGGCCAGTGCCATCGACAAATTTAGTTAGCGCAGGCATGGTCAGCGTCGGGCGCATAATCAAAATGCCTACCGCCAGACCGACGATGGTCCCGATTTTCAGGAAGGTTGAGAGGTAGTCGCGCGGGGCCAGCAACAGCCACACTGGCAGCACCGCCGCCACAAAACCGTAGCCCACCAGCATCCAGGTCAGCTGCACGCCGGTAAAGTCAAAGTACGGTGCCCAGGTCGGGCTTTCTGCCACCCAGCCGCCAGAGATAATGGCGAAAATCAGGAACACCAGACCAATCACCGACACTTCGCCAATACGCCCCGGACGCAGATAGCGCAGGTAGATCCCCATAAACAGCGCCAGCGGAATGGTGAAAGCAACGGTATACGTTCCCCACGGGCTATGAGTCAGGGCTTTCACCACGATCATCGCCAGCACGGCAAGGATAATGACCATGATCATAAAGCAGGCTACCAGCGCAATCACCCCGGCGGTTGGCCCCATCTCTTCTTTGACCAGCTCACCCAGCGAGCGACCGTCACGGCGCGTAGAAACAAACAGCACCATGAAATCCTGCACCGCACCGGCAAGAACCACCCCGGCGAGCAGCCAGATCATCCCCGGCAGGTAGCCCATTTGCGCCGCCAGTACCGGCCCAACCAACGGACCTGCTCCGGCAATGGCCGCAAAATGGTGACCGAACAGCACTTTCTTGTCCGTCGGCACATAGTCCAGTCCGTCGTTATGGCGCACCGCTGGCGTCATACGCGTCGGGTCAACCGCCAGTACATTTTTGGCGATATACAGGCCATAAAAACGGTAAGCGATCAGATAGATACAGACCGACGCCACCACAATCCACAGCGCGTTGATCTGTTCCCCACGATTTAAAGCAATGTATCCCAGAGCAAATGCTCCCATTACAGAGAGCACTGTCCAGACGAGGTATTTCCCTGATTTGTTCATAGTTGTTATCCGTGTGCGTGTCCATAGAGATGTTACATTTTGTTTCTATAACATCTTTGTACAATTTAACAACACGGCAACCATGTAAATCGGAGTTGAAACCAATATTTAACTTCACAATGTTAACTCGATCACTCCGTTAACCGAGTTTTCCTGCAATCTCATTTAATTCTGTCGGGTTCATCCCAAAACTGCCGTACCCAGCCGACAAGTGCAGCAACGCCGCCCCTGTTCATCGAAAACAACGATTTCCCAACTCTGATTTTGCCGCCCAAGATGCAGCGGCTGGCAGACGCCACGTACCTTGCCTTCAGACACCGGGCGATGATGGGTGGCGTTAAGTTCCGTGCCCACCACACACTGCCCATCGCGGGTCATCATAAATCCGGCCATCGATCCCAAAGTTTCCGCCAGCGCCGCCGACGCACCGCCATGTAGTAAACCGAACGGCTGATGAGTACGGGTATCAACCGGCATTTCGGCTTCGAGTACATCATCGCCCAGACGGGTATACACAATTCCCAGATGCGCCACCATTGTGTTATCGCTGGTGGCGTTCAGCTCGTCGAGCGTTAAATGGCGTTTCCAGATCATGCTTATGCCCCCAGCGTTGAGCCGCCATCTACCACAATATCCTGTAGCGTGATATGGCTGGCGAGGTCAGAGGCGAGGAACAAAATCGTGTTGGCGATCTCTTGTGGACGGGCGATTTTCCCCAGCGGAATGCCGAGTTTAAACTGCTCGCCAAAGCCGCGAATACGCTGCTCTGCGGCGTCATCGCTCACCCACAGCGTGCGTTGCATATCGGTGTCGGTGGAGCCTGGCGAAACCACATTACAGCGCACCCCGCTACCCGCCAGTTCCAGCCCGACGCTCAACGCCAGACTTTTCAGCGCCGCTTTCGATGCGCCATAAGCACTCATGCCAATACGCGGCGTGTGTGCGGCGTCGGACGCCACAGTGACAATCGCCCCGCCCCGCTGACGGCGAAACTGGTTCATGGTTTGCTGAAAGAGGTTAAACGCACCGCCGACGTTAACCGCAAAAGTCTGCTGCCAGTCTTCCTTACTGAGCTGATCGGTCGCGCCCATGCGCAAAATTCCCGCCGCATTGACCAGCACGTCCAGTCGCTCCGTTTCAGCTAACAGTCGCTGACATACCTGCGCCACCTGCGCAGCATCGGCAACATCCATTACTTCGGTTGCAAAGGGATATTGCTCCTGAGTGAACGCTTGATCAAAACCTGTAACTTTCGCTCCCGCTTCAACAAACGCCAGCGCCGTGGCGTAGCCGATACCTTTCCCCGCGCCAGTTACCCAGACATTTTTACCGCTGAAATCCATTATTTCACCTCGCGGGAGAGTAGCTTCCACCAGGCGTCGATGGTCGGGTTTTTCGCCAGCATGACAAAGTCGATATCGCCATGCACTTTGCGCCAGCGCGCCGCCAGCGCCATCATCCGCACCGAATCCAGACCGTAGTCGATCAGGTTGTCGTCATCGAACGGTTCATCGGACTCGTCCAGCAACGGCAGGATCACCTCGCGCAGCGCCGCTTTGCTGGCGGGGATAGGTGCTGGCAGTAATTCTTCGGTCATCACCACCCGGCCAGAACGTCCGGCCACATATTTCAGCGACATCAAATGCTCATCACGGCTGAAATCGGCCAGCGCATCCGCCACCATAAACGGTTTAATATCGCGCATAAATGCGTCGGTTGCGGTGGTCATACAGCCAATGTGGGCATATACCCCAGTAATAATCAGTTGGTTACGTCCACTCTCTTTGAGCATTTGCTCCAGCGGGGAACGATGAAACGCACTGTAGCGCCACTTCACCAACACCGTGTCGTCGGCATCTGGCGTCAGGCGATCCACCACCTTTTGCTGTTCCGGCGAACGGGTCAGGCCCGGCCCCCACATATCATTCAACAGCGCCCGATCTTCATCGCTCTGCTCTTTCGGCTGGGCGGTGTAATAAACCGGGATATTGTGCTGTTTGCAGTAGTCGCGTAGTGCCGCAATATTGGCGATCACCTGCGCCATCATCGGGCAGTTCTCGCCCCAGAAGCTGACAAAATAGTCCTGCATATCATGGATTAACAACGCGGCACGTTGCGGTTCAAAGGCCCAGTCGACTTTATTCTTAGGGATATCGTGAGACTCCGGCAGTGCGTAAGCCTGTAATTTTGGAATAGCCATCGTGTTCTCTCCTTCAGGCTGATGCGCGTGACGCCAGCCACTGACGTAATTGTTTTTTATCGACTTTCCCGACCGCCGTCAGCGGAAGTGAATCCACACACTCCACGCGATCCGGTAATTTAAATTCGGCAATACCCTGTTCACGCAGAAAACGACGCACCTGCACCGCGCGCAGCGGCTCTTTTATCACCAGATAAGCACAACTTTTTTCGCCCATCAGCTCATCTTCCATGCTCACCAGTGCGGCGTAGATCACCGCCGGATGGCGCAGCAGCAGGTTTTCGATCTCTTCGGCAGCGATCTTCTCGCCGCCACGGTTAATCTGATCTTTCTCGCGCCCCTGCACGGTGATGTAACCCTCTGGATCAATAGAGATCAGATCGCCGGAACAGTAAAAACCGTTGGCATCAAAGGCGCTGGCATTGTGCTGTGGGCTTTTGTAATAGCCGCGGAAGGTGTACGGACCGCGCGTCATCAGGCGTCCAACTTCCCCTTGCGGCAGTGGATTTCCTTCAGCATCGGCAACCCACACTTCATCGTCCGGACACATTGGGTAACCCTGGGTATGGATAATTTTCTCCGCGCTATCATCTAGACGGGTGTAGTTCACCAGCCCTTCCGCCATGCCAAACACCTGCTGCAACTGGCAGCCAATCTCAGCGGGAATACGCGCCGCAAGGGTGGCAGAAAGACGTGCGCCGCCGACCTGTAATAGTTTCAGCGAGGCAAGCTGCGCCCGGCTTTCGCCTTCAGCCAGCGCCTGCAACCACAGGCTGACTGCTGGCGGCACCAGCGCGGTGACGTTCACCTGATGTTTTTCAATCAATGGGAAGCAAAGCGTGGCGCTGGGATCGGCCGCCAGAACAACCGTTCCTCCGGCAAGAAAGACGCCCAGCGATCCTGGCGAACTCATGGCGTAGTTATGAGCCGCCGGGATCGCGCACAGGTAGCGCGTCTGTTGTGTGAACTGACAAATCTCGACGCTACGACGCACGCTGTAGTAGTAGTCGTTATGAGTGCGCGGGATCAATTTCGGTGTGCCGGTGGTGCCGCCGGAAAGCTGGAAATAGGCCACTTCATCAGCTGGTGACGGCGTGGCAGTAAAATCCTCAGCCGGATGGTTAATCGCATCCTGCAAGTTATGCTCACCGCTGTCGTTGAGTAGCTGCACCACGCGAATGGAGGAATGTTCTGTGACGAAAGTATTGAGGAAATCATCCCCGCTAAACAGCGCATGTTGGCGATCGGCAATCAGCAATGTGGGTTCAATCTGGCTGGCATAGGCGTTCAGTTCACTACGCTGATGGCTGAACAACGCCAGCACCGGCGCAACGCCCAGTTTCAGCAGCGCGAAAAAGGTAATGTAAAGTTCAGCGACGTTACCCAGTTGTACCAGCGCGGTTTCACCAGGTTTAATGCCCTGACGGCGCAAACTACAGGCGAGGTTATCCGCCGCCTGATTCAGCTCCCGGTAACTCAACTGCCGCTCGCCGTCGATAACCGCGATGCTGTCACTCGCAGCGTGGCGAGTCAGAATGTCAGTCAGTGGCAAATCCTGCCAGTAGCCTTTTTCCCGATAGCGACGGGCAAACTCTTCCGGCCAGCGGGTGAATGGAATGCTCATCCTCGCTCCTTAATGCAATCCAAAAACGTTCAACATGGTAGAAAGTTTGACGCCTGTTTCGCGCCACTCACCCAACGGTGACGACGCAGGCACAATCCCCGCTCCGGCAAACAGGCGCACCTGATTTTCCCGCAGCTTCGCGCAACGGATGGTCACCACCCATTCGCCGTTACCTTCGCTGTCACACCAACCCACAATGCCGCCAAACAGTTCGCGGTCGAACGGCTCCAGATCAGCAATAACCTGGGTCGCGGCCTGATGCGGGAAACCGCTCAGCGCGGGGGTCGGATGCAGCAGGCAGGCCAGAGTCAGTGCGTTTTCTTGCGAATTCGCTTTACCTTCAAAGGGAGTTGCGAGATGCCACAGCGTCGGCGTGGTGATCAATTGTGGAGAGGAGGGAACGTGTAACTCACAACTGCGTTCGCGCAGTACCTCTTTCATCGCCTGAGTCACTAGTTCATGTTCATGGCGATCTTTTTCTGACGCCAGCAGACGATTACCCGCTTCGCGATCGAGCACTTCATCCGGCTGACGACGCGCGGAACCGGCTAACGGAATAGAGCTAAAACGCTCGCCGTCTTTGCGCAGCAGCAGTTCCGGGCTGGCCCCGAGCAGAACGCCACCATCAGCCAACGGCACATGGAAGTTGTAACTAACCGGGTTTTGCGCAATCAACCGTTCCAGCAATACGCCGCTATCAATGGAGGCGTCAGTGGTGATATCAATCAACCGTGACAACACCACTTTGTCGACCTGCGGCGTGGCGGTAAGTGCGGCGGCGCGGGCAACCATCTGTTCAAACGTGGCTTGTTCCGGAATTGCCTGGCGTTCTACCACATTCAGCGACTGGCTGCGGGTGAAACGGCGTGCGGAAGCTTGTTTTTCCTGACGGGAGAACGACTGCCAGGATTCGGGAATATACAGCGATGAAGGCTGACGTGGATCGAAGGGAATCGCCCCGACCATCACCGGATTTTTAATGCCCTGCGCTTTGGCATCGGCAAACAGCGCGGCGAGTTTTTGCTGGAAGGGACTGTCGGGCGAATCCCCGTTCACAGCCGGTTCATCGAAGCGGGCGAAACATCCTGACGTCGTAAAACTGCGGTACGGCGACATAAAGAAAAAGCGATTGGGCGCAAGTGTTGCCATGGTCTGCTGTACTTCCTCAGCCAGTGACGTATCCATATCATCCTCCACAAAATGATAAAGGCTTTAATAATGATTATCATTTATATTTTCGGTCGCTAACCTAAAAGCAAACGCGCACTATGTCAACTCTTGAGGTAACGCAATCTGCAACTCAGGGTTGCATCTGGTTGTGGTTACAATGAAAATGAGAAGCATTAACTTCATTAATAACAGGACGCTGATTTGTGAGACTCGCCCCGCTCTACCGCACCGCTCTTCTACTAACAGGCTTTTTACTTTCAGGAATATCCGCAGTGCAGGCCGCCGACTGGCCGCGTCAGGTAACTGACAGCCGCGGCACTCATATGCTAGAAAGCCAGCCACAGCGCATCGTCTCAACCAGCGTCACGCTGACGGGTTCGTTGCTGGCGATTGATGCCCCAGTGATTGCCAGTGGTGCAACTACGCCAAATAACCGCGTAGCGGATGACCAGGGCTTTTTACGCCAGTGGAGCAAGGTGGCGAAAGAACGCAAACTGCAACGGCTCTATATCGGCGAACCGAGCGCCGAAGCCGTTGCCGCGCAAATGCCGGATCTGATTTTAATTAGCGCAACCGGCGGTGATTCGGCGCTGGCGCTGTATGATCAGCTTTCCACCATCGCCCCAACATTAATCATCAATTACGACGACAAAAGCTGGCAGTCGCTGTTAACGCAGCTTGGCGAAATTACCGGGCATGAGAAACAAGCGGCAGAGCGGATTGCACAGTTTGATAAGCAACTGGCGGCGGCGAAAGAGCAAATCAAATTACCGCCGCAGCCGGTCACTGCCATTGTCTATACCGCCGCTGCACACAGTGCCAATCTCTGGACGCCGGAATCAGCACAAGGGCAGATGCTGGAACAACTCGGCTTTACGTTGGCGAAGTTGCCCGCAGGCTTAAACGCCAGCCAAAGCCAGGGCAAACGCCATGACATCATTCAGCTTGGTGGGGAAAATCTGGCTGCAGGGTTAAATGGCGAGTCACTATTCCTGTTCGCCGGTGATCAGAAAGACGCCGATGCGATTTATGCTAATCCACTGCTCGCGCACCTGCCTGCAGTACAAAACAAGCAGGTTTATGCGCTGGGAACCGAGACGTTCCGTCTGGATTACTACAGCGCCATGCAAGTGCTGGAACGACTTAAGGCGCTGTTTTAAGCATTAATTGTCGGACGCTGTCACCTGCGGCGGCGTCTGGCGAAAACGCCGCAACTCCACCAGCACCAGCAACAACAACACGCCGATAATCAACAAACCAAAACCGCTCGCACTTGCGGAAGCAACCGGTGTCATCATCGCTCCCAAACCGCCCAGCAGCGCCGCGCCTATGGCATCGCCCGTCACGTTTTGCGCCGTCCACAAACCGTTAATCCTCCCTAACATCGCTTCCGGGGTTTGCGTTTGCAGCATTGTATATTGCAGCAACGAACTAACCGCGCTCAGCCAGCCGAACAGCGCCAGACAAACCACGCCTAAAATCCACATCGGCATCAGGCCAAACAGACCAATGGCGAGGAACGATCCCAGCGTGGAGAGCAGCATCAATAACCCTGGTCGCGCGCTATGTGCCAGCTTCCCACTGGTTAACGCGCCAATAGCCGCACCGAGCGGGATCGCCGCATAGAGAAAACCAATCTGTGCCGCCGACATCTGCCAGTTGGTAGCCAGCGCCGGATACAGTACCCGCACCGCGCTCGCCATCGTCAATAAACCACCCAGCAGCGCAATCCCTCCCACCAGCGGGCTGGCGAGCAGAAAACGAAATCCTGCCAGTAATGATTTCAACGGATGCTCACGCGGCTGCGGTGGCGGTGGCAACGCCGGAAGGCTTAACAACGGCAGCAGGGTAATAAACGTGCCCGCTGCCGCCAGCCCGTAGTTCCAGGCGACGCCGCCGGTCGCCAGCAGTAAACCGCCAATCATGGGCGAAATCACCGACCCCAGACGCACGGTCAACATGGTGATCGCCCCGGCCTGCATTAAGTTTTCACGCCCTACCAGTGCAGGTGTCGCCGCCAGTAGCGCCGTAACGCCAAGCGATGCGAAAAAACCATCCCATAATCCGAGTAAATAGATTGCCAGCAATGACGGCTCCGGCAGCAGCGCGTTCAGGCACAGTCCAATGAAGCCAATGCCACAGGTGCCGCGCGCCAGCAAAATCACTTTTTTGCGCTCATAGCGATCCGCCAGCACACCGCCGACCATCAGGCCAACAAACATCGCGCCGCCGGTCAGCGTCACCGAAAGCCCCACCTGCCAGGTAGAATGCGTCATCATCTGGATCTGCACCGGCACCGCGACGCCGAGCAACCCCAGAGACACAATTGAGATAAAACGAGCGAGGAATACTGCGCGAAACGCCGGGTGCGTTTTCAACAGGCTGAGGTTAAGCAGCCAGGATTGTTTATTCATTACAATGCCTTGCCATCAAATATTTTAAATACCTATTCTTAGGCTGCACATGCTAACATATCCAAATAAGATCGATAACGATAATTAATTTCATTATCATGGAAGTTCGTATGTCTGGTTCTGTTGCCGTGACACGCGCCATTGCCGTGCCCGGATTGCTGTTATTACTGATTATCGCGACGGCATTAAGCCTGCTCATTGGGGCAAAATCACTCCCCGCTTCCGTAGTGCTGGAGGCGCTCTCCGGCACCTGCCAGAGCGCCGACTGCACCATCGTGCTCGACGCACGACTGCCGCGCACCCTTGCCGGTTTACTGGCAGGCGGTGCGCTTGGCCTTGCCGGGGCGTTAATGCAAACCCTCACCCGAAACCCACTTGCCGACCCCGGCTTGCTTGGCGTGAATGCCGGAGCCAGCTTTGCCATTGTGCTGGGTGCGGCGCTGTTTGGTTACTCTTCCGCACAGGAACAACTGATGATGGCCTTCGCCGGCGCGCTGGTGGCGTCATTGATTGTTGCCTTTACCGGCAGCCAGGGCGGCGGGCAGTTAAGTCCGGTGCGTTTAACCCTGGCGGGCGTGGCGCTGGCGGCGGTGCTGGAAGGACTGACCAGCGGCATCGCTCTGCTTAACCCTGACGTCTACGATCAACTGCGTTTCTGGCAAGCCGGTTCGCTGGATATTCGTAATTTACACACCTTAAAAGTGGTGCTGATCCCAGTGCTGATCGCCGGAGCAACTGCGCTATTACTGAGCCGTGCGCTAAACAGTTTGAGCCTCGGCAGCGACACCGCGACGGCGCTGGGCAGTCGCGTGGCGCGCACACAGTTGATTGGTCTGCTGGCGATTACCGTGCTTTGTGGTAGTGCGACGGCGGTAGTTGGCCCGATTGCCTTTATTGGCCTGATGATGCCGCATATGGCGCGCTGGCTGGTAGGTGCCGATCATCGCTGGTCGCTGCCCGTCACGCTGCTTGCTACCCCTGCCCTGCTGCTGTTTGCCGATATCATCGGGCGGGTGATTGTGCCCGGCGAACTGCGCGTTTCTGTGGTCAGTGCCTTTATTGGTGCGCCAGTGTTGATCTTCCTCGTGCGACGCAAAACGCGAGGTGGTGCATGATTTACGTCTCTCGCCGATTAATCATCACCTGTTTGCTGCTGGTTTCCGCCTGTGTGGTTGCAGGTATCTGGGGATTACGTAGCGGTGCCGTCACGCTGGAAACCTCGCAGGTATTCGCCGCGTTGATGGGTGATTCGCCGCGCAGTATGACGATGGTGGTCACCGAATGGCGTTTGCCACGCGTGCTGATGGCGCTGTTGATTGGCGCGGCGCTGGGCGTCAGCGGCGCGATTTTTCAGTCGCTGATGCGCAACCCGCTCGGCAGCCCTGACGTAATGGGCTTTAACACCGGGGCGTGGAGCGGCGTACTGGTGGCGATGGTGCTGTTTGGTCAGGACCTGACGGCTATCGCACTGGCAGCAATGGTGGGCGGCATTGTCACTTCGCTGTTGGTCTGGCTGCTCGCCTGGCGTAACGGTATCGACACCTTTCGGTTGATTATTATCGGCATCGGCGTTCGCGCCATGCTGGTGGCCTTTAATACCTGGCTGTTGCTGAAAGCGTCTTTAGAAACGGCGCTAACAGCGGGTTTGTGGAATGCCGGATCGCTCAACGGCCTGACGTGGGCAAAAACCTCGCCCTCCGCACCCATCATTATATTGATGCTCATTGCCGCCGCCTTACTGGTGCGGCGAATGCGCTTGCTGGAAATGGGCGATGATACCGCGTGTGCGCTGGGCGTCAGCGTCGAACGCTCGCGTCTGTTAATGATGCTGGTGGCGGTGGTGCTTACCGCTGCGGCAACAGCGCTTGCCGGGCCGATTTCCTTTATTGCTTTAGTCGCGCCGCACATTGCCCGACGCATTAGCGGCACCGCTCGCTGGGGGCTGACCCAAGCGGCGCTGTGCGGGGCGCTGTTACTGCTGGCAGCCGATCTCTGCGCTCAGCAACTGTTTATGCCGTATCAACTTCCGGTTGGCGTCGTTACCGTCAGCCTCGGCGGTATTTACCTTATCGTCTTGTTAATTCAGGAGTCTCGCAAAAAATGACCGAATCAGTAGCCCGTTTGCGCGGCGAACAGTTAACCCTGGGATATGGCAAATATACCGTTGCGGAAAATCTGACTGTAGAAATACCTGATGGTCACTTCACGGCAATTATCGGGCCAAATGGCTGCGGCAAATCAACATTGCTGCGCACGTTAAGCCGCCTGATGACGCCTGCTCACGGGCATGTCTGGCTGGATGGCGAGCACATTCAACATTACGCCAGTAAAGAGGTTGCACGCCGGATTGGTCTGTTGGCGCAAAATGCTACCACGCCGGGAGATATCACCGTGCAGGAGCTGGTAGCGCGTGGGCGTTACCCGCATCAACCGCTGTTTACCCGCTGGCGCAAAGAAGATGAAGAAGCGGTAACGAAAGCGATGCAGGCTACGGGAATCACCCATCTGGCGGATCAAAGCGTGGATACCCTTTCTGGCGGACAACGCCAGCGAGCGTGGATCGCGATGGTGCTGGCCCAGGAAACGGCGATTATGCTGCTCGACGAACCCACAACCTGGCTGGATATCAGTCATCAGATTGATCTCCTGGAACTGTTAAGCGAACTGAACCGCGAAAAAGGCTATACCCTGGCGGCGGTGCTGCACGATCTTAATCAGGCCTGTCGTTACGCCAGCCATTTGATTGCATTGCGGGAAGGGAAAATTGTTGCTCAGGGAGCGCCGAAGGAGATTGTCACTGCTGAATTGATCGAGCGCATTTATGGTCTGCGCTGCATGATTATTGACGATCCAGTTGCCGGAACGCCGCTCGTGGTGCCGCTCGGACGAACGGCACCTTCAACCGCGAAGATTTAAACTAACCGACCATCCATCTCTATCATGGCATCCCGTTTTCTGGATGCCATCGCATAATGTAAAAGCACGCTACCGCAGGCAACTATGCCACCCATTAAGGCAGAAAGAATCACGATAATCGCCTTACCCGGGCCATCCTTTTTAACCGGTAATGACGGGCTTAATTGATATTTAAACGGAGTAAATTTAATGTCATCGATATTTGTTTTTGTTAATTTATCAACAAGATATTGACGATTGCGTAACTCACCATTCAATTCCGCAACATCCGTGACTGACTTTTCAATCTCCAGCTTACGCGCTATACCATCAGCACCGAGCGAAATAGAAAAATCAGGGTCATCTTTAACGGCCTGGCCATTGCTGTATACGGGCTTTTTAATTCCGGCAGCATTCGCAATATCCAGCGAATAATTGAGGCGCTGAATATCAGCATCAAGTTGGTTTTTGGTTTTAATGCGATCCTGGGCCAGTTTTTCTTTTTCAAACTGGGTTTTGATTTCCAGTTTATTACGTAGGTTTTCTATCGACTCTTTCACCACCAGAGCTGAGATGTAATCGATATAACCTGCCAATACTGTCTGCGCCTCTTCACGGGTTGGCGCGGTGAAACTTAACGTCCAGGAGGTATATAACGCGGACGGCTCATTTTTCTTACTGGCGTTGTCATCAACCGCTTTCATCTTCTCGCTCAATGTGACAATAGCCCGATGCAACTCCTGTTCATCAATTTTCGCCTCTTTCAATTGGTTCATAACATACGGCGATGAACGAAGATAATCTTCCAACAAACTAATGGACTGAAACTTCTTGATAAACAGGTTAAATGCTTCTGTACGATCAATTTTGATATCCAGATCCAGTACCCGAAGGTTAGTAAATATTTTCTCCAGATCTTGCCATTGAACAGGTTCTGCCGGCGTTACAACCGCCGCACTGGTCCATTTTTGCGGTAGGATAAATGACACCAGCAACCCGATACAGGCAAAGGCAAAAACGACAGCCATGATCTGTTTTTTTGCGTGCCATAAAACTTCGATAAGATTAAGTAAATCAATTTCATTATTACTGGCTGGCGCCAGATGATAATCGGGAAAATGCGAGTCGCTTTCCTGCTTAATATTCAGTGTTGACATACGGTATAACCTGAAAATGAGTCCAATGAGGGTAAATTTCCACGGCGCACACTTTACCAGTTGGTGAGAATTATCCGAAGCTGAACTTTGTAAATTCCACGCAGCAAACGCAATGTTTGGCGCATTTTCAGACAAACCACTCAGCAAATATTAATACAACAAATAACAAAATCCATAATTATTTATCGTAATTATGGATTTACATTTAAGATAAAGTTATTTATTTAGAGCAGCACGAATAATTGGTCCACTTGTTTCAAATGCTATTGGAGAAATAATATCCACATGCGCGCAATCCTGACGATAAATATCCAGCTCAGCTATCCACGGCGACCAGGCGCGTTCGGGGCTCATACTTTCCTGAAGTGTACGCTCCGCAACAAACAGCGTCGCTTTGCCATCAAACGGTTCACTATGGGCGGTGGTTAATAGCCGCACTGCATCAGCGTAGTTGCCTTCAATGGTGGTAAACAGCTCTGTCGACGCCGTTCCCTGCTGGGCTGCCATGAAGGCTTCGCGCTCGCGGTTAATCTCCGCCAGCACTTCCGGGTCCAGACCATTAGCTTCTTTTTCCTGCCAGTTTTGCGTTTCTGGCGGCCAGGTATCCAGCAAACCTAGAAATGCCACTTGTTCGCCACGGGTACGCAGTCGCGCCGCAATGCCCTGCGCCAGCGTCCCCCCCAGCGAATACCCCAGTAGGTAATAAGGACCGTGCGGTTGTTGTGCCAGCAACGTTGCCAGATGCGCTTCGCAGACTTCATCCAGGTTTGCCGCCGTCTGCATGGGTCCATGAGGGCGCGGCGACTGAATGCCGATAATCGACCATTGTGGATCGAGATAACGCGAGAGCACGCTAAACTGCCAGGCAAAACCGGATGCCGGATGGAAACAAAACAGCGTCGGGCCATTACCTTCACGCAACGGCAGAATGGTTTCGAATCCCATGCGCCGGGAGCTGTCTTCTTCACCATCAATAATCGTTGCCAGTTTAGCGACTGTTGACGCGACCATCACCTGCCCCGGCGTCACCTGGCGGGCAAACTGCCGACTTAACTGCGCTGCCAGTTTCATTGCCAGTAGCGAATGACCGCCAAGCGCAAAGAAATCAGCATCGGCATCCTGCACGTCACAACCCAGCAACGACGAGAATGCCGCGGCGATAATCGTTTCACTGCCCGCTTTCGGCGCACGCCCCGGCGCTTGTGCCTTCAGTTCAGGCAACGGTAAGGCTTTGCGATCCAGTTTGCCATTGGCGCTAAGTGGTAACTGTGGAAGTTGCAGCAGAACCACGGGCACCATATGCGGTGGCAATGTTTCGCGAAGCTGCGCCTGCAATGCGCTGGTATCCAGCGGCAGGCCTGATTGCGACACCAGATAGCCCACCAGTTGACGCGCATCACCACCAGTGGCTGCCGCCTGGTTAATCACACAGGCATGAGTAACGGCCTGTTCGACATCCGGCAGCGCCTGCATCACGCGGTCGATTTCGCCCAGTTCGATACGCTGCCCGCGAATTTTTAGCTGATCGTCACTGCGCCCGAGGTACTCCACCGCGCCGTTATCCAGCCAGCGGGCAACGTCTCCGGTACGGTACATCCGTTCACCTGGGGCAAAAGGATCGGCAATAAAGCGGCTGGCGGTCAGATCGGGTCGTCCAAGATATCCTTGCGCCAGTTGAATACCAGTGAGATAGAGATCACCCGCCACACCCGGCGGCACCGGATGCATCATCGCATCGAGAATGCGCAGGCCCGTGTTCCACACCGGATAACCAATCGGCACGCTGCTGCCGCGCACCTGTGCCAGTTCCTCGCCAAAAGCCGGATACCAGCTGACATCTACCGCCGCTTCCGTCGGGCCATATAGATTATGCAACGGCACGCCGGTTAACTGTTGCCATTCACGGCATAAATCAGCCGGTAAGGCTTCACCACTACAGAAAACCTGTTTCAACGTCGCGCAACTCTGGCGAGCGGTTTGCGGCGTCAGCGAGGCAACAAATGCCGCCAGCATCGACGGCACAAAGTGCGTGGTCGTTACGCCATATTCGGCAAAGAATTGCTGCATAGCGAGCGGGTCGCGGTGCGCTTCCGGTTCAGCCATCACCAGTTTAGCCCCGGCAATAAACGGCCAGAAAAACTCCCACACCGAGACATCAAAACTGCACGGCGTTTTTTGGGCAACGACATCTTCGCCTGTAAGCGGATAATGATTTTGCATCCAAAGCAGGCGGTTGACGATAGCCGTCTGCCCGACCATTACCCCTTTCGGCCTGCCGGTGGAGCCAGAGGTAAAGATGATATAAGCCGTGTGATGCGGTTGTGAAAGTTGCAGCAGCGCACTGCCCTGTGCGGTAAGCGGGGCGTTATAGCAAAGGCTGGTTAAATCAGGAACATCGGCAAAGCGCGGCAGTTGATCGTCGGTGGTGATTAACAGCGACGGACGCGCATCTTCCAGCATCATTTTCAGGCGATCGTCCGGATAGCCGGTATCCAGCGGTAACCAGGCCGCACCTGCTTCAACAATCGCATGTAGCGCCAGGGTCAAAAAGACCGAGCGCGGTAATGCCACCGCCACGCTGTCGCCCGGTTTAACGCCGCGCTCACGCAGCAGATTCGCCAGCGCCACCACCTGCTCGCGCATTTCCCGATAGCTGAACTGGTAATACGCATCTGCCAGCGCCGGAGCATCCGGTGTTTTTGCCGCTTGCTCTGCCACCAGCGCACTAAGCGTGGTTTCTGGAATCTCAACCTGAGTGGCGTTGATCTGCGCCAGCTGCGCATACTCACCTGGCAGCATAATATCGACATCGCCGCACAACAGCGCCGGATCCGCGGCGAACTGGGCAATCAACATTTTCAGGCGTTCAGCATGCTGGATTAACGTTGGCTCATCGTAACGCTGTTTATTGGCGAGGATCTCAATACTCAAATCACCGTGTTCATCCGGGAACAGCGCCAGTTCAAGGTCATTAACCGGACCGGTTGCCAGGGTATGGGTTTGCGCCTGAACACCAGGAATATCCAGTTGGTAATCAAATACCTTGATATTGAGTACCGGACCGAACAGCGGTTCATCACCTGCCGCTCGCCCGCTGTCACGGACAATTTGTTCGGCATCGTAACGTTGATGACGACGCATTTTTTTCAGTTGTGCTGCCAGTCGGGTTGCCAGTTCCGGCAGCGTTTCTTGCGCTTCAATGTGAATTCCCAACGGTAAAACGTTGAGCACCGGCCCGGTGGCGGTCAGGGCTGCCGATCCCATGCGGCGCATAAAGATAAATCCGGCGGCGTAGTCCATGCGGTTGCACAATCTCCCCAGCCACAAAGCCGTCAGCGCAAGGGCTAAATCGGTACGCTGCACACCTGAAAGTTGCGTAGCCAGCTGGCGGAATTCCCCGTCGGTAAATTCCAGTTTCAGGCGCAGAATATCTGCCGAAGCGCTACGCCCCGGTAAAGGTGCCGGAGAAAGTGACGCGGGCGGTGGCAGTTGACGACGCTGTTCCGCCCAGAATGCCGCATCACGCTGCCAGGCTTCGCTTTCGCGGTATTGCTGGTACTCTTCCACTACATCAGCGAAAGGCGTAAACGGCGAAGCAGGCGTTGGTTCGCCACGCAGCCATGTGCAGTAAATGTTGGCGATCTGGCGGGTAATGGCCGGGAAACTGAAGCCATCGACCAGCAAATGGTGATAACGCTGATACCAGTACCAGCGGTTATCCGCCACCTGTATCAACTGATGAAAGACCAGTGGTTTACCGCTATCGACGCGCAGATCTTGTTGCAAATCCGCCTGCATTAATGCCCGCGCAGTACCGTGCGGATCAATGTTGGTTCGCAGGTCGATAATTTCTGGCAGTTCGAACGTCAGCGCATCATCGACCCATTGCCAGACTTCGCCGTTATCTTCCGTAAAACGCATCCGCAGCGTATCTGCTTGCGCTAATCCGGCAACCACCGCGCGGGCCAGTAATGGCACATCAACCTCTCCGGTTAACTCAACGTAATGCGCCACGCTCCAGGCGGAGGGTAAATCCGACAGTTTTTCTGCCATCCAGATGCCGGGCTGTGCAGCGACCAAAGGTAAATGCTGGCTCATTGCGCCTCCTGCAACTGGGTGAAATTCGCCGGTGTCAGAGTACGCCAGTGGGCTTCCAACCACTGCTGGCAGGACTCTTGTGACTGCGGCTGACACACAATGTCCCAGCCTGCCGGTAAGGCGCATTGTTGCGGCCACAGACTGAATTGCCCCTGCGCATTGCGCAAAATGTAAAACGCTCCCTGTGGATCATCGAAGGGATTACTGAATGCCATATTCAACTCCTGTCATGGAAAAGTGGTTGCCAGAGGTCGATTAGCCCCTGCATCAAGCCACCGCGCCAACAAAGCGCATCATGTCCGCCGTCAACCTGACGGCAGAAAATGGATTCTTTTATGGGGTGTAATTGCGCATACAGCGCCTGATTGGCCCGCATGATCATCGGCTCGCGAATACCCGCTTCCAGCACAATGCGCAGACCTTCGGCGCTAACTTCACCAGATTTTAGCTTTTCAAGTAACACGCCCTCTTGCTGCCCGCCCCGATGCGGCCACCAGTACGATCCTGACTGGCTTAATACACAGCCAAAGCGTTCAGGCCAGTGCAGTCCGGCATACAGCGCGGAAAGCCCACCAAAACTCTGCCCGGCGACCACGGTGCGATCGGCGCGATCGCTAAAAGGGGCAATAGCTTTCACCAGGGGTAATAACTCTTGCTGTACTGCCAGCCAGAAATCGGCATTACACGGCAGTTCGTGGGCGCGGTGCGTGGTGTCGATAGCGTCGATCAACACATACACGGCGGGAGGAAGTTGCTGACGATGGGTCAGCGAAGTCAGCACAGGCCAGACGGGCATACTCTGCGCCCAAAATTCGCCATCGAGCAAAACTGCCAGCGGGCGTTCTTCTGCTGGTACATCGCCGGTGGTAAAAATCCATACACGCCGTGAATTTTTCAACCGTTCACTTTTCCAGATAATTTCTTTGGCAGGCGTTTCTGGCGCTTGCGGACAATCCCAACCCGGTTGCAGGGGCGCTTGCGGCATTTCGAGTGCAGAAACAGCGTGCCCTCGCCCGCCTTTCCAGCTTTGTGGATTCAGCGGATCGGCTATCGCCTGGGGGAGTAATTTTTGCCATCCCTCGCGTAACTCGAGGCGATCAGGGGATGGTGCAGAAAAAATGTCATCGCGTTCGGTGGGAATAAAGCAGTAGCTGCCGCGCCATTCGGCATTGAGTTGTGTCGTCCACTGCCAGACGTTGGTACCTGCAATTCGCTGCATCGACTGGGGCTGGCTGTTCTGATGGTGATCGGTGACGCCAGTAATGTAGACCCATACGCGCTTTATCGTCGAGCAGTCTTCAGAACCTTGTGGATCACGCCACCAGAAAGTGACCTGATACATTTCGTCATTAAGACGCTGCCATTCCGGGCCATGTTTCGACTGCCACCAGCTATCACTTCCCACCTTTAACGCCGCCACATCATAACCTTATGTTTATTGTGATTTTTTTCATTGATTGCAGAAATATATTGATAATATTATTGATAACTATTTGCATTTGCAATAGCGTAATGGCGCGCCGTGGGAAGCGCGGACATTTATTAACCAACTGCACTGCGTGTCTTTCAGGATCAAAGGTTTTCGCGGTAGCGGGATGCGTCGTGTTGATGACGACCATGCCCGACAGTTGCAATTCGTGGCAAAAATGCAGGAATAAAACAATGAACAAGAAGATTCATTCCCTGGCCTTGTTGGTCAATCTGGGGATTTATGGGGTAGCGCAGGCACAAGAGCCGACCGATACTCCTGTTTCACATGACGATACCATTGTCGTTACCGCCGCCGAGCAGAACTTGCAGGCGCCTGGCGTTTCGACCATCACCGCAGATGAAATCCGCAAAAACCCCGTCGCCCGCGATGTGTCGGAGATTATCCGTACCATGCCAGGCGTTAACCTGACCGGTAACTCCACCAGTGGTCAGCGTGGTAATAACCGCCAGATTGATATTCGCGGCATGGGGCCGGAAAACACGCTGATTTTGATTGACGGCAAGCCGGTCAGCAGCCGTAACTCGGTGCGTCAGGGCTGGCGTGGCGAGCGCGATACCCGTGGTGATACTTCCTGGGTGCCGCCTGAAATGATTGAACGTATTGAAGTTCTGCGTGGTCCGGCAGCTGCGCGTTATGGCAACGGCGCGGCGGGCGGCGTAGTTAACATCATTACCAAAAAAGGCAGCGGTGAGTGGCACGGCTCCTGGGATGCTTATTTCAATGCACCAGAACATAAAGAGGAAGGTGCCACCAAACGTACCAACTTCAGCCTGACCGGTCCGCTGGGTGATGAATTCAGCTTCCGTTTATATGGCAACCTCGACAAAACTCAGGCTGACGCGTGGGATATTAACCGGGGGCATCAGTCCGCGCGTGCCGGTACATATGCGGATACGCTGCCCGCCGGGCGCGAAGGGGTGATCAACAAGGATATTAATGGCGTAGTTCGCTGGGACTTCGCGCCTCTGCAATCACTCGAACTGGAAGCAGGCTACAGCCGCCAGGGCAACCTGTATGCGGGCGACACACAGAACACCAACTCCGATTCCTATACCCGCTCGAAATATGGTGATGAAACCAACCGCTTGTATCGCCAGAACTACTCGCTGACCTGGAACGGCGGCTGGGATAACGGCGTGACCACCAGCAACTGGGTACAGTACGAACACACGCGAAACTCACGTATTCCAGAAGGTCTGGCGGGCGGCACCGAAGGGAAATTTAACGAAAAAGCGACACAGGATTTCGTCGATATCGATCTTGATGACGTGATGCTGCACAGCGAAATTAACCTGCCGATTGATTTCCTTGTTAACCAGACTCTGACGCTGGGTACGGAGTGGAATCAGCAGCGGATGAAGGACTTAAGTTCCAACACCCAGGCGCTGACCGGAACGAATACTGGTGGTGCTATTGATGGCGTGAACGCCACCGACCGTAGCCCATATTCAAAAGCAGAAATTTTCTCGCTGTTTGCCGAAAACAACATGGAGCTGACTGACAGCACCATCGTAACGCCGGGGCTGCGTTTCGATCATCACAGCATTGTTGGCGATAACTGGAGTCCGGCGCTGAACATATCGCAAGGATTAGGCGATGACTTCACGCTGAAAATGGGCATTGCCCGCGCCTATAAAGCGCCGAGCCTGTACCAGACTAACCCGAACTACATTCTCTACAGTAAAGGTCAGGGCTGTTACGCCAGCGCGGGCGGCTGCTATCTGCAGGGGAACGATGACCTGAAAGCGGAAACCAGTATCAACAAAGAGATTGGTCTGGAGTTCAAACGCGACGGCTGGCTGGCGGGCATCACCTGGTTCCGTAACGATTATCGCAATAAGATTGAAGCAGGCTATGTTGCTGTAGGGCAAAACGCAGTCGGCACCGATCTCTATCAGTGGGATAACGTGCCGAAAGCGGTAGTTGAAGGTCTGGAAGGATCGTTAAACGTACCGGTTAGCGAAACGGTCATGTGGACTAATAACATCACTTATATGCTGAAGAGTGAAAACAAAACCACGGGCGACCGTTTGTCGATCATCCCGGAGTATACGTTGAACTCAACGCTGAGCTGGCAGGCACGGGAAGATTTGTCGATGCAAACGACCTTCACCTGGTACGGCAAACAGCAGCCGAAGAAATACAACTACAAAGGCCAGCCAGCGGTTGGACCTGAAACCAAAGAAATCAGTCCGTACAGCATTGTGGGTCTGAGCGCGACCTGGGATGTGACGAAGAATGTCAGTCTGACCGGCGGCGTGGACAACCTGTTCGACAAGCGTTTGTGGCGTGCGGGTAATGCCCAGACCACAGGCGATCTGGCAGGAGCCAACTATATCGCAGGTGCCGGAGCGTATACCTATAACGAGCCGGGACGTACGTGGTATATGAGCGTTAACACTCACTTCTGATGCTAACGTCAGATTGTTGACAAAGCGCGCGTCGTTCATGCCGGATGCGGCGTGAACGCCTTATCAGGCCTACAAAAATCTTGCCAATTCAATATATTGCAGGACCACGTAGGCCTGATAAGCGTAGCGCATCAGGCAGTTTTGCGTTTGTCATCAGCCTCTAATATGGTCGACATGAAAACTACGCATACCTCCCTCCCCTTTGCCGGACATACGCTGCATTTTGTTGAGTTTGATCCGGCGAGTTTTCGCGAGCAGGATTTACTCTGGCTGCCGCACTACGCGCAACTGCAAAACGCTGGACGGAAACGCAAAGCCGAACATTTGGCCGGGCGGATCGCTGCTGTTTATGCGTTGCGGGAATATGGCTATAAATGTGTACCCGCAATCGGCGAGCTACGCCAACCTGTGTGGCCTGCGGAGGTATACGGCAGTATTAGCCACTGCGGGACTACGGCATTAGCCGTGGTATCCCGTCAACCGATTGGCATTGATATTGAAGAAATTTTTTCTGCGCAAACAGCAGCAGAATTGACAGACAACATTATTACCCACACTGAACACGAGATTATTACAGGCTGCGATTTACCTTTCCCTATGGCGCTTACACTGGCATTTTCAGCAAAAGAAAGTGCATTTAAGGCAAGCAAGTTACAGACAGAACAAGGTTTTCTGAATTATCAAATAATTAACTGGAATAAACAGCAGATCATCATTCGTCGAGATGGTGAGAAGTTTGCTGTGCACTGGCAGATAAAAGAAAAGATAGTCATAACGCTGTGCCAACACGATTAATTGACAATACCCGGAGCGATTCGCCCGCAGCCATCACTGACTGCGGGCGAAAGTGTAAAGCAGGTGCCTTACCATTCCTGACCTGACAACCGGATATGCGGGGATTGCTCCCCGCACAGCGGCTACTTCTTCGGTTCGTAAGCGAGAACAGCCCTGAACTCAATATTACGTTCCTTCACCGTCAACTCGCACAGCGAGTCTCCGACCAGAAGCGTAAATCCCAGCACCGTTAAACACAGCACTATGACTGCCACAAGGGCATATTTCGTCAGCATGTTTATATTGCCTCCATGCGAAGAAGGGACTACCATCCAAATTGTTCGGGTTTGGAGTGGCAGCCCCAGGGTTGATAGAAATATCTCCTGGGGCTTCATCTTTCCAGACCTCAGAGTAAACCTGAAACCGGAAAGCTTCAGGCACCCGCCGTTATCTTACCCTTCCTTAGCAAAATAGCTGTTTATTTATACAGTTAATCCTGTTTCGGACTTCTGTCGGCAAAACTGATCATTGCCCTTAATACGAAATCGCCCGCAGCCATCACTGACCGCGGGCGAAAGTGTAAAGCAGGTGCCTTACCACCCTGACCTGACAACCGGATGTGCGGGGATTACTCCCCGCACAACGGCTACTTCTTCGGTTCGTAAGCGAGAACAGCCTTAAACTCAATATTACGTTCCTTCACGGTGAACTCACACAGTGAGTCTCCGACCAGAAGCGTAAATCCCAGCACCGTTAAACACAGCACTATGACTGCCACAAGGGCATATTTCGTCAGCATGTTTATATTGCCTCCATGCGAAGAAGGGACTACCATCCAAATTGTCTGGTTTGGAGTGGCAGCCCCAGGGTTGATAGAAATATCGTCCTGGGGCTTCATCTTTCCAGACCTCAGAGTAAACCTGAAACCGGAAAGCTTCAGGCACCCGCCGTTATCTTACCCTTCCTTAGCAAAATAGCTGTTTATTTATACAGTAAATCCTGTTTCGGACTTCTCACTCCCCATTTGATCAACCGAAGCTGAACCCGTTTTTTTCTGCATGCCTCAATCGTCAAAATTCTTCGCCGCCAGCCAGCTATGACGCAACTGGTCACATTGCAAAAGTAGCCAAATTGCTTCAGTCACAATCAGTTCACCATCACCAAAGAAAGAAACATTCCAGAACTTCCGCATCTCGCCCAGCCGCTCCGACTTCTATACTGAATAGAAAACGCCAACATAAGAGAAACCTATGCCATTACCCGATTTTCATGTTTCTGAACCTTTTACCCTCGGTATTGAACTGGAAATGCAGGTGGTTAATCCGCCGGGCTATGACTTAAGCCAGGACTCTTCAATGCTGATTGACGCGGTTAAAAATAAGATCACGGCCGGAGAGGTAAAGCACGATATCACCGAAAGTATGCTGGAGCTGGCGACGGATGTTTGCCGTGATATCAACCAGGCTGCCGGGCAATTTTCAGCGATGCAGAAAGTCGTATTGCAGGCAGCCGCAGACCATCATCTGGAAATTTGCGGCGGTGGCACGCACCCGTTTCAGAAATGGCAGCGTCAGGAGGTATGTGACAACGAACGCTATCAACGAACGCTGGAAAACTTTGGCTATCTCATCCAGCAGGCGACCGTTTTTGGTCAGCATGTCCATGTTGGCTGCGCCAGTGGCGATGACGCCATTTATTTGCTGCACGGCCTGTCACGGTTTGTGCCACACTTCATCGCCCTTTCCGCCGCGTCGCCATATATGCAGGGAACGGATACGCGTTTTGCCTCCTCACGGCCCAATATTTTTTCCGCCTTTCCCGATAATGGCCCGATGCCGTGGGTCAGTAACTGGCAACAATTTGAAGCCCTGTTTCGCTGCCTGAGTTACACCACGATGATCGACAGCATTAAAGATCTGCACTGGGATATTCGCCCCAGTCCTCATTTTGGCACGGTGGAGGTTCGGGTGATGGATACCCCGTTAACCCTTAGCCACGCGGTAAATATGGCGGGATTAATTCAGGCCACCGCCCACTGGTTACTGACGGAACGCCCGTTTAAACATCAGGAGAAAGATTACCTGCTGTATAAATTCAACCGTTTCCAGGCCTGTCGCTATGGGCTGGAAGGCGTCATTACCGATCCGCACACTGGCGATCGTCGACCGCTAACGGAAGACACCTTGCGATTACTGGAAAAAATCGCCCCTTCTGCACATAAAATTGGCGCATCGAGCGCAATTGAAGCACTGCATCGACAGGTCGTCAGCGGTCTGAATGAAGCGCAGCTGATGCGCGATTTCGTCGCCGATGGCGGCTCGCTGATTGGGCTGGTGAAAAAGCATTGTGAGATCTGGGCCGGTGACTAAGTCGGGAATTGCCTTACAGAAGAATATCCCTGACAATGGTGTTTTAACTTACATTTAACAATGTTATGAAACACCCTTTAGAAACCTTGACCACCGCAGCAGGCATTTTGCTGATGGCTTTCCTCTCTTGCCTGCTGCTGCCCGCCCCCGCACTGGGGCTGACGCTGGCACAAAAACTGGTGACCACGTTCCATCTGATGGATCTTAGCCAGCTTTACACTTTATTGTTTTGCCTGTGGTTTTTAGTGCTGGGCGCTATTGAGTATTTTGTTCTGCGCTTTATCTGGCGACGCTGGTTCTCGCTGGCGGATTAAACGTCGATTATCGCCGTACTTCGCGGCATACTTTGCTTATTCTCCTAAAGGAACGTTTATGGATAAGCAATCACTGCACGAAACGGCGAAACGCCTGGCCCTTGAGTTACCCTTTGTCGAGCTTTGCTGGCCTTTTGGCGCGGAGTTCGATGTGTTTAAAATTGGCGGCAAGATTTTTATGCTGTCGTCAGAACTGCGCGGCGTTCCCTTTATCAATTTGAAGTCCGATCCACAAAAATCCCTGTTAAATCAGCAAATATACCCAAGCATTAAACCAGGGTATCACATGAATAAAAAGCACTGGATTTCGGTGTATCCCGGCGAGGAAATCTCCGAAGCGTTACTTCGCGATCTGATCAACGATTCATGGAATTTAGTGGTTGATGGCTTAACTAAACGCGATCAAAAAAGACTGCGCCCTGGCTAAAGCGGAAATCTATAGCGCATTTTTCTCGCTTACCATTTCTCGTTGAACCTTGTAATCTGCTGGCACGCAAAATTACTTACACATGGAGTCTTTATGGATATCATTTCTGTCGCCTTAAAGCGTCATTCCACTAAGGCATTTGATGCCAGCAAAAAACTTACCCCGGAACAGGACGAGCAGATCAAAACCCTGCTGCAATACAGCCCTTCCAGCACCAACTCCCAGCCGTGGCATTTTATTGTTGCCAGCACGGAAGAAGGTAAAGCGCGTGTTGCCAAATCCGCTGCCGGTAATTACGTGTTCAACGAGCGTAAAATGCTTGATGCCTCGCACGTCGTGGTGTTCTGTGCAAAAACCGCGATGGACGATGCCTGGCTGAAGCTGGTTGTTGACCAGGAAGATGCCGATGGCCGCTTTGCCACGCCGGAAGCGAAAGCCGCGAACGATAAAGGTCGCAAGTTCTTCGCCGATATGCACCGTAAAGATCTGCATGATGATGCAGAGTGGATGGCAAAACAGGTTTATCTCAACGTCGGTAACTTCCTGCTCGGCGTTGCAGCGCTGGGTCTGGACGCGGTACCCATCGAAGGTTTTGACGCCGCCATCCTCGATGAAGAATTTGGTCTGAAAGAGAAAGGCTATACCAGTCTGGTGGTTGTTCCTGTAGGTCATCACAGCGTTGAAGATTTTAACGCGACGCTGCCGAAATCTCGTCTGCCGCAAAGTATCACCTTAACCGAAGTGTAATTATCCTGACAGCCGGGACCCTATCCCGGCTCAGATTGCTGACAAAGTGCGCTTTGTTTATGCCGGATGCGGCGTGACCGCCTTATCCTGCCTACAAGTTCGTGCCAATTCATTCAAGGTAGGCATGATAAGCGTAGCGCATCAGGCAATTTTATATTTGCCATCAGCCCTCGCAGGAAATCCCCCCTCAGATTCTCCTGATTTGCATAACCCCCTTTCAGCCGTCATCATAGGCCGCTGTTGTATAAAGGAGACGTTATGCAGGATTTAATATCCCAGGTTGAAGATTTAGCGGGTATTGAGTTTGATCACACCACCTCGATGGTGATGATTTTCGGTATTATTATTCTGACCGCCGTTGTAGTGCATATTATTTTGCACTGGGTGGTACTGCGTACCTTCGAAAAACGCGCCATTGCCAGTTCACGGCTGTGGCTGCAAATCATTACCCAGAATAAACTCTTCCACCGTTTAGCTTTTACCCTCCAGGGGATTATCGTCAATATTCAGGCGGTATTCTGGCTGCAAAAAGGCACCGAAGCGGCTGATATTCTGACCACCTGCGCGCAGTTGTGGATCATGATGTATGCGCTGCTTTCACTCTTCTCGTTGCTGGATGTTATTTTGAATCTGGCGCAGAAATTCCCGGCGGCAAAGCAGTTGCCGTTAAAAGGGATATTTCAGGGGATCAAACTGATCGGCGCGATTCTGGTCGGCATTTTGATGATCTCACTGCTGATTGGTCAGTCACCGACCATTCTGATTAGTGGTCTTGGCGCAATGGCTGCCGTGCTGATGTTGGTATTTAAAGATCCGATTCTTGGTCTGGTGGCAGGTATTCAGCTTTCCGCGAACGATATGCTGAAACTGGGCGACTGGCTGGAAATGCCAAAATATGGCGCGGATGGCGCAGTAATTGATATTGGTTTAACCACCGTCAAAGTGCGCAACTGGGACAATACTATTACCACTATTCCCACCTGGTCGCTGGTATCTGACTCCTTTAAAAACTGGAGCGGGATGTCAGCCTCTGGCGGGCGACGTATTAAGCGCAGTATCAGTATTGATGTCACCAGTATTCGTTTTCTTGATGAAACTGAAATGCAGCGGCTGAATAAAGCGCATTTGTTAAAGCCTTATTTAACCAGCCGCCATCAGGAAATTAATGAGTGGAATCGCCAGCAAGGTTCTACGGAGTCGGTATTAAACCTGCGCCGAATGACCAATATTGGAACCTTTCGTGCCTATCTGAACGAATATCTGCGTAACCATCCGCGGATTCGTAAAGATATGACCTTAATGGTACGCCAGTTAGCTCCGGGCGATAACGGTTTACCGCTTGAGATCTACGCGTTTACTAATACCGTGGTGTGGCTGGAATATGAAAGCATTCAGGCTGATATATTCGACCACATATTTGCGATCGTCGAAGAGTTTGGTCTGCGACTTCATCAGTCGCCAACCAGCAATGATATTCGCTCCCTGGCAGAAGCATTTAAGCAGTAATTAAAAAACCGCTCTCATCGAATGGATGAGAGCGGCTTCAGATTGTTGTCATCGTGTTGTCGGATGCAGCGTGAATGCCTTATCCAACCTGCACTATTATTTCGCTTTCCGACGCAGCGTTTTAAACGCCACAAACAGGAATACAATCCACACCGGCAGCAGAATTGCCGACAAGCGCATATCATCCATCGTGCACATCAGCAGCAAAATCATGCCGAGGAAGGCAATGCAGAGATAGTTGCCGAACGGATAAAGCAGCGCCTTAAACTGTGTTTCACGCCCCTGACGTCGCATCGCTGCACGAAAACGCAGATGTGCCAGGCAGATCATAATCCAGTTCAACAGCAGCGTTGCCACCACCAGCGCCATCAGCAGACCAAACGCTTTTTGCGGCAGCAGATAGTTGATTAACACCACCAGCGAAGTGATCGCTCCGGAAAGCATCAGCGAGTTGATCGGCACGCCGCGATGGCTAACACGGGTAAGAAACTTCGGCGCATTCCCCTGCACAGAAAGACCAAACAGCATCCGGCTGTTAGAGTAAACCCCGCTGTTGTACACCGATAATGATGCCACCAGAATAACGAAGTTCAGCGCAGAAGCTACCACGTTGCTGTCGAGATTATGGAAAATCATCACAAACGGGCTACTGTTGGATTTCACTTCCCCCCACGGATAGAGTGCCAGTAAAACCACCAGTGAACCGATATAAAACAGCAGGATGCGATACACCACCTGATTCACTGCTTTAGGGATGCTTTTTTCCGGATCGCGTGCTTCAGCGGCAGTAATCCCAATCAGCTCCAGACCGCCGAAGGAGAACATAATCACCGCCAGCGACAAAATCAGCCCATTCCAGCCGGTGGCAAAAAAACCACCGTAGCGCCAGAGGTTATCGATACTGGCTTTCTCGCCGCCGTGACCAGAAAACAGCAGCCACAGGCCAAAGCCGATCATACCGATAATCGCCAGCACTTTAATCAGCGCAAACCAGAATTCGGTTTCGCCATATAAGCGCACGTTCACCAGGTTAACGGCGTTGATGATAATAAAGAAGGCGGCAGCCCAAATCCACGTTGGAACATCCGGGAACCAGTACTGCATATAGATGCCCGCAGCGGTCAGCTCTGCCATTCCCACCAGCACGAACATCACCCAGTAGTTCCAGCCAGAGAGGAAGCCCGCAAACGGTCCCCAGTATTTATAGGCAAAGTGGGCAAATGAACCGGATACCGGCTCTTCGACCACCATCTCGCCGAGCTGGCGCATAATCAGGAAAGCGATGATCCCGGCGACGCCGTAGCCCAGCAATACAGCCGGACCCGCCATCTGAATCGCCGGGCCAATGCCAAGAAACAGACCAGTACCAATAGCGCCACCCAGCGCAATCAGTTGAATATGACGGTTATGTAATCCGCGATGAAGCGTCGGCTCTTGATTCGACGCAGTATCTTCCGATACGGTTGACGCGTTTTTCACGCCTTTCCCCTGTGTGTCTTTTTTGTTGAGGGGCACCTTTTAACATTTAGTGCCCATCGTCGCAAGACACAATCCACACGGTTAAACGGGGTATCCTGCTTTTATTTCCGTACCCGATGTCGGTGCAGCCACATCAGCTTATACGCCGCCGGGATAATAAACAGCGACAGCAAAGGCGCGGTGATCATGCCGCCAATCATCGGTGCGGCAATCCGGCTCATCACCTCTGAACCAGCCCCCGTTCCCCACAGAATCGGCAGCAGACCGGCGATAATCACCGCCACCGTCATCGCTTTCGGGCGCACGCGCAGTACCGCGCCGTGATACAACGCCTCATCCAGCTTCTGCTCACTGAATGTTTGCGGATTATTCAACGACGGCTCGGCCTCTATGGCGTGACGTAAATACATCAGCATCACCACGCCAAATTCGGCGGCGACCCCGGCAAGGGCGATAAATCCAGTACCCGTTGCCACGGAAAGATGAAAGCCCATCCACCACAGCAACCAGATGCCGCCCACCAGTGCAAACGGTACGCTGCTGATAATCAGCAACGCTTCGCCCACGCGACGGAACGCCAGGTACAACAGCACGAAGATGATCATCAGCGTCATCGGCACCATGAGTTTCAGCTTATGGTTGGCGCGCTCCAGTAGCTCGAACTGCCCGGAGAATGCCACGCTGGTGCCCGGTTTTAACTGCACTTTTTCGGCAATCGCTTTTTGCAGATCGTGAACCACCGACACCATGTCACGATCGCGGGCATCGATATAAATCCAGCTCGTCGGGCGCGCATTCTCGGTTTTCAGCATCGACGGTCCAGTAGAGACTTTAACGTCGGCCACGTCTGCCAGGGTAATTTGCTGCTTCATCGGCGTCAGGATCGGTAGCTGGCGCAGCGCCTGCGGACTATCGCGCCAGCTTTGCGGATAACGCAGATTAATTGGATAACGGGCAATCCCTTCCACCGTTTCGCCAACCATCGCCCCGCCCACCGCAGAAGTCACAAACAACTGCACATCCGCCACCGTCATACCGTAACGCGCGGCTTTTTCACGGTTAATCTCAACGTTGATATAGCGCCCACCTTCCAGACGCTCGGCAAGCGCAGAAACCACGCCTGGCACCGTTCGCGCCACTTCTTCAATTTGCTCCGCCATCGCGTCGATATCCGCCAGCACAGTGCCGGAAACTTTAATGCCGATGGGGCTTTTAATGCCCGTGGAAAGCATATCTATACGGTTACGGATTGGCGGCACCCACAGATTCGCCAGCCCTGGTAGCCGCACGGTGTTATCCAGCTCTTCGATGATTTTGTCCATCGTCATGCCAGGCCGCCACTGATCCTGCGGCTTAAGCTGGATGGTCGTTTCTACCATCTCCAGCGGAGCAGAATCGGTGGCGGTTTCCGCTTTCCCGGTTTTGCCAAATACCCGCGCCACTTCAGGTACGCTCATAATCAGCTTGTCGGTTTTTTGCAGCATGCTCGCCGCCTCCGCTGCGGAAATCCCCGGCAGCGTCGATGGCATATACAACAAGTCGCCTTCATTGATCTGCGGTAAAAATTCCCCGCCAACTTTATTGAGCGGCCAGAGAACCGTCAGCACCGAAAGCGCGGCCACCAGCAGCGTGGTTTTCGGCCAGTGCAGTACTTTCAGCAACAGCGGATGATAAACACGAATCAAAAAGCGATTGAGCGGGTTACTGCTTTCTGGCGGAATTTTGCCACGGATCCAGTAACCCATCAGGATAGGGATCACTACGATCGCCAGCAGCGCCGCGCCCGCCATCGCATACGTTTTGGTGAACGCCAACGGGCCAAACAGACGCCCTTCCTGCCCTTCCAGGGTGAAGATCGGGATAAACGACAACGTGATAATCAGCAGACTGATAAACAGCGCCGGCCCCACTTCAACAGACGCATCGGTGATCACCTGCCAGCGCGTTTTATTATCCAGCGTGGCGTCAGGATGCTGGTGCTGCCACTCTTCCAGCCGTTTATGCGCATTCTCGATCATGACGATAGCAGCATCGACCATCGCCCCGACGGCAATCGCAATGCCACCCAACGACATAATATTGGCATTCAGTCCCTGGAAGTGCATGACAATAAAAGCAATACACAACCCCAGCGGCAACGAAATAATCGCCACCAGCGCCGAGCGCACATGCCAGAGAAACAGCGCGCAGACTACCGCCACCACAATAAACTCTTCCAGCAACTTGCCGCTGAGGTTGTCGATGGCCCGGTCAATGAGCTGGCTGCGATCGTATGTTGTCACTATCTCCACGCCTTCCGGCAGACTACTTTTCAGCGTTTCCAGTTTGTCCTTCACGGCGGCGATCACTTCACGGGCGTTTTTGCCGGAGCGCAGGATCACCACCCCGCCCGCCACTTCGCCTTCGCCGTTCAGTTCGGCAATGCCCCGGCGCATTTCCGGTCCAATCTGGACCTTCGCAACATCACGCAGATAAACGGGCACACCATTTTCACTGGCTTTTAAAACGATGTGATTAAAGTCGTCGAGCGTTTGCAGATAGCCGCTGGCGCGCACCATATATTCCGCTTCCGCCAGTTCGATCGACGAACCGCCCGCTTCCTGGTTTGAAGCATCCAGCGCGCTTTTTACTTCGGCTAGACTGATGCCATACTGTGCCAGGCGCTGAGGATCGATAACCACCTGATACTCTTTCACCACACCGCCCACCGACGCCACTTCCGCAACGTCAGGGATGGTTTTTAGCTCATATTTGAGAAACCAGTCCTGCAATGAGCGTAAATCGGCCAGATCGTGCTTACCGCTGCGATCCACCAGCGCATATTCATAGATCCAGCCAACACCCGTGGCATCTGGCCCCAGCTCGGCGCTGACTCCCGCAGGCAGCTTACCCTGTACCTGGTTGAGGTACTCCAGCACCCGCGAGCGCGCCCAGTACGGATCGGTGCCATCTTCGAAAATGACATACACATAAGAGTCGCCAAACTGCGAGAAACCGCGCACAGTCTTCGCGCCAGGCACCGACAACATGGTGATGGTTAGCGGATAAGTCACCTGATTTTCAACGATTTGCGGTGCCTGACCGGGATAGCTGGTTTTAATAATCACCTGCACATCGGAGAGATCCGGCAGCGCATCCACTGGCGTGTTAATGATGGTCCAGGTGCCCCAGATACTCAGAAACAACGCGCCCATCAGCACCAGAAAACGGTTCGCCACCGAGCGACGAATAATCCATTCAATCATTGGCTATTCCCTCAATGCGCATGGGTAGCACTTTCAGAGCGCATCCGCTCCAGTGCACCAGAAATATTGGCTTCAGAATCAATCAGGAACAGGCCGCTGGAAACCACCTTTTCACCTTCCGCCAGACCAGAGCGTAACGCGGTGACACCTTGCGATGCCTGGAAAACGGCAACGCGTTTCGGTACAAAGCGCCCGTCGGCATCAACGGTAATCACCCGCTGTTCGTTGCCGGTATCAATCAGCGCCTGTGACGGAATGAGCAGCATCGGTTCGCTGGCGGTATTGAGTTGCAACCAGGCGTTCATGCCCGGTTTTAGCGCCTCGTCGGCGTTGTCGACTTCCAGACGCAGCTGCAGCGTACGGGTCGCGGCATCCACGCCAGGTAGCAGCGTCCATTTGCGGATGGTGAGTGTTTTATCAGGTCGTGCCGGAACGGTGAGCGTAAACTGCGAGGCATCTTTCACCAGCCAGGCGATGGACTCCGGGATCGCTGCAGTGACCCACACCGGGTCCATACCCTGAATTTTCGCGACCACGTTATCTTTGGCGATATTCATTCCCGCGCGCAGATCAAACGCGGTGATCACGCCATCAATGGGCGCTTTGAGCGTAAAGCGAGTCTGGATTTTTTGCGTGGCGATCAGGCGGCGAATATCCGCCTCCGGCATTCCCGCCAGTCTCAGCCGCTCAAGAATGCCTTCAGTCTGGTTCGCCGTACCGCCGGTTTCGCGCAGCAGTAAATACTCACTCTGCGCTTCCACCCAGTCGGGAATGGTCAGGTCGAGAAGCGGTGTGCCCTTTTGCACTTTATCGCCCACGGTAAGCGGATAAACCTTATCGATAAACCCGGCAGCGCGAGCCTGCACAATGGCATACTGATACTCGTTGTAACTGACATTCGCCGGAAAACTCTGGGCAAAAGTCAGCGGCCCGCGCGTGACGGTAGCCGTTTTCACCCCCAGATTCTGCGTCTGAGTCGGGTCAATGCGCACACCAGACGCAGAACTCTCTTCATCGGCATATTTCGGCACCAGATCCATATCCATAAACGGCGATTTACCTGGTTTATCGAACCGCGTATTGGGATACATCGGGTCGTACCAGAATAAGACTTTACGTTCTGCGGTCGGCGTTTTTTCTGCGGGCGGTTCAGCCTTTGCAAACCAGGTAAAACCTGCCGCAGAAATAATACCGCCCGCGATCATGCTGCCGATAATAAGCGCGATTTTTTTCATCTCATTAAACCTGGGTTACTGGCTGACTTTAATATCCTGTAATAAAGAAAGGTTGCCCTGCTGGACAAAATTAAACGCCACTTTGTCGCCGGTTTTAATTTCACTCATTTTCGTCTGCGGGGTGATGGTAAAGCGCATGGTCATCTCCGGCCAGTTCACGGCAGCAATCGGATCGTGGTGGATGGTGATTTTTTTGCTTTCCAGATCAATACCTTTTACCACGCCAGTGGCGCTAATAACCTGTGGTTGTGCTTCGCTCATGGTTTCATGATGATGTTCGTTAGCCTGGGCATTAAAGCCAATAACGGTAAACAGACTGAACATTGCGACTTGCAGTGCTTTTTTCATTTATTCTCTCCTGGAGTTAAAAATTACTGCTGCCAACCGCCCCCTAAGGCGGTATATAAAGAAATTTCGTTAACCTGACGGGCATAATTCAGGTCAAGTAAAGTTTGTCGGGTTGCAAATAAAGAACGCTCGGCATCCAGCACTTCCAGATAACTTACCGCGCCGTGCTGATATAATGCCCGCGCCCGTTGCAAAGTAATTTTCAGCGACGCCAGATAACGCTGCTGGGCGCTAATTTGATCGTTCAGGCTTTGACGTAATGCCAGCGCATCAGCCACTTCTTTAAAGGCGTTCTGGATTTTCTGTTCATAATTCACCACCGACTGCTGCTGGCGAATTTCGGCGATATCCAGATTGGCCTGGTTGCGTCCGGCATTAAAAATGGGGATCTCTATTTTGGGAATAAAATTCCACATCCCGCTGCTGGCGTTAAATAATGACGACAGATCGCTGCTGGCGGTTGATATTCCGCTGGTCAGGCTTATAGATGGGAAAAATGCCGCACGCGCAGCGCCAATATTGGCATTAGCCGCCATTAACGCGTGTTCAGCTTCCATAATATCCGGGCGCTGCAATAAGATTTGCGACGACAAGCCCGCCGGTAATTTAACGCTTTGCAGGCTGTCGCTGTTTACTGTCTGCGCTTGCGGCAGCTTGCCGTAGCTTCCCAATAACAGTTGCAATGCATTATTCGCCTGCGCCAGTTCCCCCTGACGTTTAGCGATGTCACTGCGGGTACTTTCTATCACCCCGCGAGCCTGTTCCAGCGCCAGAACATTGCTGCTACCGGTCAACAGTTGTTTTTCGACAAACGCATATGACTGCTGATAATTACGCAGCGTTTCTTCGGCTATTTGCAATTGCGCATAAGCCAGCTGTTGATTGAAATAGCTTTGCGCGACATTAGAAACCAGCAAAATATGCACCGCGCGCTGAGCTTCCTCAGTGGCTAAATAATTTTGGCGCTCGGCTTCACTCATGTTCTTTAAGCGACCGAAAAAATCGAGATCAAAGCTGGCGTTAAGGCCAGTTGAGAACTCCCGCGTCGAGGCTGAATCGCCTTTAAGATTGCCGCTCCAGCTGCCGCTGCCCTCGCCATTGAGCTGTGGGTAGCGGTCGGCATCGGTCAGACGATATTGCGCCCGTGCCTCCTGCACTTTCAGCGTCGCCATGCGCAAATCCCGGTTATTCACCAGCGCCTCGCTAATCAGCGTCTTCACCTGATTATCAACAAAAAAGGTGCGCCAGCCCGCGTTCTGGTAGTTATCTGCTGCGTTAACCAGGCCGTTCTGGTTGAGTGAGAACTGCTGCGGCACGGGCATTGCCGGGCGCTGATAATCCGGTGCCAGTGAGCAACCGCTTAGCGCAAGGGCCACACAAAGTGTCAGGAATTTACAATGAGACATAGGCGCATAATTTCTGGTGATTTTATGCAGCCAACTTTACTCGCCAGGCTCTGATTTTCCGGTGACAGGAAAATGACAAAATTGTCATTTTGCCAATAAGCGATTGCCATCTGATCCCGCTACTCTAGAATTGCCCGAGCAACATGCGGAGGAAATATGAAACTGTTGATTGTCGAAGATGAAAAGAAAACCGGAGAATACTTGACCAAAGGGTTAACCGAAGCCGGTTTTGTGGTCGATTTGGCCGACAACGGGCTGAATGGCTACCATCTGGCGATGACCGGTGATTATGACCTGATAATCCTCGATATTATGCTGCCGGACGTGAACGGCTGGGATATCGTGCGCATGTTGCGTTCCGCCAATAAAGGGATGCCGATTCTGTTGCTTACCGCGCTTGGCACCATTGAACATCGCGTCAAAGGGCTGGAGCTGGGAGCGGATGACTATCTGGTGAAGCCGTTCGCTTTTGCTGAACTGCTGGCGCGGGTGCGCACTCTACTGCGGCGTGGGGCGGCGGTAATTATCGAAAGTCAGTTTCAGGTTGCCGATCTGATGGTCGATCTCGTCAGCCGCAAAGTCACCCGCAGCGGCACGCGCATCACTCTGACCAGTAAAGAGTTTACTCTGCTGGAGTTTTTCCTCCGCCATCAGGGCGAAGTGCTGCCCCGCTCGCTTATCGCCTCGCAGGTATGGGACATGAATTTTGACAGCGATACCAACGCCATTGATGTGGCGGTGAAGCGGCTGCGCGGCAAAATCGACAACGACTTTGAGCCAAAGCTGATTCAGACCGTGCGCGGCGTGGGTTACATGCTAGAGGTGCCGGATGGTCAGTAAGCCATTTCAGCGCCCGTTTTCGCTGGCAACCCGCCTGACCTTTTTTATCAGCCTGGCCACCATCGCGGCGTTTTTCGCCTTTGCCTGGATCATGATCCACTCGGTAAAAGTGCATTTTGCCGAGCAGGATATTAATGATTTAAAAGAGATTAGCGCCACACTCAAGCGCGTTCTTAATCATCCCGAAGAGACGCAAGCCCGACGCTTGATGACGCTGGAAGATATCGTCAGTGGTTATTCCAACGTGTTGATTTCCCTGGCAGATAGCTACGGTAAAACGGTGTATCACTCCCCTGGTGCGCCGGATATCCGCGAGTTTACGCGTGACGCCATACCCGATAAAGACGCACAGGGCGGCGAGGTGTATCTCCTTTCCGGCCCGACGATTATGATGCCAGGCCACGGTCACGGGCATATGGAACACAGCAACTGGCGGATGATTAACTTGCCGGTTGGCCCGCTGGTTGACGGCAAACCGATTTATACGCTCTACATCGCGCTTTCGATCGATTTTCATCTTCATTACATAAATGATTTGATGAACAAACTTATTATGACCGCATCGATCATCAGCATCCTGATCGTCTTTATCGTGCTGCTGGCGGTACATAAAGGTCACGCGCCGATCCGCAGCGTCAGCCGTCAAATCCAGAATATCACCTCGAAAGATCTCGACGTTCGCCTTGACCCGCAAACCGTGCCGATTGAGCTGGAACAGTTGGTACTGTCGTTCAACCATATGATCGAGCGTATTGAAGATGTTTTTACTCGTCAGTCCAATTTCTCAGCGGATATCGCCCACGAAATTCGCACGCCGATTACGAATCTCATTACGCAAACGGAAATCGCCCTCAGCCAGTCGCGCAGCCAGAAGGAGCTGGAAGATGTGCTCTACTCTAATCTCGAAGAGCTGACGCGAATGGCGAAAATGGTCAGCGATATGCTGTTTCTCGCCCAGGCCGATAACAACCAGTTAATCCCCGAAAAGAAAATGCTCAACCTGGCGGATGAAGTCGGCAAAGTGTTCGATTTTTTCGAGGCGTTAGCGGAAGATCGCGGCGTGGAGTTGCGGTTTGTTGGCGACAAGTGTCAGGTTGCGGGCGATCCGCTGATGCTGCGTCGGGCGTTAAGCAACCTGCTTTCTAATGCCCTACGTTATACGCCACCCGGAGAGACAATTGTAGTGCGCTGCCAGACGGTCGATCACCAGGTGCAAGTTACCGTCGAAAACCCCGGTACGCCCATTGCGCCCGAACACTTACCGAGATTGTTTGACCGTTTCTACCGCGTTGACCCTTCCCGCCAGCGAAAAGGCGAAGGTAGCGGCATTGGGCTGGCGATAGTGAAATCGATTGTTGTCGCGCATAAAGGCACGGTTGCAGTAACGTCAGATGCGCGGGGGACAAGGTTTGTGATCACATTACCCGCTTAATCATTCAGCAAATGGCAGCTTTTATAACCAGTGTAAAAATAACGTGCCGCAATAATCCTACCTATTAATGATAAAAAGCTGTCACGATTCATAAAAAACCTTAATATACGCCACCCTAAACATAACCAGCGTTAATGTAAGGTTTTTGTGTGGACTGGCTTCTTGATGTTTTTGCTACCTGGCTATATGGCTTAAAAGTAATCGCGATAACGTTAGCGGTCATTATGTTCATCAGCGGGCTGGACGATTTTTTCATTGATGTCGTCTACTGGGTACGCCGCATTAAGCGCAAGTTGAGTGTTTATCGCCGCTACCCGCGAATGAGTTACCGCGAACTGTATAAGCCGGATGAAAAACCATTAGCGATTATGGTTCCGGCGTGGAACGAAACAGGCGTCATCGGCAATATGGCCGAACTGGCGGCAACCACGCTCGACTACGAAAACTATCATATCTTTGTTGGCACTTACCCCAACGACCCTGATACCCAGCGTGATGTTGACGAAGTGTGCGCTCGCTTCCCGAACGTGCATAAGGTGGTCTGCGCGCGTCCTGGCCCCACCAGCAAAGCAGACTGTCTGAACAATGTGCTGGATGCCATTACCCAGTTTGAACGTAGCGCCAATTTCGCCTTTGCTGGTTTTATCCTGCATGATGCTGAAGACGTGATTTCGCCAATGGAATTGCGACTGTTCAATTATCTGGTTGAGCGTAAAGATCTGATTCAGATCCCGGTGTATCCGTTCGAACGCGAATGGACGCACTTCACCAGCATGACCTATATCGATGAGTTTTCAGAACTGCATGGCAAAGATGTTCCGGTGCGTGAAGCTCTCGCCGGACAGGTACCTAGCGCAGGCGTCGGCACCTGCTTTAGCCGCCGCGCCGTGACCGCACTATTGGCCGACGGTGACGGTATCGCTTTCGACGTGCAGAGTCTTACTGAAGATTACGACATTGGTTTCCGCCTGAAAGAGAAAGGTATGACGGAAATTTTTGTCCGTTTTCCGGTGGTGGACGAAGCCAAAGAACGCGAGCAGCGTAAATTTTTACAGCACGCGCGGACATCAAACATGATCTGCGTGCGCGAATATTTCCCCGATACCTTTTCGACTGCGGTTCGGCAAAAGTCTCGTTGGATCATCGGCATTGTTTTCCAGGGTTTTAAAACTCACAAATGGACCTCCAGCCTGACGCTGAACTACTTTCTCTGGCGCGACCGCAAAGGGGCAATCAGTAACTTTGTCAGCTTCCTCGCGATGCTGGTAATGATCCAGCTTTTGCTGTTGCTGGCGTATGAAAGCTTGTGGCCTGATGCCTGGCATTTCCTTTCTATCTTCAGCGGCAGTGCATGGTTTATGACCCTGCTGTGGCTAAACTTTGGCTTGATGGTTAACCGCATTGTGCAGCGGGTGATTTTTGTCACCGGCTACTACGGTTTGACACAGGGCCTGCTTTCCATCCTGCGTCTGTTCTGGGGCAACCTGATTAACTTCATGGCCAACTGGCGAGCGTTAAAACAAGTACTTCAACACGGCGATCCACGTCGCGTCGCGTGGGATAAAACAACGCATGACTTCCCCAGCGTGACTGGCGATACCCGTTCGTTGCGCCCGTTAGGTCAAATTCTGCTGGAAAATCAGGTCATCACCGAAGAGCAACTCGATACAGCACTGCGTAATCGTGTCGAAGGTTTACGTCTCGGCGGTTCGATGCTAATGCAAGGACTGATTAGCGCCGAACAACTGGCGCAAGCACTGGCTGAACAAAATGGCGTACCGTGGGAATCCATCGATGCCTGGCAGATCCCTTCTTCGCTGATTGCCGCGATGCCGGCCTCCGTGGCTCTACATTATGCGGTACTGCCGCTGCGTCTGGAAAATGATGAATTAATTGTCGGCAGTGAAGATGGCATCGACCCTGTTTCGCTGGCGGCGCTGGCGCGTAAGGTCGGACGGAAAGTACGTTACGTCATTGTTCTGCGTGGACAAATTGTCACCGGATTACGTCACTGGTATGCACGTCGGCGCGGCCATGACCCGCGGTCAATGTTGTACAATGCGGTTCAGCATCAGTGGCTCACGGAACAACAAGCCAGCGATATCTGGCGGCAATATGTGCCGCATCAGTTCCTGTTCGCCGAAATACTGACCACGCTCGGTCATATTAATCGTTCAGCCATTAACGTGTTGTTGCTGCGCCATGAGCGCAGCTCTCTGCCGCTCGGCAAATTTTTGGTCACCGAAGGCGTTATCAGCCAGGAAACGCTGGATCGCGTACTGTCAATTCAGCGCGAATTACAAGTTTCGATGCAATCACTATTACTCAAAGCAGGTTTAACCACCGAACAGGTTGCACAACTGGAGTCCGAAAATGAAGGAGAATAACCTTAATCGCATCATCGGATGGTCTGGTTTGCTGCTGACGTCCTTATTGAGTACCAGCGCACTCGCAGACACTATCGGCACCAGCGCAGAAGAGCTGGGGCTGAGTGACTATCGCCATTTTGTTATTTATCCCCGTCTCGATAAGGCGCTGAAGGCACAGAAAAATAACGACGAAGCAACCGCCATCCGCGAATTTGAATATATTCATCAGCAGGTGCCGGATAATATTCCGTTGACGTTATATCTGGCGGAGGCTTATCGCCATTTTGGTCATGATGACCGCGCGCGATTATTGCTTGAGGATCAACTGAAACGTCACCCTGGAGATGTCCGACTTGAGCGCAGTCTGGCGGCAATTCCAGTTGAAGTGAAAAGCGTTACGACTGTTGAAGAGTTGCTCGCCCAGCAAAAAGCGTGCGAGGCTGCGCCGACCCTGCGTTGTCGCAGCGAAGTCGGGCAGAATGCGCTGCGACTGGCGCAGTTGCCTGTCGCCAGAGCGCAACTGGACGATGCAAAGTTTGCCGCGTCGCCGGAAGGGAGAACGTTGCGGACCGATCTGCTGCAACGAGCAATCTACCTGAAACAATGGTCGCAGGCAGATACGCTATACAATGAAGCACGCCAGCAGAATACATTAAACGCGACAGAGCGCCGTCAGTGGTTTGACGTTCTTCTTGCCGGAGAACTGGACGATCGGATCCTTGCTCTGCAATCAGTGGGGATCTTCACCGATCCACAGTCGTACATTACTTACGCGACTGCGCTGGCTTATCGTGGCGAAAAAGCACGCCTCCAGCGTTATCTCGCTGAAAATACGCCGCTATTTACCACGGACACACAAGAGAAAAGCTGGCTCTATCTGTTATCGAAATACAGCGCCAACCCCGTGCAGGCATTGGCGAATCATCAGGTACAGTTTGCCGATAACCGCCAGTATGTTGTTGGCGCAACGCTACCGGTGCTGTTAAAAGAAGGTCAGTACGACGCGGCGCAAAGACTGCTCGCTACCCTCCCCGCCGATGAAATGCTTGAAGAGCGTTATGCCGTTAGCGTAGCGACCCGTAACAAGGCTGAAGCCCTGCGTCTGGCACGATTGCTGTATCAGCAAGAACCGGCAAATCTTACCCGCCTGGATCAACTGACCTGGCAACTGATGCAGAACGAGCAGTCACGCGAAGCTGCCGATTTATTGCTGCAACGCTATCCCTTCCAGGGTGATGCGACCGTCAGCCAGACTTTAATGACACGGCTGGCTTCTCTGCTGGAAAGTCATCCTTACCTGGCGACGCCTGCAAAAGTGGCGATTTTATCGAAACCCTTGCCGCTGGCGGCGCAACGTCAGTGGCAAAGCCAGTTGCCGGGTATTGCAGATAATTGCCCGGCAATTGTTCACTTGCTGGGCGATATGTCGCCTTCCTACGATGCCGCCGCCTGGAACCGTCTGGCAAAGTGTTATCGGGACACGCTACCCGGCGTGGCGTTATATGCATGGCTTCAGGCGGAAAAAAGGCAACCGAACGCCTGGCAACATCGCGCCGTGGCTTATCAGGCTTACCAGGTGGAAGATTACAGCACCGCCCTGGCAGCCTGGGAGAAAATCAGCCTTCACGAAATGAGCAATGAGGATCTGCTCGCCGCCGCCAACACCGCTCAGGCAGCGGGAAATGGCGCGGCTCGCGATCGCTGGCTTCAACAGGCAGAACAACGTGGGCTGGGAAACAATGCCCAATACTGGTGGCTGCATGCGCAACGTTATATTCCAGCGCAGCCAGAACTCGCGCTAAACGATCTCACTCGCTCAATTAACATTGCGCCTTCTGCCAACGCTTACGTCGCGCGGGCAACGATTTACCGCCAACGTCATAATGTCTCAGCGGCAGTGAGCGATCTGCGCGCGGCGCTTGAACTGGAACCGAATAATAGCAACACCCAGGCGGCGCTCGGCTACGCCCTGTGGGATAGCGGTGATATCGCGCAGTCGCGGGAAATACTGGAACAGGCGCATAAAGGACTACCGGACGATCCGGCACTGATCCGACAACTGGCCTACGTGAACCAGCGTCTGGATGATATGCCTGCGACGCAGCACTACGCCCGGCTGGTGATTGATGACATTGATAATCAGGCGCTGATTACACCGCTAACGCCGGAACAAAATCAACAACGCTTTAATTTCCGTCGCTTGCATGAGGAGGTCGGTCGCCGCTGGACGTTCAGTTTCGATTCTTCTATCGGCTTGCGTTCCGGCGCAATGAGTACCGCTAACAATAATGTCGGCGGCGCAGCGCCTGGGAAAAGCTATCGTAGCTACGGACAACTGGAAGCGGAGTACCGCATCGGGCGCAATATGCTGCTGGAAGGCGACCTGCTCTCGGTTTATAGCCGCGTCTTTGCCGATACCGGAGAAAACGGGGTGATGATGCCGGTGAAAAATCCGATGTCCGGCACCGGATTGCGCTGGAAGCCGCTGCGCGATCAGATCTTTTTCCTCGCCGTTGAACAGCAGTTCCCACTAAACGGGCAAAATGGCGCCTCCGACACCATGCTGCGTGCCAGCGCCTCGTTCTTTAACGGCGGAAAATACAGCGATGAATGGCACCCGAACGGTTCTGGCTGGTTTGCGCAAAATCTGTATCTCGATGCGGCGCAATATTTTCGTCAAGATATTCAAGCGTGGACGGCAGATTATCGAGTGAGCTGGCATCAGAAGGTAGCGAACGGGCAGACTATTGAACCTTACGCTCACGTACAGGGTAACGGCTATCGGGATAAAGGTACTCAGGGCGCGCAGGTGGGCGGCGTTGGCGTACGCTGGAATATCTGGACCGGCGAGACGCACTACGACGCCTGGCCGCACAAAGTCAGTCTCGGCGTCGAATATCAACATACCTTTAAGGCGATTAATCAACGTACAGGGGAGCGCAACAACGCGTTTCTCACCATTGGAGTGCACTGGTAAATGCGTAAGTTAATTTTCGTATTGCTGACACTTTTGTTGGTCAGTCCTTTTTCCTTTGCGATGAAAGGTATTATCTGGCAACCACAAAACCGCGATAGTCAGGTCACCGACGCCCAGTGGCGTGGGCTGATGAGTCAGTTGCATTTGCAAGGATTCGACACCCTGATTATGCAATGGACCCGTTACGGCGATGCGTTCACCCAGCCAGAACAGCGGGCATTATTGTTTAAGCGTGCCGCAGCTGCGCAACAAGCTGGCCTGAAGCTGATTGTTGGTTTGAATGCCGATCCGGAATTTTTTCTGCATCAGAAGCAGTCATCTGCGGCGCTGGAGAGCTATCTTAATCGCCTGCTGGTCGCCGATCTCCAGCAGGCCAGATTATGGAGCGCCGCACCCGGCGTTACGCCGGATGGCTGGTATATCAGCGCAGAAATTGACGACCTGAACTGGCGCAGCGAAGCCGCTCGCCAGCCATTGCTGAAATGGTTAAACAACTCACAACGGCTGATCAGTGATGTTTCGGCAAAACCGGTTTATATCAGTAGCTTTTTCGCCGGAAACATGTCGCCCGATGGCTATCGGCAACTGCTGGAACAAGTGAAATCTACTGGCATCCACGTCTGGGTACAGGATGGTAGCGGCGTCGATAAACTTACCGCCGAACAGCGTGAGCGTTATCTGCAGGCCAGTGCCGATTGCCAAACGTTCTCCCCCGCCAGCGGCGTTGTTTATGAACTGTTTGTCGCCGGTAAAGGTAAAACCTTTGAAGCAAAACCAAAACCGGATGCAGAAATTGCTTCGCTGTTAGCGAAACGTTCCTCCTGCGGCAAAGACGTGCTTTATTTCTCCCTGCGCTATTTGCCTGTCGCTCACGGCATTCTTGAGTATTAATGATTTAAGGGAGCAACTTTGCTTGCTCCTTTCCTTTTCACTTTCCTGGTCAGAATCCTGTAAATATTAATTGGACACAAATAATCAGTGTAGCCACTACTCAGAGGCATTACATAATCATATTCATACCATCATATAACTTTTAAATAAGAACAATTACTCATTAATTGCATTAGTATCAGTATATTCCTTTACACGGAAATATACTTTTATCTAATACACAAAGAGAGTCAATGATGAGTAAAATCACAGGTGTTTTAGTTGATAACCATATCTATGATATTAAAAATGATATGAAGGGTGGTTACAATTTTCCTAATAGCCTGTTCCCAGGCGCCACCTTCAAGATGGTCATTGATAATGACCCTGTTAATAATGATAAGGTAACATGGAGCTGTAGCACTGATGCAGACAATAATGCTCTGGCAGTGAGTCAGGATGGCACAGTGACTTTTCCGAATGTAGATGAAAGGTGCGTTTGGAAGATTTTTGCTATTTTCGCCACTGATAAAATAACGAATAAATCCGCCGGCGCTTATACTTTTCTCGTGAAGCGTTTTTTCAAATACAGCATTGAAAATTATAAATCAGTTAAAAATATTTTACCGTGGATTGAAAACATGAACGGAGAATTTCCTGACGCGCAGGATATCGACAGTTACGATTATAATGATCATAATTCAGGACATATTATCAAGCGAGAAGTTAACGCAAGACTTTACCAGGAATGGGGCAATGTAGCTAATAGCGGATGGAACACAAATAGTGAGGGTGCAGGTATTTGTAGCATTTACGCTTTTAATAAAGAAAATAATACTTATTATTGGCTGAAAAATGATGGGGTCAGACAGGAATTGAGCGGGGGTTTCCCCGCACAGGCAGTTGCATCCTACAGTGACCCCATCGACTGATTATGTTTTTTGTCCACTATCATTTGAATTATTGCAGCGTAAAAAAGCAGCCCATATAAACATACGGGCTGCTTTTTATTAAACTCGAACGAAACTATTTTTAATGTGGTGCGCTTCGTGACAATAAGTTAATTACCAACACTCCGGCACAAATCAACATCATGCCTATAATGGCTGGCAGATCCAGCCGTTGGCCGAAAAATCCCCAGGACAGTAAACTAATCAGGACGATACCGACTCCTGACCAGATAGCATAAGCAATCCCTGTAGGAATATAAGCCAGCGTCTGAGCTAATAACCAGAATGATGCACAGTAACAAATAATTGTACCAACAGAGGGCCATAACCGTGTAAAACCCTCTGAAAACTTCATTAAGGTTGTACCAATGACCTCTGCAAGTATTGCACCACCAAGATAAATATAAGGGTTCATAGCCTATTCTTTCCTGTTAATACCGAAGAGAATTGTACTACAGTTTGAACCTAACTCATCAGTTTCCTCCTGGTGCATTCATTGATGTTTTTCATCAGTGCTTCAGGAAATGGGCGGATGAGAATCCATAGAAATGGTACGTAGATATGCTCACCTTGCGCCTAATCATTTGACGGAGCAGGCGAGGAAAACAGACGACATTTTGGTAATGACGCCTCAAAGATGTGCCATTTCTGAAATTATGGGGAAATAAAGAAGGCGTAACTGATTGAATTGTAATGGCGCGCCCTGCAGGATTCGAACCTGCGGCCCACGACTTAGAAGGTCGTTGCTCTATCCAACTGAGCTAAGGGCGCATTACACCGCGAGATGCTGTAATCGCGTGAATTATACGGTCAACCCTTGCTGAGTCAATGGCTTTTGAACCGGTTGCTGAACAAGTGTACGGCGGTGTCTATTTATCTCACCATGAAAGCAAGGAAACACATATCCGCCCTCTGTCTGGAACAGGTAAACCTGTTTTTCATTTATAAAGAGTACTATTTTCTTACGTTACAGAAAATTGTGCGTTTATATGAGCCGGGTAACTATCAAACCAGCAACGCGCTGTTGCCCAAAAAAACAGCGGATTACGGATAGTCCAGAAAACGAAACCTGACAGCGCGCCCCGCTTCTGACAAAATAGGCGCATCCCCTTCGACCTACGTAACAGATGGAATCCTCTCTCTGATGGCAGCAAAGATTATAGATGGTAAAACGATTGCGCAGCAGGTGCGCTCTGAGGTTGCTCAAAAAGTTCAGGCGCGTATTGCGGCCGGACTGCGGGCGCCAGGACTGGCCGTTGTGCTGGTGGGTAGCAACCCTGCATCGCAAATTTATGTCGCAAGCAAACGCAAAGCTTGCGAAGAGGTGGGATTCATCTCCCGCTCATACGACCTTCCGGAAACCACCAGCGAAGCAGAGCTGCTGGAGCTTATCGATGTACTGAATGCCGACAACACCATCGATGGCATTCTGGTACAACTGCCATTACCGGCGGGTATTGATAACGTCAAAGTGCTGGAACGTATTCACCCGGACAAAGACGTGGACGGTTTCCATCCTTACAACGTCGGTCGTCTGTGCCAGCGCGCGCCGCGTCTGCGTCCCTGCACCCCGCGCGGTATCGTCACGCTGCTTGAGCGTTACAACATTGATACCTTCGGCCTCAACGCCGTGGTGATTGGCGCATCGAATATCGTTGGCCGCCCGATGAGCATGGAACTGCTGTTGGCAGGTTGCACCACCACCGTGACTCACCGCTTCACTAAAAATCTGCGTCATCATGTAGAAAATGCCGATCTGTTGATCGTTGCCGTCGGTAAGCCGGGCTTTATTCCTGGTGACTGGATCAAAGAAGGCGCAATTGTGATTGATGTCGGCATCAACCGTCTGGAAAATGGCAAAGTTGTGGGCGACGTCGTGTTTGAAGACGCGGCTAAACGCGCCTCATACATTACGCCTGTTCCGGGCGGCGTTGGCCCGATGACGGTTGCCACGCTGATTGAAAACACGCTACAGGCGTGCGTTGAATATCATGATCCACAGGGTGAGTAACATGGCGACATTTTCTTTAGGTAAACATCCGCACGTTGAGCTGTGCGACTTGCTGAAACTGGAAGGCTGGAGCGAAAGCGGCGCGCAGGCGAAAATCGCGATAGCCGAAGGCCAGGTAAAAGTCGACGGCGAAGTTGAAACGCGTAAACGTTGCAAAATCGTCGCCGGTCAGACAGTGAGTTTTGCAGGTCACAGCGTACAGGTTGTTGCCTGATCCCTTTCCCGGCCTGTATCAACAGGCCGGTTCTCTTTTCAGACTTTTGCCCTCTACGCCCCATTCATCCATGCTGATAGCATCGACATTTTGCCGAAGCGATCATCATGCCAACCGTTATTACGCACGCCGCCGTTCCCCTTTGCATTGGTTTAGGGTTGGGTTCGAAAGTCATCCCTCCGCGTCTGTTATTTGCCGGAATCGTCCTGGCGATGCTGCCTGATGCCGACGTATTGTCGTTTAAATTTGGCGTTGCTTACGGCAATGTTTTTGGTCATCGCGGGTTTACCCATTCGCTGGTGTTTGCGTTTGTTGTCCCGCTGTTATGTGTGCTGATTGGACGTCGATGGTTCAGGGCTGGGCTGATTCGCTGCTGGCTGTTTTTAACCGTCTCGTTGCTATCGCACAGCTTGCTGGATTCGGTAACCACTGGCGGTAAAGGTGTTGGCTGGCTGTGGCCGTGGTCAGATGAACGCTTTTTCGCTCCCTGGCAGGTGATTAAAGTCGCGCCGTTTGCGTTGTCTCGTTACACCACGCCGTATGGGCATCAGGTGATAATTTCTGAATTGATGTGGGTGTGGTTGCCGGGGATGCTACTGATGGGAATGTTGTGGTGGCGCAGGCGACAACCGGATGCGAAAACTCGCATCCGGCAATAGCGCAATTACTTACGACGCCAGGTGGTCCCTTGCGGGCCATCTTCCAGCACGATCCCCATCTCGTTAAGACGGTCACGCGCCGCATCTGCCGCCGCCCAGTCTTTCGCTTTACGGGCATCCAGACGCTGTTGAATTAACGCTTCAATCTCAGCCACTTCGCTGTCGTCTGCTTGTGCACCGCTTTGCAGGAACGCTTCCGGTTCTTGCTCCAGCAGGCCCAATACGGCGGAAAGTTTACGCAGGTGAGACGCCATTGCATTCGCCGCTGCCATATCTTCTGCTTTCAGACGGTTTACTTCACGCGCCATATCAAACAGTACGGAATAGGCTTCCGGGGTGTTGAAATCATCGTCCATCGCTTCAATAAAGCGCGCTTCAAACGCTTCGCCACCGGCAGGCGCAACGGTTTTATCTGTGCCGCGCAGCGCAGTGTAGAGACGCTCCAGCGCCGCACGCGCCTGCTTCAGGTTCTCTTCGCTGTAGTTCAGCTGGCTGCGATAGTGGCCCGACATCAGGAAGTAACGCACGGTTTCGGCGTCGTAGTATTTCAGCACATCGCGCACGGTAAAGAAGTTGCCCAGCGATTTGGACATCTTCTCGCGGTCAACCATCACCATCCCGGAGTGCATCCAGTAGTTCACATACTGACCATCATGCGCACAGGTGGACTGAGCGATTTCGTTCTCGTGGTGTGGAAACATCAGGTCAGAACCGCCGCCGTGGATATCAAAGTGGTTACCCAGCTGTTTGCAGTTCATTGCTGAACACTCAATGTGCCAGCCTGGACGGCCCGCGCCCCACGGAGACGGCCAGCTCGGTTCGCCCTCTTTCGACATCTTCCACAGAACGAAGTCCATCGGGTTGCGTTTGTCGTCGACCACGTCAACGCGCGCGCCTGCCTGCAGCTGGTCAAGATCCTGACGCGACAGCACGCCATATGTCGGATCGGTCGGGACGTCGAACATCACGTCGCCGTTGTCCGCCACATAAGCGTGACCTTTGGCGATCAGTTGTTCAGTGAGTTCAATAATTTCTGCGATATGGTGCGTCGCGCGCGGCTCCATATCCGGGCGCAGAATATTCAAAGCATCAAAATCTTTGTGCATTTCGGCGATCATGCGATCCACCAGCGCCACAAAGCTTTCGCCATTTTCATTGGCGCGCTTGATGATTTTGTCATCGATATCGGTAATGTTACGCACATACTTCAACTTATAGCCGAGGAAACGCAGATAGCGCGCAACCACGTCAAAAGCAACAAAGGTACGCCCGTGACCGATATGACAGAGATCGTAAACGGTGATTCCACACACGTACATGCCGACTTCCCCGGCGTGAATAGGCTTAAATTCCTCTTTTTGGCGTGTCAGAGTATTGAAGATTTTTAGCATCGAAGATTCCGTTTAGACATGTGTGGGTAATTGAGTTGCGTATAATACCCATATTTCCCGCGCGAATCAGCATACATTGCGAGATGATCCGATCGTGCGGTTATGCTATAACACCACCCTATATATGACCCGAACCGGGTTGAAGCACCAATCAAACGGAACAGGATGCAAAAATGGTTACTTTCCACACCAATCACGGCGATATTGTCATCAAAACTTTTGACGATAAAGCACCTGAAACAGTTAAAAACTTCCTGGACTACTGCCGCGAAGGTTTTTACAACAACACCATTTTCCACCGTGTTATCAACGGTTTTATGATTCAGGGCGGCGGTTTTGAGCCGGGCATGAAACAAAAAGCCACCAAAGAGCCGATCAAAAACGAAGCCAACAACGGTCTGAAAAACACCCGTGGTACGCTGGCAATGGCCCGTACTCAGGCACCGCACTCTGCAACTGCACAGTTCTTCATCAACGTGGTTGATAACGACTTCCTGAACTTCTCTGGCGAAAGCCTGCAAGGTTGGGGCTACTGCGTGTTTGCTGAAGTGGTTGAAGGCATGGACGTGGTAGACAAAATCAAAGGTGTTGCAACCGGTCGTAGCGGTATGCACCAGGACGTGCCAAAAGAAGACGTCATCATTGAAAGCGTGACCGTTAGCGAGTAATCGTGGCGACACTCTTTATTGCAGATCTTCATCTCTGCGTGGAAGAACCGGCGATCACCGCCGGTTTTCTGCGTTTTTTAGCGGGAGAAGCCCGCAACGCCGACGCGCTGTATATTCTTGGCGATCTGTTTGAAGCCTGGATTGGCGACGACGATCCCAGCCCGTTTCATCGCCAGATGGCCGCAGCGATCAAAGCGGTGTCCGATTCCGGCGTTCCCTGTTATTTCATTCATGGCAACCGTGATTTTCTGCTCGGCAAACGCTTTGCCCGTGAAAGCGGCATGACGTTATTGCCGGAAGAAAAGGTGCTCGAACTTTATGGTCGTCGGGTGTTGATTATGCATGGCGACACGCTGTGCACCGATGATGCGGGTTATCAGGCTTTTCGCGCCAAAGTCCACAAACCCTGGCTGCAAACGCTATTCCTCGCCCTGCCGTTGTTTGTGCGCAAACGTATTGCCGCGCGAATGCGCGCGAACAGTAAAGAAGCCAACAGCAGCAAATCGCTGGCGATCATGGACGTTAACCAAAACGCGGTGGTCAGTGCGATGGAAAAACATCAGGTGCAATGGCTGATCCACGGGCATACCCATCGCCCGGCGGTACATGAACTTATCGCCAATCAGCAACCGGCTTTTCGCGTGGTACTGGGAGCCTGGCATACGGAAGGTTCGATGGTGAAAGTCACGGCGGATGACGTTGAGTTGATTCATTTTCCGTTTTAAATACCCGCGACTTTGCTGATTCCACAGCTACGCAACCGTTTTCCTTGCTCTCTTTCCGTGCTATTCTCTGTGCCCTCTAAAGCCGAGAGTTGTGCACCACAGGAGTTTTAAGACGCATGTCTTCCCGCAATAATCCGGCGCGTGTCGCCATCGTGATGGGGTCCAAAAGCGACTGGGCTACCATGCAGTTCGCCGCCGAAATCTTCGAAATCCTGAATGTCCCGCACCACGTTGAAGTGGTTTCTGCTCACCGCACCCCCGATAAATTGTTCAGCTTCGCCGAAAGCGCCGAAGAGAACGGTTATCAGGTGATTATTGCGGGCGCAGGCGGCGCAGCGCACCTGCCAGGCATGATTGCCGCCAAAACGCTAGTGCCAGTGCTGGGCGTGCCAGTACAGAGCGCCGCACTGAGCGGTGTCGATAGCCTCTACTCCATCGTACAAATGCCGCGCGGCATTCCGGTGGGTACGCTGGCGATTGGTAAAGCTGGCGCGGCAAACGCGGCATTACTGGCAGCACAAATTCTTGCAACTCACGATAAAGAACTGCACCAGCGTCTGAATGACTGGCGCAAAGCCCAGACCGACGAAGTGCTGGAAAACCCGGACCCTCGAGGTGCGGCATGAAACAGGTTTGCGTCCTCGGTAACGGGCAGTTAGGCCGTATGCTGCGCCAGGCTGGCGAACCGTTAGGCATTGCTGTCTGGCCGGTCGGGCTGGACGCTGAACCGGCGGCGGTGCCTTTTCAACAAAGCGTGATTACCGCTGAGATCGAACGCTGGCCGGAAACCGCATTAACCCGCGAGCTGGCGCGCCATCCGGCATTTGTGAACCGCGATGTGTTCCCGATTATTGCCGACCGTCTGACTCAGAAGCAGCTTTTCGACAAGCTCCACCTGCCGACCGCACCGTGGCAATTACTTGCTAATCGCAGCGAGTGGCCTGCGGTGTTTGATCGTTTAGGTGAGCTGGCGATTGTTAAGCGCCGCACTGGTGGTTATGACGGTCGCGGTCAATGGCGTTTACGCGCCAATGAAACCGAACAGTTACCGGAAGAGTGTTACGGCGAATGTATTGTCGAGCAGGGCATTAACTTCTCTGGCGAAGTATCGCTGGTTGGCGCGCGCGGCTTTGATGGCAGCACCGTGTTTTATCCGCTGACGCATAACCTGCATCAGGACGGTATTTTGCGCACCAGCGTCGCTTTCCCGCAGGCCAATGCGCAGCAGCAAGCGCAAGCCGAAGAGATGCTGTCGGCGATTATGCAGGAGCTGGGCTATGTGGGCGTGATGGCGATGGAGTGTTTTGTCACCCCGCAAGGTCTGTTGATCAACGAACTGGCACCGCGTGTGCATAACAGCGGTCACTGGACGCAAAACGGCGCCAGCATCAGCCAGTTTGAGCTGCATCTGCGGGCGATTACCGATCTGCCGTTACCGCAACCAGTAGTGAATAGTCCGTCGGTGATGATCAACCTGATTGGTAGCGATGTGAATTATGACTGGCTGAAACTGCCGCTGGTGCATCTGCACTGGTACGACAAAGAAGTCCGTCCGGGGCGTAAAGTGGGGCATTTGAATTTGACCGACAGCGACACATCGCGTCTGACCGCGACGCTGGAAGCCTTAATCCCGCTGCTGCCGCCGGAGTATGCCAGCGGTGTGATGTGGGCGCAGAGTAAGTTCAGTTGAGCCATATCGGGTGGCTAATTCTCGTCACCCGTCACCTCATTTCAGCCGATGCCACGGAATCAGATTATCCATTAACACCGCCAACAAAATACTAACCAGCAATCCGTTACTTAATAATGGGCGAAGCGTTAATGGCAGATCCTGTAAATAGACCGGCGGTAATCCCATTAAAAAGATCCCAACAAATAACGGTAGTGCGAGTCGATAAACATTACGCGCCGTAAAGTTAATTTGTTGGCTAAAAAGTAGCGCAGAAAAGAGTAATGGCAAATAAGACACTAACATTACCGCACTCGTTACCGGCAGCGGAATACTGCTGAATAAGCGCGTCAGTGGCGGAGTCATCGCTACCAACAAACAAATCGCACTACCGTAGAGAAATGAACGACGTGTCGCATCGCCAGTTTGCGTTAATAAACCAATAGACGAAACGAACGGAGAAAAGGGAATAATAGCCATCGGCACCGTCACCAGCGTCATCACCCCTGTGACCACGAAACTTCGACGATAACGTCTGTTTCCCGCCCCTTGTTGTGGGTAAAAAATATCAGTACCCCGGACTGCACCATAAGTATTGCTGATATTAACCAGACCGGTAATTACCGCCGTCACAATAATCCCTGGGGATAACTTGCCTCCGCTCCCCAAGGGAAACCATTGCCAGTGCAGTTCAGAATGAATTATTGGCGATGAAGGAAAGCAGAAACGCCAAAGTAGCCAACCTAGTATTGTCCCCACCAATACCCCATAACGTGCCAAACGCTGGGGAAGAAAAATAATCATCGCCAGCACCAGACACATTACCGCTACCGACAGAGCAAACGCTGGAAACTGAATTTTAAAATTTGGGTCGGCAATACCAAACGGCAAACCTAACATTCCCTTAAAGAAGATAGTGGTAAGCTGCGCGCCCAGCATCAACATAAAAACGACCATCACGGTTGGGGTGAACAAGCGTGCCAGACGGTGACCTAACCCACTAATACCAATTAAAATAGTCAGTACGCCGGAAATCGCAATTCCTGCTACCAGACTATTGGCAATATCATTGAGCGGTGTACCTCGCGATGATTCACCCAACGTGATGGTGAGGATCGTTCCCCACCATAAACCTCCAGGCCCTTCCATAATAGCGCGGCGATGACCGAAAAATGCCTGAGCGATACAGGCTAATGCGGTTGCCAGAAATGCATATTGCGTCAGTGTCAGCAAACAGCTTTGCGGTAGCTGAAATGCCGAAAGCAACGTTGGCGGAACCACTACGGTGTTACAAAAAATGAAGAAAAACCACTGAAAACCAGACAACATATTTTCGCGGTTAAATGAAATATTAAACATAGGAACACCTGTTAAAATCGCGCCAACTGCTATCATTTATCGAATACAGATAACTTCATTCCCCACCAGCCAGGTATTAAAAACCTTGTCTGCAGCATATTTTAATTTAGCAGTAAGGGGTAATCCACGCTAATCCCTCTTCCGTAGTGGTCTTCGGTTTATATTCACATCCTACCCACCCATCGTAGTTTGATTGCGCAATTACCGTAAAGAGATATTCGTAATTAATTTCTCCGGTCCCTGGTTCGCCGCGATGTGGATTATCGGCAATTTGCAGGTGACCAATTTTATCGGCCCATTGGGTCATGGTGTTGGTTAATTCACCTTCCATCCGCTGCATGTGATAAATGTCATACTGTATTTTCAAATTGCAGCAACCAACATCGTCAATCAGTTTCAGCGCCTGTTGAGTTCCGGTGAGATGGAAACCAGGAATATCGAAATGGTTGATAGGTTCAATCAGTAATAAAATATCTTCTTTCATCAACATATTCGCGGCATAACGCAGGTTTTCCACAAGCGTTGCGTGAATCTGTTCACTGCTGAAACCAGCCGGCGTTTTACCGACCAGACAGTTGATTTTTTTATTCCCCAACGCACGGGCATAACGAATCGCTGCTGCTACGCCATCACGAAACTCTTCTTCACGGCCAGGAATACAGGCAATACCCCGCTCGCCTGCCGCCCAGTCACCCGCCGGTAAATTATGTAACGTATGCTCGAGTTTATTACTCGCCAGTACATGTTTTAATTCTTCAATGTCGTAGTCATAAGGAAACATAAATTCAACACCGCGAAAACCACACTGCGCGGCTTTCTCAAAACGGGCGAGAAAATCATATTCACCAAATAACATCGATAAATTAGCAGAGAAACGTAACATTATTTATCTCCCTTATTCATAGTGCATGAAGCAGGTTTCAGTCGGTGCGTCCGCTGCGTTATCGGCGATATCTTCAAATTCCATGACATTATCCAGTTCACTGCCCATCGAAATATTGGTTACACGTTCAAGCATAATTTCCACCACCACCGGGACACGGTACTGTGCCATTAAGGCTTTCGCCTGTTCAAAGGCTGGAGCAATATCTTCCGGTTTGAAAACGCGAATAGCTTTACAACCTAAACCTTCCGCTACTTTCACGTGGTCAACGCCATAACCGTTCACATCACTGGAGTTAATATTTTCGAACGCGAGCTGTACGCAGTAATCCATATCAAATGCGCGTTGCGACTGGCGAATCAGGCCGAGATAGGCGTTATTCACCAGCACATGGATGTACGGAATGTTGAACTGTGCGCCAACGGCTAATTCTTCAATCAGGAACTGGAAGTCGAAGTCACCGGAAATCGCCACCACATTACGTTCTGGATCAGCCGCACACACGCCCAGCGCCGCCGGAATGGTCCAGCCCAGCGGGCCTGCCTGACCACAGTTGATCCAGTGACGGTCTTTAAAGACATGCAGCATTTGCGCCGCAGCGATTTGTGACAGGCCGATGGTGGTGACATAGCAAACATCACGTCCAAAGGCTTTGTTCATCTCTTCATACACGCGCTGCGGTTTCACCGGCACGTTGTCGAAATGGGTTTTGCGCAGCAAAGTGCGTTTGCGCTGCTGGCACTCAGCAACCCACTCTTTACGGCATGGCAGACGACCTGCTTTTTGCATTTCCTGCGCCACTTCAACCAGCAGCATCAGCGCCGCTTTGGCGTCGGAGACAATGCCAAGATCCGGACACAGCACCCGGCCAATTTGCGTCGGTTCAATATCGATATGAACGATTTTGCGCCCTTCGGTGTATTTCTCTACCGAACCGGTATGACGGTTAGCAAAACGGTTACCGATACCAAACACCATGTCCGACGCCAGCAGCGTTGCATTACCGTAACGATGCGCGGTTTGCAGACCCACCATCCCGGCCATCAGTTCATGATCGTCCGGGATACAGCCCCAGCCCATCAGCGTTGGGATCACCGGAACGCTGGTCAGTTCAGCAAACTGTTGTAACAGTGCCGCGGCATCGGCGTTGATTACCCCGCCTCCAGCAACAATCACCGGACGTTCGGCCTGGATTAACATTTCTACCGCTTTTTCGATCTGCATACGGCTGGCTGCAGGTTTGTAGACCGGCAGCGGTTCGTACATGTCAGGATCAAACTCGATTTCCGCAACCTGAACGTCGAACGGTAAATCCACCAGTACCGGACCCGGACGACCAGAACGCATCAGGTGAAATGCCTGTTGCAGCACACGAGGCACCAGCGCCGCTTCACGTACTGTAACCGCCATTTTACTGACCGGCTTGGCAATAGATTCGATATCTACGGCCTGAAAATCTTCTTTATGCAGACGGGCTCTCGGTGCCTGGCCGGTAATGCACAGAATAGGAATGGAATCAGCAGAAGCAGAATAGAGCGCGGTGATCATGTCAGTACCCGCCGGACCTGAAGTCCCCAGACAAACGCCGATATTCCCAGCCGTTGCGCGGGTATAGCCTTCCGCCATGTGCGACGCACCTTCCACGTGACGCGCCAGAATGTGACGAATACCGCCGTGCTTACGCATCGCTGAATAGAAAGGATTGATTGCTGCTCCCGGAACGCCGAAGGCGGTGGTGATACCTTCTTTCTCCAGCACATACATTGCCGCGTCAACGGCTCTCATTTTTGCCATTTTATTCCTACCTCTATTAATTGGAAAAATTTTCCAACTTTCAAATTTTGTCAAAAAAACCCGCTCCGCAGAGCGGGATGCGACAGACACTATGGATGTGCTTTCAGTCCCAACGCCGTGCTGATATCGCGGGCGGTGTCTCTGACCAGCTCACCCTGACTGACAAAACGATCTTCTGTCAGTCTTGATGAAGGCCCGGAGATGGAGATAGCGGCAACAACACTACCTACATCATCGTAAATTGCTGAAGCTATGCAATTCAGGCCTACAACATGCTCTTCTTTATCTACGGTATAGCCCAGTTCACGCGCTTGTTCCAGGTCCTTCAGCAAGGTGGGCATATCCACAAGCGTAGTTGGCGTAAACTGCTGCAAACCGGTTTGCAGGATGATGCTCATCAGCTCATCTTCCGCCAGCGGATAAAGCAGCGCCTTGCCCGCACCGGAAGCATGCAGCGGCAGACGACTGCCCAGCGGCGCACACATCCTGACCATCGATTTACACTCTAACTGACCAATTAATACCGCTTCATTGCCGTTACGAATCGCGACATTGACCGTCTCGCCGGAAAGTAGCATCAGGCGGCGCATAAACGGCCCGGCGACGGAGAGGACATCACGGTTATGGATGTACGCCGCGCCGACGTTAAAGACACCTAATCCTATATGCCACCAGCCTAACTGACTGTCCTGATAGACAAAATCCGCTGCCTGTAAAACCTTTAACAGGCGAAAGGTCGTCGAGAGCGGCAAATCCAGATTGAGAGAAATATCGCTAACCGACGAACTTCCTCCACTTTTTTCCAGATATTGCAGAATCGCAATTCCCCGCTCTAACGCCTGTGCGCCCTTCTGTGCCACAGGCTCCGCCTGTCCTGGCCTGCCGCGCCGTCTAACTTCCGTCATACCTACGTTAACTCCGACCTACAAGTGAGCATAAACAATGAACAATTAGTTTATCTTATGCAAGTCGGTTGCAGGCGTCACGCAAAACAGAGTTCCTGTTCAGGAATACTTTCAACATCACAGTTGTCACTGCCGCCGCGATCGATGGTCAGAAAATCGGTGACGCGCTGCCAGGCGAAAAGTGGGTGATGCCAGACGTTACGATGATAATTCACCCCCTGCTCACCGTTGGTGATAAACGCCCGCAGCGTTGACAGGTCTGGTTTATCGTCACCTGACGCCACGACCACTACAAACACTTCACCTTTCATCGGGATAAAGGCCTGAGTACCCAGCGGATGACGTTCGAGCTCGTGGATGGTCAGCGGCAGATTCGCCGGTTGCGCGCGGTTAATGCTGATAAGCGTACGGTCTTGCTCAAGAATCTCAACCAGCGCCAAATCGTGATAGCGCTCCACCAGGCCATTGTTAATATGGAAAAAATCCCGTTGCTGCGTTTCGATAACGTCGCCATAAGCACAGAAGGCTTCCTGACTTAACGGTAATACCTGAAGTTTCATCTTTTTGTCCTTGTAACATAATTCCGTTCAACCAGCGCCGACCGGTCAGCTTGGTTTCAATAACAGGCAATCTAAAACCTAAAGAGAACAACATCAACACAAAAGTTGGAATATTTTTCCAAAACTAGATTTAGCCCACAAATCACGCAGGGTTATCATGTGAAAATACAGGTAAATCAAAGGACAGGAAAATCACGCAACCTGCGGATTTAAAAGGGGATACCTGAAGATGTTTGATCCAGAAACTTTGCGGACTTTCATTGCTGTTGCCGAAACGGGAAGTTTTTCAAAAGCGGCAGAACGATTATGTAAAACCACGGCGACCATCAGTTATCGCATTAAGCTTCTGGAAGAGAATACCGGAGTGGCGCTGTTTTTCCGCACGACTCGTAGCGTGACGTTGACAGCGGCTGGCGAACATCTGCTTTGTCAGGCCAGAGACTGGCTGAGCTGGCTGGAAAGCATGCCGAGCGAGCTACAACAGGTGAATGATGGCGTGGAACGCCAGGTGAATATTGTCATCAACAACCTGCTCTACAATCCCCAGGCCGTCGCCCAACTGCTGGCGTGGCTGAATGAACGTTACCCCTTTACCCAGTTTCACATCTCCCGGCAAATCTATATGGGCGTCTGGGATTCGCTACTTTACGAAGGTTTTTCACTGGCCATCGGCGTCACGGGAACCGAAGCACTGGCAAATACTTTTAGCCTTGATCCCTTAGGTTCGGTGCAATGGCGCTTTGTCATGGCGGCAGATCATCCACTGGCGAAGGTTGAAGAGCCGCTAACAGAAGCGCAGTTGCGGCGCTTTCCTGCGGTCAATATTGAAGACAGCGCCCGCACCTTAACCAAACGCGTCGCCTGGCGTTTGCCGGGGCAAAAGGAGATTATTGTTCCTGATATGGAAACGAAAATCGCCGCCCATCTGGCGGGCGTTGGCATTGGTTTTTTGCCAAAATCACTTTGCCAGTCGATGATTGATAGTCAACAACTGGTCAGCCGGGTCATTCCAACGATGCGCCCGCCTTCGCCATTGAGTCTGGCATGGCGTAAATTTGGCAGCGGCAAAGCGGTGGAAGATATTGTGGCCTTGTTTACCCAGCGCAGGCCGGAAATCAGTGGATTTTTAGAAATTTTCGGCAACTCACACAGTTAAAAATCAAGTTTCCTTGCGCGTTGGCGCGTAAAATAGCGCGCAAGCTGATTTGAGGTTCACTTTTTACTATGCAAGAGAGACACACGGAACAGGACTATCGTGCCCTGCTGATTGCTGATACGCCCATTATTGATGTTCGCGCCCCCATCGAGTTTGAGCAAGGCGCAATGCCCGCCGCTATCAATCTGCCGTTAATGAATAATGATGAACGCGCCGCCGTTGGCACCTGCTACAAACAGCAAGGGTCTGACGCGGCGCTGGCGCTGGGGCATAAACTGGTGGCGGGTGAAATTCGTCAGCAGCGCATGGACGCCTGGCGGGCAGCGTGTCTGCAAAATCCGCAAGGTATTCTCTGCTGCGCCCGTGGCGGTCAACGTTCACATATTGTGCAACGCTGGCTGCATGAAGCGGGGATTGATTATCCGCTGGTGGAAGGCGGTTATAAGGCTCTGCGCCAGACCGCGATTCAGGCGACCATTGAACTGGCACAAAAACCGATAGTGCTGATTGGCGGTTGTACCGGCAGCGGCAAAACGCTGTTAGTGCAACAACAGCCGAACGGTGTTGATCTGGAAGGGCTGGCGCGCCATCGCGGTTCTGCTTTTGGTCGCACATTGCAGCCGCAACTTAGTCAGGCGAGTTTTGAAAACCTGCTGGCTGCCGAAATGCTAAAAACCGACGCCCGTCAGGAGCTGCGCCTGTGGGTGCTGGAAGATGAAAGCCGGATGATCGGTTCGAATCACCTGCCGGAATGCCTGCGCGAGCGAATGACTCAGGCGGCGATTGCGGTGGTAGAAGATCCGTTTGAGATCCGTCTTGAGCGCCTGAACGAAGAGTATTTCTTGCGTATGCATCATGATTTTACCCACGCCTATGGCGACGAACAGGGCTGGCAGGAGTATTGCGAATACCTGCATCATGGGCTTTCAGCGATTAAGCGTCGGCTGGGGCTACAGCGCTATAACGAACTGGCTGCAAGGCTGGATGCGGCGCTGACAACGCAACTCACCACCGGCAGCACCGACGGTCATCTGGCCTGGCTGGTCCCGTTACTTGAAGAATATTACGACCCGATGTATCGCTATCAGCTTGAGAAAAAAGCGGAAAAAGTTGTCTTTCGCGGTGAATGGGCGGAAGTGGCGGAATGGGTTAAGACGCAGTGATGGGCGGTATTCTGAAACGGCGATTGTCGTGAGAACAGAATGGTTGCACCAGAATACAGATATAAAAAAACCGACATGACAGTCGGTTTTTTTATTTTTTCCGCCCAAGACTTGGTGGTTCCGGGCAGAAATGAAACAGTCCTCATCTAGCAAGTGAATTATAAGTCAGGATGCCTACATATTCAAACAGCTATGTTGGCGATACAATCCCGACGCTAGTAGTGATACTGCCTCAAGGGATTACCGCAGTGCGGAAAAGTACTTTTAAGTCCTGGTCAGGATACAGGTGGTGCTGATTCTGGTGCTCTAATTTGGAGAGAGGCAGTCCTCATCTAGCACATGAAGAAAATCATAGTTACAGGCAACGTAAGGGTAAGCTGTGATTGTCTTTCTCCCTTAAGGGAGCAACGGATGAAAACTTTTCTCGATAAAGTTCTCATCGTTCTTAAGGCGCTAATCGCGCTGCTGGAACTGATCCGCCAGTTTATTGAATAACTGAGGAAACGTAGCTAAGGCCGAAGGTTTGCCACCTTCGGCCTTTAAAAAAACCGACATGACAGTTGGTTTCAGATTTATTGCCAAAATGCACGCTGTTCATGCCGGATGCGGCGTAAACGCCTTATCCGGCCTACGGTTAAGTTCAGTTTTGTAGGCATGATAAGACGCGCAAAGCGTCGCATCAGGCATCTGCGCATAACTGACCTACACAATCTTGCAAAATCAATATATTGCACGCTCTTCGTAGGCCAGATAAGACTTTGCGCATCAGGCAATCTAACGCCTGTCATTACCCCGCAAACTGCCTGAACAGCGCCTTACCCTTAACCAGTCGCGCACCCAGCCAGCCGCCGCAAAGCGACAGCAGCAGCGCACCGCTGCACGGCAGCACAATCCACAATCGCCAGTCAGGTTCCCACGGGAAATCAAACACTTTCGCCTGCAACACTGCCAGCGCCGTTTCCGCACCAATTGCGGCTACCAGGCCGGAAACAAACCCAAGCATGGCGAACTCACACCACAATGTCGTGCGCAGCAGTTTTTTCCCCGCACCGAGTGTGCGCCACACCACCAGCTCCTGATGACGCTGACGCATTCCCACCTGCACCTGTGCCAGCAACAGCAACATACCGCAGGCGGTGACCAGCACCACCATCACTTCCAGCGCCCGACTTACCTGCTCCAGCACCTGACCGACCTGTTTTAAAATCGCGCCAATGTCTAACAGGCTAATGGTCGGGAACTGGCGGTTGAGTTGCGTCAACATGCCGTTGCCATTATCCCAGCGGAAACTGGTAAGCCAGCTCTGCGGCTGCCCGTCCAATGCCCCTTCCGGGAAAATAAAATAGAAATTAGGCCGCAGACTTTCCCAGTCCACTTTGCGCAGACTGGTCACTTTAGCGCGGAACTCCTGGGTATCGCCCATAAAGGTGACGGTATCGCCGAGGGCAACGTTTAAGCGTTTCGCCAGCCCCTCTTCCATCGACACTTCATCGGCTTTTGGCGGCCAGTTACCGGCGACAATCGGATTATGATCGGGCCGCGTATTTTGCCAGGTGAGATTGAGTTCGCGATTGAGCGCCTCATCTTCATTGCCTTCTGTCGGCTTGCCGTTAATCGCCGTCAGTCGCGCCCGCACCACCGGATAAAACGATTCCGGGACTATTTGATGTTCCGCGAGGAACGTTTTTAGCGGCGTAACCTGTTCTGTGGCGATGTTGATTAAAAAGTAGTTCGGGCTTTCTGGCGGTAGCTGCTGCTGCCAGCGGTCAAGCAGATCGCCACGCAACACCAGCAGCAGTGCCAGCAGCATAAAGGAGAGCGAAAATGCCGAAAGCTGGCTTAACGTTGACCACGGCTGACGTAACAGGCGGCTGACCGCCAGGCGCAGAGGTAGCGATTTCAGCGTCATGCGGCGAAGTACATTCAGCAGCATCCAGCCCAGAACACCGCACAGCAAAGCCAGTACTACCGCACCCGACAGCACCGCCCAGAGCAGCATACTGCCGCCCATTAATCCGGCAAGCAGCAGCACAACCACCACACTGACAATCGGTAGATAAAACTTCAGCGGCCAGACGTTCGCTACCACATCATTACGTAACACACGTAAAGGCTGTGTTGCCAGTAACAAGCGGTACGGTCGTAGCCCCACCAGCAGCGAGATGACCGTCATGGTGCCGAGCGCCCACAGCCACGGCCAGAGGCTGGCAGGCGGTAGTGCGGCAGGCAGAACGGGCTTGAGCAGTACCATCAATACGCTTTCGAACAACAGGCCAATCGCCCCGCCGGTAACGGCTGAAAGCACCAGAATCATCAACCACTGACCGACGATTAACTTACGCAGTTGCGCTCGCCCTGCCCCCAGCGTTTTGAGGATCGCCACCAAGTCGTAGCGACTGCGACAGTAATGATTCATCGCCACCGCCACCGCAGCCACTGCCAGCAGCAAGGTCAGAAGCGCCGAAAGCAGCAGGAACTGTTGCGAGCGTTCCATCGAGCGCCCCAGCGCGCCTTCGTCCTGTTCCAGACCGTACCAGCGTTGTTCGGGTTTAAGCTGGGGTAACAGCCATTTCTCATAGCCGTCGAGCTGATTCTCGCTGCCACCAAATTTATAGCGCCAGGTGACCCGACTCCCCGGCTGCACGGCTCCGGTTTTATCGACATCCGCCAGATTCATCATCAGGCGTGGGGCTATCTGGAAGGGGTTAAAACCGGAATCCGGTTCCTGAATCACTTCTCCGGCAATCCGCAAGGTGGCATCGCCCACGTCGATGGTGTCGCCCGTTTTCAGGTTAAGCAGTGCCATCAGGCGTGGGGCCAGCAATACGCTGCCCGCCTGCGGTTTCAGGCCTGGGGGATTGGTTTGCAGATCGCCATACATCGGGTAGATATCATCCACCGCTTTGACATTCGCCAGCTGCGGTGTGTCGCCCGCAAAGGTCATCGTGGCGAAAGTCAGCTGCTTGCCAACTTTCAGGCCGCGATTTTGCGCTTCCTCCAGCCACGCTTGTGGCACTTCGCGCGAACTGCGCAACGCCCGATCGCCCGCCATAAACTCACGGCTTTGCTGGCTTAAACCTTTCTCCATGCGATCGCTGATATTACCCAGCGCCAGCACGCAGGCCACCGCCAGGCTTAGCGCCAGCCAGACAATTAATAGCGACGGCGAGCGCCATTCGCGCCAGAACCAACGTGCAATCATGCTTCCTCCTGCAACTGCCCGTTCACCAGCCGTAAGCAGCGGTCGCAGCGTGCCGCCAGTTGCAGGTCGTGGGTCACCATAATCAACGTGGTGCCATGTTCACGGTTGAGGGAAAACAGCAGGTCGGCAATTTTATCGCCCGTCTGGCGGTCAAGGTTGCCAGTGGGTTCGTCGGCAAACAGCACATCAGGTCGACCGTTAAAGGCTCGCGCCAGCGCCACCCGTTGCTGTTCACCGCCGGAAAGCTGTGCCGGAAGATGATCAAGACGTTTACCCAGCCCTAACTGTTCGAGCAACGCTTTCGCCCCGTTACGACTTTCCGCGCTACTCTCACCGCGCAGCAGCGCCGGAAGCTCGACGTTTTCCAGCGCGTTAAGGGTAGGAATTAACATAAATGACTGAAAAACAAAGCCTACGTGCTTCGCGCGCAATTTTGCCCGCGCTTCTTCGTCCATATTATGTAGCGGTTGTCCCACCAGACTCACTTCGCCACTGCTGCCGTCATCCAGCCCGGCGAGGATCGCCAGCAAGGTTGACTTACCCGATCCCGACTCGCCCACCAGCGCGATGGTCTCGCCACGTTTGACAACCAGCTCAACTCCGGTGAGGATGGAGAGTTCATGCTCCCCCTGACCGACGGACTTCTTAAGATGATGAACTTCAACAATGTTTTCCGCTGGCATTTGCCCTTCCTGTTCCTGGTCCTGTTAACCTTTCGTGCCGCCGCAGCGGACACGTTATTGATTCTGGGTGATAGCCTGAGCGCCGGGTATCGAATGTCTGCCAGCGCGGCCTGGCCTGCCTTGTTGAATGATAAGTGGCAGAGTAAAACGTCGGTAGTCAATGCCAGCATCAGCGGCGACACCTCGCAACAAGGGCTGGCGCGCCTTCCGGCTCTGCTGAAACAGCATCAGCCGCGCTGGGTGCTGGTTGAACTGGGCGGCAATGACGGTTTGCGTGGTTTTCAGCCGCAGCAAACGGAACAGACGCTGCGCCAGATTTTGCAGGATGTCAAAGCCGCCAACGCTGAACCATTGTTAATGCAAATACGTCTGCCTGCAAACTATGGTCGCCGTTATAATGAAGCCTTTAGCGCCATTTACCCCAAACTCGCCAAAGAGTTTGATGTTCCGCTGCTGCCCTTTTTTATGGAAGAGGTCTACCTCAAGCCACAATGGATGCAGGATGACGGTATTCATCCCAACCGCGACGCCCAGCCGTTTATTGCCGACTGGATGGCGAAGCAGTTGCAGCCTTTAGTAAATCATGACTCATAAAGCAACGGAGATCCTGACAGGTAAAGTTATGCAAAAATCGGTCTTAATTACCGGATGTTCCAGTGGAATTGGTCTGGAAAGCGCGCTCGAATTAAAACGCCAGGGCTTTCATGTGCTGGCAGGTTGCCGGAAACCGGATGATGTTGAGCGCATGAACAGCATGGGATTCACCGGTGTGTTGATCGATCTGGATTCGCCAGAAAGTGTTGATCGCGCAGCCGACGAAGTGATCGCCCTGACCGATAATTGTCTGTATGGGATCTTTAACAATGCCGGATTCGGCATGTATGGCCCCCTTTCCACCATCAGCCGTACGCAGATGGAACAGCAGTTTTCCGCCAACTTTTTCGGCGCACACCAGCTCACCATGCGCCTGCTACCCGCGATGTTGCCGCACGGTGAAGGGCGTATTGTGATGACCTCATCGGTGATGGGATTAATCTCCACGCCGGGTCGCGGCGCTTACGCGGCCAGTAAATATGCGCTGGAGGCGTGGTCAGACGCACTGCGCATGGAGCTGCGCCACAGCGGAATTAAAGTCAGCCTGATCGAACCTGGTCCCATTCGTACTCGCTTCACCGACAACGTCAACCAGACGCAAAGTGATAAACCAGTCGAAAATCCTGGCATCGCCGCCCGCTTTACGTTGGGACCGGAAGCGGTGGTCGACAAAGTGCGCCATGCTTTTATTAGCGAGAAGCCGAAGATGCGCTATCCGGTAACGCTGGTGACCTGGGCAGTAATGGTGCTTAAGCGCCTGCTGCCGGGGCGCGTGATGGACAAAATATTGCAGGGGTGAGTTGAAGCGCGCGCTTAAGCCCCCATGTCAAAGAAAATATCGACAACAGAGAGCGACTCCATGTCCGTAGAAAATATTGTCAACATTAACGAATCTAACCTGCAACAGGTTCTTGAACAGTCAATGACCACACCTGTGCTGTTCTATTTTTGGTCTGAACGTAGCCAGCACTGTTTGCAGTTAACCCCAATTCTGGAAAGCCTCGCGGCGCAGTACAACGGGCAATTTATTCTGGCGAAGCTGGACTGCGACGCGGAGCAGATGATTGCCGCCCAGTTTGGTCTGCGCGCGATTCCGACCGTGTATCTGTTCCAGAACGGGCAACCGGTAGACGGCTTCCAGGGACCGCAACCGGAAGAAGCGATCCGCGCCCTGCTGGATAAAGTGCTGCCGCGCGAAGAAGAGCTGAAAGCGCAGCAGGCGATGCAACTGATGCAGGAAGGCAATTACACCGACGCCCTGCCATTGCTGAAAGACGCCTGGCAGTTGTCGAATCAGAACGGGGAAATCGGCCTGCTGCTGGCAGAAACGCTGATTGCGCTGAACCGTTCTGAAGATGCAGAAGCGGTGCTGAAAACCATTCCGTTGCAGGATCAGGACACCCGCTACCAGGGGCTGGTGGCGCAAATCGAACTGCTGAAGCAGGCGGCAGATACGCCGGAAATTCAGCAGCTGCAACAGCAGGTGGCAGAGAATCCAGAAGATGCCGCACTGGCGACGCAACTGGCGCTGCAACTGCATCAGGTTGGGCGCAATGAAGAGGCGCTGGAGTTACTGTTCGGACATCTGCGTAAAGATCTCACCGCCGCAGACGGTCAGACACGTAAAACGTTCCAGGAGATCCTCGCTGCGCTGGGTACGGGTGATGCACTGGCGTCGAAGTATCGCCGCCAGCTGTATGCGTTGTTGTATTGATTTTCCGTTGAAATGCGATGCTGTGCAGGTTTGCAGGCCTGATAAGACGCCAGCGTCGCATCAGGCATCGCATTATTTCTTCTTCAATTGCGTCACCACCAACTGGTGGCGCGAATTGTAAAACTTACGATAGGTTAAATAACAGGCAATAATGGTCGACAAGCTGGCGGTTGAGAGCAGCATAAAGGTCACCATAATCTGATATTTAATCGCCTTCACCGGATCAATCCCGGCAAATATCAGCCCGGACATCATTCCTGGTAAACTCACTAAGCCAACCGTTTTTGCTGAATCGACCGTCGGAATTAAAGCCGCGCGAATACTGTCGCGAATCAATATCGCTGAAGCCTGCTTCGGCGTCGCGCCAAGACTCAGTTTCTCCTGAATCTGTTGCTGTTCGCTAATGACCCGTTGCCCTAAATTGTTGTAACACAACCCCACCGCTACCATGGCGTTACCGGCAATCATCCCGGCGATAGGGATCACCTGCATCGGGATAAATTCAATCGACCCTGAGAGAATCAGCACCGCCAGGGTAATTCCCGCCCCGACCGTAATGGCAATAAACGATGAGATAAAAGCTTTAGCAATATATTTACTGCGCTTTTGCGCATTCCACGCCGCATTAAAGCAGATAAATAACACCATCAATAATGTCAGGCTGGCATCATCAACGCTGAAAATATACTTCAGCACATAGCCGACAATAATCAGCTGAATTATCGCGCGCCCCACACTCCAGAGAATATCTTTCTCCAGCGCCAGTTTTTCTTTATGGCTAATTAAGATTGCGACAATCACCAGCATTAATGCCAGTGCCAGTGACTCGTTGGTAATATTATGCGTGTTCATAGCGTGCTTCCTGCATTTCTCCGGCATGCGGTTGCAGCGTAATCACCTTATCCGCATGATTAATTTCGTCTTTATCGTGCGTCACCCACAACACCGCAATATTTTGCTCACGTACATAGCGGTGGATCATCTCATTGACGTTGCGTTTGTTGCTTTCATCCAGCGCACTGGTGATTTCGTCAAGCAATAAAACCTTCGGCATAAATTGTAGGTTACGAATCAATGAGATGCGTTGTTTTTCACCCCCGGATAGCTCGGCGATATTTTTCGTCAAAATGGTGTCCGGCAAGGAGAAACGTTCGAGAAAATCGAGAAAAATGGCCGGGTCAGGCTGCTGGTTACGGATCTGCCAGGGAAAGATCAGGTTATCGTAGACCGTGTCGCCAAACAGAGCCGGCGTTTGGGCGCAGTAAGAAACTTGTTGGCGATAGGTTTCTGGCTTTAGTGTGCTGACATCCTCACCTTCAAACAGTAACGTTCCGCTGGTCGGGCTGATTAATGAAGCAACTATTTTTAGTAGCGTACTTTTGCCGCAGCCGGAAGGGCCGGTAATTAACTTAAATTCGCCAGCACGCAGCGAAAAATTGATGTTATTTAGAATCTTCGTATCGCCCGCCTGATATCCAACATTTTGCAGTTGGAGCAAAAGACTATTTTCCTGCATTGCCCATCCCTTTTCTGATTTTTACTAAAAACAGTTTATCCTCCGCAAGAATAAGGGGGAACTCTCTTTCAGTAATCAGGTATAATTTGTTTAATCAAGCAGCAATTTTGCTCTTTATGGACGGTACAACAGGAGGTTTTTCCGATGCTTATTTTTATCCCGATTCTCATTTTTGTCGCGCTGGTCATTGTTGGCGCGGGCGTCAAAATCGTTCCGCAGGGCTATCAGTGGACGGTAGAACGATTTGGTCGTTATACCAAAACGTTACAGCCGGGGCTAAGTCTGGTGGTGCCGTTTATGGACCGCATTGGTCGTAAGATCAATATGATGGAGCAAGTGCTCGACATCCCATCCCAGGAAGTTATCTCGAAAGATAACGCCAACGTCACTATCGACGCCGTTTGCTTTATTCAGGTGATTGATGCCCCGCGCGCGGCTTATGAAGTCAGCAATCTGGAACTGGCAATCATCAACCTGACCATGACCAACATCCGTACCGTTCTGGGTTCGATGGAACTCGATGAAATGCTCTCTCAGCGCGACAGCATTAACTCGCGTCTGCTGCATATTGTCGATGAAGCCACTAATCCGTGGGGGATAAAAGTCACCCGTATTGAAATTCGCGATGTGCGCCCACCGGCTGAGCTTATCTCTTCGATGAACGCGCAGATGAAAGCGGAACGTACCAAACGCGCTTACATCCTTGAAGCGGAAGGGATCCGTCAGGCGGAAATCCTCAAAGCCGAAGGTGAAAAACAGTCACAAATCCTGAAAGCGGAAGGCGAACGTCAGTCGGCATTCTTACAGGCCGAAGCGCGTGAACGTTCTGCCGAAGCGGAAGCCCGCGCGACCCAAATGGTGTCTGAAGCCATTGCTTCTGGTGACATTCAGGCGGTGAATTACTTCGTGGCGCAGAAATACACCGAAGCGTTACAGCAGATTGGTTCCTCCAGTAACAGCAAAGTGGTGATGATGCCATTAGACGCCAGCAGCCTGATGGGATCGATTGCCGGGATTGCTGAACTGGTGAAAGACAGCGCGAACGAGCGAAATAAATCATGATCGAGATGATAGCTATCCATCCGCATATTTTTTGGCTGAGTCTCGGCGGTTTGCTGCTGGCGGCCGAAATGCTGGGCGGCAATGGTTATCTGTTGTGGAGCGGCGTGGCAGCAGTGATTACTGGCCTGGTGGTCTGGCTGCTGCCGCTGGGTTGGGAGTGGCAAGGGGTGATGTTTGCCGTCCTGACGCTGCTCGCCGCCTGGCTGTGGTGGAAATGGCTGGCACGAGGCGTACGCGAACAAAAGCACAGTGACAGTCATTTAAACCAGCGCGGTCAACAGCTGATTGGCCGACGTTTTGTGCTGGAATCTCCGCTGGTCAACGGGCGCGGTCATATGCGCGTCGGTGACAGTTCATGGCCTGTCAGCGCCAGCGAGGATCTCGGCGCAGGTACGCATGTTGAGGTGATTGCGATTGAAGGGATAACGCTGATTATCCGTGCGGTCATCGCCTGATGCGACGCTGACGCGTCTTATCATGCCTACAAAACTGTGCCCGAACCGTAGGCCGGATAAGGCGTTTACGCCGCATCCGGCGGTTATGCACCGATGCCTGATGCGACGCGGACGCGTCTTATCATGCCTGGAAGTCTGTGCCCGAACGTAGGCCGGATAAGGCGTTTACGCCGCATCCGGCGGTTATGCGCCGATGCCTGATGCGACGCTGACGCGTCTTATCATGCCTGGAAGTCTGTGCCCGAACGTAGGCCGGATAAGGCGCTTACGCCGCATCCGGCGGTTATGCGCCGATGCCTGATGCGACGCGGACGCGTCTTATCATGCCTGGAAGTCTGTGCCCGAACGTAGGCCGGATAAGGCGTTTACGCCGCATCCGGCGGTTATGCGCCGATGCCTGATGCGACGCGGACGCGTCTTATCATGCCTGGAAGTCTGCGCCCGAACGTAGGCCGGATAAGGCGCTTACGCAGCATCCGGCAGTTATGCGTCGGTGCCTGATGCGACGCGGGCGCGTCTTATCATGCCTGGAAAACTGCACTCAACCGTAGGCCGGATAAGGCGTTTACGCCGCATCCGGCGGTTATGCGCCGATGCCTGATGCGACGCGGACGCGTCTTATCATGCCTGGAAGTCTGCGCCCGAATCGTAGGCCGCCTCCGCCATATTAACTGGCATTGGCAAATTACTCGTCACTACCTTTATTCATGTTTTTTTGGTCTTCATCCGGATAGTGTTTTTTTAGATATTCCAGGACGTTTTTATTGACCTTATGTTGGGTATACACCCACCCTTTCCAGTAATCAGGCTGGTCCAGGTAAACTTCTGGCGGAATGGTGAAATCAGAAAGCGTTAACCATTCGGCTAACAGATCGGGGTTTCTCTTCTGGATCAACTGCAACAGCATGATCAGCGACATGGCAGAGGCAGGAGCCGTACTATCGCCGCTTAAATACTTCCACACCGTAGAGCGATTCGAACGAAAAAGGATGGGGAGCAGCGCTCTGTCCAGATTCATTTCATTAAAAATCTTCTCAAATTCATTCATTTAATTTTCCTGCCTGGCGTAAACCTCTTAAAAATTGAGATTTATCAAAGAAACGCATTCTAGCACACATCAGGAACCGCTTCACGTTTAGCCCAGAAACAACATTTATTTCGCTTATCAAAACAAGTCTTTACTCTTTTTTACATTGAAAGAGCACAAAATGATTTTCAATTTTATTTATATAAGAAACATTTTTTGTTTATTCTAGGTGATGCTTACGCTTACACAAGACAAAAACGCGCTTTACATCACACAAATGGCGGCGTAGATTTCGATTAAATTGCAACGCAAATTAATTCTTATAACAACGTTATACGTTGCTTATAGAAACAAACCTGTGACTTACTTTGAACGAGAAAAAATGCATGAAAACTGTAAAGCTGTCTTTACTGGCTGTCGTTGTTGCTACCGCGGTAAGTCCATCTGCGTTTGCGGGTGATACTGTTGAGGCAGCAGCGACAGAATTAGCGGCAATCCAGCCAGGAATGTCGCAAATGGAAATTGATCAGAAAATTGGTCGATTTTTAGAAAGGACAGGAAATAGCGCAGCCGCACAAAATTACCTGATTGCGCATGATTACAAAACTACAACGCCTCAGGAAGATACAACTGCTTCTCCCGTACAGCCTACCAGTACGCTGAACCCGATAACCAATCAAGCGCAGATCGACCGCGACAACGGGCAGGATACCGCCATTCAGAACGCGCAGCACACTGCCAACTGGGCATCGCTGAAAGCCGATGACGCGCATCATGCCATTATGGTGGCGCAGACGGATATTGATGCCAATAAAGCCGCCATCACCGACGCCCGCAATGATGTCTCCGCCGTACAGTCAGACGTCAGCACCATAAAAGGCGATGTCGCACATGCCCAGTCAACGGCTGACCATGCGAACGCTAACGCCAACACCGCACTGCTGAACGGCGTCAAACTCTCCGCTGCCGTGACGGAAAATAAAAATAATATCGAACAGAACCGCAGCGATATTGCTGACCAGCAGCAACAGCTCGACGAAACCCAGAAAACCGTTGCTGCCACCGGTGATGTACAGACTGCCGCCCGATATCAGGGCATGATTGACGCCAGACAGACAGCCGCTACCAACGCGCAGCAGGAACAAGCAGACACCCAGCAGCAACAAATTACCGATCAGCAGAAGCAAATCGACGCGACGCAAAAAACGGTTTCTGCACTTGGCGATGCCCAGACCAGCGCACATTATCAGGAGATGGTTAACGCCAGACTAACCGCACAAAATGATGCGAATGTGCGTATTGCAGCAGAACAAAAACAGAAAATTGATACCCTTGCGACTAACCAGGCAACTCAACAACATATCGATAGTGTGCAGTATGGGGAGCAAATTCAGCGTCTGGCGCAAGACTCAACGCAAACGCATGAACAAATTGACAGCCTGACACAAGACGCAACCCAAACACATCAGCAGTTAAGCAACACGCAAAAACGAGTAGCGGATAATAGCCAGCAGATTACGACGCTCAATAACAATTTCAGTTCGCTGAAAAACGAAGTTGAAGATAACCGTAAAGATGCTAATGCGGGGATCGCGTCAGCCATTGCCATTGCCTCACAGCCGCAGGTGAAAACCGGTGATTTAATGATGGTGTCAGCGGGAGCAGGAACCTTCAACGGTGAATCTGCGGTGTCTGTCGGAACATCTTTTAATGCTGGAATTCATACGGTAATTAAAGCGGGAGTCTCAGCGGATACACAATCTGATTTCGGCGCAGGTGTCGGCGTGGGATATTCGTTCTAATTTTAATAGCAATTTCTTATTCGCAATTTTCCGCACATTATTTAAGGTTAACAATGATGAATAGCACCATTAAATCGTTTTCCCTGCTGGCGGTTATATTACTGGCTGGCTGTAGTTCACCCACTTCCCGCATCGCAGATTGCCAGGCGCAGGGCGTCAGTCATGACACCTGTTATCTCGCAGAACAACAGCGTCAGGCGGCTATTTTAAGTGCATCCGAGGCACAGGCATTTAAAAATGCAGAAGCCGCACAACATGCCCAGGCCGCTAAAAAATCCATTTATAAAGGATTTGGCGTCACTTTCAGAATGAGCAGTAAAAACTTTGCTTATCTCAATGATTCACTATGTGCCATAGATGAAGATAATACCGATGCTACGGTTTATCAGTCGGGTCTGTATAACGTCATTGTTTATCATCACACAGGAAAAGTCGCCTTAATGAAAGAAGGCCAGTTTGTGGGCTATTTAAAATGAAGGAGCAAAAGAAAATGGCCCTGACGCATATTATGATTATCGGTGCGTTTATTTTTGCCTTCTTGCAAGTAGCATTATTAGCCTCCCTGGTGCACGCTGTGAATGTTAACAACGAAATCCAGGAAGGCTTATTTCAGTCGGGGCGCATTATGGTAGAAAGTTTGCAACATATTCTTTCGGTGCAAACGGGGATTAACTGATTTTCACCCCGCCCGATGATGGCAGCAGCCGGAGAGATTTTCGATAATCGGGCAGTCGGCGCTGTCATCACCGGGGCAGGCATTCGCCAGCGCCAGTAGCTGGTTGCGCATGGATTGCAGTTCTTCGATATGCCGTTCGATCTCCGCCACCTTCTCCAGCGTACGACGTTTTACATCGGCGCTATGACGCTGCGGGTCGTTAAACAGATTCACCAGCTCGCCGCTCTCTTCCAGGTTAAAGCCCACCTGGCGTGCCTGGCGCAGTAAGGTCAGTTCGTTGAGATGCTGCTGCGTGTAGGTGCGATAACCGTTTTCGCTGCGCATCGGCGGTGTCACCAGTCCCTTCTCTTCATAGAAGCGAATGGCTTTGCTGGTCAGGCCGGTAATTTTTGCTACATCGCTAATGTTCATCGTTCGCGCAACGCCTCCTGTGCTTTGTTAAAGGGTTTCAACAGATAATCCAGCACGCTTTTTTTGCCGGTGCGGATATCGACCGTCGCCACCATACCGGGGAATATCGGAAACTGCTGTTTATGTTTATTTTCCAGATGGTTGCTGAAAGTGCGAATGTACACCCGATAGTAATAAACATCGCGCCGCACTTCATCCTGCACGGTGTCTGGTGATATCACTGCCACTTCCCCCGGCAGGCCGCCATAGATGGAGTAATCGTAAGCGGTTATTTTCACCAGCGATTTTTGCCCCGGATGGATAAACGCCACATCGCGCGGGGAGATTTTTGCCTCAATCAGCAGTTGCTCATCCAGCGGCACGATGGTCATGAGTTTACCACCGGGGGCAATGACGCCGCCAACCGTGGTGACATCAATATCCTGAACAATGCCACGAACTGGCGCAGTAAAGTTGAGCCTGGTGAGGGAGTCTTCCCGTCCACGGATCACCGAACGCTGAGTTTCCACTTCCGCATTGGCTTTCGCTAACTCTTCCCGCGCCTGAACGTAGTATTGCGTGCGCACGTCGCTAAGTTTGTTTTCCAGTTCATTGGCCTGGCGTTGCAGGCGCAGCACTTCGACGCTGCTCGCAGCCCCTTGTTTCACCAGCGGCTGGGTCATAGCCAGTTCACGGTTGACCAGGCTAATCCCCTGCGTCAGCCCGGTGGTGGCTTTGTTCAGCCCGTCGCGGCGAGTGTTGTACAACGCCGTTTCCGACTCGATAAGTTCGGGGAATTTATTCAGTTCGTCAGGGAAGACCAGCGGTTTATTACTCACTTCCGCCCGCAGCCGCGCCGAGGTTGCCAGCGCCGCGTACAGGCGCGACATCGCTTCCTGGACGTCGGATTCCGTTTTGGTGCGGTTAAGCTGCGCCAGCGGCTGGCCCTGTTCGACAATATCGCCCACCTTGACGTCGAGATGATACAGAATTCCGCCTTCCAGCGACTGCACCACCTGTTCGCGCCCGGAGGGTTCTACCGTGCCGCTGCCGGTAGTGACTTCATCAAGCTGGAAATACCACGCCCAGCCGAGAAAACAGAGCAGCATGACGACAGTCACTCGTACCGCCAGCGCCGAGCGCGGCAGGCGGGGTTCAGTCAGGCCACGGTTATATTGCAGTTGTCCGTTCATGCGGCAGACCCCTTATTCTTCTCCTGCAACACCACCCGTCGCGCCGTGGGTTCGCCCTGTTCACGCAAAATGGCCTCTTTCGTGCCATCCATCACAATCCGCCCCTGATCCATCACGATGATTCTGTCGACCAGTTGCAGCATCGCCGTGCGGTGAGTGGCGATGACCAGCGTGCGATGTCCAATCCACTGTTTCAGTTGTTCGATTAAATGCGCTTCCGCCATTTCATCCAGCGAGGCGCTGGGTTCGTCAAGCAGGACAATATTCGGCTGAGAGATGAGGAGCCGCGCCAACAGCAGCGTTTGCCGCTGACCGCCAGAAAGACCAAATCCCCCTTCCTGAATCATGTAGTTGAGGCCATTTTTCTGCTTCTGCACAAAGGGCAGCGCCCCGCTGAGGGTTAACGCGCGTTCGATATCTTCATCGCTGGCTTCCGGCATCCCCATGGTGAGGTTTTCCCGCAGCGAGCCGAAGAACAGTCGCCCGGTCTGGCTGAGCAGCCCCATGTCGCGGCGCAGATCTGCCGGATCAAGCTGCCCGATGCTGATGTTATCCAGCAGCACCTGCCCCTGCTGGGCGATACGCATTCCGGCGAGCATTTGCAGCAGCGTTGATTTGCCCGCGCCATTGCGCCCGAGAATGGCGATTTTCTCTCCGGCCTGAATGTTGAGTTTGCCAATCGCCACATCGGCAATCTTCTCTTCTTCATCGTAATAAAACACCGCGTTACTGAACTGATAATTGCCGTGCAGCACCGCTTTATGCACCAGTTTGCCGTGCTCCGGCTGATCCACCGGGCGCTTCATCAGTTCATCCAGGCCATTGCGCGCCACTTTCGCCTGCTGCCAGCGCGAGAGCACGCCGGATATCTGCGACAGCGGCGCAATGGTGCGCGAAGCCAGAATCGTCGTCCCGACCAGCGCGCCGGTGGTCATGTCGCCGTTCATCACCATAAAGCAGCCCACCAACAGCACCACCACGTAGACGATGGATTGCACTTCCTGGGTCCAGGTGAGCAGCAGCCCGGTGAGAAAACGTTGCTTCATGCTGATGGACGAGGCCACGTCGTTGGTGTGATTCCACTGATTCTGAAAACGCTGCTCGGCGCGCAGCAGTTTAATGTCTTCAATCGACTGCACCGCTTCCACAAGCGTAGCGTTGCGTACCGCTGACTCGCGCATCCCTTCGTTCGCCAGCCGCGCCAGCGGGCGTTGCACCAGCAGGCCGGGGATCACTAATAAAGGCAGCGCCAGCAAAACAACCAGCACCAGCCAGCCGCCAATCATCCACAGAATAAAGACAAACAGCAGGAAGAACGGCAGATCCGCCACCGCGCCGATGGTGGTGGAAGTAATAAGCTCCCGCACCGATTCCAGTTCGCGGATCTGCGAGATAAACGATCCGGTGGATTTCGAGCGCACGTTATTTTTCAGCCGTAATGCGTGACCAAACACGCGGTCCGAAATACGCAGATCCGCCCGTTTGCCAATCATATCCGAGAGGTGCGTGCGCACCATGCGCATACAAAACTCAAACAGGATCGCCATCATCACCCCAGCGAACAGCACCCACAGCGTCGGGTACGATTGCGCCGGAACCACCCGGTCGTAAACCTGCATCGAGAAAATCATCGCCGCCAGCGCCAGCACGTTCGCCACCAGTGACGCCAGCATAATATCGCCATAGCGCCGCCAGTCTTTTAGCGAAAGGCTCCAGAACCAGTTCGCCTGATACGGGCGAATATAGTCATCCACCCGCGCATCGGGGATGGCACTGAGCGGGCGCAGCAGCGCCAGTTCGACGATTTTATCTTCAACATCCGCGACGTTAAGCGTGGTTTCCAGCCCTTCGTCACCACTGAACTGAATGCTGATATTGTCGTGGTTATCGCGGCGAGTAATCACACCGACCTGCTGATTATCAAACACCGCGATCAACGGCAGCCGCCAGGGGTTAAGCGAATCGGCGGAAAACTCCACCAGCCGCAGCCCCATCCCCAGTTGCCGCGCCATATCGGTAAGTAACTCTTCCCGCTTGCTGTCGCGCTCCCAGTTGACGGTCGCGCGCACGTTCTCCTGAGAAAAATCGAGGCGGTAATAACGCGCCACGGCGATCATCGCCTCCAGCCAGGCTTCCACGGACTGGGCATTTTTTTTCATTATTTACACCACCATCAACTGATGATTCGCCAGCAATGTGGCGAGGTCGGTATGCACGCCCGTCAGCGTGACCACGTTAGTTGCCGCAAAAGTGCCGCCCGTGCCGTCGCGGTCGATCTGCACGATGGTGTCGCTGCCGCTCTGGGTAACTTTGACAAAATCACTGATGTTCCCGGCCTGCGCATCCAGCGTCGCTACGCCGTTGACGTAGCTGGCTTTGCCGTTTCCGGTGTAGCCGCTGCCCTGCAACAGTTCACGAATATCAATGCGATCGGTGTCGGCGGTACCTTCCCATGTCCCTACCGTAAAACCATTCACCACGTCCGAGCCGTTGCCGCCAGTGGCGTCGCTGGCGTTGAGCAGTTTATAGAGCAAGGTGTCGTGACCGCCGTTGCCGATGTTGAGCGTGTCGTTACCGCCGCGCCCTTCCAGTTGGTTATCGCCCGTGCTGCCGGTCAGAGTGTCGTTAAAATTCGAGCCGGAAATGCCTTCAATATTGGTAAATGTCGAGGTGTTAAAGCCGGTCGCCTGGGCAGTAGTGGTGCTTAAGTTGGCGGTGATCCCCACTGTGGAGAGGCGGAAATCGACCACGTCCATCCCGCCGTTCGCCAGCCAGGTCCCGGTGCCAGAGCTGTACACCCAGCCGCCGGAGCCATCGTAAGTATCGGTGCCTGCGGTGGCAAAGAAGGTGTCGTTATAACCGGTGCCGACGAACTTGCCGTTATTGCTCGCGGTACCCGCTTCGGCGCTGAGGTCGTAAGCGTGAGTGGCATCGGTGGCCTGTAAGCCACCCCAGGTGGTGTTTACCGTCTGGTCGATATTGCTGGCGGTGGTGCCAGTGGATTTGATCAGCACCGCGTTGTAGGTTTCCCCGGCATTCAGCCCGTAGAAATTGACCAGCGCCGAGGTGTCGTTAACCCCCATCCCCGACTGCGGGTTGATGATTTGCGTGGCGACCAGCACACCCGCCGAGTTGTAGAGTTTTACGGTATTGCCGTAATAGACGTTAATGCCGTTGGGATCGGTGATGCGTAAGTGCAGCGAGGTGCCGTAGCTCACCGTGTTGGTGTTGCGAATCAGGAATACGCTGCCCGACTGTTTGGTCACCAGTACATCCACCGCGCCGTCCCAGTCGTAGTCCATTGCCGCCACGCCGCTGGTGGTGCCACTCTGGCTGCCGCCGAGTACCGACTGCGTCCAGTTGCTGGCCCCGCCAACGTTGGTGTAAAGGTAGGACTGTCCGGTCTGGGCGATACGGGCGATATCCATCAGGCCGTCGTGGTTCCAGTCCACTGCCACGCTGAACTGGCTGGCATAGGTTGTACCCGTTGCCCCCACCGCCACCGGATTCCCCAACACGCCGTTGGTGTTGAATAACAGCGAGCCGTAGTTAGCTCTTCCCTGGCTGGCGGGCAGGAACAGATCCATATCGCCGTCACCATCGAAATCTGCCCAGGTCATGGACACAGACGTCGAGTTGCCGCCGCTGCCTGCAACGCTGAGGAAGGTGTTGATGGTGTTCTGCCCCCAGACAAACGTGCCGTTGCCCTGGCTGATGAGCGATGAAAGGGTGTAGTAGTTATTCAGGTTGAAGGTGTGCTGAACCAGGTCTACCCTGCCGTCATTGTTGAGATCGACGCCGGAACCTTCGTTAAGGGAAAGATAGCCGTTTACTACCCCGCCGACCGTGGCGCTCCCTCCGTTGTTGGCGGTGGTGGAGTTGCCTACCAGAGTGCCTGCGTTATTCCACAGGAAGGTGTTGGAGTCCGGCCCGCCTGCGTCGCCAATCCAGAAATCGAGATAGCCGTCGCCCTCTTTATCAAACGCCACAATCGAGCCATACCATGTCAGCGTGCCGACGTTCACCTGAATCGCGCTGGAAAAGGTGCCGTCGCCGTTATTGGTAAAGCCGTTGATATAGCCCGTGCCGTAGTCATCACGGGTGATAAACAGATCGCCTGTACCGTTACGATCGTAATCGGCAATGGAACTGGTGGCGTAGTTGTTGCCGCTTTGCACCAGCGTCAGTGCGGTCTTCGACCATGTGAGCGGATCGGTTGATTGCATAATTTGCTGGTTAGCCAGCACCGTCCACATCCCGTGGTTGTCGAGGCCGTAGGTCAGCCCCCAGGCGGTCGTTTTATTGGCAGTTGTCCAGGCGGGCGTGTAATCAATCGCCGCGTTGACCGTCACCGTGCCGTTGCTGACGTTGGCGGTGTTGCCGTTGCCCGCCGAGCTTTTTACCTGCGCGGTGACGTTATAGGCGGTCGCGGACGCCGCCAGCACATCGGTATCCGGTAACTGCACATACCAGGTGTTATGCGCCGGATCGACTACCACCGCACCGCCCGGCTGCGAGGTGTAGGTTTTGCCATTGATGACCACTTCGACATACTGCCCGCTGGCGAGCGCGGCAGTGATCACCCCGCTGATAATCGGCGTGGTATCGCGCGTGGTCTGGCTGGTGATTTGCGCCAGCGTGGTCGGAATAGAGGTATCGACCGTCAGGATAAAATCGCTGGAGGAGGTGATATTTCCTGCCAGATCCACTACCCGCGCGCTGTAGGTGTACGCGCCGCTGACCAGCCCGCTGTCGCTGTAGGTCCAGTTCAACGCGCCGACCATCGTCACCGCGCCTAACAGCAGACCGTTACGGTAGAGGTAAACCACTTCGCCGCTGGCCAGCGGACCGGAGAGCACGCCGTTCAGCAGTGGCGAGGTATCGTCGGTGGCCTGCGAACTGCTTAACGTCCCCTGACGCTGCCCGACATCATCGGTATACGACACAATAGTTGGCGTGGCGGTGGGGTTAATCGTATCGACCACCACCGTTTTCGACACCACCGGGCCTGTATTTCCCGCCAGATCCAGCACCCGCACCTGATAAACATAGCTGCCGTCGGTCAGCGTGCGGCTGTCGGTGTAAGTCCACTGCGTGCCGTTGGTAGTGAGCGTGGTCCAGGTCGCACCGCCATCAAGGCTAATCTGCGCCACTTCGCCGCTGGCAAGCCCCGCCCCCAGCGAACCGGTCAGCGTGAGCGAGGTATCACTGGTGATAAAGTCGGTGGACGAACTCCCCGTGTCGGTGCTGATGCTGGCGATGGTCAACACCTGCGCCGGGTTAACGGTGTCAATCTGCGCCGTCTGACTGCCCGTTGCGCCAACGTTGCCTGCCAGATCGACCACTCGCACCTGCCAGGTGGTCGTGCCGTTAGTCAACGTGCGCCCGTCAGCGTATGTCCAGTTGAGGCCGTCTGCCGCCAGCGTCACATTCACCCAGGTTGCACCGTTGTCGGTGCTGATTTGCGCGAATTCATTAGTGCCGAGCGCCGCGCCCAGTACGCCGCGCACGGTAAGCGAGGTGTCGCTGGTAATAAAATCGCTGCTGCTGGCTCCGGTGTCGTCACTGATACCGGTAATGGTGATGCTTTTCGCCGCTTCCGGACTGGTGGTATCGACCACCACGTTTTGCGTCGCGGTCTGCCCGACGTTCCCCGCCAGATCCACCACCCGCACCGTGTAGTTCCAGGTGCCGTCGGTCAGTGTGCGACCATCGGCATAGCTCCAGCTGGTGCCGATAACGGTTAACGTGGTCCAGGTAATCCCGCCGTCGAGGCTGATTTGCGCTCGTTCATCAGCGGCCAGCGCCGCACCGAGCGTACCGCGCACGGTCAGCGTGGTGTCGCGAGTAACAAAATCGCTGCTGCTTAACCCGGTGTCATCGCTGATGCCCGCAATGGCGATGGTTTTGCTCGCCAGCGGCGCGGTGGTGTCAACGGTGACAATCTGGCTGGCGGTCGCACCGATATTTCCGGCGGTGTCGATCACCCGCACCTGGTAGTTGTAGTTGCCATCGGTCAGCGTACGCCCGTCAAGGTACGTCCAGGTCAAACCGCTTACCGAAAGATTCTGCCAGGTGGTGCCGCCATCGATACTGATTTGCGCGAACTCACCGGCAGCCAGCGTCGCCCCCAGCGTGCCGCTTACCGCAAGCGTCGTGTCGCTGGTAACAAAATCGTTAGTGATCAATCCGGTATCGGTGGTGATCGCGCTGATGGCGATGGTTTTTACTGCTGGATCTGGCGCGATGGTGTCGATCACCACGTTCTGGCTGTCGGTCGCGCCGACGTTGCCCGCAGCGTCAATCACCCGCACCTGATAGAGATAGTTGCCATCGGTCAGCGTGCGGCTGTCGTTATAGCGCCAGGTCGTGCCGGTAACGGTAAGCGTGGTCCAGGTTACGCCGCCGTCGATACTGATTTGCGCCGTCTCGTTACTGGCAAGCGCGGCGGTGAGCGAGCCGTTGACCACCACCGGGCTGACGCTGGTGATAAAGTCGCTGGCGCTAAGGCCAGTGTCGGCTTGCAGGGAATCGATATTAATGCCCATCGCCGGGGCGCTGAGATCGACGGTAATGGTGTGATTGCTGCTACCGGTATTGCCGATAGCGTTGCTTACCGAGGCGTTAATCACGTAGGCGTTGCCGTCCGCCAGCGCGGTGACATCGGCGCTGCCGAGCGTGTAGCTCCAGTTACCGCCCGTCTGCACGGTGGTGGTGTAGGTTTTGCCGTTTAAGGTCAGGGTCAGCGTCTGCCCAACTGGGGCGGTGGTGGTGCCGCTGATCACCAGCGACGAGCCATGTTCCGCTGCATTCACTACATCGTCGCCCGCAAAAGTGTTGATGGTGACGGTAGGCACATCGCCGTTCAACGTCACGCCACGGCTGGCGCTACCGGGGTTTCCGGCCTGATCGCTGACCGTCGCGCTAATGGTGTAGCTGCCGTCGCTTAATCCGGCAAACTGCTGCGCCGGAATAAACACCGACCAGCTTCCGCCGCTGCCGACCGTTGCAGTCCAGCTCTGACCGTTAAAGGTGACCGTCACCGTCTGGCCCACTTCGGCGGTGGTGGTGCCGCTGATGGTCTGCCCGGCAAGCTGTTCGGCGTTGTTGATAATATCGTCACCCGCCACGGTGGCGATGGTCACCGTTGGCGCAACGGTATCGACGGTCAGGGCGTGCGTGGTTTGACCGGGGTTACCGGCGCGATCGTTCACGCTGGCGGTAATGGTCTGCGCGCCCTGACCGAGCGCTGCCAGATCCGCCGCAGGCACGTTCAGCGCCCAGGTGCCATTGGCGGCAACCGTAGCGGTGTAAGTTTTGCCGCCAAAGGTCACGGTGACCGTCTGCCCCACTTCCGCGCTGGTCGAGCCGTTAAGGGTTAACGGCTGCTGCTGTTCAGCGGCGTTGAGTCGGTCGTCCGTCGAAACGGTGTTAATGCTGATAACCGGCGCGGTGAGATCCACCGCTACGCTGCGCGAGGCCGTGGCGCTGTTTCCGGCGCTGTCCTGCGCGGAGGCGCTGACCGTGTAGCTGGTGCCATCCGCCAGTGCCGCGACGTCCGCCGCAGGCACGTTCACACTCCAGCTCCCGTTGCTTTGAATGGTAGCGTTGTAGCCTTTGCCGTTAAGCAACACGGTCACCACTGTACCTGCGGCAAAGTTCGTTCCGGTGCCGCTCAGGGTCAGCGCGCTGCCTGCTTCGGCGGCGCTAATGAGGTTATCGCCGCTGATGGTGCTAACCGAAAGTGACACTGCCGCCGTATTGACCTGCACGTTGTGCGTCTGCGTGCTGCTGTTGCCTGCGCTATCGGTGATAGTGGCGCTGATAGTCACCGTGCCGTCCGCAAGGCCGGAAATCACGCTGGCAGGCACGCCGACGCTCCAGTTGCCGCTGGCATCGGTGCTGGTGACATACTGCTGCCCGGCGATGGTCACCACCAGGCGGTCGCCCGCGACCGCGCCCGTGGCGGTGCCGCTGATAATCTGCGCCTGAGTGTGTTCGACGTTGTTAATCACATCATCGCCCGCCACGGTGTTAAAACTGATCACCGGCGCAGTGGTATCGACGGTCACGCCTTTGCTGGCGCTGCCAGGGTTACCCGCCAGATCGCTGACCGTGGCGGTCAGGGTGTAGCCGTTATTGGCAAGTGCGGTTAAGTCGCTGGCGGGCAGCGTTAAACTCCAGCTGCCGTCCGCCTGCACCGTGGTCTGGTAGTTGGTGCCATTAAGCGTGACGGTGAGCGTCTGCCCCGCTTCCGCGGTGCTGGTGCCGGAAACCGTTACGCCCGCCGCCGCTTCGCTGGCATTGATGATGTTATCGCTGGCAATGGTGTTGATGGTGACCGTTGGCGCGGCGCTATCGACGCTGTATTCATGCGTTGCCGTGGCGCTGTTGCCGTTGACGTTAGTCACCCGCACCTGGGCGCTGGCATCGCCGTCACGCAGGGCCGCCATATCCGCCGCCGGAACGGTGGTGCTCCAGCTACCGTTAGCCGCCACCGTGGTGGTGTAGGTTTTGCCACCAAAGGTAATGGAAACTGTTTGCCCCGCTTCGACGCCGGACGTGCTGCCGGAGAGCGTTAACGCCGCGCCTTTTTCGGCGGCGTTAATCACATCATCGCTGGTGATGCTGTTTATGCTGACGGCGACGGCGGTGAGATCAACGGTCAGCGGATGGGTAATGCTGGTTTGCGTTCCGGCACTGTTCGCGCCGCTAACGGTAATATTCAGCGTTCCCGCAGGCCAGTTACTGACATCCGCCGCCGGAACGCCGACGCTCCAGCTGCCGTTCGCCAGCACCGTCGCGGCGTAAGTTTGGTTATTTATCACCACAGTCAGCGCCGTACCTGCGGCAAAGCCGGAGCTGCTGCCGGTAATCACCTGCGCCTGAGCGTGTTCGATAATATTGACTACATCATCACCCGCGACGGTATCGACTCGCAGACCTGGCAGACTGGCATCGATGGTGATATCGCGCGTGCCGCTACCGGTGTTGCCAACGGCGTTGGTCACCGAGGCATTAACCGTTAACTCACCGTTACCCAGCGCCTGCCAGTCGGCGGCAGGTACGCTCACATTCCAGCTTAAATCTGGCTGGACGGTGGCGGTGTAAGTTTTACCGCCCAGTTCAACGGTGACGGTGCTGCCCGCCGCCGCCCCGGTTACCTGGCCGCTGAGGGTTTGCGCGCTGCCCGCCTCTGAAGCGTTGATAATATCGTCCGTCGCCACCGGATTAATGGTAACGCCCGGCAGCGCGGTATTGACCTGCACGTTATGGCTGGCGGTGCTGCTGTTACCCTGAGCATTAGTGACGCTCGCCGTGACGCTGTAGGTCGCTTCGCCCAGCGCACTGACCGCCGAGGCGGGCACGGTAACGCTCCAGTTGCCGGAAGCATCGGTGGTGGCACGGTAGTTTTGTCCGTTCAGCGTGACGGTGACCGCCGTACCCACAGGTTGATCGCTGGTGCCAGTCAGTTGTAGGTTCGATCCTTTTTCAGTGGCGTTGATCACGTCATCACCCGCGATGGTGTTGATGCTAATCACTGGCGCGGTGAGGCTGACGGTCACGGTGCGGCTGGCGTCATCGCTGTTGCCTGCCCGATCGCTGACGCTGGCGGTGATCGTCTGCGCACCGCTACCGAGTGCCGTAACATCCGCCGCTGATACACCGACGCTCCAGTTACCGGAGGCATCCAGGGTGGTGGTGTAGGTTTTGCCGTTGAGCACAACGCTCACCACATCGCCCGCTTCCCCGCCCGTGCTGGTGCCGGAGATCACCAGCGCCTGCCCGTGTTCGGCGTCGTTGATGATGTCATCGCCCGCCACGGTGTTAATGGTGAGAACGGGCGCGGTGGTGTCTACCGCCAGATTATGGCTGGTGCTGCCGGGGTTGCCCGCTTTGTCGTTGACCGTGGCGCTGACGGTGTAATTGCTTGCGGTCAGCGCGCCTAAGGCTGAAGTGGGAACGCTGACGCTCCAGCTACCGTCCGCCTGCACATTACCGCTGTAGGTTGCGCCGTTAAGGGTGACGGTGACCGTCTGCCCGGTTTCGGCGGTGCTGGTGCCGCTGATGGTGAGCGGATTTCCCGCCTCTGTGGCGTTAAGAATGTCATCGCTGGCGATGGTGTTAATGGTGAGCGTCGGTGCGCTGGCATCGACGCTATACGCATGAGTCGCTGAGGCACTGTTACCGCTCGCGCTGCTGACGCTGGCCTGCACGTTCGCCGCGCCGTCTGGCAGAGTTGCCAGATCTGCCGCCGGAACCGTTACACTCCAGCTCCCGTTAGCGGCGACGCTTGCGGTGTAGGTTTTGCCGCCAAAGGTGACGGTAACGGTTTGCCCGCTTTCAATTCCGCTAGTGCTGCCTGAAAGGGTCAGGTCGGCACCTTTTTCGGCGGCGTTAATCACGTCGTCGCTGGCGACCGTATTGATGCTGATTGCCACCGCCGTTAAATCAACGGTAAACGGATGGCTGACGCTGACCGGGTTTCCGGCGCTGCTTTGCCCTGTTACCTCAATGTTTAACTGCCCCGCAGGCCATGCGCTAACGTTCGCCGCCGGAATGCCGACGATCCAGCTTCCATCCGCCTGTACCGTGGCGGCATAGGCCACACCGTTGATGGTGACCGTCAGCGCTGCGCCTGCATTCAGGCCGCTACTGCCACCAGTGATTACCAGCGCCTGCCCGTGTTCGATACTGTTGACGATATCATCGCCCGCTACCGTATCCACGCGCAGCCCCGGCAGGTTGGCGTCAATGGTGATATCCCGCGTGCCGCTACCCGTATTGCCATTCGCGTTGGTCACCGAGGCATTAATGGTCAAATCGCCATTGCCCAGCGCCTGGAGATCGGCTGCCGGAACGCTGATACTCCAGCTTAAGTTGCCCTGTACCGTGGTGGTGTAAGTGTTGCCGCCCAGCGTCACGGTGACCGTATCGCCAGCGGCGGCGCGGGTCACTACCCCGCTGATGGTTTGATCGGCCCCCGCTTCAGCGGCGTTGATAATATCGTCACCCGCCACAGTATTGATGGTGACGCCCGGCAGGCCGCTGTCGACCAGTAAATTCGCCTGGCTACTGGCGGTGTTGCCTGCCGGACTGGTGGCGCTGGCGCTGACCGTATAGTTGGCCTGGCCTAAAGCCGCCAGATCGCTCACCGGAACGGTTAAGGTCCAGTTGCCTGCTGCGTCGGTGGTGGCGCTGTAGTTATGACCGTTGAGCGTGACGGTAACCTGTGCGCCTGTCGCCAGCCCCGTACTGCTACCGCTAATGGTCAACGGCTGGCCTTTTTCATCGGCGTTCAGGACGTTATCGCCGCTGATGGCGTTAAAGGTAATTGACGGCAGGCCAGTATTGACCGTCACCTGGTGCGTGGCGCTGCCGCTGTTTCCGGCGGCATCGGTGACGCTGGCGTTAATGGTCACCGTACCGTTCGCCAGTGCCGAGACGACGCTTGCCGGGACGCCGACGCTCCAGTTACCGCTGGCGTCCAGCACCGTGGTGAAAGTGCTACTGCCAATAGTCACCGTCACAGTGCTACCGGTTGCCGCACCCGTGGCGGAGCCGCTGATAATCTGCGCCTGGGCGTGTTCCGTCGCGTTGATCACATCATCGCCCGCCACCGTGTTGATGGTGACGACCGGAACGGAAGTATCCACCGTCAGGTTGTGATTAACCGAGGCCGGGTTTCCGGCTTTGTCGCTCACCGCCGCACTAACGGTATAGTTGCTGGCGGTCAGCGCGCTTAAGTCGGCTGGCGGCACGCTGACGCTCCAGCTGCCGTCCGTTTGAACCGTGCCGGTATAGTTTGCGCCATTGAGCGTGACGGTCACCGTCTGCCCCGCTTCCGCCGTGCTGCTGCCAGTGATGGTCAGCGCCGCACCGGCTTCGGCGGCATTAAGAATGTCGTCGCCCGCGATAGTGTTGATGGTCACCGTTGGCGCGCTGGCATCGACGCTGTAAGCGTGGGTCGTGGTGGCGCTGTTGCCGTTAACATTGCTGACGCTGGCCTGCGCGCTGGCATCACCATCACGCAGGGCTGCCATATCTGCCGCCGGAACCGTGGTGCTCCAGGAACCATTCGCCACGACGCTTGCTGTGTAGGTTTTGCCGCCAAAGGTGACGGTGACCGTTTGTCCGGCTTCGACGCCAGAGGTACTGCCGGTGAGCGTTAACGCCGCGCCTTTTTCAGCGGCGTTAATCACATCATCGGCGGTAATGGCGTTGATGCTGACGGCAATCGCCGAGAGATCGACAGTCACCGGATGCGTAACGCTGACCGGATTTCCGGCGGTGGTGCTACCGCTCGCCGTAATCGTGACCGTCCCCGCAGGCCAGGCGCTGACATCCACCGCCGGAACGCCGACGCTCCAGGTGCCATCCGCCAGTACCGCCGCAACATAGGTTTGCCCGTTAATGGTCAGAGTGACGTTGCTGCCCGTCGCCAGACCGGAACTGCTGCCGGTAATCACCAGCGCCTGTCCGTGCTCGATAATATTGACCACATCATCGCCAGCGACAGTATCGACCCGCAGACCGGGAAGATTCGCGTCTATGGTGATTTCACGCGTGCCATTTCCGGTATTGCCTACGCTGTTCGTCACCGAAGCCGAAATGGTCAGTTCGCCGTTGCCCAGCGCCTGTAAAGCGGCTGCCGGAACATTGACGCTCCAGCTTAAATTCGCCTGCACCGTGGCGGTGTAAGTCGCCCCGCCGAGCGTGACGGTTACCGTGTCGCCTGCCGCCGCGCCTGTTACCTGCCCGCTGATGGTCTGGCCCGCGCCTGCTTCGGCGGCGTTAATAATATCGTCGCTCGCCACAACGTTAATGGTGACGCCAGGCAGCGCAGTATTGACCTGCACATTATGGCTGGCGGAACCGCTGTTGCCATCAACATCGGTTGCGGCGGCGGTTACGGTATAAGTCGCTTCACCGAGCGTACCGACCGCAGACGCCGGAACGGTCACGCTCCAGTTACCTGAGGCATCGGCAGTAGTGGTGTAATTTTGCCCGTTGAGCGTAACGGTTACCTGCGTACCCGCAGGCTGGTTGCTGGTGCCGGAAATCGCCAGATCCGCACCTTTCTCCGTGGCGTTGATAATGTCATCGATGGCAATGGTGTTGATGCCGAGCACGGGTGCGCCGAGCGCCACGCTGACAGTGTGCGAGGCTGTGCCGCTGTTGCCTGCGGAGTCGGTGACCGTGGCGGTAATGGTCACATCACCCTGCGCCAGTGCGGAAATCACGCTGGCAGGCACGCCGATACTCCAGTTGCCGTTGGCGTCCAGCACGGTGGTGTAGGTGGTCGTGCCAATCGTCACGGAAACCGTGTTACCCGTCGTCGCGCCCGTTGCCGAGCCGCTGATAATCTGCGCCTGAGCATGTTCCGTGGCGTTGATGATGTCATCGCCCGCCACCGTGTTAATGGTGACGACTGGGGCAACGAGATCTACCGTCAGATTATGCGTTGCCGAGGCCGGATTTCCGGCTTTGTCGCTGACCGCCGCGCTCACCGTATACGGGCTGGCGGTGAGATTCGCTAAATCGCCAGTCGGGACGCTGACGCTCCAGCTACCGTCTGCCTGTACATTGCCGCTGTAATCGACACCGTTTAGCGTCACGGTCACCGTCTGCCCGGCTTCCGCCGTGCTGGTGCCGCTGATGGTCAGCGCAGTACCCGCTTCGGCGGCATTAAGAATATCGTCCGTGGCGATGGTGTTGATGGTGACAGAGGGCGCGGCGGCATCAACGCTGTAAGCATGCGTTGCCTGGGCGATGTTGCCTGCGACGTTGCTGACGCTGGCTTGTACGTTTGTTGCGCCGTCTGGCAAGGTTGCGAGATCGGCGGCTGGGATCGTCAGCCCCCAGGTATTATCCGCGGCGACCGTGGTGGTGTAGCTTTTACCACCGAAAATAACGGTAATAGTCTGCCCCGCTTCCACGCCGGAGGTGGTGCCGGAAAGCTGCAAATCGCTGCCTTTTTCGGCGGCGTTAATGACATCGTCAGTGGAAAGGGTATTGATGGTGATAGCGACGGCAGCGAGATCGACCGTAACTGGATGGCTGATGCTGGTTGTGGTTCCAGCAGTATTAGTGCCAGAGACGGCAATATTAACCGTCCCCGCAGGCCAGTTTGCGACATCTCCCGCCGGAACGCCGACGCTCCAGCTGCCATCGGCGAGTACCGTTGCGCCGTAGGTGACGTTGTTGATTTCCACTGTCAGTGGCGTTCCCACCGCCAGTCCGGTACTGCTGCCGGTTACCACCAGCGCCTGACCGTGCTCGATAATATTGACCACATCATCGCCTGCTACGGTATCGACGCGCAGACCTGGCAGGTTGGCGTCTATCACGATGTCGTGTGTGGCGGTGCCGGTATTGCCTGTGGTGTTGGTGACCGAGGCGGTGATGGTCAGCTCACCGTTACCTAACGCCTGCAAATCTGCCGTCGGTACGCTGACGCTCCAGCTTAAATCTGGCTGCACGGTGGCTGTGTATTGATTACCGCCGAGCGTGATAGTGACCGTATCCCCTGCTGCTGCCGTCCCTGTAACCTGACCGCTGATGGTCTGGTTAACGGCAATTTCAGCGGCGTTGATAATGTCATCGCCCGCCACGGTATTAATGATTACCCCAGGCAGGAGCGATTCGACATTCACCGTATGGGTGGTACTGCCGCTGTTGCCCGCGCTGTCGGTGGCGCTGGCGCTAATCTGGTACACCGCCTCGCCCAATGCGCCGACTGCCGAAGCAGGCACGGTAACGCTCCAGTTGCCGGAACTATCGGTAGTGGCGCTGTACGCCAGGCCATTCAACATCACAGTGACCGTGGTGCCTGTCGCCAGGCCGCTGGAGCCACCGCTGATGGTCAGATCCTGGGTTTTCTCGGTACTGTTAATAATGTCATCGCCGGAGACGATATTGATGGTCAGCGTCGGGCCGCTGAGATCAACGGTCACATCGTGAGTCGTGCTGTCGCTGTTGCCCGCGCGATCGCTCAGGCTGGCGGTAATGGTCTGGCTACCGGTCGCCAGCGCCGTGACATCCGCCGCCGGAATACCGACGCTCCAGTTACCGGAAGCGTCCAGCGTGGTGGTGTAGTTTTTGCCGTTGAGCGTGACGGTGACCACATCGCCGGGTTCCGCGCCCGTGCTAGTGCCGCTCACCACCAGCGCCTGCCCGTGTTCGATGGCGTTGATGATGTCATCGACCGCGACGGTGTTAATGGTGAGATCCGGCGCGGTGACATCCACCGCCAGCGCATGATCGGCGCTTGCCGGGTTACCCGCTTTATCGCTCACCGTCGCAGTCACGGTATAGCTGCTGGCGGTTAATCCGCTTAAATCCGTTGCCGGAACACTCACGCTCCAGGTGCCATCGGCCTGGACGGTGGTCTGGTACGTGTTGTTATTGAGCGTGACGGTCAGCGTCTGCCCGGCCTGCGCCGTGGTGGTGCCGCTGATGGTGATCCCCGCGCCCGCTTCGCTCACATTAAGAATATCGTCGCTGGCGATGGTGTTGATGGTAATGATCGGCGCGGTGGCATCGACGCTGTACGCGCGATCCGCCTGGGCGTTATTGCCGTTAATGTTGCTGACGCTCGCCTGTACGTTGCCCGCGCCATCCGGCAGCGCAGCGAGATCGGCAGGCGGCACATTCACCGTCCAGCTACCGTTAGCTTCCACGGTGGTGGTGTAATTTTTGCCACCAAAGGTGACGGTCACCGTCTGCCCGGCTTCAACACCGCTGGTGCTGCCGCTTACCACCAGCGTTTCGCCTTTCTCCACGGCGTTGATCACATCATCGCCGGAGAGAGTGTTAATGGTGATGGCGACTGCCGCCAGATCGACGGTAACCGAATGGGTAATGGTGGAGGTTGTTCCGGCGCTGTTAGTGCCGCTTACCGTAATATCCACCGTACCCGCAGGCCAGTTGCTAACGTCTGCCGCCGGAACACCGAGGTTCCACGTGCCGTCGGCTAACACCGTCGCGGCGTAAGTGACGTTGTTGATCACAACCGTTAACGCGGTTCCTGCCGTCAGTCCGGTGCTGCTCCCGGTGATCACCAGCGCCTGATTGTGCTCAATGCTGTTAATAACGTCATCGCCCGCTACGGTATCGACACGCAGACCAGGCAGATTGGCGTCGATTGTGATATCCCGCGAGCCGCTGCCCGTGTTGCCAACGCCGTTGGTGACCGAGGCGTTAACTGTCAGAGAACCGTTACCCAGCGCCTGAATATCCGCTGCCGGAACGTCCACACTCCAGCTTAAATTAGCCTGCACCGTGGTGGTGTAGGTGTTGCCACCCAGCGTAACGGTGACCGTATCCCCCGCCGCGGCACCCGTGACCTGGCCGCTGATGGTTTGCGCATTGCCCGATTCGGCAGCGTTAATAATATCGTCAGTCGCCACCGCGTTAATGGTGACAGCAGGCAAGGCGCTGTTGACCTGCACATTATGGCTGGCGGAATTGCTGTTACCTGCCGTATCAGTGACGTTTGCGGTTACCGTGTAGTTGGCCTCACCCAATGCACTGACCGCCGAGGCTGGCACCGTGGCACTCCAGTTGCCGGAAGCATCTGTGGTGGCGGTATAATTTTGCCCGTTCAGCGTCACCGTAATGGTGGTGCCTGCGGGCTGATTACTGGTGCCCGTAATTTGCAGATCCACGCCTTTTTCCGTGGCGTTAATCACGTCATCCGTAGCAATGGTGTTGATGCCAATAGTTGGTAAGGTGAGATTTACGGTAACTGTGCGGCTGGCGTCATCGCTATTACCCGCGATATCCGTAATGGTGGCAGTAATGGTTTGCGGGCCGCTGCCCAGCGCGGTGACATCTGACAGCGGAACGCCGACGCTCCAGTTGCCGGAAGCGTCCAGCGTGGTGGTGTAGGTTTTACTGTTTAGCGTGACGGTGATGACATCGCCCGCTTCGCCGCCAGTGCTGGAGCCGGAGATCACCAGCGCCTGTCCGTGTTCGGTAGCGTTAATAATGTCATCGCCGGAGACGGTGTTGATTGTCAGCACCGGAACGCTGAGATCCACCGCCAGACCATGGATAGCAGATGCCGGGTTGCCCGCTTTGTCGCTTACCGAGGCGCTGACCGTGTACTGGCTGGCGGTCAGATTGCCGAGATCTGCCGTCGGCACGCTGACGCTCCAGCTGCCGTCCGCCTGGACGGTGCCGCTGTAAGTCACGCCATTAAGCGTGACTGTTACCGTCTGCCCCGCTTCGGCGCTACTGCTGCCGCTGATGGTTAACGGATTGCCCGCCTCGGCGGCGTTCAGAATATCGTCGGTGGCGATGGTGTTAATGACAAGCGTCGGGGCTGTGGCATCGATGCTGTAGTCGTGCGTCGCCGAAGCCGTGTTGCCGTTAATAGTGCTGACGCTGGCCTGTACCGTGGCGTCACCGTCGCGTAATGCGCTGAGATCGGCGGCAGGCACGGTGGTTGTCCAGCTGCCATCGCCCGCTACGGTGGCGGTGTAGGTTTTGCCGCCAAAGGTGACGGTGACGGTTTGCCCCGCTTCCACGCCGGAAGTGCTGCCGGAAAGGGTTAAATCAGCCCCTTTTTCAGCGGCGTTAATCACATCATCGCCGGAAACGGTGTTAATGGAGATCGCCACCGCTGCCAGATCGACGGTGACCGGATGAGTGATAGTGACCGGGTTTCCGGCGCTACTGGCGCCTGAAACCGTGATATTCACCGTCCCCGCAGGCCAGTTGCCCACATCTGCCGCCGGAACACCAACGCTCCATGTGCCATCGGCTAATACTGTCGCAGCGTAAGTGACCGTGTTAATCACCACCGTCAGCGCCGCGCCCGTCGCCAGCCCGCTACTGCTACCAGTTATCACCAGCGCCTGAGCGTGCTCGATGCTATTGACCACATCATCGCCCGCCACCGTATCAACGCGCAGACCTGGCAAATTGGCGTCGATAGTTATATCTCGCGAACCGCTGCCGGTATTACCAACGCCGTTGGTTACCGAGGCATTCACCGTCAGGTCGCCATTACCGATGGCCTGAATATCCGCTGCCGGAACGTCCACGCTCCAGCTTAAATTGCCCTGCACGGTAGCGGTGTAGGTTTTCCCGCCAAGCGTTACGGTGACGATATCGCCCGCCGCCGCGCCCGTCACCTGCCCGCTGATGGTCTGCGCCACGCCCGATTCGGCGGCGTTAATAATATCGTCACTCGCTACCGGATTAATGGTGACGCCCGGCAGCGCGGTATTCACCTGCACGTTATGGCTGGCGGAATTGCTGTTGCCTGCGCTGTCGGTGACGTTCGCCGTCACCGTGTAGCTGGCTTCGCCCAGCGCACCGACGGCGGAGGCTGGCACCGTGGTGCTCCAGTTGCCTGCGGCGTCCGTCGTGGCGGAGTAATTTTGTCCGTTAAGCGTCAGCGTAATTGTGGTGCCTGCTGGCTGATTGCTGGTGCCGGAAATTTGCAGGTCCGCGCCTTTTTCGGTGGCGTTAATCACGTCATCGGTGGCGATGGTGTTGATGCCAATGGTCGGCGCGGTAAGGTTAACGGTAACCGTGTGCGTCTCGTTATCGCTATTACCCGCCGCATCAGTCACCGTGGCGGTAACAGTTTGCGGGCCGCTGCCCAGCGCCGTGACATCCGCCGCCGGAACGCCGACGCTCCAGTTGCCGGAAGCATCCAGCGTCGTGGTGTAGGTTTTATTGTTTAGCGTGACGCTGACGACATCTCCCGCCTCTCCGCCTGTGCTGGAACCAGAAATCACCAGCGCCTGCCCGTGTTCGGCGGCGTTAATAATGTCATCGCCCGCAATGGTGTTGATGGTGAGTACCGGAACGGTGAGATCCACCGCCAGATTATGCGTGGTGCTCGCCGGATTGCCCGCTTTGTCATTGACCGTCGCGGTCAGGGTGTGGCTGCCATCGGTCAATGCCTCAAGATCTGCCGCCGGAATATTAATACTCCAGCTGCCGTCGGCCTGTACCGTTGCCTGATACGTCTGCACGGTCGGGCTATTGAGCGTTATCGTAACAATCTGCCCCGCTTCGGCGGTGGTGGTGCCGCTCACCGTCACGCCCGCATCAGCTTCGCTGGCGTTGACGATATTGTCGCTCGCCACGGTATTGATAATGATGGTTGGCGCGCTGCTGTCGACACTGTAGCTATGCACCGCCGAGGCGCTATTGCCGTTGATATTGCTGACGCTGGCCTGCGCGGAGGCGCTGCCATCGGGTAATGACGCCAGATCGGCGGCGGGAACGGTGGCGGTCCAGCTACCATCGCTCGCCACGGTAGCGGTGTAGTTTTTACCGCCAAAGGTCACGGTGACCGTTTGCCCGGCTTCTACATTCGTGGTGGTGCCGGAAAGCGTTAAATTAGCGCCTTTTTCTGAGGCGTTAATCACGTCGTCCGTGGCGATGGTGTTGATGGTGATCGCCGCCGGAGTGAGATCCACCGTTACCGGATGCGTAATGCTTATCGGATTTCCGGCGCTACTTTCCCCGGACACGGCAATATTAACCGTCCCCGCAGGCCAGGCGCTAACCTGCGCCGCCGTAACGCCCACACTCCAGCTGCCATCGGCCTGCACCGCAGTGGTGTATTCCACATTATTAATTGTGACGGTAAGCGGCGTGCCTTCTGCCAGCCCCGAGCTGCTGCCGGTGACAACCAGCGCCTGCCCGTGTTCGATGATATTGACCACATCATCGCCCGCCACCGTATCGACCCGCAGACCGGGCAGATTAGCGTCGATGGTGATATCCCGCGTGCCGCTACCGGTATTGCCGTTTTGATTGGTGACCGAGGCGCTCACCGTCAAATCGCCATTACCCAGCGCCTGAATATCTGCCGCCGGAACGTTCACGCTCCAGCTTAATCCCGGCTGGACGGTGGTGGTGTAGGTATTGCCGCCCAGCGTAATCGTTACCGTGTCGCCAACGGCGGCTCCAGTAACCTGCCCGCTGATGGTTTGCGCAACACCCGCTTCCGCGGCGTTAATAATATCGTCGGTTGCCACCGGGTTAATGGTCACACCGGGCAACGCGCTGTCGACCAGTACGTTATGGCTGGCGGTGGCGCTGTTGCCGATACCGCTGGTCACCGCCGCCGTTACCGTGTAGTTGGCCTGGCCCAGCGCGGTTACCGCCGATGCCGGAACCGTGACGCTCCAGTTGCCGGAGGCGTCGGTCGTGGTGGTGTAATTTTGCCCGTTCAGCGTCACGGTGATAGCGGTATTGGCTGGCTGATCGCTGGTACCGGTAATCTGGACATCGGCCCCTTTTTCGCTGGCGTTAATCACATCATCGCCAGCAATGGTGTTAATACCAATTACTGGCGCGGCGGTATCGACCGTGACGGTCAGTGACTGGCTACCCGTGTTTCCGGCACGGTCAGTCACTGAAACATTGATCGGATAACTGCCGTCCACCAGCCCACTGACCACCGAGGCCGGAACGCCCAGACTCCAGTTGCCGGAAGCATCCACCACGGTGGTGTAATTCACATTATTCAGCGTCACGGTGACAATATCGCCCGCCTGCGCGCCAGTGACCGTGCCGCTGATAATTTGCGCCTGAGTGTGTTCCGGCGTGTTGATGACGTTATCGGTCGCCACCGGATTAATGGTTACTACAGGTGGCGTGGCATCGACCAGCGCTACGCGTGAAACGCTGGTCGGATTACCCGCGACATCGTTCACGCTGGCGGTGACCGTGGCGTTGCCGTCAGCCAGTGCGCCAACGTTGGCGGCAGGTACGGTCACACTCCAGGTGCCGTCTGCCTGCACGACGCCCTGATACGTCTGCCCATTCAGCGTGACGGTCACCGTCTGCCCCGGCTGGGCGTCAGTGGTGCCAGTGATTTGCAAATTCTGCCCGCTTTCGGCGGCGTTGATGACGTTATCAGCGGTCAGCGGATCGATGCTCAACGCCGGGGCCTGGCTGTCGACGGTAATGGTGCGGGAGGTGTCGCCAGTGTTACCACTGATATTAGTGACGGTCGCGGTGATTTCTGCTGCGCCATCGGGCAGGCTGCTTACCGCACTGGCGGGAACGGTCAGGCTCCAGGAACCGTCATTCTGAACAGTGGTCGTCAGGGTTTGCCCGGCAAATTTCACGACTACCGTTTGCCCGGCCTCTACTCCTTGAGTGGTACCGGTCAGCGTCAGCGGCGCACCTTTTTCTGCGGCATTGATAATGTCATCGCCGGAGACGGTATTGATAACAATCGCCACGCTACCCGCATCAACCAGCACATTATGGTTGATAGAAACCGGGTTACCTGCCGGATCTTCCGCACTGGCGGTAACAATAACCGTGCCCGCAGTGAGCGCCTGCAAGTCCGCAGCTGGAACACCCACCTGCCAGTTGCCGTTGCTGTCGGTCACGCCCTGATAGCTTTCGTTGCCGAGTGTTACCGTCACGGTAGTGCCCGCAGGTAAATGGCTACTGCTGCCAGAAATGACCAAATCCTGCTGCTGTTCGAGAGCGTTAATAACGTCATCGCCGGAGACAGTATTGATACGCAGTCCCGGCAGCGTGGCGCTGATGGTGATATCACGTTCACCATTACCAGTGTTGCCATGCCCGTTCGTCACAGAGGCATTTATCGTTAACGCCCCATCGCCCAGCGCCTGTAAATCCGCCGTCGGTACGTTCACGCTCCAGGTAAGGTTGCTGCCCACCGTCGCCGTGTAGGTATGACCGCCCAGTTCAATAGTGACGGTATCGCCCTGCACCGCACCCACGACGCGCCCACTGAGGGTTTGATCTGCCGCTGCTTCGGCGTTGTTAACAATGTTGTCGCCTGCAAAGGTGTTGATGATCACCTGCGGCAGCACCGTATCGACCAGCAAATTGCTCTGCGCGGTGCCGGTGTTGCCGGTCACATCGGTGGCGCTGGCGGTAACGGTGTAATTGGTGTTTGCCAGATTCAGGACATCGCTCACCGGAACGTTCAGCGACCAGACGCCGCCGCTGACCTGAGCGCTATACGTGACATTATTCAGCGTCACGTTAACCGTGCCGCCGTCAGGTAAATTACTGGTGCCGCTTAACGTGAGCGGCTGCTGAGATTCCAGCGCATTCAGTACGTTATCACCGCTGATGGTATCTATTGCCACCTGCGGCGCGACGCCTGCCAGCGTGATGTTATGGGTCGCTGTACCGGTATTTCCAGCGGCATCGGTAACCGTGACGATGATGTCGTTAGGGCCACGCGCCAGAGTACGGGTTACCGCCGGATCAAGCGCTACGTTCCAGCTGCCGTCTGCCTGTACCACGCCTGTCAGAACTGTGGCTCCTAACTTCACGGTGACGATATCCCCCGGAGAAGCCCCACTGACCTGACCGGAAATAATCTGCGCCACAATCTGTTCAGCGGTGTTAAGAATATCGTCGCCCGCAACGGTGTTAACGCTGACCACTGGCGCAGTGGTGTCTACCGTGAAATTCGCATTGTTACTGGTGGTATTTCCTGCCCGGTCACTGACGCTGGCATTTACGGCGTAGTTGCCATCGGCCAGCGCCTGCACTTCTGCGGCAGGCAGCGTCACTTGCCAGGTTCCGTCGCTACCGACGGTTGCTGTGTGGGTGACGCCGTTCAGGTTCAGGGTTACGGTTTGCCCCGCTTCCGCATTCGATGTACCGCTTAACACCAGCGCGGCGTTATGTTCCGCGGCACTGACAATGTTGTCCTGGGCGATGGTGTTGATAGCAAGTGTCGGCGGTTGGGTATCGACCGTTAACAGTTGCGCGCCAGTGACCGTATTGCCCGTGGCATCTTTCCCACTGACCAGCACCGCCTGATTCCCTTCGCCTAACGCTTGCGCATCGGCGGTCGGCACTTGTACGCTCCAGGCACCGTTAGCCCCAACGGTGGTGGTGTAGGTTTTGCCGTTTAGCGTGACGGTGAGTTCTGTTCCCTGTGCCAGATGGCTACTGGTGCCAGAAAGCGTAAATCCGGCGGCCTGTTCGCTGGCGTTAATGATGTTATCGCCTGCGGTGGTGGCGAGCTGTACGGCGGCCTGACTATTGTCGATGGTTAACGTTATCGAACCGGCGTTAGTAATGGTGCTACCGACGATTTGCACCACTGACCAGGTATGTTCGCCCGCGCTTTGCGTGGGCAAATCGACGCTCCAGCGTCCATCGCTACCGACCTGAGTACTGGCGATGGTGTCACCATTGCTGTCTTTAATCTGGATGGTCGCCCCCGCCTGCCCGCTGCCGCTAAAGGTTGGCGTAGTGTCATCGGTGGTATCGTTGGCGGAAAGAATACCGCGTTGATCGCCCTGATTATCGGTTACCAAAAACGATGGCGTGGCGTTGCCGGGTTCGGCTGGCGGTGGGTTGTTAACCACTTCAGTTTTTGAGTCATCATCGCCACCGCTTGCCAGTAAAGCGCCAAGCGCGCCGCCACCTACCGCCGCCCCCGCCAGCCATCCCCACGGGAAAGCCGTCGTCTGGCCGACGATATCAAGGTACGGCGCAATGCTTTCAATTGCGGTGGTCTGAGCGGTCAGCTCCACGGGCGCTAATCCACCTGCCGCGGTATCGGCAAATGTTACGTGGGTCAGTTGTTGACCCTCGGCAAACACCAGTTCGGATTGTTCGCTGGTATTTGCCGCTTGCAGGAAATAACCGTTGCAGCGGATCACCGTGCCGTCCTGCATATAGATCAACAAGTCATTTCCGTCACGAACATAACGCGCAACGGCAGATGCCTGAGCATGAACCTGCACCACAGAGGGCTCATAAATGACAACCGTAACGTCGCCAGGATTGATCAGCGTTTGTTTGACGGATGTTTTTCGCGAAATAACATCAATAATCAGGCTCATAATGGCATTCCTGATAAATGGCGCACATCCTTAGCGAGTCCATTTATCTAAATAAGACAAAGGTAATCACTCAACAACGATGCATACCTGATATTAATAATGGCAGGATTATTTCAAGTCGGGTAAGTCGTTGTATAAGCCCTGTTTAATTCCCGCTAATGGAATAAGGTTATTAACCGCAGCGGCATAATTCACTGCGGCGACCCAGCCATCATAATTGGCATTTATTTCAGCCGATTGCGCCTGAAAGACATCTTGCTCGACGGTTAATAGATCATTCAGGCTGCGTTTACCCAATTTATATTCATTTTGGTACACATCTCTCGTTTTGTGCGCACTTTCAGATTGCGCTAACCCAGCCTCTTCACGACCCCTTGCGCCAGTCCAGTTGGCATACGCCACCGACGCTCGTTGAAGCACGTCCAATTTTGCCTGCTCAACCTGCGAGGCAGAGATTTTTTGTTGCCCTTCGGCTTGTTGCACCTGGGCTGAAACCGCGCCGCCCTGATACAGCGGCGCGTTGACGTTCAGTTGTAACTGATCATCCCAATACGAGTGGTCGCTGGTCTGGTAGCGCGTTTTGCCGCCCTGAATACTGAGCGTAGGCCAGTATTGCGATTTAGTTTTTTCCACGCCGTACTGGGCAGACTGGCGTAAGTTTTCTGCCGCCAGTACCAGCGGGATGGACTGATAGTCGATATTTTTTAGCGACACTGGCTGTTCGGCTAATGCGGCTGGCGGCGAAGCTATCGCCTCCGGCTGTACGCCTGTGAGCACCGCCAGCTGTGCTTTGGCGCTTGTCATCTGTGCCTGATATTGTTCCAGCGTCGAGCGCATTCCCGCTATACGCGTTTGCGCCTGTAACTCATCGGATGATGAATTAAGCCCGGCGTTGGCGCGTAGTGCGGCCATGTTGTAGACGTTTTCCAGAGAGTGAATGTTACGTTGCGCTGCGTCGCACAAAGCCTGATAACGACTGACTTCCATATAGGTCGTCGCCGTCTTTTCGGCTACGTCGGTTAAGGTTGCCATCAATTTAAAGCGGTAGCTGTCACGAGCGGCAGTTTGCAGTTTGATATCGTTACTGGTTTTACCAAAGTCATACACCAGCTGCGTCAGGGTTATGCCATAAGAAACGTTGTTATCCAGCCTGCCGCTGGAGTCCGTTTGCCGGGAAGGCCCCGCATTACCCGTTAAACCGATGTGCGGATACCAGGCGCTTTTGGCTTCATCGATTTGCGCTTCACCAATACCTATCTGCGCCGCCTGTTGGGTGACGTCGGGGTTTCGCGCAAAGGCACGCAATATGCTTTCCTGTAACGATAAACTGGCAACCGGCGTAACCGCAGGGGCATTCGCCCATTGCGGTAATGGCGCAGCAAGCGCGTCTCCACCCATCACAATAAAACTGATTAAAAATATCAGACCTTTATTTTTACGGTTTTTTAATTGTAATCGCGCCATAGATAAGTCACTTCCTTCCAGGTCATTATTTTAACTGATCTTTATAACCAGCATCATTTTATTTAAGAAGGGTAATAACTTGTGCATCTCTTTTGTTTTTACTTCCCCCATTAAAAGAAATGCAGTGAAAAAGCTTATACTTTATTTATTAAGAATACACTACGACTTTTAGTTTACCATCATCCTCGTTAAGAATAATCCACGATAAGAAGTGATAGAAATCACAGTTTTATCGTCTATATATCTTTTTGGTGTGAATTATTTATTAAAAGCATAAGCAAGGGATTAAATTAAGGATAAAAAATAAAAGCGCAGTGCAGAAAGCACTGCGCACAAGAAGGTTTATACCGTTTTATTCCGTTTCATTACCATTGCCACAATAAGGCTTAGTAATAGTGCGCCTATAATCCACATCAGCGCACTGCTGCCCTGGGACCACAAGCTGTAAATAAAACCGATGATCACCAACAACATAACCAGCGTGCCAACGATGAGGATTGGCAACGAGGCGTGGATATCATGACGCAGGCGGATAGCGACCATAAACACCGCCAGGTAACAGACCAAAAAAGTGGCACTGGCGACGCTGGCGAGCGAGCCTAAATTCAACGCCGCCGTCATCAGCATGATCAACACCACCACGATGATGTTGCCCCATGTGCTCTGCCGCCACAGGGATTTATTCATTAGCTTCGGCAGCTCATGCTCGCTGCCCATGTTGTCCATGATATTAAACACCGCGAACAGGTTAGCGTTAATGGCTGAAGCCGTCGCCAGTAAAGCGCCGATCACCACAATCACATACCCCACATGCCCGAGCAGCGGAGAAGCGGCCTGCGCTACCGCGGTATCGGCATATTTTTCTAACTCTAATGCCGAAACATCGCTAAGCAGTACCAGCGCTAGTGCGATGTAAAGCAGCGTAGTAACGCCAATCGCCACCAGAAACGCCCGTGGCATAATGACCGCCGGATCTTTTACTTTATCCGCCGCGTTCGCCATCATGCCAAAGCCCGCGTAGGCAAGGAAGGTAATCCCGATACAGGAGAAGAACGCGCCGGAAGTGGGGGGCGCGGAGACAGAAATGTGCGCAGGTTGTAGCGACCAGACACCCGCAATGATCAACAACAACAGGATCATCATTTTGATGCCAACGAGGATAACTTCCAGTCGACCTACCGCGTGGTTGCTTAAAGAGTTGAAGAGAGTCATCAGCGCAATGATAGCCAGCGCGTACAGCAAAATAAGATGCTCATCCTGGCTGCCTTCATGCAGAAACTGCACGGCATAAGCACCAAATGCGCGGGCAACCATAGCAATACTCACCGCCAGCGTCATCAGGTAAAGCAAGGATAATGCCAGTGAAAAGACGCCGTTCCCTAATCCCCGGCGAAAGAAGTCAATAATCCCGCCATTACTGGGATAACTCGCCCCAAGTCGCGCATAGGCATAACCGGAAAACATCGCCACTATGCCGCCAAAGGCAAAAGCGACCCAGGTTGAGGCTTCCATTAACAACGCCGCCTGCCCCAGCAGGGCAAAGATCCCTGCCCCCACCATTGCCCCGATGCCAATGGAAACGACGTTCCATAGCCCGAGGGGTTTGTTACCGTTATCACCTTCCGCGTTCATCATGATCAGCCCTTAAACACGTTATAGCCGAGTTGGTTAGCAACAGATGCCACCATTTTCTGACCCCGAACACTATTACCGTCTTCATCCAGCGGCGGGGAGAACGCGGCAATCCCCATCACGCCAGGTACGACCGCCAGAATGCCGCCGCCAACGCCGCTTTTTCCTGGCAAACCAACGCGATACGCCCAGTCACCGGAGCGACCATACAGCCCTTCCATCATCATTTCGGCCAGAATGTATGGCACGTTGTCGGCCTGCAGAATGCGTTTTTGACTTAGCGGATTAACACCGCCCGCCGCCAGCGTCGCGCCAAGCGTCGCCAGTTCCACGGTATTGATGAGCGTGGAACATTGGCGAGTGTAGACATCACAGGCTTCCATCGCATCGCAATACAGATATCCGGCGGAGTACAGCAGCCAGGCAATAGCGCGGTTATGGAAGTTGGTTGTTTGTTCCGACTGGTTGACTTCGTCAGAGAGCGCGACTTGTTCTCCTGCAATCTGTTGTTGAATATGTAAAATTCGCTGCCAGCGTTGTTCTGCATTCTCGGCTTTAATCAGACTGACGGCGGCAATAGCCCCCGCATTAACCAGCGGTGATAACGGTTTGCCACCATGAAGTTCTAAGGCAATGACCGAGTTAAAGGGAAGTCCGGTGGGATCTGCGCCAATTTTATCTTGTACAGCCTGCGGGCCGACATCTTCTAACGCGAGGGCTAGCGTACAGACTTTGGAGATGGATTCCAGCGCAAAGCGGTAATCACTGTCACCGGCACTATAGATATTGCCATCGCAGGTTACGATAGCGACGCTCGCCAGTTGACTGGGGACATTCGCCAGAAAGGGGATGTAGTCGGCGTTTTGTCCGCCGCTAAGTGAGTGAAATTGGGTGTACGCCTGATCCACTGCTTGTTGTAATTTGTTTGCATCTAACATCTTTTGTTAACTCCTTTTTATAGATGCGGGAGGTATTTCCTCACCCCGATGCCAGTTTTCAGGCATCCTGATTTAACTTAGCACCCGTACTTTAGATAAAGGAAAACAAAGAGATAAATGTCTAATTCTGATGCTAATTGCGCCAATTTTTTAATCTCTGCCGACTTTTCATTTCGCTGATAAATAATTTCTTGACCTTCCCCTTGCTGGAAGGTTTACCCTTTATCACAGTCAGTCAACACTGTCTTAAAGGAGTACGTTATGTCACAAACTATCGACCTGACCCTGGACGGCCTGTCCTGCGGTCACTGCGTTAAACGCGTGAAAGAAAGTCTCGAACAGCGCCCGGACGTTGAGCAGGCGGATGTGTCTGTCACTGAAGCACACGTTACCGGCACTGCAAGTGCAGAACAGCTGATCGAAACCATCAAACAAGCGGGTTATGACGCATCTGTAAGCCACCCAAAGGCTAAACCGCTGGCGGAGTCATCAATCCCGTCGGAAGCACTGACAGCGGTTTCTGATGAGCTTCCGGCAGCGACCGCCGATGACGATGACAGCCAGCAGTTGCTGCTGAGCGGCATGAGCTGCGCCAGCTGTGTCACCCGCGTACAAAATGCGCTGCAAAGCGTACCGGGCGTCACCCAGGCACGGGTAAACCTGGCGGAGCGTACTGCGCTGGTGATGGGCAGTGCCTCCCCACAAGATTTAGTCCAGGCGGTGGAGAAAGCAGGTTACGGCGCGGAAGCGATTGAAGATGACGCTAAACGCCGTGAGCGCCAGCAGGAAACCGCCATCGCTACAATGAAGCGCTTCCGCTGGCAGGCGATTGTCGCCCTGGCGGTGGGTATCCCGGTGATGGTCTGGGGGATGATCGGCGATAACATGATGGTCACCGCTGACAACCGCAGCCTGTGGTTAGTTATCGGCCTGATAACCCTGGCGGTGATGGTCTTCGCGGGCGGGCATTTTTACCGCAGCGCGTGGAAAAGCCTGCGCAACGGTGCGGCGACGATGGATACGCTGGTGGCGCTGGGTACGGGCGTGGCGTGGCTCTATTCGATGAGCGTCAACCTGTGGCCGCAGTGGTTCCCGATGGAAGCGCGGCATCTTTATTACGAAGCCAGCGCGATGATTATCGGTCTGATTAATCTCGGCCATATGCTGGAAGCACGCGCACGTCAGCGTTCTTCAAAGGCGCTGGAGAAATTACTCGATTTAACCCCGCCAACGGCGCGCCTGGTTACTGACGAAGGTGAAAAAAGCGTGCCGCTGGCGGAAGTTCAGCCAGGCATGCTACTGCGCCTGACGACGGGCGACCGCGTGCCGGTAGATGGTGAAATTACCCAAGGCGAAGCGTGGCTGGATGAAGCGATGCTGACGGGCGAACCTATCCCGCAGCAAAAGGGCGAAGGCGATAGCGTCCATGCCGGGACAGTGGTTCAGGACGGTAGCGTGCTGTTTCGCGCCAGTGCGGTTGGCAGCCATACCACGCTGTCACGGATTATTCGTATGGTGCGCCAGGCCCAGAGCAGCAAGCCAGAAATCGGCCAGCTGGCGGATAAAATCTCTGCCGTATTTGTGCCAGTAGTGGTGGTTATTGCGCTGATCAGTGCGGCAATCTGGTATTTCTTTGGTCCGGCACCGCAGATTGTCTATACCCTGGTGATTGCCACCACAGTGCTGATTATCGCCTGTCCGTGTGCGCTGGGGCTGGCGACGCCGATGTCGATTATTTCCGGCGTCGGGCGGGCGGCTGAGTTTGGTGTGCTGGTGCGGGACGCCGACGCACTGCAACGCGCCAGTACGCTCGATACCGTCGTGTTCGATAAAACCGGGACGCTGACTGAAGGGAAGCCGCAGGTTGTCGCAGTGAAAACGTTTGCTGATGTTGATGAAGCGCAGGCATTGCGTCTGGCGGCGGCGCTGGAGCAAGGTTCCAGCCATCCGCTGGCACGAGCGATCCTTGATAAAGCAGGCGATATGCAGCTGCCGCAGGTCAACGGTTTCCGCACATTGCGCGGGCTGGGCGTGAGCGGTGAAGCAGAAGGTCATGCGTTATTGCTGGGTAATCAGGCGTTGTTAAATGAGCAACAGGTTGATACCAAAGCTATCGAAGCGGAGATTACTGCTCAGGCATCGCAAGGCGCAACGCCTGTGCTGCTGGCGGTAGACGGGAAAGCGGTGGCCCTGCTGGCAGTACGCGATCCGTTGCGTAACGATAGCGTGGCGGCGCTGCAACGTCTGCATAAAGCGGGATATCGTCTGGTGATGTTGACCGGGGATAACCCAACCACCGCCAAAGCAATCGCCAAAGAAGCGGGGATTGATGAAGTGATTGCCGGGGTGCTGCCGGACGGTAAAGCCGAAGCGATCAAACGTCTGCAAAGTGAAGGACGTCAGGTGGCAATGGTGGGCGACGGCATTAACGACGCGCCAGCGCTGGCCCAGGCGGATGTCGGTATTGCGATGGGTGGCGGCAGTGATGTTGCCATTGAAACCGCGGCGATTACCCTGATGCGCCATAGCCTGATGGGGGTTGCGGATGCGCTCGCTATTTCCCGCGCAACGCTGCGCAACATGAAGCAGAACCTGCTCGGCGCGTTTATCTACAACAGTATCGGTATTCCGGTCGCCGCCGGTATTTTGTGGCCTTTCACTGGAACACTGCTTAACCCGGTAGTTGCCGGAGCGGCAATGGCGCTCTCGTCGATTACCGTAGTGAGTAACGCCAACCGGTTGCTGCGGTTTAAACCGAAGGAATAAGTACGTCATTGCGGATGCGCTGCTTTAGGGCGGCGCATTTGGCATCGACGCATGACTGCCGGATGCGGCGTAAACGCCTTATCCGGCCTACGGTTCAGGCATTGGTTTGTAGGCCTGATAAGACGCGCCAGCGTCGCATCAGGCAATGGTGCTCGGATGCCGGATGCGGCGTTTACGCCTTATCCGGCCTACGGTTCAGGCATAGGTTTGTAGGCCTGATAAGACGCGCCAGCGTCGCATCAGGCAATGGTGATCGAATGCCGGATGCGGCGTAAACGCCTTATCCGACCTACGAGATGAAGCGATGTTTTAGCCTTACGCGATCTTTTTTGCACGCTCTTCACGGCGTGCCAAATATTCGGTCGCAGTTTCAATCCGTCTCAACTCCATTTGCGCCATCCCTCCCCGCGCGCTAGCATGATATTTCACAAAGGGAGGTCGTATGGATCTGTTGTACCGGGTAAAAACGCTTTGGGCCGCGCTGCGCGGTAATCATTACACCTGGCCTGCTATCGATATCTCTCTTCCCGGCAATCGCCATTTTCATCTGATTGGCAGTATTCATATGGGGAGTCACGATATGGCTCCCCTGCCCACCCGTTTGCTCAAAAAGCTCAAAAACGCCGATGCGCTGATCGTCGAGGCGGATGTTTCCACCAGCGATACGCCTTTTGCCAATTTGCCAGCCTGCGAGGCGCTGGAAGCGCGCATTAGCGAAGAACAATTGCAAAATCTGCAGCACATTAGCCTGGAGATGGGCATTTCTCCCTCACTCTTTTCTACTCAACCGCTGTGGCAAATCGCGATGGTTCTTCAGGCGACACAGGCGCAAAAACTGGGGCTGCGGGCAGAATACGGTATCGATTACCAGTTATTGCAGGCGGCGAAGCAACAACATAAACCTGTAATTGAACTGGAAGGGGCTGAAAAACAGATTGCCATGTTGCTCCAGCTTCCCGACAAAGGACTGGCGCTGCTGGACGATACGCTGACTCACTGGCATACCAACGCACGGTTACTGCAACAAATGATGAGCTGGTGGCTGAATGCGCCGCCGCAAAATAATGAAATAACGCTGCCCAATACGTTTAGCCAGTCGCTGTACGATGTGCTGATGCACCAGCGAAATCTCGCCTGGCGGGATAAATTACGCGCCATGCCGCCGGGGCGCTATGTGGTCGCTGTCGGAGCTTTACATCTGTATGGAGAAGGGAATTTGCCGCAAATGTTGCGCTAAAAAAATGGCCAATATCGCTATTGGCCCGTCAAAGAGGAATTTCATATTTTTATTATTATGCCGTCGCTTTAAACGACGGTGTAAGTCGATTGTCGCTCAATCTCACCATCCTGCCAATACTCTTAGGCAAGATGACACTTTTTTTTGGGCCGCCATCAGGCGTATGCTTTCTCCGTTTTTTGTTTGAGGCAGGAAAATTACGATGACACCCGCAGTTAAATTACTCGAAAAAAACAAAATTTCTTTTCAGGTTCATACCTACGAACACGATCCGGCTGAAACCAATTTTGGCGATGAAGTCGTCAAAAAATTAGGTTTGAATCCGGATCAGGTCTACAAAACGCTGCTGGTCGCAGTGAACGGCGATATGAAACACCTTGCCGTGGCCGTCACGCCAGTCGCAGGTCAATTAGATCTCAAAAAAGTAGCAAAGGCGCTGGGTGCCAAGAAAGTAGAGATGGCCGATCCGATGGTCGCGCAGCGTTCAACGGGATATCTGGTTGGTGGAATTAGCCCACTAGGGCAGAAAAAACGTCTGCCGACGATTATCGACGCCCCCGCACAAGAATTTGCCACTATTTATGTTTCCGGCGGTAAACGCGGGCTGGATATCGAACTGGCGGCAAGCGATCTGGCGAAGATCCTCGATGCCAAATTTGCCGATATCGCTCGCCGCGATTAAGCATCGTGCCGGATGTGAGCATCCGGCACTTTCAGATTACTGCCAGCTCACCTCACCTTTCGGCTCATAAGCATTCGCATCCAGCGGCGAGTTTTTCTGGATATACGCTTTCAGCACTTCGGCATCAATAAAGCCGGTATTCACATATCCCGGTTTGTTATCAAGGCGCGGGTAACCATCACCGCCAGTAGCATTAAAGTTTAATGTTGCCATGCGGTAGGTTTTTGCCGGTTCGACCGGTTCGCCTTTAATTTTCAGGTCGTTGAGTTTGCCGTCTTTCGCCACAAAGCTGACGTTGGCAAATTGCGGGTAGGCACCGGAATCCGGCTTCATCTGCGCGACGGCAGTCAGGTAATCAATCGCCTCTTTACCGGTCATGTCGGCATACACCACCACATTGCCGAACGGCTGCACTTTCAGCACGTTTTTATAGCTGATATTGCCTGCCTCGATAGAATCACGAATTCCGCCTCCGCTCATCACCGCGAAGTCGGCACCAGTACGATCCATTTGGGCTGCCAGAATCAATCGTCCCATATTGGTCTGTACAAAACGCACTTTGTCACGATCGCCTTCCAGACGACCATTGGTTTCGCCAATTTTCACTTCCAGCTGCGCTTTGCCCTTGTTCTGGAAAGGCGATAACAGCGAGATCATTTGCTGATTCTCGGCGATTTCCGGGGTGTACAGCACACGCTCGCTTTTCCCGTCTTCCCAGGTGACTTTTTTCTTCAGGTTCACCGGAATCAGTTGGTAGTTGACCATTTTCATTTCGCCGTTGCGAAACTCAAAGTCGGCCCGACCAACGTACTTGCCCCACTCATGCGCTTGTACAATCCAGATGCCGTTTTGTTGATCCGGTTTGCATGGTGTACCAGGAACGTAATCTACCTGCTTTTTATTTTCAGCTGCCATACAGACGGGATCTTGTGAATGTCCGCCGACAATCATCGCCAGCGATCCGGCAGGTAAACTGCGCGCCATCTCTACATCACCCGGCGCGTTAGAACCGTGCTCACCGTTGTCGTAATGCCCCATATGGGTCGCCGCGATAATAATGTCCGGCTTTTCTGTCTGTTGCAGCTCCTGGATCACCAGTTTGGCTTCGTCGGCAGGTTTACGGAATTCAATGTCGGTGAAGTTTTCTGGGTTACCTAATTTCGCTGTTTCATCAGTTGTTAAACCGATAACGGCGATTTTCAGATCCTGGCGTTTAAACAGCGCCCAGGGTTTAAACAGGCGCTCGCCGGTACTTTTTTGATAGATATTGGCAGAGAGCAACGGGAACTTTGCCCACTTTTCCTGCTGGCGTAATACGGTGAGCGGGTTATCAAATTCATGATTGCCAATCACCATTGCATCATAGCCCACCAGATTCATGCCGCGAAAATCTGGCTCTGCGTCCTGCAAATCGGATTCCGGCACACCGGTATTAATGTCGCCACCAGAAAGTAGCAGCACGCTCCCGCCTTCAGCAGCGACCTCTTTACGAATACCGTCCACCAGCGTTTTTTGTGCCGCCAGACCGTATTCGCCATATTCATTGCGCCAGAAATGACCGTGATGGTCGTTGGTATGCAGAACCGTAATTTTATAGGTTTTATCCTGCTCATAGGCCAACGCAGTTTCACTCGCCAGTGACAATGTGGTTAACAGTGCTAATGCCACACCCCGCTGCAATAATTTCATACTTCTCTCCCTGACCAGATAATAACGTGTTGAAAATTAGTATGACGCGACATCATAGACAAGTCTGCGTTCGGTTACGATAAATCTACATCCAGATTGGAAATTCTGTTTTCCACATTGAGACTTCCTTCAAAAGGCACGTGCAGGTATGTTAGTCAGGTAATAATCACAATTAAGATAAATTTTTACATCGCAACTCTAAAAAAGTGACTTTCCTATGGCAATGAGTGAACAATCCCAGCCTGTGGCAGGCGCGACTGCGTCGGCCACCAAGGCCCGAACTTCGTTTGGTATTTTAGGCGCTATCAGCCTCTCACATCTGCTGAACGACATGATCCAATCGCTGATTCTGGCGATTTATCCGCTCTTACAGTCAGAGTTTTCCCTGACGTTTATGCAGATTGGGCTGATAACCCTCACCTTCCAGCTCGCCTCTTCGCTGCTGCAACCAGTGGTCGGTTACTGGACAGATAAATACCCCATGCCGTGGTCGTTGCCAATTGGCATGTGCTTTACCTTAAGCGGCCTGGTATTGCTGGCACTGGCGGGCAGTTTTGGCTCGGTGTTGCTGGCGGCGGCGCTGGTCGGTACCGGTTCGTCGGTCTTTCATCCAGAATCTTCCCGCGTGGCACGTATGGCGTCTGGCGGACGTCATGGTCTGGCGCAATCCATCTTCCAGGTCGGCGGTAACTTTGGCAGTTCGTTGGGACCTTTGCTGGCGGCGGTGCTCATCGCCCCCTATGGCAAAGGCAACGTTGCATGGTTTGTACTGGCGGCACTGCTGGCAATCGTGGTGTTGGCGCAAATCAGCCGCTGGTACTCTGCGCAGCACCGAATGAGTAAAGGCAAGCCGAAAGCGCCAATAATCAATCCGCTGCCACGAAATAAGGTCGTGCTGGCTGTTTGCGTACTGTTAGTGCTGATTTTCTCGAAATATTTCTATATGGCGAGCATCAGCAGCTATTACACCTTTTATCTGATGGAAAAATTCGGATTATCCATCCAGAATGCCCAACTTCATCTGTTTGCCTTTTTATTTGCCGTTGCGGCGGGGACGGTGATTGGCGGGCCTGTTGGCGATAAGATTGGGCGAAAATATGTAATTTGGGGCTCTATCCTCGGCGTTGCGCCTTTTACGCTTATTTTACCGTACGCAAGCCTGCACTGGACGGGGGTTTTGACGGTGATTATTGGATTTATCCTCGCCTCGGCGTTTTCTGCCATTCTGGTTTATGCACAAGAGCTGTTGCCGGGGCGTATCGGCATGGTTTCCGGGCTCTTTTTCGGTTTTGCTTTTGGCATGGGTGGCCTTGGAGCCGCAGTTCTGGGGCTTATCGCCGACCATACCAGTATCGAGTTAGTTTATAAAATATGTGCTTTCCTGCCGCTTCTTGGCATGTTGACCATATTCTTACCTGATAATCGGCATAAATCCTGAATTCCCGGCAGCCAAAGGTAAACTTTGGCTGCTTCATTTTGCAGTAACCATAAGCCTTTCCTCTTCATACACCTCATCACTTTTCCGATCCGTGCCTTTTTTGCGGCTAATTCCATTTTTCTGCAAAATTCAACAATTATTCATAAACATCATCTATGAAATTGTCATAAACTATTACCTGTAATTTTGGTTTTCCCGGCCAAAATATGGACAACCACCACCAGGAAAAGGAGACGGAATGCATCACGCCACCCCGCTTATCACCACAATTGTTGGCGGCCTTGTGCTTGCCTTTATCCTCGGCATGCTGGCCAATAAACTGCGTATTTCTCCTCTGGTGGGATATCTGTTAGCGGGTGTGCTGGCAGGCCCCTTTACCCCAGGTTTTGTTGCCGATACAAAACTTGCGCCTGAACTGGCGGAACTGGGCGTTATTTTGCTGATGTTCGGCGTCGGTTTGCATTTTTCGCTCAAGGATTTGATGGCGGTAAAGTCCATCGCCATTCCCGGCGCAATTGCCCAGATAGCCGTGGCGACACTGCTGGGTATGGCGCTCTCCGCCGTGCTGGGCTGGTCGTTGATGACTGGTATCGTGTTCGGTTTGTGTCTTTCCACCGCCAGTACGGTAGTGTTACTTCGTGCACTTGAAGAACGGCAATTAATAGACAGCCAGCGAGGGCAAATCGCCATCGGCTGGCTGATTGTGGAAGACCTGGTGATGGTCCTGACGCTGGTGTTGCTGCCAGCGGTAGCCGGAATGCTGGAACAGGGCGATGTGGGCTTTGCGACGCTGGCGCTGGATATGAGTATCACTATCGGCAAAGTTGTCGCGTTTATTGCCATTATGATGTTGGTAGGTCGCCGTCTGGTGCCGTGGATTATGGCACGTAGCGCGGCAACGGGTTCGCGCGAGTTGTTTACCCTGTCGGTGCTGGCGCTGGCGTTAGGGATTGCTTTTGGCGCGGTGGAGCTGTTTGACGTCTCCTTTGCACTCGGCGCGTTCTTTGCCGGGATGGTGCTGAATGAGTCCGAACTTAGCCACCGTGCCGCCCACGATACGCTGCCATTACGTGATGCGTTTGCAGTGTTGTTCTTCGTCTCTGTCGGGATGTTGTTTGATCCGTTAATCCTGATTCAGCAGCCGTTGGCGGTGCTGGCTACGCTGGCGATTATTCTGTTTGGTAAATCGGTCGCGGCGCTCTTCCTCGTCCGGTTGTTTGGCCACTCCCAGCGTACGGCGTTGACCATCGCCGCCAGCCTGGCGCAGATTGGTGAGTTCGCCTTTATCCTGGCGGGACTGGGGATGGCATTGAATCTGCTGCCGCAGGTGGGGCAAAACCTGGTGCTGGCGGGGGCGATTTTGTCGATTATGCTCAACCCTGTGCTGTTCGCGCTGCTGGAGAAATACCTGGCGAAAACCGAAACGCTGGAAGAGCAGACGCTGGAGGAAGCTATCGAAGAAGAGAAGCAGATTCCGGTTGATATCTGCAACCATGCGCTGCTGGTAGGTTATGGTCGTGTGGGCAGCCTGCTGGGGGAGAAATTGCTCGCGTCTGATATTCCTTTAGTGGTGATTGAGACGTCACGTACTCGCGTCGACGAACTGCGTGAGCGCGGAGTCCGGGCGGTATTAGGCAACGCGGCTAACGAAGAGATCATGCAACTGGCGCATCTGGAATGCGCAAAATGGCTGATCCTGACGATTCCCAACGGTTACGAAGCAGGCGAGATTGTGGCGTCTGCTCGCGCGAAAAACCCGGATATTGAGATTATCGCCCGCGCCCATTATGACGACGAGGTGGCATATATCACCGAACGTGGCGCGAATCAGGTGGTGATGGGCGAGCGTGAAATTGCCCGCACCATGCTGGAACTGCTGGAAACGCCACCGGCAGGTGAAGTGGTGACGGGGTAAACGGTGGTTGCCTGATAACAGGCGCGGATATGTAGGCCTGATAAGACGCGGCCAGCGTCGCATCAGGCATCGAGAGCCAAATGCCAGATGCGGCGTGAACGCCTTATCTGGCCTACGAACCGACGATAACTTAACGATCCCAGTAAGATTCTTCCAGGCTGTCTTCACGCTCCGGCAGCCCGCGCGTTAAGCGTGGAGAATGCTGGTTCAGTACCTGATAGCTCACACGGTTGGCATATTTACACACCTGCGCTAATGACGAATACGTCAGCCAGGTGAATTTATGCTTGCTGGAATTTGGTACGCTGCTACGGTGATAACTGTTAGCGGTAATGTCATGCAACAGCGCCGCCAGCGCCCCATCTCCGGCACCGTTGGTGTTCATGATTTTTTCTGGTCCGCCCATATACGGCGCAATGTGCGAATAGACGCGCAGCGGATTCTGGCAATCCTTGTGGCGCATGGCGCGGCTAAACTCATACTGGTTAAATTCCGCGATAGCGCCCGGCAGCAGCGGATGCTGGGTTTTGCGTTTCGCTTCGTCTTCAGTAAAGCCCGCCATATACAAACCGATTGGCCCGGCGGTGCACAGCACCAGATCCACCCAGTCCAGCGCCTTGTCAGACGCCAGCAGCGGATCGCTCTCTCCGGTCAACGCTTCGGCTTCTTCTTCGTTCATCGCAAGGATGGAAACGTGTTCTTTGAGGAATTGCTGCCACCACTGCGGATTCTCGGCGATGACAAATTTAGTCCCCAGCGTCAGCACCACCGGTACGTTATATTTCTTCGCGTACTCAATGGCTTTCATGGTTGCTTCCGGCATCGGTTCGCCCGGCTTGCAGCGCACCAGATATGAGGTGAGTACCAGCGCCGACGCTCCGGCAATCACATCTTCCGGAATGCTTTCTGCCCGTAGCTGGTTCATGTGGCCAGGGCTAATGGCAAAAGTGCGTTCGCCAGACTCGCCAATCAGCGTAAAACAGCGTCCAATCGGGCCGTCTACGCCTTGCAGATAGTTAAGATCGGTACGGCTGGAGGTATTACACAAATAACGATAGGCGTAGCTGCCAATTTCAATATTGCTGCACATCACGCCCAGTAGTACCGAGCGGTCATCCGCCAGTACCGAGTAGTTATGCATGGTGTTACCAATAGTGCCACCCGCAAACTGATGGGTAATCAGGTTTTTCTCTTTAAGTTCCTGATAGAGTGCTTCGGCAACATCATCTTCAATCACCAGTGAATGCCCGGCACTTAATCCATAACGTTCAATGAACTCATCATCCACTTTCGCTTCTATATCGACCAGAGTCTGGTCGATACCCACTACCCAGGCGGCGCTGGTTTCGTTTTCTGGCTGGAACTGCTGAAGCAGCGGATCGCGTGCGTTTACGGGGAAGTAATGTTTGGATTTACGTTTACCGGGAAATTTCATGGTTGTTTTTACGGGTGGTTAACTGAGCGGCGAATGTTAACACAATCTCACGGGAACGCGCGAGATGCAGCCAGTTTCAATATCAGCAGACGAGATCGCATTATCATGGCAGAGCTTCCTTACAATGGCGTAATTTGAAAGGAGTTTTTCTATGAAGATGGAAAACAAATTACCCGCACTGGAACTGATTTCTGCCGAAATGAGGGCCGTTGTTAATACACTTCAGCCTGATTTACCGCCCTGGCCCGCAGAAGGAACACTTGCCGAGCAGCGTCAGCATTACACGCTCGAGCGGCAATTCTGGAATGCGGGCGCTCCAGAAATGGAAACCAGAGATTACGCAGTTCCGACAAAATATGGACAAGTGGAGGCCCGCTTATTTTGTCCAAATTCAGATAGCCCAGCGACGCTATTTTATCTTCACGGCGGTGGTTTTATTCTCGGCAACCTCGATACCCACGATCGCATCATGCGACTTCTGGCAATCTACACTCAGTGTACGGTGATTGGCATTGATTACACCCTTTCGCCAGAAGCGCGTTTTCCGCAGGCGATAGAGGAAATCGTGGCCGCCTGTTGTCACTTCCACCAGCAGGCGGGCGATTATCAAATCAATATGTCACGTATTGGCTTTGCCGGTGATTCCGCTGGCGCAATGCTGGCGCTAGCCAGCGCCTTGTGGCTGCGGGATAAACAGATCGATTGCGGTAAGGTTGTGGGCGTTTTGCTGTGGTATGGACTTTATGGGTTACGGGATTCCGTGACTCGTCGCCTGCTGGGCGGTGCCTGGGATGGCTTAACGCAACAGGATTTGCAGATGTATGAAGAGGCATATTTAGGCAGCGAAGCGGATCGCGAGTCGCCGTATTACTGCCTGTTTAATAATGATCTCACTCGAAATGTGCCGCCCTGTTATATCGCCGGAGCGGAGTTCGATCCGCTGCTGGATGACAGTCGCCTGCTTTACCAGACGTTAGCGGCACACCAGCAACCTTGTGAGTTCAAACTCTACTCCGGTACGCTGCACGCCTTTTTGCATTATTCACGGATGATGAAAACCGCCGACGATGCTCTACGCGACGGTGCTCGATTCTTTAGCGATAGGCTGCAACAAGATTAGCCATCATTTCGATATGTTCCGGTGTAGCATTAAGCGCCGGAATATATTCGTATTTTTTCCCGCCAGCGCCGAGGAAGACTTCACGGTTTTGCTCGGCAATCTCTTCCAGCGTCTCCAGACAATCCGCAGCAAAGCCCGGGCACATCACCTGAATATGACCGACGCCTTTTTCTCCAAGCATTTTCAGCGTTTCGTCGGTATAAGGCATCAGCCAGGGTTCCCGGCCAAAGCGCGACTGAAAGGTCATCATCACTTTTTCTGGTGCCATTCCCAGTGCGGAAGCCAGTTCACGCGTCGTTGTGCGGCAACGCTGCGGGTAATCATCACCTTCATCCGCGTAACGCTGAGGAATGCCATGATAAGAGAGCAGCAGCAGATCCGGCTCGCCATGTTTTTCGAAAGAGGCCCGCACGCTATTTGCCAGCGCATTAATGTAATCGTGGTTATCGGCGTAATCACGAATAAACGAAATCCCCGGAATGCTACGCTTGCGCGCGAGAATGCGTGCAAGTTCATCCCATACCGCACCGACCGTTGAACAGGAGTATTGCGGATAGAGCGGCAGCACCACAATATGATCAACATGTTCTGCCAGTAGTTCATCTACGGCGCTTTCCAGTGATGGCGAGCCGTAGCTCATGCCCAGCGCCACTGGCGTATCCGGTAAACGTTGTGCCAGCGCCTGCTGTTGCTGGCGGCTGTAAACCATCAGCGGCGAGCCGTCTTCCATCCAGACCGAGGCGTACAGCTTCGCCACGCGCGGTGAGCGCAGCGGCAAAATCACACCACGCAGCAACGGCCACCACAACAGCCGTGAGGTATCGACCACGCGTCTATCGCTTAAAAATTGTTTCAGATAGCGTTTTACCGCTTCAGGAGTGGGGGCATCGGGCGTCCCCAGGTTTGCCAGCAAGATACCGGTTTTAGTCTGACGCATTACCGCCTCTTATCGATTCAACTTGTTGATAATTGTAGCGGAAAAGTGAGGAAGAAGAACTAATTGCTGTGAAAGGTCTGGCCTGAGGAGGATGAGCAGACCTGCCCGAGAGCAGATCTGCTGCGGCTTGATTAGCCGAGGATTTTTTCCAGAGCCGCGCGAACTTCAGCAACCGGTTTGGTGCCGTCAACTTTCGCGTATTTGGTGTTACCCGCTTCTGCTTCTTTGGAGTAGTAGCCAATCAGCGGTGCAGTCATCTGATGGTATTCAACCAGACGTTTACGTACGGTTTCTTCCTGATCGTCTTTACGGGTAGTCAGCTCTTCACCGGTCACGTCGTCTTTGCCTTCTACTTTCGGCGGATTGAATTTAACGTGATATACACGACCAGACGGCGCGTGAACGCGGCGACCGACGATACGATCAACAATCAGCTCGTCCGGTACGTCGAATTCCAGAACGTAATCAACATTGATGCCCGCTTCTTTCATCGCGTCTGCCTGCGGAATGGTGCGCGGGAAGCCGTCCAACAGGAAACCATTACGGCAATCTTCCTGAGCAATGCGCTCTTTAACCAGCGCGATCACCAGTTCATCGGTGACCAGTTTGCCAGCGTCCATAATGTCTTTAGCTTGTTTACCCAGCTCGGAGCCAGATTTGACTGCGGCACGCAGCATATCGCCAGTGGAGATTTGCGGAATACCATATTTCTCCATGATGAACTGAGCCTGAGTCCCTTTCCCCGCGCCCGGAGCGCCAAGCAGAATGATACGCATTGCGAAAATCCCCTTAAAATGTGTCGAATTTTTTGAAAAAGCGATAAACGATACCACCAACAGGCGATTGCCTCAAGAAAGGCGCCCGGGGCTGAAACGGTTAATGGTGAGATAATTTGCGGAAATTGCAGAGGATGAAAAGAAAAATGCCGGATGACACGAAGGTCATCCGGCACCACATTCAGCTGTATGCCGGATAAAATTCATCCGGCATTACATCAAGAAACCAGTAACTGGTTCATACGACGAATAAACAGGTTCGGATCTTCCAGCGTACCGCGTTCTGCCAGCAGCGCCTGATCCAGCAGCAGTTCTACCCACTCGCTGAACTTGGCTTCATCTTCAGTATCTGCAGCACGTTTCACCAGTACGTGATCCGGGTTCAGTTCGAAGATGTATTTCACTTCTGGCACTTTCTGGCCCGCTGCGGCAAACAGTTTCGCCATCTGGGTGCTCATTTCGTCCGCGTCGGTAGAAACGATCGCTGGCGTATCGGTCAGACGGTGAGTCAGACGAACATCTTTCACGCGCTCGCCGAGCAGGGCTTTCACGCGGTCGATGAACGGAGTCAGTGCTTTTTCCGCTTCTTTCGCGCTCTCATCAACTTCGTCAGCCAGTTTTTCCAGCGACTCGTCAACTTTAGACACAGACTGGAACGGTTTACCGTCGAACTCGGTCAGATAGTTCATCATCCACTCATCGATGCGGTCAGAAAGCAGCAGAACTTCGATGCCTTTCTTACGCAGCAGTTCCAGGTGCGGGCTGCTCTTCGCTGCCGCATAGCTGTCTGCGGTGATGTAGTAGATTTTCTCCTGCCCTTCTTTCATGCGGGAAACGTAGTCTTCCAGAGACACGGTCTGCGCAGAAGAATCGGTATGGGTAGACGCAAAACGCAGCAGTTTGGCGATCGCTTCCTGGTTAGCGAAATCTTCCGCCGGACCTTCTTTCAGTACCAGGCCAAACTGTTGCCAGAAGGTCTGGTATTTTTCCGCGTCGTCTTTCGCCAGTTTTTCCAGCATTTGCAGCACACGCTTGGTCAGCGCATTGCGCAGGTTACGCGTTACTGTGCTGTCCTGGAGGATTTCACGGGAAACGTTCAGCGGCAGATCGCTGGAGTCAATCAGACCACGCACGAAGCGCAGATAGTTCGGCATGAACTGTTCTGCGTCGTCCATGATGAACACGCGCTGGACGTACAGTTTCAGGCCGTGCTTATGATCGCGGTTCCACATATCCCACGGTGCCTGCGACGGGATGTACAGCAGGCTGGTGTACTCCTGCTTACCTTCAACGCGGTTGTGGCTCCAGGTCAGCGGATCGTTAAAGTCATGGGCGATATGTTTGTAGAACTCTTTGTACTCTTCATCGGTGATTTCCGACTTGTTACGGGTCCACAGAGCCTGCGCTTTGTTGATTTTCTCCCAGGAGATAACGGTTTCGCCGTCTTTCTCTTCGCGTTTTTCGATTTCTACCGGCAGCGCGATATGGTCGGAGTATTTGCTGATGATGGAACGCACGCGCCAGTCATCGAGGAACTCGTCTTCGCCTTCACGCAGATGCAGGGTGATTTCAGTACCACGATCTTCTTTGGTGATGTCGGCAACGGTGTATTCACCTTCACCAGCCGATTCCCAGAAGACGCCGTTTTCTGGTTTTTCGCCCGCCGCACGAGTACGCACGGTCACTTTATCGGCCACGATAAACGCGGAGTAGAAACCAACACCAAACTGACCGATCAGTTGGCTGTCTTTCGCCTGGTCAGAACCCAGGGATTCGAGGAATGATTTGGTGCCGGATTTCGCGATAGTCCCCAGATGGTCAATCACTTCGTCGCGGGTCATCCCCACGCCGTTATCGGAAATGGTCAGCGTGCGCTTGTCTTTATCGAAAGAAACACGAACGCGCAGTTCGCCGTCACCTTCGTACAGATCCGGGTTAGAGAGCGCGCGGAAACGCAGCTTGTCCGCCGCATCGGAGGCGTTAGAGATAAGCTCACGCAGGAAGATTTCTTTATTGGAATAGAGAGAATGGATCATCAGGTGCAGAAGCTGTTTCACTTCTGACTGAAAACCACGAGTTTCTTGTCCTTTCATGTAGGTCTACCTCAATAATGCCATTTTAAGGTTAAAAACAGGATGAGGGGTAAATGGGGACAAGGAAGGATAATTTCAAGCGAGAGCAGGTGATCCTGCTCTCGTTTGCTTAAAAACGAATCTTATGACGCCCGGCAAGGGAATGCGACAACGTGGTGCCGTCGACCATTTCCAGCTCGCCGCCAACCGGTACGCCATGAGCGATTCGGCTGGCTTCCACGTCATATTGCGCGCAAAGCTCGGCAATGTAGTTAGCGGTGGCTTCACCTTCGACCGTCGGGTTGGTGGCGAGGATCACTTCGGTGATTTTTTCTGCCGCCAGACGCTGTTCCAGGCGATCAAGTCCGATATCATCCGGGCCAATGCCGTCCAGCGGTGACAGATGCCCCATCAACACAAAATAACGACCGGAAAACTGCCCGGTCTGCTCAATGGCGTAGATGTCCGCCGGACTCTCTACCACGCAGATTTGACCGTTTTCCTGACGACGCGGATTCGAACAGATATTACAGACTTCCTGTTCAGTGAAGGTGCGGCAATCGGCGCAGTGGCCGATTTCCGACATCGCCCGGGTGAGCGCCTGCGCCAGACGCATCCCGCCGCTACGATCGCGCTGAAGCAGCGTGAACGCCATACGCTGCGCCGACTTTGGGCCAACGCCCGGCAGACAGCGCAGTGCTTCCATAAGCTGTGTTAACAGCGGGCTGGTTTGCATCAGAACGGCATCTTAAAGCCTGGCGGCAGCTGCATTCCGGAGGAAACAGAGGCCATTTTTTCTTTCTGGGTTTCTTCGATGCGACGCGCTGCGTCGTTGAATGCCGCAGCGACCAAATCTTCCAGCATCTCTTTGTCGTCTTCCAGCAGGCTCGGGTCGATCTCTACGCGACGGCAGTTGTGAGCGCCATTGATGGTCACTTTCACCAGACCAGCACCGGATTCGCCAGTCACTTCCAGCTTCGCGATTTCTTCCTGCATCTGCTGCATTTTTTCTTGCATCTGCTGGGCTTGCTTCATCAGGTTGCCCAGACCGCCTTTACCAAACATAGGTTTCTCTCTCAATCACGTTAAGGATGACGATCGTAAGCAGTGCTTACGATCAAATGGGGCGGATACTTTCTTCATCCAGCTCCGCATCAAAGAATCGACGCAGGGTCTGAATATTATTATCCGCAATAATGGACTCGCGCGCCTGCGCAAGTTTTTCTTCGTATATCGCCTGACGCCACTCCAGCGGCGTGCGCACCGCGGGATTATCATCTTCAACGATAGTCAGTTCAACCGTTGAACCTTTTAACGTGCTCAACGCTTCAGCCAGTTTTTGCTGTGCGCCGCGGTTATTCAAATGCCGCTGAGAGGAGCGCAAATGCAGGCATACAGCGTTGTCGCTCTCCTCTTTCCAGGCATTTAACGCCACCTGCTCGACCAGTTTGGGTAGCGATAGTTGGCTCACCTGTGCCGCCCACGGGTCGCGCTCAATGGCTTCTGCCGCCAGCTTCGCCGCCAGTTCCGGCGTTTTTTCATGTTCCAGCGCTTTTTTAAGCGCCTTCGGCGTGGCGACTACTTCTTTTTGCTGCATCACTGGGGTGGTCGCCTTCCAGCGATACGCTTCTTTTTTGGCTGGCGCTTTTTCCAGCGCCGATGGCACCGGACGCGACTGAACGCGATCGGTGACCGAAGCCAGTCTTTCCAGCGCAGCGTTATTCACCGGCCGCGCGCGGGTAGCGGCTGCCGGTTCACTCTTTTTTGCTTTGGTTGCTCCCTGAGCGCGCTGCAGTTGCTGACGCGCCGCCAGCACCTGGCTGGTGGTTTCTGAGAGCGGTACAGTCGGTGCCTGCTGCGGCGCTGGTTGCGGTTGCGGCGGCACCTGGGTTGGCGTCATTACTGCCGTTGGCGCGACGGGCGCAAAGGACTGGCGTGGCACTTCTGGCTCAGGCAGCGGCATACGCGGATGGAACGCCAGCGCGCGCAGCAGTGTCATCTCAACGCCCATGCGGCGGTCCGGCGCATACGGTAATTCTTTGCGACCAATCAACAGCGTCTGATAGTAAAGCTGAATATCCGTCGGCGGTATGGTGCGCGCCAGTTCACGCATCCGCAGCTCGATGGCGGCCATGTCGTTGCCAAGTGCAGCAGGCGAAAGTTGTACCATCGCAATGCGGTGCAACAGACCGAGCATTTCCACCAGCAACGCTTCCCACTCGATACCACGGGCAGCGGCTTCATTAATCAACGCCATTACGCGCTCGCCGTTGGCCTCGACCATCGCTTCAACCAGCGACAGCGCCTGATCGTCGTCAAGCGTACCCAGCATCGCACTGACCGCCTGGGTTGAAACCTGGCCGTCACCGCTGGCAATCGCCTGGTCGGTCAGACTTAAGGCGTCTCGCAGGCTGCCTTCAGCGGCGCGCGCCAGCAGTTGCAACGCACGTGGCTCGTGGGCGATATGTTCTTCGTTGAGGATGTGCTCAAGCTGATGGCGAATTTGCTCGACATCCAGCGCCTTGAGATGGAATTGCAGACAGCGTGACAAAATCGTCACCGGCAATTTCTGCGGATCGGTCGTCGCCAGCAGAAACTTAACGTGCTCTGGCGGCTCTTCAAGGGTTTTTAACAGTGCGTTAAAGCTGTGACGCGACAGCATATGCACTTCGTCGATCAGATAGACTTTAAAACGACCACGCGCCGGAGCGTACTGGACGTTATCCAGCAAGTCGCGAGTATCTTCAACTTTGGTGCGCGAGGCGGCGTCGATTTCAATCAAATCGACAAAGCGCCCCTGCTCGATTTCACGGCAGTTATCGCATACGCCGCACGGCGTCGCGGTAATGCCGGTTTCGCAGTTTAGCCCCTTCGCCAGCAGTCGGGCGATAGAGGTTTTTCCGACGCCACGGGTGCCGGAAAAAAGATAAGCATGATGAATACGCCCTAACGACAAGCCGTTCGCCAGTGCGGTCAGCACATGTTCCTGGCCGACGACGTCAGCAAAGGTTTGTGGGCGCCATTTTCGGGCTAAGACCTGATAACTCATTGGCAGGCTCTGAAACGCTGGAAGGTGGATTCACGAAGGGGTAATGCTAACACAGCCCCGTCAGAACGGCGAGGCTGAATGTACAACTTGTGCTGCCCATGACGTGGGCTGGCGAAAATTAATGGCCCGGGAACGGGACAAGGCTATAACAGGTAATGCCCTGCTTTTCGAGGCGCTGTTCGCCGCCAAGATCGAACAGATTAATGATGAACGCAGCGTCAGTAACTTCACCACCTAAACGGCGGATCAGTTTAACCGTCGCTTCAATGGTGCCGCCTGTTGCCAGCAAATCATCAACCACCAGCACTTTGTCGCCAGGTTTAATGGCATCAACGTGGATTTCCAGCTTATCGGTGCCGTATTCCAGTTCGTAAGATTCGTTGATAGTTTCGCGCGGCAGTTTGCCTGGTTTACGTACCGGCACAAAACCAACGCCCAGACCCAGTGCTACCGGAGCGCCGAACAAGAAGCCACGAGCTTCAGTGCCGACAACTTTGGTAATGCCCGCATTTTTGTAACGCTCAACCAGTAAATCGATGCTGAGAGCGTAAGCTTTCGGGTCTTCCAGTAAGCTGGTGACATCGCGGAAAAGAATGCCGGGTTTCGGGTAGTCCTGAATGCTTTTGATGCTATTTTTGAGATACTCAAGCTGCTGTGCAGTCGCGGTCATAAGTGTATGCCTGCTTGTTACGGTGGTACTCACGGCGCGTTTTAAACGAGTCAAAAGTAACAGTTGTTTAACCTTTGACCGCCTGCGCCTGTGCTCGAAAACGCCAGAATGTACTGGCTGTGGGCGATAATTGCAACAGCGATTGTTGTGCTTTGCCGTTTTTATTGCTTTTCATCAATCACTGGGATTCGCCACATAAAAATCAGCAAACAGCCGAGGATCACCAATAACAGAATCCGCACCCACGTCATATGTACGAACCAAAGTGAAATCGCAAAAGTCAGTAAAATAATGCATATCGCCCGAGGCTTTGCGCCGCGTGGCATTGCATGATATTTCTGCCAGAAGCGTAAATAGCTGCCAAACCATGAACGGTACAGCAACCAGGCATGGAAGCGCGGCGATGAACGGGCAAAGCACCAGGCGGCCAGTAGGATAAATGGCGTCGTCGGCAATACCGGTAATACCACGCCCAGCGTACCCAACACTACCGCCAGCCAGCCAATGATGATTAAAATGATTCGTTGCATATTATGTGTAGTCAGCATACAGAGTGGCTACTTTAGCATAACAATTATCATTTTCATTGAGGTCTTATCGTGAAAACTGCCCTGCTGCTGGAAAAACTGGAAGGTCAGCTCGCCACGCTGCGCCAGCGTTGTGCCCCGGTGGCGCAGTTCGCCACGCTAAGCGCCCGTTTTGACAGGCACCTTTTTCAGACCCGTGCAACAACGTTACAGGCGTACCTGAAAGAAGCGGGAGATAATTTGTCCGCGCTTCGCCATGCGGTTGAGCAACAGCAACTGCCGCAAGTCGCCTGGCTGGCAGAACATCTGGCGGCACAACTGGAAGCCATCGCGCGTGAAGCCGCAGCCTGGTCGCTACGCGAGTGGGATAGCGCACCACCCAAAATAGCCCGCTGGCAGCGTAAACGTATTCAGCATCAGGAGTTTGAACGACGGCTACGTGAAATGGTTGCCGAACGTAAAGCCCGTCTGGTGCGGGCGACCGATCTCGTGGAACAGCAGACGCTACATCGTGAAGTGGAAGCCTATGAAGCGCGCCTGGCGCGTTGCCGTCATGCGTTGGAAAAAATCGAAAACAGGTTAGCGCGTTTAACCCGCTAACAATGGAGAATGTATGTCACTGGAAAATGCCCCTGACGATGTCAAACTGGCCGTCGATTTAATTGTGCTACTGGAAGAAAATCAAATCCCTGCCAGTACCGTGCTGCGCGCGCTGGATATTGTAAAGCGTGATTATGAAAAGAAATTAACGCGCGATGATGAGGCGCAAAGTGATAAATAAATGGGGCCGCTAAATGTCCCCTAAGATTGCGGGCAAACGCAAAACTGCCTGATGCGCTACGCTTATCAGACCTACACCGCTCCTGCAATATATTGAATTTTCGCGGTTTCGTAGGCCGGATAAGGCGGTCACGCCGCATCCGGCATGAACAACGCGCACTTTGTCAGCAATCTCGGGGGCAACTAAATGCCGCCCCTTTCGTTATTATCCTACCGCTGGCGTCGGATCGTCACCTTTGTAGTCACGTTTCACTTCCGTCACTTCATCGCCCTTCTCGTTATGCAAATGCACTTCAAGCTGGTTAAAGGCAATGTTGATGTCGTTTTCACGACATAACTGATCGATAGTACGGTTCAGTTCATCGACGGTGCGGCTACGGTCGCGCAGTTCACGAACATACAAGCGCAGTTCGTGATCCAGCGTGCTGGCGCCAAATGCAGTAAAGAAGACTTCTGGCATTGGCTCGTGCATCACCCTTGGATGCTCAGTCGCTGCCTGGAGCAGAACTCTGCGGACTTTTTCCAGATCGGAACCATAGGCCACGCCCAGGCGGATCACCAGACGCGTGGTGGTGTCAGTCAATGACCAGTTGATCAGACGCTCGGTAACAAACGCTTTGTTCGGGATGATCACTTCTTTGCGATCGAAATCGGTAATCGTTGTCGCACGAATACGGATCTTACTGACCGTCCCAGAGTAGGTACCAATGGTTACCGTATCGCCAATGCGCACCGGACGTTCGAACAGGATGATCAAACCGGAGACGAAGTTACCGAAGATCTCCTGTAAGCCAAAACCAAGACCTACGGATAATGCTGCTGCCAGCCACTGGAGTTTATCCCACGAGACGCCCAGCGATCCGAACACCGTCATCGCACCAACGGCAATGATGATGTAGTTAAGGATAGTGGTGATGGCATACGATGCCCCCTGGCGCATGTTCAGGCGCGACAGCACCAGCACTTCCAGCAAACCAGGCAGGTTGCGAATCAACGCCCAGGCCACCATTGAGGCGATAATCGCAAACAACAGACTGCCCATGGTGACGTTTTTCACCACCGCAGCACCAGCTTCATTGCCGTTGTAATGCCAGAGCGTGATGCTGTCGAGATAGCTGAACACGGTGATCAAATCGGACCAAATTGCCCAGAACATGACACCGAACAGCGCAAACATCAGCAACATGGTAATACGCAGCGTCTGCTGGTTAACCTGCTCCAGCGCGATGGTGGGTTCTTCCGGCGGTTCGGCACCTTCAGCGCCCTCTTTCACCAGATTCTGCCGACGCGCCAGCGCACGACGCCAGGCGATACGTCGCGCCGCTACGCTTAAGCCGCGCAACACCGTCTGGTAGAGCAAGTTCCAGATGATCACCAGATAAACGGTTTCAATCCAACGCCCGGAGAGGCGCAGCGTGGTGTAGAAATAGCCCGTTGCAGTCAGCACCATCAGCGCAATCGGGATAATCGACAGCACAGTAATGGTGACCAGTCGCATGGTGTGCGACTCTTTATCACGCCAGCTTTCGCGGCACATCGGCCACACCAGGAAGGCAATCAGCAGCAGGTTGAAGAAAATCATCGCCTGCCCCAGCACATCATCCATCAGATGCAGCGGGGAGAGTTCTGCCACCACAGACCAGAAATGGATCGGCAGCAACGCGAGGCTGATGCGGACAATTTGCCGACGCCAGTGGCTGGTCTGCTGTTCCGGCATACCGAAGTGACGCACGGCAACACCGTTTTTCTCCAGCACTTTCCAGCACAGGCCAAACACCAGCCAGAAAATCGCCAGTTTTTTACAGAACGACCACAGCAGTTCGCTGATGTTGAGCTGCATGGTCAGCAAAATCAGGCCAACCGCGAGAATAATCAGGCACACCGGCAGCGCGCGGATCAGGTCAATAAGAATCGCTTTTGGCGTATTGAGCTGGCTATCGTTACGCAGGGAACCTACCGCCGAAGCCAGTTTTTGTTGATATGCTTTCAGCCAGCCTAAACGCCAGTGAATCAGCCCGGCAATCAACAGCAGCGGCAAACCGGCAAGGAAAGCGATAAATACGGCGGGCCAGGCTTTTTCCCAGTTCACCGTAATTTTCATCGATTTAAACTCATCTTTCAGGGTTTGCGGGAACGCTTTGATCCAGTCCCAGTCCATCGGACGGTTACTGTTCACCCAAAAAATTTGCTGAGTCAGGATGGATTTCAGGTTTTTCGATACGCTCATTAACTGCTGCTGGTTGATTTGCAGGTTAATGGCCATCATCAGCTGGTTACCCAACTGTTTGTTAAGCTGATCCAACAGTTCGCGACGCATATCAACCACTTGCAATAACGCATCGTGAACTTCGCTGTTGACTTCGTTGGCGTGACCTTCTTCCAGCTTGCTGACGAACGCATCGCTCTGGAACAGCGCGTCACGTTGCTGGTTGACTTCAAACTGTTCGAGACGCAAGTCCGCGATGCGGTTGGTCATATTTTCCAGTTCATCCGCCGAGGGCAGCGTTTGTTGTTGCTGATAAAGAATGCGTGAAAGCAGCAGACTGCCTTTCAGGACAGAAATCTGCTCTTTGATGTTACGTTCCGATTGCAGCGCCCGCTCCAGCCAGTTTTTGACTTTGATGTTTTGCTGCATCAGGACATTACCGTTTTCGGTAGCGGTAATCAGACGCTGGCTTAATTGCTGGTTTATTTCCAGCTCCTGCTTCACCAGCGGATTAGCCTGAATACGCGCAGCTTCATCCGGGGTAACGGCTTCCTGCGCCGTTTTTTCGGTTAATGTCAGGCGCTTGCTGTTCACCGCCTCCTGCAACAGTTGTAGCTGATGTTCAAGTCGCGTACTGTTCGCCGTCACGTAATCACGCTGCTTTTGCAGGGTGTCCTGTAAGACAGTGTTCCCTTCCAGGCTTTTACGCTGTTGGTCAATCTCGGCATTCAGCAAAGCCTGCTGTGCCTGCATCAACACTTTCTGGCTGGGACGTAAGGCGGCTTCGCCGACCTCGGTTCCATCCAGGCGGCTGCGAATTTGTTGCAATTGCTGCGAGGCGGTATACATCGCATTTTGCACGCGTTCAGGCTGCGTCTGTAACGAAACTAACTGGCTGTTATAAGAAGCCAGATCATTTTGTGCATTCTGCAAATCGTCCAACGCCTGGGAGACGCGTAACTCCAACTGACGCAACGATAGCGTACTCAGAATTTTGCGGGTTTCTTCGTCGTTATCCACATCGTTGAGCGCAGTTAACGCTGCGGTCGCCTGGCGCATTTTCTCTGGCGCTTCGGCAACTTTTTGCCGTAATTGCACCGTTTCGTCTTTTACGCGATCGATTTTCTCGAGGGTGGCTAATGTGTCAGTAATATCTTGCTGCACCAGCTTGTCCTGGGCAGAAAGATCTTTTTGTTTATTAAGTGAGTCAAGTTGTGCCTGCAGGTCTGCTTTCGTCGGTAGATCACCATTCGATGACGCCCGCGCAAACGCCGTGTTCTGGCATAACAAGACAAGAACAAAAGCAATAAATGCTGAAAAAACAAAATGCCGTGATCGTTTGTAATACTGGAACATAGTCATGATGAATGAAGGTTTCTGAACCTGAAGAACGACCTGAACTAGTCGGGTGGCTAGAATATCACGGTGTAGAGAACCAGAATAGCAACAGCGAAAATGTCCAGGATAAATCCTGGAGTCTGATTCAGGATTTTTCGTTGGCGGCGGGAGTACGAAGGGTCGGGCAAAGAAGATACATTTCCAACAAGATGGCTACGTAATCGCGGGCTTCTTTTTTTAGATCAAAAGATTGCGGTGCAAACAGCCAGTTTTCCATAAGGCCGGAAATATAACCGCGCATAATTATCGCCGCACGGCGCGTCATTAAATTGGTTGGCAATAATTTCTTTTCAATACAATGCCTTAACGTTTGCTCTATACGTTCATAACTTTCCAGACAGAGATTTCGTTGTGCCTGTTGGACAACCGCCATTTCTCCGACAAACTCGCATTTGTGGAAAATAATCTCCATCAATAATCGACGCCGTTCTTCTGTCACCGTCGATTCAAGCACATGAATTAGTATTTCTCTTAAAACTGAGAGTGGATCGTCAGGGAATTTTGCCTGATACTCAAGCTCTAGTTCACCAATATTGGACTCTGACAGCTCCCAGATCTCACTGAACAAATCCGACTTGTCTTTAAAATGCCAGTAGATTGCACCGCGCGTAACGCCTGCCGCTTTTGCAATCTCTCCCAGTGAGGTGGATGATACCCCCTGCTGTGAGAAAAGACGTAGCGCCACATCGAGGATGTGTTGACGCGTTTCTTGCGCTTCTTGTTTGGTTTTTCGTGCCATATGTTAGTGAATTTACAGGCGTTAGATTTACATACATTTATGAATGTATGTACCATAGCACGACGATAATATAAACGCAGCAATGGGTTTATCGACTTTTGACCATTGACCAATTTGAAATCGGACACTCGAGGTTTACATATGAACAAAAACAGAGGGTTTACGCCTCTGGCGATCGTTCTGATGCTCTCAGGCAGCTTAGCGCTTACAGGATGTGACGACAAACAGGCCCAACAAGGTGGCCAGCAGATGCCCGCCGTTGGGGTAGTAACAGTCAAAACTGAACCTCTGCAGATCACAACCGAGCTTCCGGGCCGCACCAGTGCTTACCGGATCGCAGAAGTTCGTCCTCAAGTTAGCGGGATTATCCTGAAGCGTAATTTCAAAGAGGGTAGCGACATCGAAGCAGGCGTCTCTCTTTATCAGATTGATCCTGCTACCTACCAGGCGGCGTACGACAGTGCAAAAGGCGATCTGGCGAAAGCGCAGGCGGCAGCCAATATCGCGCAACTGACTGTTAATCGTTACCAGAAACTGCTGGGTACTCAGTACATCAGTAAGCAAGAGTACGATCAGGCGCTGGCTGATGCGCAACAGGCAAATGCTGCTGTCACTGCGGCAAAAGCGGCTGTTGAAACCGCGCGGATCAATCTGGCTTACACCAAAGTCACCTCTCCGATTACTGGCCGTATTGGTAAATCGAACGTGACGGAAGGCGCCCTGGTGCAAAACGGTCAGGCGACTGCGCTGGCAACCGTGCAGCAACTTGATCCTATCTATGTGGATGTTACCCAGTCCAGCAACGACTTCCTGCGTCTGAAACAGGAACTGGCAAATGGCACGCTGAAGCAAGAGAACGGCAAGGCCAAAGTCTCGCTGATCACCAGCGACGGCATTAAGTTCCCGCAGGACGGTACGCTGGAGTTCTCTGACGTGACTGTCGATCAGACCACCGGTTCTATCACTTTACGCGCTATCTTCCCGAACCCGGATCACACTCTGCTGCCGGGCATGTTCGTACGCGCTCGTCTGGAAGAAGGGCTTAATCCTAACGCCATTTTAGTTCCGCAACAGGGTGTAACTCGTACACCACGCGGTGAGGCTACCGTTCTGGTGGTTGGCGCAGATGACAAAGTGGAAACCCGCCCAATCGTCGCAAGCCAGGCTATTGGTGATAAGTGGCTGGTGACAGAAGGTCTGAAAGCAGGCGACCGCGTAGTAATAAGTGGGCTGCAGAAAGTGCGTCCTGGTGTCCAGGTAAAAGCACAAGAAGTTACCGCTGATAATAACCAGCAAGCCGCAAGCGGTGCTCAGCCTGAACAGTCCAAGTCTTAACTTAAACAGGAGCCGTTAAGACATGCCTAATTTCTTTATCGATCGCCCGATTTTTGCGTGGGTGATCGCCATCATTATCATGTTGGCAGGGGGGCTGGCGATCCTCAAACTGCCGGTGGCGCAATATCCTACGATTGCACCGCCGGCGGTCACGATCTCCGCCTCCTACCCCGGCGCTGATGCGAAAACAGTGCAGGACACGGTGACACAGGTTATCGAACAGAATATGAACGGTATCGATAACCTGATGTATATGTCCTCTAACAGTGACTCCACAGGTACTGTGCAGATCACCCTGACCTTTGAGTCTGGTACTGATGCGGATATCGCGCAGGTTCAGGTGCAGAACAAACTGCAGCTGGCGATGCCGTTGCTGCCGCAAGAAGTACAGCAGCAAGGGGTGAGCGTTGAGAAATCTTCCAGTAGCTTCCTGATGGTTGTCGGCGTTATCAACACTGACGGCACCATGACGCAGGAAGATATCTCTGACTACGTAGCGGCAAATATGAAAGATGCCATTAGCCGTACGTCGGGCGTTGGTGACGTTCAGCTGTTCGGTTCACAGTACGCGATGCGTATCTGGATGAACCCGAATGAGTTGAACAAATACCAGCTAACGCCGGTTGATGTCATTACCGCTATCAAAGCACAGAACGCCCAGGTCGCAGCCGGTCAGCTCGGCGGTACACCGCCGGTGAAAGGCCAGCAGCTTAACGCCTCTATTATTGCTCAGACGCGTCTGACCTCTACTGAAGAGTTCGGCAAAATTCTGCTGAAAGTGAATCAGGATGGTTCCCGCGTGCTGCTGCGTGATGTGGCGAAGATTGAGCTGGGTGGTGAGAACTACGACATCATCGCGGAATTTAACGGACAACCGGCTTCGGGTCTGGGTATCAAGCTGGCAACCGGTGCGAACGCGCTGGAAACTGCTGCGGCAATCCGTGCTGAACTGGCGAAGATGGAGCCATTCTTCCCGTCAGGTCTGAAAATCGTTTATCCGTACGACACGACGCCGTTCGTGAAAATCTCTATTCACGAAGTGGTTAAAACCCTGGTCGAAGCGATCATCCTCGTGTTCCTGGTTATGTATCTGTTCCTGCAGAACTTCCGCGCGACGTTGATTCCGACCATTGCCGTACCGGTGGTATTGCTGGGGACCTTTGCCGTCCTTGCCGCCTTTGGCTTCTCGATAAACACGCTAACGATGTTCGGGATGGTGCTCGCCATCGGCCTGTTGGTGGATGACGCCATCGTCGTAGTAGAAAACGTTGAGCGAGTGATGGCGGAAGAAGGTCTGCCGCCGAAAGAAGCCACACGTAAGTCGATGGGGCAGATTCAGGGCGCACTGGTGGGTATCGCGATGGTGCTGTCGGCGGTATTTATCCCGATGGCCTTCTTCGGCGGCTCTACTGGTGCAATCTATCGTCAGTTCTCCATTACCATTGTTTCGGCAATGGCGCTGTCAGTGCTGGTGGCGTTGATCCTGACTCCGGCACTTTGTGCCACTATGCTGAAACCTATCGCTAAAGGCGATCACGGCGAAGGCAAAAAAGGCTTCTTCGGCTGGTTTAACCGCATGTTCGAGAAGAGCACGCACCACTACACCGACAGCGTAGGCGGCATTCTGCGCAGTACGGGGCGTTATCTGGTGCTGTATCTGATCATTGTGGTCGGCATGGCTTATCTGTTTGTACGTCTGCCTAGTTCCTTCTTGCCAGATGAAGACCAGGGTGTATTTATGACCATGGTCCAACTGCCAGCGGGTGCGACGCAGGAACGTACGCAGAAAGTGCTCAATGAGGTGACGGATTACTATCTGACCAAAGAGAAGAACAACGTTGAGTCGGTATTCGCCGTTAACGGCTTCGGCTTTGCGGGACGTGGTCAGAACACCGGTATTGCGTTCGTTTCGTTGAAGGACTGGGCTGACCGTCCGGGTGATGAAAACAAAGTTGAAGCGATTACCATGCGTGCGACGCGCGCCTTCTCGCAAATTAAAGATGCGATGGTCTTCGCCTTTAACCTGCCTGCGATTGTGGAACTGGGTACGGCAACCGGCTTCGACTTTGAGCTGATTGACCAGGCTGGCCTCGGTCACGAAAAACTGACTCAAGCGCGTAACCAGCTGCTGGGCGAAGCGGCGAAACATCCGGATCTGTTGACCAGCGTGCGTCCGAACGGTCTGGAAGATACTCCGCAGTTCAAGATTGATATCGACCAGGAGAAAGCTCAGGCTCTGGGTGTTTCTATTAACGATATTAACACTACCCTGGGCGCTGCATGGGGCGGCAGCTACGTGAACGACTTTATCGACCGCGGTCGTGTGAAGAAAGTTTACGTCATGTCAGAAGCAAAATACCGCATGCTGCCGGAAGATATCGGTAACTGGTATGTGCGTGCTGCTGATGGCCAGATGGTGCCGTTCTCGGCATTCTCCTCTTCGCGTTGGGAGTACGGTTCGCCGCGTCTGGAACGTTACAACGGCCTGCCATCCATGGAGATCTTAGGCCAGGCGGCACCAGGTAAGAGTACCGGTGAAGCAATGGCGCTGATGGAACAACTGGCGAGCAAACTGCCTACCGGTGTTGGCTACGACTGGACGGGGATGTCCTATCAGGAACGTCTCTCCGGCAACCAGGCGCCGTCGCTGTATGCGATTTCGTTGATTGTCGTGTTCCTGTGTCTGGCGGCATTGTACGAGAGCTGGTCGATTCCGTTCTCCGTTATGCTGGTCGTTCCGCTGGGGGTTATCGGTGCGTTGCTGGCAGCCACCTTCCGCGGCCTGACCAACGACGTTTACTTCCAGGTGGGCCTGCTCACAACCATTGGGTTGTCGGCGAAGAACGCGATACTTATCGTCGAATTCGCCAAAGACTTGATGGATAAAGAAGGTAAAGGTCTGATTGAAGCAACTCTGGATGCGGTGCGGATGCGTTTACGCCCAATCCTGATGACTTCACTGGCATTTATTCTCGGTGTTATGCCGCTGGTTATCAGCACTGGTGCTGGTTCCGGCTCGCAGAACGCAGTAGGTACTGGTGTAATGGGCGGGATGGTGACCGCAACGGTACTGGCGATCTTCTTCGTTCCGGTGTTCTTCGTGGTGGTTCGCCGCCGCTTTAGCCGCAAAAATGAAGATATCGAACATAACCATACAGTCGATCATCACTGATTAACATCGTAATCACTAAGGCCGCGCAAGCGGCCTTTTTTATACGCGTAATCTTAATGTTGAAATGTTTATAGTTAATGATTTCAAACGTAAGTTAGTTTTAACGCCGCATAAAATTCATAAAAAATACTTATTGTTAGTTAATTTATATTAAGTCGTACTGATGGATTTAATAACCCCCAGGCATCTAGAGGCTATTCTTAATTATTTGCGGCAATTCTTTATTTGTTCATGTCAATTACATCATAATCAGAGTAATCCTGGGTATTAGTGTGACAAATCGTCAGACCCTTTTATCACTCTCAAACATCCTGATTACATTATGTTATGAATAGCATCAGACAAAGTGCTTTAGCCATTACGTCGTCGGCGCTGGAATGAGGAAGAGGGTCTTTTCCCTCCCCTCCTCCTAATTGTAATTTTTCGTAATAATACGATGAAAACCGCCAAAGAGTAGCTTATAGTTAATCTAACAAGTGAGAGTGCAAGGCCAGGTCTGTAAGTTTTCCATCCCAAAAGGTGTCCGTTAGTTCAACCGCTAAGAAGGGGGACGCGTTATGGATGAATACTCACCAAAAAGACATGATATCGCGCAGCTTAAATTTCTCTGCGAAACCTTGTATCATGACTGTCTTGCAAATCTTGAAGAAAGTAACCATGGTTGGGTTAACGACCCTACCTCGGCCATCAATCTGCAGCTTAATGAACTCATTGAGCATATAGCAACCTTCGCACTTAATTACAAAATTAAGTATAATGAAGACAATAAGCTCATTGAGCAGATAGATGAATATCTGGACGACACCTTTATGTTGTTCAGTAGTTATGGTATTAATATGCAGGATCTCCAGAAATGGCGGAAGTCAGGTAACCGACTGTTCCGTTGTTTTGTGAATGCCACTAAAGAGAATCCTGCGAGTTTATCTTGTTAGAATTATTACAACCATGGGTAGAAGTATGTCCGATAAACCTTTAACGAAAACCGATTATTTGATGCGTCTGCGTCGTTGCCAGACAATTGACACGCTTGAGCGTGTTATCGAGAAAAATAAATACGAATTATCAGATAATGAACTGGCGGTATTTTACTCAGCCGCAGATCACCGCCTCGCAGAATTGACCATGAATAAACTGTACGACAAGATCCCCTCCTCTGTATGGAAATTTATTCGGTAATTAAATAGCAGACATTCGAAGATGTAACCGACTGTTTATTAACATTATTATATTATTCGCAATGAAAGCATACTGCATGTGACATTCATCACACTCGGGAAACGGGAACGTTCTCTTAACTGACTTTTCGCATTACCGTGTTGCCGCATTTTCAGCAACGGGAGGTCAGTAATGAGCACAGAAAAAGAAAAAATGATTGCTGGTGAGTTGTATCGCTCGGCAGATGAGGAGTTATCTCGCGATCGCCTGCGCGCTCGTCAGCTTATTCACCAATACAATCACTCCGCACCGGAAGAACAAACATTACGCCAGAAAATTCTCACCGATTTATTCGGTCAGGTAGCAGATGCTTATATTGAACCCTCTTTTCGCTGCGACTATGGCTATAACATTTTTTTGGGCAAAGGATTTTACGCCAACTTCGATTGCGTGATGCTCGATGTCTGCCCAATTCGTATCGGTGATAATTGCATGTTGGCACCAGGTGTTCACATTTATACCGCAACGCACCCTGTTGACCCAGTAGCCCGTAATAGTGGCGCTGAACTGGGGAAACCTGTGACTATCGGTAATAACGTCTGGATTGGCGGACGTGCTGTCATCAACCCTGGTGTAACCATTGGCGATAACGTCGTGGTGGCCTCTGGCGCCGTCGTCACAAAAGATGTTCCGGCTAACGTTGTCGTGGGCGGTAACCCGGCCACTGTCATTAAAAAACTGTAACCATAGTTGCAACTGTTATGCAAAATTGTGGTTAATCTGTTACTTTCATCATATGATTCCCACGTTAAAATAAGGTGTTCCCTGAAAAGTTGCAGATACCACAAAGGCAAAAGATGACTGAAATACAACGCCTGCTGACCGAAACAATTGATGCACTAAATGCACACGAAAAACGCGATAATAAACCTCGCTTTAGTATCAGTTTTATCCGTAAACATCCGGGGCTGTTTATCGGTATGTATGTCGCTTTTTTTGCCACTCTGGCTGTGATGTTACAGTCTGAAACGCTGGTTGGTTCAGTCTGGCTCCTGGTGGTATTGTTCATCCTGCTTAACGGTTTCTTCTTTTTTGACGTTTATCCGCGTTACCATTACGAAGATATCGACGTTCTGGATTTCCGGGTTTGCTACAACGGCGAATGGTACAATACACGCTTTGTTCCAACTGCATTGGTCGACGCTATTCTGAACTCGCCGCGTGTCGCGAACATCCACAAAGAACAGTTGCAGAAAATGATCGCTCGTAAAGGTGAGTTGTCCTTTTACGATATTTTCACTCTCACCCGCACCGAAGCGACACCATAAGTTGTATCGCCCTCACCAGGCGTAAACATCCGCGCCTGGTGAATTGACAACAATCGTTGCCACAACGCATTTAACGAAACTCCCCCGCATCACTTATCTTTTGCATGCCCTTATTCGCTATCGGATATACTTTCCCTACACTGCGTAAATAAGGACATGCTGGTGAGAACACGACATCTGGTCAGCCTAATTTCAGGAGTACTGATCCTTTCCGTACTTCTGCCAGTGGGCTTAAGCATCTGGCTGGCTCATCAACAGGTAGAAACGTCATTTGTTGAGGAGCTACATACCTACTCATCCCGCGTCGCTATTCGCGCCAACAAAGTGGCGTCGCAAGGGAAAGATGCACTACAAAAACTGGAAAAATGGCAAGGCGCAGCCTGTAGCGAGGCTCATCTAATGGAAATGCGCCGGGTATCTTATAGTTATCGCTATATTCAGGAAGTAGTCTATGTCGATAACAACGTTCCTCAGTGCTCTTCTCTGGAACATGAAAGTCCGCCAGATACCTTCCCCGAGCCAGGTAAAATATCGAACGATGGTTATCGGGTATGGTTAACCTCGCACAACGATTTAGGTATTACCCGCTACATGGTCGCTATGGGAACTGCACATTACATAGTGATGATTGACCCCGCCTCATTTATAGATGTGATTCCTTATAGCTCGTGGCAAATTGATGCCGCGATTATTGGCAATGTGCATAACATTATTATTACCAGCAGTGACGAAATAGCCCAGGGAATTATTACCCAGCTGCAAAAAACACCAGGTGAACACATCGAAAAGAATGGAATCATTTACGATATCCTGCCTCTCCCCGAGATGAACATTTCCATAATCACCTGGGCTTCGACAAAAACGTTACAAAAAGGTTGGTATCGGCAGGTCTTTATCTGGTTGCCTGTCGGATTGTTAATTGGCCTACTGGCGGCAATGTTCGTCCTGCGGATTTTACGCCGTATCCAGTCACCGCATCATCGCCTGCAAGATGCTATCGAAAACCGCGATATTTGCGTGCACTATCAGCCTATTATCTCCTTATCGAATGGAAAGATTGTCGGAGCCGAAGCGCTGGCGCGCTGGCCGCAGACAGACGGTAGCTGGTTGTCACCGGATAGTTTTATCCCGCTGGCGCAACAAACGGGCCTGTCAGAATCTCTGACTCTGCTTATTATCAAAACGGTCTTTGAAGATATGGGCGACTGGCTGCGTCAGCATCCGCAGCAACATATTTCGATCAATCTTGAATCCACCGTGCTCACCTCGGAAAAAATCCCGCAATTGCTGCGTGAAATGATCAATCACTACCAGGTCAATCCCAGACAGATCGCTCTTGAACTCACTGAACGCGAGTTTGCCGATCCAAAAATCAGCGCCCCGGTAATCTCCCGATATCGACAGGTTGGTCATGAAATTTATCTTGATGATTTTGGTACCGGTTATTCGAGCTTAAGTTATTTGCAGGATCTGGATGTCGATATTCTGAAGATCGATAAATCCTTCGTTGATGCGCTGGAATATAAAAATGTCACACCGCATATCATCGAAATGGCAAAAACACTGAAACTTAAAATGGTGGCGGAAGGGATCGAAACCAGCAAACAGGAAGAGTGGCTACGCCAGCATGGCGTACATTACGGCCAAGGGTGGTTGTACAGCAAAGCATTACCGAAAGAAGAGTTTTTACGCTGGGCAGAACACCATCTGTGAATTTTGGGGCTGGCGGCACGCCGCACAGCCCGTCACGCTACTCGTCGATGATTGACTCGAACCCACCGTAGATCATTCGTTTACCATCAAACGGCATGGACTCGCCGAACTCTTTCATCCGTGGGTCCGACATCATCTTCTGATTGGCAGCGTCGCGGACCTCTTTTGAAGGGTATTCAATCCAGCTAAAAACCACTTCCTCATTCTCTTCCGCTTTGACCGCCATACGAAAATCGGTCACTTTGCCATTCGGTACATCGCTGGCCCAGCATTCAACAATGCGCAGGGCACCAAACTCTTTAAACAGCGGCGCGGCCTTTGCGGCCATTTCACGATAGGCATCCTTTTTGTCGGCAGGAACGGCAACCACAAAACCATCAACATACTTCATCAGACATACCTCCGAAGCGTACTGCGCAGCCAGAAAATTCTTGCGGCATCAGTCGTGATTAAAGTTTAGCCATATTGGGATTTTTTGACGAAACGGTGGGGAGGCAGAAATGGGTGGGGGCCCTGCCAGCTACATCCCGGCACACGCGTCATCTGCCTTGGCTGCTTCCTTCCGGACCTGACCTGGTAAACAGAGTAGCGTTGCGGGAGAACCAACAGAGCCCCCATTGAGAGCGTTGAGAACCAACGCGCAGGCGCATTATCACTGCTGCCCCGGCTAATTGCAACCCATTGCGTGCCAGATGCTGGTTTCTTGCGCAATGCGGCTTCACTCGGACGTTTTTCCAGATTATGCTGAAAAATTACCTCAGGAAGGAAAGATGGAAAAAGAAGATTCATTTCCCCAACGCGTGTGGCAAATCGTAGCCGCTATTCCCGAAGGGTATGTCACGACTTACGGCGATGTCGCGAAACTGGCAGGATCGCCCCGTGCCGCGCGCCAGGTGGGCGGTGTGTTAAAGCGCCTGCCCGAAGGCAGCACTTTGCCCTGGCATCGGGTGGTTAACCGCCACGGCACAATCTCATTAACCGGACCAGATTTACAGCGTCAGCGGCAGGCATTACTGGCAGAAGGCGTGATGGTATCGGGAAACGGACAAATCGACTTGCAGCGTTATCGCTGGAACTACTAACCCTCTCCAGGCGGAGAGGGTTAACTTCGCTTAATATTGCGTTGGAGCTGGAACTGCCGAAGACGGATTCACCTGAGTTGGTGAAGTCGAAGGTACGGTGGTCATTGCGCCACCGCTGGCCTGAACCGGCACGGCAGTTTGCTGTACCGGCACCAATGTCAGGTCGGCTTTAGTTCCGCCCTGGTTGATCACCGGCTGAACGGTATCGGTAATAAACACCAATTTGTCATTTACGGTAATCGCCGCACTTAACAGAATACGCGCGTTCGGCTGAACGTCTGCCGGGTTAAATGGCAAAACAAAGCTGAATGGCGACTGTTTACCTTCGGTACGCACCGCTTTTTGCGCCAGTACTTTAGACGGCGCATCGGCTAACGACGCGTCAGAAAGTGTCACGGTCAGCACAGCATCGGGAGGCAGTGCGACTTTCTGACGGATCCAGACCGTACCGGAGACATTAGGTTGCTGTATAGCAGGTTGTTGTGTCGCCGCAATAGAGGTATTTGCAGCAGGTGCTGGCGTCTGGATATCCGCGCTTTTATCAGCGCAAGCCGCCAACGCAATCGCAACCGCTAAACCACTGGCCATGTGCACGAGTTTCATTCACTTCTCCTTATTATCAATGCACCAGCGGGCTAACTTTCCTCGCCGGAAGAGTGGTTAACAAAATCGTAACGTCAATAAGTGTGGCACAAATCACGTATTTACGCCTGCATTTAGCCCGTAATTCAGACCATTGCACCCATCGGACCAGTGACAAAATTGCGTTATACTCAACTCACTTTGGCTTGCTGCGGCAGCTTTGTTACTGGAGAGTTAATATGAGTCAGGCCTTAAAAAATTTACTGACATTGTTGAATCTGGAAAAAATTGAGGAAGGACTCTTTCGCGGCCAGAGTGAAGATTTAGGTTTACGCCAGGTGTTTGGCGGCCAGGTCGTGGGTCAGGCCCTGTATGCCGCAAAGGAGACAGTACCCGAAGAGCGTCTGGTGCATTCATTCCACAGCTACTTTCTTCGCCCTGGTGATAGCAAGAAGCCGATTATTTATGATGTCGAAACACTGCGCGACGGCAACAGTTTCAGTGCTCGCCGTGTGGCAGCGATTCAGAACGGCAAACCGATTTTTTATATGACAGCGTCTTTCCAGGCGCCAGAAGTTGGATTCGAACACCAAAAAGAGATGCCTCTGGCCCCAGCGCCTGATGGTTTGCCCTCGGAAACACAGATCGCCCAGTCGCTGGCGCACCTGCTGCCGCCAGTGCTGAAAGATAAATTCATCTGCGATCGTCCGCTGGAAGTGCGTCCGGTGGAATTTCATAACCCACTGAAAGGTCACGTCGCCGCGCCGCATCGTCAGGTATGGATCCGCGCAAATGGTAGCGTACCGGATGATCTGCGCGTTCATCAGTATCTGCTGGGGTACGCTTCTGATCTTAACTTCCTGCCGGTAGCTCTACAGCCGCACGGCATCGGTTTTCTCGAACCGGGGATTCAGATAGCCACCATTGACCATTCCATGTGGTTCCATCGACCATTTAATTTAAACGAATGGCTGCTGTATAGCGTGGAGAGCACGTCAGCGTCCAGCGCACGCGGCTTTGTGCGCGGTGAGTTTTATACCCAGGACGGCGTGCTGGTTGCCTCGACCGTTCAGGAAGGGGTAATGCGTAATCACAATTAAAAAAACAGCCGGAGGTGAAAACCGTCCGGCTGCCAGATAGTTGGTAACGTACTTTTGTTGATGCCGGATGCGGCGTAAACGCCTTATCCGGTCAACAAATTATCGTAAATTCAACAAATTGTGATTTTTATTGTAGGCCTGATAAGCGCAGCGCATCAGGCGAAATTGCATTTGATTGCTTGTTACGCGTTATAGGCATTTTCGCCGTGGCTGTTGACGTCCAGCCCTTCTCGCTCCTGTTCTTCCGGCACACGCAGGCCAACCGTCAGATCCGCCAGTTTGTAGCCGATAAATGCCACCACACCGGACCAGACGATCGTAATGGCGATGCTTTCCAGCTGTACCAGCAACTGATGCCCCATCGTCACACCTTCAGCGAAGCCCACGCCGCCCAGCGAGCTGGCGGCAAAAATCCCGGTCATGATACAGCCGACAATGCCACAAACGCCGTGCACACCGAAGACATCGCAGGGATCATCCACCCGCAGCAAGCGTTTGAGCATGGTAACGCCCCACAAGCCCGCCAGACCAGCTACCACGCCGATAATCAACGCACCGCCAACCCCAATGTAGCCACAGGCTGGCGTCACGCCGACCAGACCGGCAATCGCGCCAGAACACGCCCCCAGCAGTGAAGGCTTACCACGCAGCGCCCATTCACCGAAGATCCAGCCAAGAATTGCCGCCGCCGTTGCCACCACAGTATTCACAAATGCCAGTGCTGCGATTTCATTCGCCGTACCCGCTGACCCGGCGTTAAAGCCAAACCAACCGATATAGAGAATGGCAGTTCCGGTGAAGACCATCGGCAGATTGTGCGGTTTAAACGCCTCTTTGCCAAAGCCCACGCGTTTACCTATCAGATACGCGCCCACCAGACCGGCGATTGCGGCGTTAATGTGCACCACCGTGCCACCCGCGAAATCCAGCGCACCATGAGAAGCCAGCAAACCACCGCCCCAGACCATATGCGCAATCGGAATGTAAGAGAGCGTCAGCCATACCACCACGAAAATCAGCACTGCTGAGAAGCGGATCCGTTCCGCCAGCGCCCCGACTATCAAGCCGACGGTAATGCAGGCAAACGATCCCTGAAACGCCACGTGGATATACTGATAAATGCTGCCCATCACCGCCGTCAGTTCGATGTTTTTCAGCATCAACCAGTTGATGTTGCCAAAGAAGTTGTTGCCCTCACCAAACGCCAGCGAGTAACCGTAAACCACCCAGAGAATACAGACCAGTGCAAACGTCACGGTCACCTGCGTTAGCATCGACAGCACGTTTTTGCCGCGAATCAACCCGCCGTAGAACAGGGCAATCCCCGGAACAGTCATAAACAGCACCAGCGCAGTACAAATCATCATAAACGCATTGTCGGCTTTATCGGCCACCGCAGGTGCAGCCATGACCAGTCCCGGCAGCATCGCCAGTGAAGCAAGCCCAGTTTTTATCGTCGCTATCTTCATTTTTCGTTCCTGTTGCTGTGTGCCAGAGATTACAGCGCCGCTTCGTCGGCTTCGCCGGTACGAATACGAATGACGCGTTGCAATTCAGCGACGAAGATTTTGCCATCGCCAATTTTTCCGGTGTAAGCCGCCTTACTGACGATATCGATCACTTCATCGAGTTGGTCATCAGCAATCGCCACATCAATTTTTACTTTTGGCAGGAAGTTGACACTGTATTCCGCCCCACGGTACAGCTCGGCATGCCCTTTCTGACGCCCGAAACCTTTCACTTCGGTGACGGTCAGGCCCTGAATACCAATGGAAGATAACGCTTCACGAACGTCTTCCAGCTTGAATGGTTTGATTATCACGGTCACCAGCTTCATAGATCCCCTCCGGTCAGAATTCGGTAATGGTTCTGCTACACGAAGAAGGTATTGCAAGCGGTGTGCCAGAAATGAAAAACGAGAAAGAGAGCAGGAAGTTGAGAAGATTGAAAATAAAAACGCACTATGACAGTGCACAGTGCGTTACATTTTTGCACCACCGATGAAATTTTGCGCTAATCAGGCGCTCAGAGATTCATCTTCACGCACGCTGGCTGCCAGCTCTTCGCCCGCAAGTTGCAGTTGATACATCTGCCAGTAGCGCCCCTGGGCGGCCAGCAGTTGCTGGTGAGTACCCTGTTCCACAGCCTGACCACGATGAAGCACCAGAATGGTGTCGGCATCAACAATAGTTGATAAGCGGTGAGCAATCACCACCAGCGTAGTATGTTCACGCACCGCCGCCAGAGCATGTTGAATCGCCTGTTCAGTACCGGAGTCAATGCTGGCGGTTGCCTCATCAAGGATCAGGATTTGCGGCGTCTCCACCAGCACGCGTGCCAGTGCCAGCAGTTGCTTTTGCCCGACTGAGAGATTATTCCCCTGCTCGCCCAGCGGCGTATTAATACCGTCGCTCATGCTACGCGCGAGTTCCGCCAGTTGTACCGTTTCCAGCGCCTGCCAGACGCGCTCTTCGGAGATATCACGTCCCAGCGTCACATTGGCAAGGAAAGTATCCGCCAGCACCACCGGATCTTGCTGCACCATCGCCACGCCCTGACGCAGCGCGCTATGACTGAGCGAACTTAACGGACGTCCATCAAGGCGAATCTCACCTTCTGTTAGTGGGTAATAGCCCATCAGCAAACTTGCCAGGGTACTTTTTCCGCTACCGGTATGCCCCACCAACGCCACAAAGCTGCGCGAAGGAACGGCAAGATTAATATTTTTCAGCACCAGATTGTCATCGCGATAAGCAAATGACACGTTATCAACTTCAATGGTGCCGCTCTGTAACGGGCGATCATCATTGCCATATTGCTGCCGCGGACCGTCCATCAGCTCAAACACACGTTCGCCAGCAACAACAGCCTGTTGCAGCATCGCCTGTTGCGTGGTCAGTTCGATTAAGGGTTCGTTAAGTCGCCCAAGATAGCTGATAAACGCATACAACACGCCCACTTCAATGGTGCCGCTGGCGGAGAAGCCAAACAGCATCAACAAGCCACAAAGAATGAGCGATGAAAACAGACTCAGCAGGGGACGCAGTAAAAAGCCGTCCAGCCGTAGCGTTTGCATTCGCGCCATATAGTGTGAACGGCTGGCTTCGCCCATACGTTCGCCAAATCGCGCCTGCTGGCGGAACTGCTGGATGACGCTCATGCCGTTAATAACTTCGTTAAAGCCGTCGTTGATATCCGCCAGATAGGCGCGTACACGGCGGACAATCGGCGTACTGTAACGCTGGTATATCACCATCACCACCAGCACAACCGGGAATATCATTATCGCTACCAGCGCCATTCGCCAGTCGAGACTGAACATCGCTACCAGCATCGCCCCTACCAGGGCGGCACTACGCAAAACGGTCGCGACCACGGTAACGTAGAGATCGCGGATCACTTCAGTGTCATTAGTGACGCGGGAAATCACCTGCCCGACGGGTTGGGTATCAAACTCGCTTAATGGCTGGCGTAACGCAGCATCCATCACGTCGGTACGCAACTGTTGTACAACGCCTACTGCCGCACGGTTAAACAACAGCGACTGCGCGTAATGTAGCCCGGCGGCAAACAGTTGCAGTACGACATATGCCGCCGCCAGCCCGACAACCATTTTCAGCGGCAGATTATTTTTCGCCACCATATTGTCGATAAAGTAACTGACGAGCAGCGGGCAGCTCACTTCTGCCGCCGCTGCCACCCACATCATCAACACTGCGATACCCAGCGGTTTGCGCCACGGTGAACCGTAAGCTAACAGGCGCTTCAGAGTCGGCCAGAGTTGGCTAAAACTACGCATCAACGGCCTCCTCATGATTTTCCGGAGCATCGTTGAGCGCCGCTTCCAGTTGTTGATAGCGATACATATCGCGATACCAGCCGCTTTGCTGCGCCAGCACATCATGATCGCCGCGCTGGGCAATATGCCCATGCTGCATCACAATAATTTCACTCGCTTCGGTCAGGGCAGAAAGGCGATGGGCGCTGATAATCACCGTTCTCCCCTGCCCCCACTGGCGCAGGTTATGGAGAATCTGGTATTCCGTGCGACCATCTACCGCCGATAGAGCATCGTCAAGAATGAGGATTTCCGCATTGACCAGCAATGCCCTGGCAATGGAGATTCGCTGTTTTTGCCCACCGGAAAGCATCACGCCGCGTTCGCCCACTTCTGTGTCGTAACCTTGCGGCAGACGCAAAATATCGTCATGCACGCTGGCTAACCGCGCTACGTGTTCAATCTCTTGCTGGGTGGCATTCGGGCAACCCAGCGCGATGTTATTAGCAACCGTGTCAGAAAAAAGGAACGGTGTCTGGCTAACTACCGCCAGGCGGCTACGCCAGCTGTCGAGTTGCAACTGCGTCAAAGGTATATCATGAAAACGGATATCACCCTCGGTGACATCAAAATGACGTTGAATTAATGACAGCACAGTACTCTTGCCGGAGCCGGTCGGCCCGCAAATTCCCAGCATCTGACCCGGTTTCAGCGCAAAACTGACATTCTCGAGCGCAGGGTGATGAGTTTGAGGATACGTAAACTGACGAATATTCACATCCAGTTCACCACGACCTTCTGGCACCTTATCTTTACCATCAATAACGACTGGCGCTTCGGCCAGCATGCTACGAATTCGGCTATACGCCGCGCTGCCACGCTCCACAATGTTAAACATCCACGCCAGCGCCAGCATCGGCCAAATCATCAAACCAAGGTACATCATAAAACTGGTGAGCTGGCCCAACGTTAAGCTGCCCTGCACGACCATCCAACTACCACCGCCAATCGCCAGTAAATTCGCCATGCCAATCGCGATATAAATGGTCGGATCGAAACGAGCATCAATGCGCGCTACTCGCATGTTTTTCTTACCGGTATCTTCGGCATCTGCGGCGAACAGTGCAGACTGGCGATCCTCCAGACCAAAGGATTTAATCATACGAATACTGGTCAGACTCTCCTGGGTACGATCGTTAAGGCTGGAAAAGGCGGCTTGTGCCAGCTTAAAGCGTTCATGCAAGGCGTCGCCATTCCGTTTAATCATGATTGCCATCACTGGCATCGGCAACAGCGCTATTAAAGTTAACTGCCAGCTAATCTGCGTTGACATCATTATCAGCACTGCGCAACCCATCACCAGCGAATCCACCAGCGTTAGCACCCCTTCACCGGCGGCAAATACCACACGATCGACGTCATTTGTCGCACGGGCCATAAGGTCGCCCGTGCGATGACGCAGATAAAACTCTGGATGCTGGCGGCTTAGCTGGCGGTAATAGTCTTCACGCAGTTCAACAGCCAGTTGATAAGACGCGCCGAACAGCAGTACGCGCCAGACGTAACGCAGGAGATAAACCACCACTGCAATCAACACCATGGTGGCGATCCACATCAGGATCTGCCCGGTAGTAAAGTGTTTTTCTGTCACGCCATCGACAACAATACCAACGACTTTTGGCGGGATCAGTTGCAGAATCGCAATAATGACAAGCAAGGCGACAGCCCCGAGATAGCGGCGCCATTCCCGGCGGAAATACCAGCTTAGTTGAGCAAATAATCGCACGCGTTATGTCCTGACCTGATCCTGGATAATTATTCGATAGGTAACGAGGTAGTGTACTTAATCTGTTCCATCGCGAAGCTGGAAGTGACGTCCGAAAGCCCCGGCACACTGTTAACCAGACGCTTATAAAACTCATCGTAGCGCTTCATATCAGCAACCTGGACCCGCATCAGATAATCGTATTCACCGGCCATGCGCCAGAAACCGAGAACTTCCGGCATTTCCGTGACGACCGTAACAAAGCGACAATACCATTCACTGCTGTGATGTTGCGTTTTAATCAGCACAAAAGCCGTCAGACCCAGGCCAATTTTTTCCGGATCCAGCAACGCGACTTTGCCGATAAGAATACCGTCATCTTCCAACCGTTTCAGACGCTTCCAGCAAGGCGTGGTTGTCAGATTAACGGCTTCTGCCAGTGCCTGCAAAGAAAGGGTGCAATCCTGCTGTAATAAGGCCAGCAGCTTACGGTCAATTTTATCTAACATAGCCAATCCACAGAGAATTATTTTCTCTTTTGATTCTATTTTAAAGGCCAAATACCGACAATTAATTCCGTGCGATTTCACAGAGAATGCACAAAATGACAAATTCGGGGCAAAAAAAACCGGGCAGTTGCCCGGTGCTGGAAGGGATCTCGTTATTCGGGGGAATAAGGTAGATGTGGATTATCCAGCCAGTGCGTCAAAAAGTGAGAGACAGCCTGATTACGGCAGTGTCCAATCACCGGTAAATGAGGGAGTTCCGCGCGCAATTGCGGCATCGCATTACCCATAATAAAGCCCTTGCCGACGCTGCCTAACATTTCGCGATCATTCATCGCGTCACCAAAGGCCATACAGTCACGCAGCGAAAAACCTAAATGTTGGGTCAGCACCGTCAACGCAGCGCCTTTATTGCAGCCCACCGGCAGCACTTCCAGGCAATCAGTCGCGGAAAAACACAAATGTGCATGCTCACCTAAAGCTTCGTGTAGTTGGATCTGCAAGCGTGCAAGATCGTCGTGATCGCCACAGAAACAGATCTTGGTGACACTGCCGAGTGGCATTTTTTTGACATCGATTATCTGATAACGAAAACCGCTATAGACAAATGCCTGCAACAGCGCAGGGATCTCTTTCCCGGTAAACCAACCATCGTCATTGAAGATATGCATGCTGGCTCGGGTATCCCATTGCTGATACAGCACCAGCTCCGCCACATCCGCAGGTAAATCATCACGATGTAAAAGTTCGCCTTCCAGAGAGTGCACACGCGTGCCGTTGCCGGTAATTAAATACGCATCCAGCGATAGCGCCCCGAGAATATGCTGCATCTCCAGCGCATGACGCCCCGTAGCAAATGTAAGGGTAATATCGCGTTCACGCAGGCGCGCCAGAGTAGAGAGAGTTTTCTCACCTAAATGATGGTCAGGCATCAATAAAGTGCCGTCCATATCAAATGCTGCCAGACGAGCCATTTCTTTCTCCACTCTGTGACACGGTTAATGGTGATTGAGTATCACTTGATATATACGGAAGTAATAGTGAATAGATAAAAAATATTGTTCCGGGTTTATATGCGACTGCTTAATCGTCTTAACCAGTATCAACGTTTGTGGCAGCCTTCCGCCGGAGCACCACAATCCGTTACCGTCAGCGAACTGGCAGAACGTTGCTTTTGCAGCGAACGCCATGTACGCACATTGTTACGTCAGGCGCAGGAGGCGGGATGGCTGGAGTGGCAGGCGCAATCCGGGCGCGGAAAACGCGGGCAACTGCGCTTTCTGGTGACGCCGGAATCCTTGCGCAATACGATGATGGAACAGGCGCTGGAAAGTGGAAAACAACAGGATGTGCTGGAACTCGCGCAGCTAGCGCCTGGCGAACTGCGTACCATGTTACAACCGTTTATGGGCGGGCAATGGCAAAACGATACCCCGACATTGCGTATTCCTTATTATCGCCCGCTCGAACCACTGCAACCGGGTTTTTTAGCCGGACGAGCCGAACAGCATCTCGCCGGGCAAATTTTTTCCGGCCTGAGCCGTTTCGACAATAACTCCCAACGCCCAATTGGCGATTTAGCACATCACTGGGAAACATCTGCTGACGGGTTACGCTGGGATTTTTATCTTCGCTCAACTCTACATTGGCATAACGGTGATGCAGTAAAAGCAACACAGCTACATCAACGCTTGCTGATGCTGCTACAGTTGCCTGCCCTGAGGCAGTTATTTATTAGCGTGAAGCGTATTGAAGTCACCCACCCGCAGTGTCTGACCTTCTTTTTAAATCGTCCCGATTACTGGCTGGCACACCGGCTGGCGAGCTATTGCTGCCATCTGGCGCATCCGCAATTCCCACTGATCGGCACTGGTCCTTTTCGCTTAACACAATTCACACCGGAGCTGGTGCGCCTCGAAAGCCATGATTATTACCATTTACGTCATCCGCTACTAAAAGCGGTTGAGTACTGGATAACCCCGCCGCTTTTTGAAAAAGATTTGGGTACGAGTTGTCGGCATCCCGTCCAAATCACCATCGGCAAACCAGAGGAATTGCCACGGGTCAGTCAGGTCAGTAGCGGCATCAGTTTAGGTTTTTGCTATTTAACGTTGCGCAAAAGCCCCCGACTGACTCTCTGGCAGGCACGAAAAGTGATCACCATTATTCATCAATCCGGTTTACTACAAACGTTAGAAGTCGGAGAAAATCTGATCACCGCCAGTCATGCATTGCTGCCAGGCTGGACTATTCCACAATGGAAGGTACCGGAGGAAGTCAAACTACCTGAAACGCTGACGCTGGTTTATCACCTGCCGGTGGAACTTCATGTGATGGCAGAACAGTTACGAACGACGCTGGCGGCAGAAGGTTGCGAGCTAAAGATTATTTTTCATAACGCGAAAAACTGGGATGGAGCCACGCCACTGGCGCAAGCAGACCTCATGATGGGCGACAGATTAATTGGCGAAGCGCCGGAATATACCCTTGAACAATGGCTGCGCTGCGATCCGCTGTGGCCACATGTTTTTACTGCCAGTACATACGCACATCTACAATCGACACTGGATGCCGTGCAAATAATGCCTGATGAAGAAAACCGATTTAATGCTCTGAAAATGGTGTTTAGCCAGTTAATGGCTGACGCAACGCTGACACCACTGTTCAACTATCACTATCGCATTAGTGCGCCGCCAGGCGTGAACGGTGTGCGACTGACACCGCGCGGCTGGTTTGAATTTACCGAGGCCTGGCTACCCGCACCGTCGCAATGAAGAGCTGGCCCGGGTTAACCGCAGGCGTTACCATAACGTTTTATCGATTTAGCGGGATGATTTATGAAACGTGCTGTCGTTGTATTCAGTGGGGGCCAGGACTCTACAACCTGTCTGGTGCAGGCATTGCAACAATATGATGAAGTCCATTGCGTGACGTTTGATTACGGTCAGCGCCATCGCGCAGAGATCGACGTCGCGCGCGATCTGGCGCTGAAACTGGGCGCACGCGCGCATAAGGTGCTGGATGTCACCCTGCTTAACGAGCTGGCAGTCAGCAGTCTAACGCGTGACAGCATTCCAGTGCCAGATTATGAACCTGAAGCCGATGGCATCCCGAATACGTTTGTTCCAGGGCGTAATATTTTGTTCCTGACGCTCGCGGCGATTTACGCATATCAGGTGAAAGCCGAAGCGGTGATCACCGGCGTCTGCGAAACAGATTTCTCCGGCTACCCGGATTGCCGCGATGAGTTTGTGAAAGCACTAAACCATGCCGTCAGTTTGGGCATGGCGAAAGATATTCGTTTTGAAACGCCGCTGATGTGGATTGATAAAGCGGAAACCTGGGCGCTGGCGGATTATTACGGCAAGCTGGATTTAGTGCGTAACGAAACACTGACCTGCTATAACGGCATCAAAGGCGATGGTTGCGGTCATTGTGCTGCATGTAATCTGCGTAGTAATGGGTTGAATCATTATCTGGCCGATAAACCAGTTGTGATGGCGGCGATGAAGCAGAAGACCGGGTTGAAGTAATTATTCCGGGTGTTGCCGGATGCTCAAGCCGCATCCGGCACAACAAAACGTTTACTTAACCATCTGCTCCAACTTTTCGCGCAGCTCCCCTTCCAGAGCTAAAGCCTTCTGCGTTTTAAGATCGATACAAACAAACGTGATAAGCGCATCTGCCACCACCTGCCCTTCCGGCTCCAGAGTAATAACCTGGCTTAAGATGCCGCTTTTACCGTTTAATTGCTGTAACTGGCTCGTAATGGTTAACAGGTCGCTTAATACCGCCGGGCGGCGATAGTTGATATTGATATTCACCACCACGAAAGCGATGTTATGGGCGGTCATCCATTGAAAACTGTCGCTGTTTTCCAGTCCATCCCAGCGGGCTTCTTCGAGAAACTCAAGGTAGCGTGCGTTGTTTACGTGCTGGTAGACGTCGAGGTGATATCCACGAACTTTGATTTGTGTTTGCATAGCGCAATAACCTTACGTTGTTGTTATAAGTACAGAGGCCATAACTGGTATGACCTCTTCAGTCTGGCAAAAAATTGCCACTATGCAAATTAATTACAGGGTTAATACCGCCAGATTACGTTCCACCAGCGAATTGCCCATCCCCGGCACCTGCTTTAGATCCTCCACCGTTTTAAACGGGCCATACTCTTCGCGATAACTGACAATCGCCTGCGCTTTCTTCAGGCCAACGCCATTCATCGCGCGGGCTAGCTCTTCCGCGCTGGCATTATTAATGCTGACTCTGGTGCCTTCTTCATCACTGGCTTTCGCCGGTACTGCCGCTTTGCTTTGTGCTGCAGGTGCTTCCGCTTTGGTTTCGACCGCCGCCGGTTTCGCTGCAGGAGCTGCCGCCAGCGCACAGTGAGACATTCCGGCACAGGCCAGGGACAGGGTAATGAGCAGTGCTTTGATTCCGTGTTTCATACTGTTTTCTCCTTGTTTGTTAACAGTGGAATCACCTTAACGGCAGTGAAAACAGTAAACAAATGGCAATGTTCAGAAATGGAAAAGGCCGCGAAAGCGACCTTTTCTTGTTACAGCTGCAAAGCATTTTTTTGCGAGGCGGCTTCAGGATTATTGCTGTTCCAGCGCATCGCCAATTTTGATTTTCGCCTCTTTGCGCAGGTTACTCATCAGAGCTTCAAAGACGATTTGTGCGTTGTTTTGGGTAATGCCCTGCACCATCGCTTTTTTCTGCTCTTCCGGCATTGAACCTTGTTTCACTTCGTCCAGCGCCAGCAGAACGACATTGCCCTGCATATCGGTCGCCATACCGTAGCTCGGTTTGTCTTTCGCTGGCAGAGGCAGTGCAAATGCCGCCAGGCTAATCGGGTCACGACCAGAACGGCTTAAGGTTTTCGGCTCACCAAATTTCACACCGGCAGCCTGCATAGCTTCCGCACCTTTGCCCGCTTTCAGATCAACCAGCAGTTTTTCAGCATCCACTTTCGCTTGCTGTTCAGCTTTGTTGTGCTGAACCATTGCTTTAACCTGTTCCTGAACATCTGCCAGCGGTTTAACCGCTTCCGGTTTATGCTCACTGATACGCAGAACGAATGCACGATCGCCGTCTACGGTGATGATGTCAGAGTTGATGCCCGGCGCGCCGTTTTCACCAATCAGACCGCCGTTAAAGATAGCGTCCGCAACTGGCTTGAAGTTTAACTCTTCCGGCAGCTTATCTTTGCTGAACCAGCCAGTCTGAGTAGCTTTAACGCCCGCTGCCTGCTCTGCACCTGCCAGAGATTCAGTGTCATTGCTTGCTGCATCGCTTATTTTCTGTTGCAGCGCGTAGTATGCATCCAGCGCTTTTTCGTGTTTCACTTTCGCTGCGATGTCGTCACGCACTTCGTCTAACGACTTCACTTTTGCTGGCTGAATGTCATCCAGACGGACGATCAGGAAACCTACCGAGGATTTGATCACGCCAGAAAGCTGACCTTTTTCTTTCAGACCGGCATTTTTCAGCTCGTCCGGAGTGGTGGCGTCTTCTAACCAACCCATATCACCGCCATTACGGGCAGAGATAATATCGGCAGATTTTTCTTTTGCTAACGCGGCAAAATCACCGCCTTTGTTCAGCGCATCAAGTACGGCTTTCGCTTCATCTTCAGTTTTGGTCTGGATGATGCTGTAGCGCGTGCGCTGCGGCTGGGTGAATTGATCCTGATGCTGATCGTAGTAGCTCTGGATATCCGCATCGCTAACCGGTTGCTGCATCGTGGCGGCATCCAGCTTGATGTAGCTCACGCGGAACTGTTCCGGAGTCATGAAATTGTTTTTGTTTTGCTCGTAGTAGCTGGCGATTTCTGCTTCGGTCACAGCTTGCTTAGCCGCCAGCGCATTAACGTCGATAGTCGCTTCACGCACTACACGTTGTTGAGCGACCAGCGCGGCCAGTTCGTCAGTTTCACCTTTCAGCATAAAGTCGGTGCCGGCAACGCCATTAATCAGCTGTTGGGTGGTGAGCTGGTTACGCAGCGCCTGCGCGTACTGATCGGCACTCATTCCCATTCGGTTGAGGATATCGTTGTAGCGGCTGTTATCGAACTTGCCGTCAACCTGGAAAGCCGGGGTCGCGAAAATCGCCTGCTTGACCTGCTCATCGCTGATACCCAGTTTCAGTTCGCGAGCGTACTGATCCAGCAGCGCCTCGTCAATAAGACGATTCAGCACCTGTTGACGCAGGGTTTTCATATAGCCTTCGTTCGCCGCCAACTCGGAGTATTGATCGCCCAGCTGTTGCTGCATGCGATTACGCTCGCTGTTGAAGGCGTTCTCGAACTGCCCACGGCTGATTTCCTGGTCATTCACTTTTGCGGCGTAGTTATTGCCTCCGCCAATCAGGTAACCACTCACGCCGGTCAATATGAACGACACGATAATGATACCGAAAATAATCTTGAGCACGAGACTGTTTGCAGCCGTGCGTAAGCTGTCCATCATGGTGTAACAACACTCCGCTGTAGATGACTGTATACCTCACGCAACTTATCGCTGCGCGCAAAGGCCTATTGTGACAAGAAACGGGGGCAATTGTCAGCCCACAATGCGCAGAAAGTCACGGAATACAAATAAAAAAGGCACATCAGTAGATGCGCCCTTGAACTTCGTCACATCCCCAATGGGGACAACACTTAGTTTACCGCGTCTTTCAGTGCTTTACCTGCACGGAAGCTCGGTACTTTAGCTGCAGCGATGGTGATCTCTTTACCGGTCTGCGGGTTGCGACCAGTACGGGCAGCACGCTCTTTAACGGCAAAAGTACCAAAACCTACCAGTGCTACATCATCCCCTTCTTTCAGGGATTCAGTTACGGAAGCAATAATAGCATCTAACGCACGGCCAGCCGCAGCTTTAGAGATATCAGCCCCTGCAGCAATCTTGTCAATCAATTGAGATTTATTCACTCTTCTCTTCCTCTTTATAATTTATCTCGCACTTGAATCCTTCAAGGTGCGAACGCGCAGCAGTTATATCAGGCCAGCCATCCCCTTACAACACCCCTTAATAAGGGCAAGCCTAATCCGCCCTCTAACTTAACGAGACAAAAAAAGGCTGGCAAGTCCGAATTTACCTGCCAGCCCTTTTTTTATTAGTGCATTTTGCGCGAGGTCACTATTTTGCGGTTACAACCTGCATGCCAGACGGCTCATTTTGCAACGCGAGAGTCAGAACTTCCTCAATACGTTTCACCGGATGAATGTCCAGATCGGCAATAACATTGTCTGGAATCTCTTCCAGATCGCGTTTATTTTCGTACGGAATTAACACAGTTTTAATTCCACCACGATGCGCCGCCAGCAGTTTTTCTTTCAAACCGCCGATTGGTAACACTTGGCCACGCAAGGTTATCTCGCCCGTCATCGCCACATCGGCGCGAACCGGGTTACCGGTCAGGCAAGAAACCAGCGCAGTGCACATGGCAATACCAGCGCTCGGACCATCTTTCGGCGTCGCACCTTCCGGTACGTGCACGTGGATGTCGCGTTTTTCGTAAAAATCTGGATTGATCCCCAGTTTTTCCGCACGCGCACGAACCACCGTTAACGCCGCCTGAATGGACTCTTGCATCACTTCGCCCAGCGAACCGGTATAAGTGAGTTTACCTTTGCCTGGTACACATGCAGTTTCGATGGTCAGCAAGTCGCCGCCGACTTCTGTCCACGCCAGACCCGTTACCTGACCGACGCGGTTTTCGTTATCCGCGCGACCATAGTCGAAACGTTGTACGCCGAGGTAGTCATGCAGGTTATCGCCGTTAATTTCGATATGTTTTAATGACTTATCGAGAAGTAACTGCTTAACCGCTTTACGGCACAGTTTGGAGATTTCACGCTCCAGACCACGCACGCCTGCCTCACGGGTGTAGTAACGAATAATGCCGATAATGGCGCTATCGTCGACGGTCAGCTCACCTTTTTTCAGCGCATTACGTTCAATCTGCTTCGGCAGCAAGTGACGTTTGGCGATGTTCAGTTTTTCATCTTCGGTATAACCGGAGAGGCGAATCACTTCCATACGATCCAGCAGCGGTGCCGGAATGTTCATGGAGTTCGATGTCGCGACAAACATCACGTCACTCAGGTCGTAATCCACTTCCAGGTAATGGTCGCTGAACGCCACGTTCTGCTCTGGATCCAACACTTCAAGCAGTGCAGAAGCCGGATCGCCACGCATGTCAGAAGACATTTTGTCGATCTCATCGAGCAGGAACAGCGGGTTTTTCACGCCCACTTTCGCCATTTTCTGGATCAATTTACCCGGCATAGAACCGATGTAAGTACGGCGGTGACCACGGATTTCCGCTTCATCACGCACGCCGCCCAGTGCCATACGGACATATTTACGTCCTGTGGCTTTGGCTATGGACTGACCCAGGGACGTTTTACCTACCCCCGGCGGCCCTACCAGGCAGAGGATCGGCCCCTTGATTTTGTTTACACGGCTTTGAACCGCGAGGTACTCAAGGATACGATCTTTCACGCGCTCCAGACCATAATGATCGGTATCGAGGATTTCTTGCGCCTGACGCAGGTCTTTTTTGACCTTGCTACGCGCATTCCACGGCACCTGTACCATCCAGTCGATATAACCACGCACCACGGTTGCTTCTGCCGACATCGGAGACATCATTTTCAGCTTCTGCAGTTCTGCTTCCGCTTTTTCTTTTGCCTCTTTCGGCATTTTCGCCGCGTCGATTTTGCGCTTCAGGGCTTCGTTTTCGTCCGGCGCGTCGTCCATTTCGCCGAGTTCTTTCTGAATGGCTTTCATCTGCTCGTTCAGATAGTACTCACGCTGGGATTTCTCCATCTGCTTTTTCACGCGGTTACGAATACGTTTCTCAACCTGCAGCAGATCGATTTCCGATTCCATCATCGCCATCAGATATTCCAGACGCTCGTTAACGTCGGACATCTCAAGAACAGACTGTTTGTCAGCCAGTTTCAGCGGCATATGCGCGGCAATGGTATCTGCCAGACGCGCAGGATCGTCGATGCTGTTAAGCGACGTCAGCACTTCTGGTGGGATTTTCTTATTCAGCTTGATGTAGCCTTCGAACTGGCTGATTGCAGTACGCACCAGCACTTCCTGTTCCCGCTCCTCAATGGTCGGCGATTCCAGATACTCCGCCTTCGCAGAAAAGTGTTCGCCATTGTCAGAGAGCGCAGAAATACGCGCGCGCTGTAACCCCTCGACCAGCACTTTGACGGTGCCGTCAGGCAGCTTCAGCATCTGCAATATAGAGGCCACGGTCCCGACGGTGAAAAGATCGTTTACACCCGGCTCATCCGTTGAAGCTTCTTTCTGCGCGACCAGCATAATTTTTTTATCATGGTCCATCGCCGCTTCCAGACAACGGATAGATTTTTCCCGCCCGACAAATAAGGGGATGACCATGTGCGGATAAACCACCACATCGCGCAGCGGCAATACGGGGATTTCAATGCGTTCAGAACGCTCAGGATTCATAGAGCTCTCTCTTAGTTTAATTTCCGCCAGGTAATCAGATGACACGACTGTGCTTCACGCCATCTATTAACATGTACGTCAGTATATGGGGATGTTTCCCCCACATTCAACGTCGAGAATAGAGGAAAAATGAAAGGGGAGATAAAATCCCCCCTTTTTGGTTAACTGACTGTATGCGAATGGTTAATTATTCACCAGATGCCTGTTGCGCTTCCGGCTTACCATAAATCAGCAGCGGTTTGCTCTGGCCATCAATTACCGATTCGTCGATAACCACTTTTTCGACATCTTCCATGGACGGCAGATCGTACATGGTATCGAGCAGTGCGGCTTCTACGATGGAGCGCAGACCACGAGCACCGGTTTTACGCGCCATCGCTTTCTTAGCAATAGCATCCAGCGCCTCGTCACGGAACTCCAGATCAACGCCCTCAAGATTAAACAACGCCTGATATTGCTTGGTCAGGGCGTTTTTCGGCTCTTTAAGGATCTGAATCAGGGCTTCTTCGCTCAGTTCATTCAGCGTTGCTACAACTGGCAGACGACCGATGAACTCAGGGATCAGACCAAATTTGATCAGATCTTCCGGTTCTACCTGCGCCAGCAGTTCGCCTTCACTTGCTTTGTCGGACTTCGCTTTTACCGTCGCGCCAAAACCAATGCCGGAGCCGGTTTCTACACGATGGGAAATCACTTTATCCAGACCAGCAAACGCACCACCACAGATAAACAGGATCTTAGAGGTATCTACCTGCAAGAACTCCTGCTGCGGATGCTTACGCCCGCCCTGTGGTGGAACAGCTGCAACTGTACCTTCGATCAGTTTCAACAGTGCCTGCTGTACGCCTTCACCGGAAACGTCACGGGTAATAGACGGGTTGTCAGACTTACGTGAAATCTTGTCAATTTCATCGATGTAGACAATACCGCGCTGCGCTTTCTGTACGTCGTAGTCGCACTTCTGCAACAGCTTCTGAATGATGTTTTCAACGTCTTCGCCCACATAACCGGCTTCGGTCAGTGTAGTCGCATCGGCCATAGTGAACGGAACATCCAGCAGGCGTGCCAGCGTTTCAGCCAGCAGCGTTTTACCGGAACCGGTCGGACCGATCAGTAGAATGTTACTTTTGCCCAACTCGACGCCATTGCTGGTATCGCCATTGCGCAGACGTTTGTAGTGGTTGTATACCGCGACCGCCAGCACTTTTTTCGCCTGTTCCTGACCGATTACGTAATCGTCCAGATGGTTGCGAATTTCATGCGGCGTCGGTAGCGCACTGCGTTCACGATGCGGTGCAACTTCTTTAATCTCTTCGCGAATGATGTCGTTACATAAATCAACACATTCGTCGCAGATATACACGGATGGTCCGGCAATCAGCTTGCGCACTTCATGCTGGCTTTTGCCGCAAAAAGAGCAGTACAACAGTTTGCCTGAGCCATCTTTGCGTTTATCTGTCATGGGTCAAAACCTCTTCTTTGTTCTTTGTGCCGCACACGACGACGCAAATGCCATTCTCAGGCGCAAGTCGCTTATAGCGTTGTGCCGCCCTGGATAAGTATAGCGGCACAGTTGCGCCTCTGGCATCAATTACGATGGGTCAGAATCGAATCGACCAGACCGTATTCCACCGCTTCAGGGGCGGAAAGAAAGCGATCGCGCTCGGTATCTCGTTCAATCTGTTCTAATGATTGACCCGTATGGAGCGCCATAAGTTCATTCATGCGCCCTTTAACTTTTAGAATCTCACGGGCATGAATTTCGATATCGGTCGCCTGGCCCTGGTAGCCGCCCAGCGGCTGGTGAATCATCACGCGCGAGTTCGGCAGGCAGAAACGTTTACCTTTTGCCCCTGCGGTCAGCAGGAATGCGCCCATCGAGGCCGCCTGGCCCATACAGATGGTGCTGACATCAGGCTTGATAAACTGCATGGTGTCATAGATAGACATCCCGGCAGTGATCACTCCGCCTGGGGAGTTAATGTACAGATAGATATCTTTTTCTGGGTTTTCCGCTTCCAGGAACAGCATCTGCGCCACAATCAGGTTAGCCATGTGGTCTTCAACCTGGCCAGTCAGAAAAATGACGCGTTCCTTAAGTAGACGAGAATAGATATCAAAAGAGCGCTCACCGCGTGAGGTCTGTTCAATGACCATCGGCACCAGCGCCATATGGGGTGCAAAGTTATCTCGTTCGCCGCTGTATGACATTTCCGTCTCCTGGATAAAATTGAAAAAACCTGCTGTACCGATTGTAACCTTATGGACGGATTATCAGCTAGTCCCTGTGTTATGGGTACGGCATCACCATATTTCAAGCATAACAATCTTTTGTTGTTACGCTAACACCGAAAGAGCGTTTTCGCACGGTTCCATGCAAAATTCATGACAAAAAAAAGCCCACCACCTGGCGGTGACGGGCCTTTGTGCGAATTTAGCGCGTTATGCTGCGTAAATTACGCCTGCTGGTTCATCAGCTCGTTGAAAGTGGTTTCTTTTTCAGTCACTTTCGCTTTCGCCAGTACAGCTTCTACAGCCTGTTCTTCCAGAGCAACATTGCGCATGTTGTCCATCAGTTCTTTGTTTTTGCTGTAGAACTCGATAACTTCTTTCGGATCTTCGTACGCAGAAGCCATCTCTTCGATCAAGCCTTTCACGCGCTCTTCGTCAGCTTTCAGCTCGTTGGTGCGGATAACTTCGCCCAGCAGCAGGCCAACAACTACGCGGCGTTTAGCCTGTTCTTCGAACAGTTCACGCGGCAGTTCCAGCGCTTGTTTCTCGTTGCCACCGAAACGCTGTGCAGCCTGACGACGCAGAACATCGATTTCGCTGTCGATCAGCGCAGCCGGTACGTCGATGTCGTTAGCTTTTACCAGACCTTCGATCGCCTGAGACTTAACGCGGTTACGGATGGCGCTCTTCAGCTCGCGCTCCATGTTTTTACGCACTTCAGCGCGCAGACCTTCTACGGAACCATCTTCAACGCCGAAACGTTTGATGAATTCTGCAGTCAGTTCCGGCAGTTCACGCTCTTCAACTTTCTTCAGGTTGATAGCGAATTTCGCTGCTTTACCCTTCAGGTTTTCTGCGTGGTATTCTTCCGGGAAGGTCACGTCGATGGTGAACTCTTCGCCAGCTTTGTGGCCTTTGATACCGTCTTCAAAGCCCGGGATCATGCGACCCTGACCCATCGCCAGTACGAAATCAGACGCTTTACCGCCTTCGAACTCTTCGCCGTCAACTGAACCGGTGAAGTCGATGGTTACGCGGTCTTCTGCTTCAACAGCGCCGTCTTTTTCTTTCCAGGTCGCCTGCTGTTTACGCAGAGTATCCAGCATGCCGTCAACGTCAGCGTCGGTCACTTCCACGATCGGTTTTTCAACTTCGATCGCTTCCAGACCCTGCAGTTCAACTTCCGGATACACTTCAAACTCTACAGAGTAGGTGAAGTCTTCACCCAGCTTGTATTCGCCCGGAACATAGGTCGGTGCGCCAGCCGGATTGATTTTTTCTTTAATGATGGCGTCAATGAAGTTACGGCTCATCAGGTCGCCCAGAACGTCCTGGCGTACAGACGCGCCATAACGCTGAGCAACGATATTCATTGGCACTTTGCCTTTACGGAAGCCGTCAATACGTACTTTTTTCGCAACGTTGACCAGCTCGCTTTTAACAGCGGTTTCGATGCTGTCAGCAGCGATAGTAATCGTTACACGGCGGCCAAGGCCTTGAGTGGTTTCAACTGAAACTTGCATCTTGTTACCTCAAAAAATCACAGTGCTCGGTCAACTCTTACCCCGCAAGCACAGGTTGTTGGCTTCGCGGTACCGGGATGTTCTTATAATCAATCACATTCCCTGTTACCAGAATCATCCCGAAAGCATTCAAATAGGACGCGGCATTATAGCGGCATCACTTTTATGAGTCGAGAACGGTTATTGCGCGCTACCGCGTATTTTTTCACAATCCCCGGGGAATTTTCGTCTGAATGCTGGGCAAAAAGCACAAAATCCAGACAAAACAAAACGGCCCGCAGGCCGTTTTTCATAAAATCTTTAGCAACATACTGGAAAAGCGCTGACGGTTGCAAATGCGTTTTTACGCGATGCTTCCTGCTCCACGACAGGGAGGAGAGGCAAAAATGGTATCCTGCAACCCTTCCCATTCCTTAATAGTGTAAGTATGCAGAGCCAGCGCATGAACGGTAGTAGAGAGTTCCTCCGCTAAAGTACTGTAAATCATTCGATGACGATTCAGAAAACGTTCACCCGTAAAACGATCGCTGACCAGCACAACTTTAAAATGGCTTTCAGAGCCGGCTGGGACATTGTGACGATAGCTTTCATCCACAACTTCGAGGAATACGGGTTGGAACGACGCCCTTAATTTTTCTTCTATCCGCTCACGTATCATCATGAAATATCTCCTCCGACAACGCTGAGATGTCACCCATCCCTTTAAATACTAGCCGCTTTTACCGTTACCATTACAGCTTAGCAACAAATATTTAGCTTTCGTCCCAGTTTTTCAGTCAACCGTATGAAGTTTACTGATTTAAAGATTAATTCACAGGCTGCGCACGAGTGATTCTTTTACTCACGGTGATTATTTCGTCAACACGATGAATTTACATGCCTTACCCACTTCCCCTCGTCGTTGGCAATGTTATGATGGCGAGAATTTTTACCAAACACGCTTACCAGTCTCTGAGAGCCAGAACATGTTCAAAAAAATCCTCTTCCCATTAGTTGCTCTGTTTATGCTTGCAGGATGCGCAACACCACCAACGACGATTGACGTTTCCCCAACGATGACGCTGCCGCAGCAGGATCCAAGCCTGATGGGCGTCACCGTTAGCATTAATGGTGCCGATCAACGTACCGATCAGGCGCTGGCGAAAGTGACCCGCGATAATCAGATTGTCACCCTGACCGCCTCTCGCGATTTGCGTTTCCTGCTGCAAGAAGTGCTGGAAAAACAAATGACCGCGCGTGGTTACATGGTCGGCCCAAATGGTCCGGTTAATCTGCAAATCATCGTTAGCCAACTGTATGCTGACGTGTCCCAGGGTAACGTGCGTTACAACATCGCCACTAAAGCAGATATCGCCATCATCGCCACCGCGCAGAATGGCAACAAGATGACCAAAAACTATCGTGCCAGCTACAACGTTGAAGGCGCTTTTCAGGCTTCCAACAAAAATATCGCCGATGCGGTTAACAGTGTGCTGACCGACACCATTGCTGACATGTCTCAGGACACCAGCATTCACGAATTCATCAAGCAGAACGCGCGTTAATTTCTGCCCTCTGGCCCGGTGCAAGCCGGGCCTGTAGACGCCCATGTCCAGTCAATATTTACGTATTTTCCAACAGCCGCGTTCAGCCATTTTGCTGATCCTGGGTTTTGCATCCGGGCTACCGCTTGCCCTGACATCCGGCACGTTACAGGCGTGGATGACCGTTGAGAATATCGATCTTAAAACCATCGGTTTCTTCTCTCTGGTAGGCCAGGCTTATGTATTTAAATTTCTCTGGTCCCCGCTGATGGACCGCTACACCCCACCGTTCCTCGGACGTCGGCGCGGTTGGCTGCTCGCTACACAAACTCTATTGTTACTGTCCATTGCGGCGATGGGTTTTCTCGAACCTGGCACCCAATTACGCTGGATGGCAGCTCTGGCGGTGGTGATCGCTTTTTGCTCCGCCTCCCAGGATATCGTCTTTGATGCCTGGAAAACGGATGTGCTTCCAGCGGAAGAACGCGGCGCAGGTGCAGCAATCAGCGTGCTGGGGTATCGCCTGGGGATGCTGGTATCCGGCGGCCTGGCTTTATGGCTGGCGGATAAATGGTTGGGCTGGCAAGGCATGTACTGGTTGATGGCGGCGCTGCTGATCCCCTGTATTATCGCGACACTGCTTGCACCAGAACCAACCGACACCATTCCTGTACCCAAAACGCTGGAACGGGCCGTTGTAGCACCATTGCGTGATTTCTTTGGCCGCAATAACGCATGGCTGATTCTGCTTTTAATCGTACTGTACAAACTGGGCGATGCTTTCGCCATGAGCCTGACAACCACGTTTTTGATTCGCGGTGTCGGATTTGATGCCGGCGAAGTGGGTGTAGTTAACAAAACGCTCGGTCTACTGGCGACCATCGTCGGCGCATTGTTCGGCGGAATTTTAATGCAGCGCCTGTCATTGTTCCGTGCGCTCATGATTTTCGGCCTTTTACAAGGTGCGTCCAACGCCGGTTACTGGCTACTTTCCGTGACTGATAAGCATCTCTACAGCATGGGCGCGGCTGTCTTTTTCGAAAACCTGTGTGGCGGGATGGGAACATCAGCATTTGTGGCGCTATTAATGACCCTGTGTAATAAGTCATTTTCCGCTACCCAGTTCGCCCTGCTCTCGGCGCTTTCTGCTGTAGGACGGGTTTATGTAGGACCAGTAGCAGGTTGGTTTGTTGAAGCTCACGGCTGGCCGACGTTCTATCTGTTCTCTGTTGCCGCCGCCGTACCTGGACTTATTTTGCTGCTGGTTTGCCGCCGCACGCTGGAGTACACATGGGTCAATAACGACTTTATCTCTCGTACCGGGTATCCGGCAGGTTATGCCTTTGCCATGTCGACGCTGGCAACGGGCGTCAGTCTGTTAGCCGTGTGGTTACTGCTATTGACGATGGACGCGCTGGATTTGACCCACTTCTCTTTCCTGCCTGCTCTGCTGGAAGTCGGCGTTTTAATCGCCCTGGGCGGAGTCGTGCTTGGTGGTTTGCTGGATTATCTGGCGCTACGAAAAACACATCTGACGTAATCTGTGAATATTATTTAGCTGTAGTAATCACCCGGCGTAATTATTACGGCTAAATAAACATCAGCATCGCTTAATAATATTTGTTCTTTTGTGCGGCTTAGATTTCTAAAATTATTGACGCCATTTATAGATTCTATTTTTCTTACACGATTCAGCTAATGACACTTTATTTCCCATCACCTGAATTGTCACTTCAATGATAATTATTTGTTAAATAATTGTTTTATTTTGAGATTGGTTATACCAATTGCCCTGCCACCCCCCTTCCGCGCGCCCCTTTCGTTATAACGCCCTTTTGCAACAGCTTCTTAAAACCAGCTTGATATGTTTTGCAACATATGTGACCTGGCAGCCAAATCCAAGTAACAGGAATTTAATCATGTTTACAGTAATGTAACCTTCCCGTAAAATGCCCACACACTTTAAACGCCACCAGATCCCGTGGAATTGAGGTCGTTAAATGAGACTCAGGAAATACAATAAAAGTTTGGGATGGTTGTCATTATTTGCAGGCACTGTATTGCTCAGTGGTTGTAATTCTGCGCTGTTAGATCCCAAAGGACAGATTGGTCTGGAGCAACGTTCACTGATACTGACGGCATTTGGCCTGATGTTGATTGTCGTTATTCCCGCAATCTTGATGGCTGTTGGTTTCGCCTGGAAGTACCGTGCGAGCAATAAAGATGCTAAGTACAGCCCGAACTGGTCACACTCCAATAAAGTGGAAGCTGTGGTCTGGACGGTACCTATCTTAATCATCATCTTCCTTGCGGTACTGACCTGGAAAACTACTCACGCTCTTGAGCCTAGCAAGCCGCTGGCGCATGACGAGAAGCCCATTACCATCGAAGTGGTTTCCATGGACTGGAAATGGTTCTTCATCTACCCGGAACAGGGAATTGCTACCGTGAATGAAATCGCTTTCCCGGCGAACACTCCGGTGTACTTCAAAGTGACCTCCAACTCCGTGATGAACTCCTTCTTCATTCCGCGTCTGGGTAGCCAGATTTATGCCATGGCCGGTATGCAGACTCGCCTGCATCTGATCGCCAACGAACCCGGTACTTATGACGGTATCTCCGCCAGCTACAGCGGTCCGGGCTTCTCAGGCATGAAGTTCAAAGCTATCGCAACGCCGGATCGCGCCGAATTCGACCAGTGGGTCGCAAAAGCGAAACAGTCGCCGAACAGCATGTCTGACATGGCAGCGTTCGAAAAACTGGCCGCGCCTAGCGAATACAACCAGGTGGAATATTTCTCCAACGTGAAACCAGACTTGTTTGCCGATGTGATTAATAAGTTTATGGCTCACGGTAAGAGCATGGACATGACCCAGCCAGAAGGTGAGCACAGCGCACACGAAGGTATGGAAGGCATGGACATGAGCCACGCGGAATCCGCCCATTAAAGGGGTTGAGGAAGAATAAAGATGTTCGGAAAATTATCACTTGATGCAGTCCCGTACCATGAACCTATCGTCATGGTTACGATCGCTGGCATTATTTTGGGAGGTCTGGCGCTCGTTGGCCTGATCACTTACTTCGGTAAGTGGACCTACCTGTGGAAAGAGTGGCTGACCTCCGTCGACCATAAACGCCTCGGTATCATGTATATCATCGTAGCGATTGTGATGTTGCTGCGTGGTTTTGCTGACGCCATTATGATGCGTAGCCAGCAGGCCCTTGCCTCGGCGGGTGAAGCGGGCTTCCTGCCACCTCACCACTACGATCAGATCTTCACCGCGCACGGCGTGATTATGATCTTCTTCGTGGCGATGCCTTTCGTTATCGGTCTGATGAACCTGGTGGTTCCGCTGCAGATCGGCGCGCGTGACGTTGCGTTCCCGTTCCTCAACAACTTAAGCTTCTGGTTTACCGTTGTTGGTGTGATTCTGGTTAACGTTTCTCTCGGCGTGGGCGAATTTGCGCAGACCGGCTGGCTGGCCTATCCACCGCTATCGGGAATAGAGTACAGTCCGGGAGTCGGTGTCGATTACTGGATATGGAGTCTCCAGCTATCCGGTATAGGTACGACGCTAACCGGTATCAACTTCTTCGTTACCATTCTGAAGATGCGTGCACCGGGCATGACCATGTTTAAGATGCCGGTATTTACCTGGGCATCACTGTGCGCAAACATTCTGATTATTGCTTCCTTCCCAATTCTGACGGTTACCGTCGCGTTGTTGACCCTGGATCGCTATCTGGGCACCCATTTCTTTACCAACGATATGGGTGGCAACATGATGATGTACATCAACCTGATTTGGGCTTGGGGCCACCCGGAAGTTTACATCCTGATCCTGCCTGTTTTCGGTGTGTTCTCCGAAATTGCGGCAACCTTCTCGCGTAAACGCCTGTTTGGTTATACCTCGCTGGTATGGGCAACCGTCTGTATCACCGTGCTGTCGTTCATCGTCTGGCTGCACCACTTCTTTACGATGGGTGCGGGCGCGAACGTAAACGCCTTCTTTGGTATCACCACCATGATTATCGCCATCCCGACCGGGGTGAAGATCTTCAACTGGCTGTTCACCATGTATCAGGGCCGCATCGTGTTCCATTCTGCGATGCTGTGGACCATCGGCTTTATCGTCACCTTCTCGGTGGGCGGTATGACTGGTGTGCTGCTGGCAGTACCGGGCGCGGACTTCGTTCTGCATAACAGCCTGTTCCTGATTGCGCACTTCCATAACGTTATCATCGGCGGCGTGGTCTTCGGCTGCTTCGCAGGGATGACCTACTGGTGGCCTAAAGCGTTCGGTTTCAAACTGAACGAAACCTGGGGTAAACGCGCGTTCTGGTTCTGGATCATCGGCTTCTTCGTTGCCTTTATGCCGCTGTATGCGCTGGGCTTCATGGGCATGACTCGTCGCTTGAGCCAGCAGATTGACCCGCAGTTCCACACCATGCTGATGATTGCAGCCAGCGGTGCAGTACTGATTGCGCTGGGTATTCTCTGCCTCGTTATTCAGATGTACGTTTCTATTCGCGACCGCGACCAGAACCGTGACCTGACTGGCGACCCGTGGGGTGGTCGTACGCTGGAGTGGGCAACCTCTTCCCCGCCTCCGTTCTATAACTTTGCCGTTGTGCCGCACGTTCACGAGCGTGATGCATTCTGGGAAATGAAAGAGAAAGGCGAAGCGTATAAAAAGCCTGACCACTATGAAGAAATTCATATGCCGAAAAACAGCGGTGCAGGTATCGTCATTGCAGCTTTCTCCACCATCTTCGGTTTCGCCATGATCTGGCATATCTGGTGGCTGGCGATTGTTGGCTTCGCAGGCATGATCATCACCTGGATCGTGAAAAGCTTCGACGAGGACGTGGATTACTACGTGCCGGTGGCAGAAATCGAAAAACTGGAAAACCAGCATTTCGATGAGATTACTAAGGCAGGGCTGAAAAATGGCAACTGATACTTTGACGCACGCGACTGCCCACGCGCACGAACACGGGCACCACGATGCAGGCGGAACCAAAATCTTCGGATTTTGGATCTACCTGATGAGCGACTGCATTCTGTTCTCTATCTTGTTTGCTACCTATGCCGTTCTGGTGAACGGAACCGCAGGCGGCCCGACAGGTAAGGACATTTTCGAACTGCCGTTCGTTCTGGTTGAAACTTTCTTGCTGTTGTTCAGCTCCATCACCTACGGCATGGCGGCTATCGCCATGTACAAAAACAACAAAAGCCAGGTTATCTCCTGGCTGGCGTTGACCTGGTTGTTTGGTGCCGGATTTATCGGGATGGAAATCTATGAATTCCATCACCTGATTGTTAACGGCATGGGCCCGGATCGCAGCGGCTTCCTGTCAGCGTTCTTTGCGCTGGTCGGCACGCACGGTCTGCACGTCACTTCCGGTCTTATCTGGATGGCGGTGCTGATGGTGCAAATCGCCCGTCGCGGCCTGACCAGCACTAACCGTACCCGCATCATGTGCCTGAGCTTGTTCTGGCACTTCCTGGATGTGGTTTGGATCTGTGTGTTCACTGTTGTTTATCTGATGGGGGCGATGTAATGAGTCATTCTAACGAACATAGCGGCGCATCCCATGGCAGCGTAAAAACCTACATGACAGGCTTTATCCTGTCGGTAATCCTGACGGTGATTCCGTTCTGGATGGTAATGACAGGGGCTGCCTCTCCGGCCGTAATTCTGGGAACAATCCTGGCAATGGCAGTGGTACAGGTTCTGGTGCATCTGGTGTGCTTCCTGCACATGAATACCAAATCAGATGAAGGCTGGAACATGACGGCGTTTGTCTTCACCGTGCTAATCATCGCTATCCTGGTTGTAGGCTCCATCTGGATTATGTGGAACCTCAACTACAACATGATGATGCACTAAGAGCGGCGGTTATGATGTTTAAGCAATACCTGCAAGTAACGAAACCAGGCATCATCTTTGGCAACCTGATCTCGGTGATTGGGGGATTCCTGTTGGCCTCAAAGGGCAGCATTGATTATCCCCTGTTTATCTACACGCTGGTTGGGGTGTCACTGGTTGTGGCGTCGGGTTGTGTGTTTAACAACTACATCGACAGGGATATCGACAGAAAGATGGAAAGGACGAAGAATCGGGTGCTGGTTAAAGGCCTGATCTCTCCTGCTGTCTCGCTGGTGTACGCCACCTTGCTGGGTATTGCTGGCTTTATGCTGCTGTGGTTTGGCGCGAATCCGCTGGCCTGCTGGCTGGGGGTGATGGGCTTCGTGGTTTATGTCGGCGTTTATAGCCTGTACATGAAACGCCACTCAGTCTACGGCACGTTGATTGGTTCGCTCTCCGGCGCTGCGCCGCCGGTGATTGGCTACTGTGCGGTAACCGCCGAGTTCGATAGCGGCGCAGCGATCCTGCTGGCTATCTTCAGCCTATGGCAGATGCCTCACTCCTATGCCATCGCCATTTTCCGCTTTAAGGATTATCAGGCGGCAAACATTCCGGTACTGCCGGTGGTAAAAGGCATTTCGGTGGCGAAGAATCACATCACGCTGTATATCATCGCCTTTGCCGTTGCCACGCTGATGCTCTCTCTTGGCGGTTACGCTGGGTATAAATATCTGGTGGTCGCCGCAGCGGTGAGCGTCTGGTGGTTAGGCATGGCCCTGCGCGGTTATAAAGTTGCTGATGACAGAGTCTGGGCGCGTAAGCTGTTTGGCTTCTCTATCATCGCCATCACTGCCCTCTCGGTGATGATGTCCGTTGATTTTATGGTGCCGGACTCGCATACGCTGCTGGCGTCTGTTTGGTAAATCTTATCGTCATCAAAAAACCCGCTTACTCTGGCGGGTTTTTTATTGCCCCCACTTTTAGCAGATCCACTTCTTTACCCTTTATCGTTGCCGTTGCGGCAATAATGCGAGTCTTCACCTGTGAACACATTTTCGACTCAAAATCGGATCTATAAAGAAGGAGCAATGAATTGCTGCTAAACGAACCAATTATGTAATCAGTAAAGTTAATATTCAGCCGGTTTAAGCCGAAAGGCTCGAAACCAACCGTTTGGATAATTTCTTTACCAGACGGACTCTTGATGTTGTACGTAACACGAAGATTGGCCACTTCGCCTAATTTATTGGTTTCGGCAAAGAGGCTGTCCATACAGGAAAAGCTCTCATCTAAAAAATTATCCCGCATTCCAGAATGGGTAATTGTGATGGCTGGCAACATATCATCGACCGTTTTTCTGTCAATCATGTCTTTTCGACAGGCGGCAAGAAAGTTCTGCGGGCCACCATAAATGTGGACACCCTTATCAAGATATTCCTTCGCTTTCTTACAATCTACCTCAACATACTGACCATTGGCGTACATCATACCCAATCTGGACCATGCTAAATTTATACCGTGCTGCGCGGCCTGATTAAATAACGCATACGCTTTGGCGTAATCCACCCGTATAAGTGTACCGGAATAGTAAATATCTCCCAGTGCCAGCAAAGCATCTCCATGACCTTGCCTGGCGGCTAACTCGAACCATTTAATCGCTTCCTGCACGTTGGGTTTCGTATCATAGCGGGGCTGATAATATTCCCAGCCTAACAGGCTCTGCGCGTCGACATCCCCCGATTCAGCCATTTTATGCAGTGTACTTATAACATCGGGCGCAGGTTTACCATCGTATATGCTGTCATACAATTCATGCGCTTTCTCACTTGCCACCACGCCTGGTGAAACTATCAGCATTAAAGAAAATAATATTCTTTTAGGAAACATAAAATATCCCTTATTTATCTTGCACCTGAATATGCTCTTCTTTTAATAAATCACGTTGTTTTCCATTCAGTATCGCCGTCGCAGCTTTAACAGAATAAGTCAAATCATGAAAATCGCATAAATTACGATTATACATTGGGATGTCTATATAGCTTTTTCTTATATGACTGGAATTATTATACATATCCACACCGAGCGTATTCAAACTAAAAGGAGGGACAGAAAGGGTATATTCTTTACTCATTCCCTCACTCCCCTTTAGCTCAAGCGTCAACTGCAAATTAGTTATACCACTAATTTTATCTGCATTAATTTCAATACTGACATCGCATATTTTTGGTTTTTCATTTGCGTTAAAGCCATAGGTCCCGTAATGTTTTAACGTGAGATAAGGTAAAATATCACCCTGTGTTTCTCGGGTTTTCTGATCTTGATTACAACGGGTTAAATATTCATCCTTATTAAATTTCATTGAATATTTCCCCGCACCTTTTTCGTAATAATCCCATGCCTTATTACAATCAAGCGTTTCACCTAATCCGTTGTAATACATCCAACTTAACCACAACGCGGCTTTTTTTGCCCCTTGCTGTTCAACCTTGTCAAAAAGCACGCTCGCTTTAGAATAATCAACCTCACCGGTCAACCCAGAATAGTAAATATTCCCCAGGGCCACTAATGCTTTTTCGTCATTCTTATTTGCAGCTAATTCGTACCATTTTTTGGCTTCGACAGCATCAATTTTTAAACCAGCACTGCCATTTTCGTAGGCATCGCCCATGGTATACTGCGCCATCGGATAACCTTTTTCTGCCGCAGTGCGAAACCATTGCAGTGCTTTCTTTATGGTGTCTAAAGAACGTCTATCATCAGAAGGTGAAAAATCATCGAGATAAAGATTTCCGACAATATAATCCATTTCGGGGTCGCCTTCCTGCGCCCATAGAGTTGCCAGACGCAGAATTTCCGGTTTACTGAAACCAATTCGCCCCCAAAAAAGCAAATCATTCTCGGGTGCCTGACCGACATAACGACTGACAAATTCAATTAAACTCGCCCGTTTCGTTTTGTCTGTCTCGGCCCCGGATTTCAATTCATAGGCCTGATTAATTATTTTATTCATCAAATCAGGCGGAATATTAAGATCGTCAGTTTTCGACTTACTGGCATACATCTGTGCTCGTGTCACATCCAGGGTTATGCCTTTACCATATTGAAAGAAATAACGTGCATTATAACAACCGTATTCGCCCCCCTGGTTACAGGCTTTCTCATACCACTGAATCGCCTTTGGAATGTCAACAGATACTGTCACTCCGTGTTCATAAACAAATCCCAGTAGCACTAGCGCCTGCGTGTTATTGGTATCAGCTAATTTTTGCAGTTCTTTTAACGCCGTCTGATCTTTATTGACAATACGTTCATACAGTTGATCAATATCTGTTGAAGCATAACAAAAAGAAGCCAGAGATAAACCCAATGATAATAAAATAACTTTACCAGACCACATACATTCCTCCTTGATATATTCAACCACCAAACATCCACCTCATGAATAAATACGCTGCCATAACGGCCCAGGTAATAAGTAAACATTTAAGTTGAAACAGCATAACCAGTGCCTCCAACGTTTCTATTTATTGCGATAAAATAACACCATCCTTTGATAAAAAGTTACACGCCCATCAATAAATCCGAAAATAATGTCATTAGTTGCAGGATAAAATCATTTGAGCTTTTCATTTGTTATATTTAATGCATGATATATTAATGGCAAGAATATGAGAGAAGCTCATACCTGACGTAAAAATCACTCTCTTATGTAATATTTACTCATTAACACTCTGTTTACCTAACATGCGCTCCGCACTACACTATGTGGGCAATTTTTTAAGAGGTGGTAATGAACGATTATAAAATGACGCCAGGTGAGCGGCGCGCGACCTGGGGTTTAGGGACCGTATTTTCATTGCGCATGCTGGGCATGTTTATGGTACTGCCGGTTCTGACTACGTACGGTATGGCACTGCAAGGTGCCAGCGAAGCATTAATCGGTATTGCCATTGGTATTTATGGTCTGACCCAGGCCGTTTTTCAGATTCCGTTTGGCCTGCTTTCCGACCGTATTGGTCGCAAACCATTAATTGTCGGCGGACTGGCAGTGTTTGCTGCCGGTAGCGTTATTGCTGCGCTCTCTGACTCCATCTGGGGAATTATTCTGGGCCGGGCGCTACAAGGCTCCGGCGCCATAGCCGCAGCCGTTATGGCGTTGCTTTCCGATCTCACTCGCGAACAAAACCGCACCAAAGCGATGGCGTTTATTGGCGTGAGCTTCGGCATTACCTTCGCCATTGCGATGGTGCTTGGCCCGATCATTACTCACAAACTTGGGCTGCACGCGCTGTTCTGGATGATCGCTATTCTGGCAACGATCGGCATTGCGTTGACCATTTGGGTTGTACCCAACAGCAGCACGCACGTACTTAATCGTGAGTCCGGGATGGTGAAAGGCAGTTTCAGCAAAGTGCTGGCGGAACCACGGCTGCTGAAACTCAACTTCGGCATTATGTGTCTGCACATGCTGCTGATGTCGACGTTTGTTGCCCTGCCTGGGCAACTGGCTGATGCGGGTTTCCCGGCGGCTGAACACTGGAAGGTCTATCTGGCAACGATGTTAATCGCCTTTGGCTCTGTCGTACCTTTCATTATCTACGCTGAAGTTAAGCGTAAAATGAAACAAGTCTTTGTCTTCTGCGTCGGGCTGATCGTGGTTGCGGAAATCGTGTTGTGGAACGCACAAACGCTGTTCTGGCAACTGGTGGTCGGCGTGCAGCTTTTCTTTGTGGCGTTTAATTTGATGGAAGCCCTTCTGCCTTCGCTTATCAGTAAAGAGTCTCCAGCTGGTTACAAAGGTACGGCGATGGGCGTTTACTCCACCAGCCAGTTTCTTGGCGTGGCGATTGGTGGTTCGCTGGGCGGCTGGATTGACGGCATGTTTGACGGTCAGGGCGTATTTCTCGCTGGCGCAATGCTGGCAGCATTGTGGCTGGCAGTCGCCAGTACCATGAAAGAACCACCGTATGTCAGCAGCTTGCGCATTGAAATCCCGGCGGACATTGCCGCAAACGAGGCGTTAAAAGTGCGTTTGCTGGAAACTGAAGGCGTCAAAGAAGTGTTAATTGCAGAAGAAGAACATTCAGCTTACGTGAAAATCGATAGCAAAGTGACGAATCGCTTTGAGGTTGAACAGGCAATTCGTCAGGCATAAAAAAGGAGGCGAATTGCCTGCTGCGCTACGCTTACCAGGCCTACAAAGTTCCTGAGTTACAAGCCTTTGTAGGCCGAATTAGGCGTTCATGCCGCATTCGGCATGAACAAAACGCACATTGTCGCGATTAATCGCGGAAGTTTTTGAACTGGAACGGCTGACCGAGATCGCCACCGCGTACCATCGCCATGACAGCCTGCAAATCATCACGAGATTTACCCGTTACGCGGATCTCATCGCCCTGAATTTGCGCCTGCACTTTCAGTTTGCTGTCTTTGATCATCTTGACGATTTTCTTCTGGGTCGCGCTCTCAATACCCTGCTTCAGTTTTGCTTCCACAAACCAGGTTTTACCGCTATGAACGATATTTTCCGGTACATCCAGCGAACTGCCTTCAATGCCGCGCTTCAGCAGCTTGGCACGCAGAATATCCAGCAACTGATTGACCTGGAAATCGGACTCGCTCAACACTTTGATGGTTTTGCTGGCGTCGTTCAGCTCAAATGAGGCTTCAACGTTACGGAAGTCAAAACGGGACTCCACTTCGCGGCTCGCGTTATCAACCGCGTTACGTGCTTCCTGAAGATCAACTTCAGAGACAATATCGAAAGATGGCATCTTTTCCTCTCCCTTCATTTTTGATGCGAAGCATAATACCTGCAAAGTTAAATAACCAACAGTCCTGCACCAGGACGTATCCCTTAATTGTGCATAGACGCAACAGCATGCACAATTAAGGGATAGCCTTATTGAACACCCGGAGTGGTTGCGGGTGAGGAGGAACAATGAAAATTACCGTATTGGGATGCGGTGCCTTAGGGCAATTATGGCTTACAGCACTTTGCAAACAGGGTCACGAAGTTCAGGGCTGGCTGCGCGTACCGCAACCTTATTGTAGCGTGAATCTAGTTGAGACTGACGGTTCGATATTTAACGAATCGCTGACCGCTAACGATCCCGATTTTCTGGCCACCAGCGATCTGTTACTGGTGACGCTGAAAGCATGGCAGGTTTCCGATGCCGTCAAAAGCCTCGCGTCCACACTGCCTGTAACCACGCCAATACTGTTAATTCACAACGGCATGGGTACCATCGAAGAGTTGCAAAGCATTGAGCAGCCGTTACTGATGGGCACCACCACCCATGCGGCGCGCCGCGACGGAAATGTCATTATTCATGTGGCAAACGGTATCACGCATATTGGTCCGGCACGGCAACAGGACGGCGATTACAGTTATCTGGCGGATATTTTGCAAACCGTATTACCTGACGTTGCCTGGCATAACAATATTCGCGCCGAACTGTGGCGCAAGCTGGCAGTCAACTGTGTGATTAATCCACTAACCGCCATCTGGAATTGCCCGAACGGTGAATTACGTCATCATCCGCAAGAAATTATGCAGATATGCGAAGAAGTCGCGGCAGTGATTGAACGCGAAGGGCATCATACTTCAGCAGAAGATTTGCGTGATTACGTGATGCAGGTGATTGATGCCACAGCGGAAAATATCTCGTCGATGTTGCAGGATATCCACGCGCTGCGCCACACTGAAATCGACTATATCAATGGTTTTCTCTTACGTCGCGCCCGCGCGCATGGGATTGCCGTACCGGAAAACACCCGCCTGTTTGAAATGGTAAAAAGAAAGGAGAGTGAATATGAGCGCATCGGCACTGGTTTGCCTCGCCCCTGGTAGTGAAGAGACTGAAGCCGTCACCACTATAGATCTGCTGGTTCGCGGCGGGATCAAAGTCACCACTGCCAGCGTCGCCAGCGATGGCAACCTGGCAATTACCTGCTCGCGCGGCGTGAAGCTGCTGGCGGATGCGCCGCTGGTCGAAGTTGCCGATGGCGAATATGACGTGATCGTGCTGCCTGGTGGCATTAAAGGCGCGGAGTGTTTTCGCGACAGCACCCTGCTGGTTGAAACTGTTAAACAGTTCCACCGTTCCGGGCGTATCGTCGCGGCGATTTGCGCCGCGCCAGCCACCGTGCTGGTGCCGCACGATATCTTCCCTATTGGCAATATGACCGGCTTCCCGACGCTGAAAGACAAAATTCCCGCCGAACAATGGCAGGACAAGCGCGTCGTCTGGGATGCACGGGTAAAATTGCTGACCAGCCAGGGGCCGGGTACAGCTATCGACTTTGGTCTGAAAATTATCGACCTGCTGGTTGGGCGTGAAAAAGCCCATGAAGTGGCATCACAACTGGTGATGGCGGCAGGGATTTATAATTATTACGAGTAGAGTCGGATGCGGTAAACGTCGCATCTGACCAGATGCGACATCACAACCACAAATTATGGGCGATATACCTTCACATTGTTAAAGCCCTGCTCGCGCAGATAGAGCGCCTGCAGGCGGCTCATCACCCCGCGCTCACACCACAACAGCCAGGTTTTGTTCTGGTCGAGATCGCCAAATTTGGTGCTCAGTTTATAGAACGGCAGAGAAACCACATCAATCCCTTCGACTTTCAGTGGCTTATCTTCCTGTTCATCGATAGAACGGATATCGAGGATCACGTCGTTCGGACCGAAGCCATTGACGGTTTCCACTTCCACCACTTCCTGCTCGGTCTGCTGGGCGATTTCGCGGATATCAACGTTATTCGCTTCCTCAACCACTTTATCGAGGATGCTGAAGTCGAACTTCTCTTCTTCCGCTTCAATCTTCGATTTAACCGCTTTCACCGTCGGGCTTTTGGAGATCACGCCACAATATTCCGGCATCGTGCGGGCAAAGTCTTCGGTGCCAATCTGGCGAGCCAGGTTGATGATGTGCTCTTTGTCGTAAGAGATCAGCGGACGCAGGATCAGCGTATCGGAGACGTTATCAATCAGGCGCAGGTTGGTCAGCGTCTGGCTGGACACCTGACCCAGTGCTTCGCCGGTGACCAGCGCCTGTACGCCGTAACGTTCAGCCACTTTAGATGCGGCACGCACCATCATACGTTTGAGGATAACGCCCATCTGACCGTCGTCGATTTTCTCGAGAATTTCCCCGACGACCGGTTCGAAATTAATAGCGACAAATCGCACGCGGTGGGAGCTGCCAAAGCGGTTCCACAGATAATGCGCCACCTGGCGAACGCCGATTTCATGCGCCGCGCCGCCGAGGTTAAAGAAGCAGTAATGCACGCGGCAGCCGCGACGCATCAACATATAGCTGGATACACCGGAGTCGAAACCGCCGGAAATGAGCGACAGTACATCTTCCTGGGTGCCGATCGGGAAACCACCAATACCTTCGTAGCGACCTTTGATCAGCAGCAGACGATCGTCTTCCACTTCCAGATGGACAGTCACTTCCGGATTCGTCAGCTTCACGCGCGCGGATTCAATATGCTGATTTAAACCGCCGCCGACGTAACGTTCCACATCAATCGAGCTAAAATCATGCTTACCGCGGCGCTTCACGCGCACGCAGAAGGTTTTGCCTTCCAACTGATCGCGATACTGAACCAACGCTTTCTCAAAAATATCGTGCATGTCAGTAAACGGCACGTCTTCAACTTCGAGAATATGGTGGATACCCGGAATACGGGTCAGGGCGTCGCGAATGGCCAGACGCTGGTTTTCATCTTTCGCGCGAACTTCGATGTTATCCCAGTGGCGGACGACAGCGAGCGTCTCATCATAGTGCTTTAAAACGTTACGAATGTTCCCGGTAAGGATTTTTATAAAGCGCAAGCGCACAGATTGGCTTTTGATGGTGATTTCCGGGAACAATTTAATGATAAACTTCATGGCGGCAATGGTTCGTTGGCAAGTCTTAAGCGACTTGTATAGGGAAAAATACAGCAGCCCACACCTGCGGCTGCATCCAGGCGCGGAAGTATACCACTAACATCGCTTTGCTGCGCACATCACCTTACCATTGCGCGTTATTTGCTATTTGCCCTGAGTCCGTTACCATGACGGGGCGAAAAATATTGAGAGTCAGACATTCATTATGCCGAAGAAAAATGAGGCGCCCGCCAGCTTTGAAAAGGCGCTGAGCGAGCTGGAACAGATTGTAACCCGTCTGGAAAGTGGCGACCTGCCGCTGGAAGAGGCGCTGAACGAGTTCGAACGCGGCGTGCAGCTGGCACGTCAGGGGCAGGCCAAATTACAACAAGCCGAACAGCGCGTACAAATTCTGCTGTCTGACAACGAAGACGCCTCTCTAACCCCTTTTACACCGGACAATGAGTAATGGACTTTCCGCAGCAACTCGAAGCCTACGTTAAGCAGGCCAACCAGGCGCTGAGCCGTTTTATCGCCCCACTGCCCTTTCAGAACACTCCCGTGGTAGAAACCATGCAGTATGGCGCATTATTAGGTGGTAAGCGCCTGCGACCTTTCCTGGTTTATGCCACCGGTCAAATGCTCGGCGTAAGTCTGAATACTCTGGACGCACCCGCCGCCGCCGTAGAGTGTATCCACGCTTACTCATTAATTCATGATGATTTACCGGCAATGGATGATGACGATCTGCGTCGCGGCTTGCCGACCTGTCACGTGAAGTTTGGCGAAGCAAACGCGATTCTCGCTGGCGACGCTTTACAAACGCTGGCGTTCTCGATTTTAAGCGATGCCGATATGCCGGAAGTGTCGGACCGCGACAGAATTTCGATGATTTCAGAACTGGCAAGCGCCAGCGGTATTGCCGGAATGTGCGGTGGTCAGGCATTAGATTTAGATGCGGAAGGCAAACACGTACCTCTGGACGCACTCGAGCGTATTCATCGTCATAAAACCGGCGCATTGATTCGCGCCGCCGTTCGCCTTGGTGCATTAAGCGCCGGAGATAAAGGGCGTCGTGCTCTGCCAGTACTCGACAAGTACGCAGAGAGCATCGGCCTTGCCTTCCAGGTTCAGGATGACATCCTGGATGTGGTGGGAGATACTGCAACGTTGGGAAAACGCCAGGGTGCCGACCAGCAACTTGGTAAAAGTACCTACCCTGCACTTCTGGGTCTTGAGCAAGCCCGGAAGAAAGCCCGGGATCTAATCGACGATGCCCGTCAGTCGCTGAAACAACTGGCTGAACAGTCACTCGATACCTCGGCACTGGAAGCGCTAGCGGACTACATCATCCAGCGTAATAAATAAACAATAAGTATTAATAGGCCCCTGATGAGTTTTGATATTGCCAAATACCCGACCCTGGCACTGGTCGACTCCACCCAGGAGTTACGACTGTTGCCGAAAGAGAGTTTACCGAAACTCTGCGACGAACTGCGCCGCTATTTACTCGACAGCGTGAGCCGTTCCAGCGGGCACTTCGCCTCCGGGCTGGGCACGGTCGAACTGACCGTGGCGCTGCACTACGTCTATAACACTCCGTTTGATCAGTTAATCTGGGATGTGGGGCATCAGGCTTATCCGCATAAAATTTTGACCGGACGCCGCGACAAAATCGGCACTATCCGTCAGAAAGGTGGCCTGCACCCGTTCCCGTGGCGTGGCGAAAGCGAATATGACGTATTAAGCGTCGGGCATTCATCAACCTCCATCAGTGCCGGAATTGGTATTGCGGTTGCTGCCGAGAAAGAAGGCAAAAATCGCCGCACCGTCTGTGTGATTGGCGATGGCGCGATTACCGCAGGCATGGCGTTTGAAGCGATGAACCACGCGGGCGATATCCGTCCCGATATGCTGGTGGTTCTCAACGACAATGAAATGTCGATTTCCGAAAATGTTGGCGCGCTCAACAACCATCTGGCGCAGCTGCTTTCCGGTAAGCTTTACTCTTCGCTGCGCGAAGGCGGGAAAAAAGTTTTCTCTGGCGTGCCGCCCATTAAAGAGCTGCTCAAACGTACCGAAGAACATATTAAAGGCATGGTAGTGCCTGGCACATTGTTTGAAGAGCTGGGCTTTAACTACATCGGCCCGGTTGACGGTCACGATGTGCTGGGGCTTATCACCACACTTAAGAACATGCGCGACCTGAAAGGCCCGCAGTTCCTGCATATCATGACCAAAAAAGGTCGTGGTTATGAACCGGCAGAGAAAGACCCAATCACCTTCCACGCCGTGCCTAAATTTGATCCCTCCAGCGGTTGTCTGCCGAAAAGTAGCGGCGGCCTGCCGAGCTATTCAAAAATATTTGGCGACTGGCTGTGCGAAACGGCAGCGAAAGACAACAAGCTGATGGCGATTACTCCGGCGATGCGTGAAGGTTCCGGCATGGTCGAGTTTTCACGTAAATTCCCGGATCGCTACTTCGACGTGGCGATTGCCGAGCAACACGCAGTGACCTTTGCCGCCGGTCTGGCGATTGGTGGATACAAACCCATTGTCGCGATCTACTCCACCTTCCTGCAACGCGCCTATGATCAGGTGCTGCATGACGTGGCAATTCAAAAGCTACCGGTCCTGTTCGCCATTGACCGCGCGGGCATTGTTGGTGCTGACGGTCAAACTCACCAGGGCGCTTTTGATCTCTCTTACCTGCGCTGCATACCAGAAATGGTCATCATGACCCCGAGCGATGAAAACGAATGTCGCCAGATGCTCTATACCGGCTATCACTATAACGATGGCCCGTCAGCGGTGCGCTACCCGCGCGGCAACGCGGTCGGCGTGGAGCTGACGCCACTGGAAAAACTGCCAATTGGCAAAGGCATTGTGAAGCGTCGTGGCGAGAAACTGGCGATCCTTAACTTTGGTACGCTGATGCCAGAAGCGGCGAAAGTCGCCGAATCGCTGAACGCTACGCTGGTCGATATGCGTTTTGTGAAGCCGCTTGATGAAGCGTTAATTTTGGAAATGGCCGCCAGCCATGAAGCGCTGGTCACCGTAGAAGAAAACGCCATTATGGGCGGCGCAGGCAGCGGCGTGAACGAAGTGCTGATGGCCCATCGTAAACCAGTACCCGTGCTGAACATTGGTCTGCCGGACTTCTTTATTCCGCAAGGAACGCAGGAAGAAATGCGCGCCGAACTCGGCCTCGATGCCGCCGGTATGGAAGCCAAAATCAAGGCCTGGCTGGCATAATCCCTACTCCACTCCTGCTATGCTTAAGAAATTATTCATGGCAGGAGTGGCAGCATGCAATACAACACCTTAGGAAAAACCGACCTTCGCGTTTCCCGACTTTGCCTCGGCTGTATGACCTTTGGCGAGCCAGATCGCGGTAATCACGCATGGACACTGCCGGAAGAGAGCAGCCGTCCCATCATCAAACGCGCGCTGGAAGGCGGCATAAATTTCTTTGATACCGCCAATAGCTATTCCGATGGCTGCAGCGAAGAGATTGTCGGTCGCGCACTGCGGGATTTCGCCCGTCGTGAAGACGTTGTCGTTGCGACCAAAGTGTTCCATCGCGTTGGTGATTTACCGGAAGGATTATCCCGTGCGCAAATATTGCGCTCTATCGACGACAGCCTGCGACGTCTCGGCATGGATTATGTCGATATCCTGCAAATTCATCGCTGGGATTACAACACGCCTATCGAAGAGACGCTGGAAGCCCTGAACGACGTGGTAAAAGCCGGGAAAGCGCGTTATATCGGCGCGTCATCCATGCACGCTTCGCAGTTTGCTCAGGCACTGGAGCTACAAAAACAGCACGGCTGGGCGCAGTTTGTCAGTATGCAGGATCACTACAATCTGATTTATCGTGAAGAAGAGCGCGAGATGCTGCCACTGTGTTATCAGGAGGGGGTGGCGGTCATTCCGTGGAGCCCACTGGCGCGGGGCCGTCTGACACGTCCGTGGGGAGAAACTACCGCACGCCTGGTGTCTGATGAGGTGGGGAAAAATCTCTACAAAGAAAGCGATGAAAATGACGCGCAAATTGCAGAACGCTTAACGGGCGTCAGTGAAGAACTCGGTGCAACACGAGCACAAGTTGCGCTGTCCTGGTTGTTGAGTAAACCGGGCATTGCCGCACCGATTATCGGTACATCGCGGGAAGAACAGCTTGATGAGCTGCTGAACGCGGTGGATATCACGTTGAAGCCGGAACAGATTGCTGAACTGGAAACGCCGTATAAACCGCATCCGGTAGTAGGATTTAAATAGGAATCCAGGCCTGATAAGACGCGACGGCGCACAACCGCCGGATGCGGCGTGAACGCCTTATCCGGCCGACTATAGGATACCAATCGGCCAGTGATGACCGATAAAATACAGGATGCCTGCGGAAATCACCCCGGCGACAATATCGTCGATCATGATCCCCATGCCGCCATGCACATTGCGATCAAACCAGCGGATCGGCCACGGTTTCCACATATCCAGAATACGGAAAATCACAAACCCGGCGGCGACCCACTGCCAGTCATTGGTCGGCAGCGCCATGAGCGTGATCCACATGCCGATAAATTCGTCCCAGACGATACTACCGTGATCGTGCACGCCCATATCTTTCGCGGTCTGATGGCAAAGATAGACGCCGATACAGATCCCCAACATGACTACCAGCGAATAAAGCTGCCAGGGTAAAAAGGTCATCAGATACCAGAACGGAATCGCCGCCAGCGATCCCATCGTGCCAGGAACAATCGGGCTTAATCCACTTCCGAATCCGACAGCAAGCAAATGCCACGGATTACTCATCTTCAGGCGACTTTTCGCGACATCTTTATGGCGTGGCAAAATGGTCATATCCTTTCCAGTCTAACGTGACAGGTTCGCCGTCACGAACAAAACAGAGCCCTTCGATATCGGCGGTCATTTGCCCGATACAGGTAAACGGTACGCCAAGATGTCCCAAAGCGACATCCAGCGCGCCACGGTTCAGTTCCGGCACAGTGAAACACAACTCGTAATCTTCGCCACCAGAGAGCGCCCAGCGCAGCGCCTGTTCCGGTTCAACGTGGCGAGAAAGTGCGTCAGAAAACGGCAGCAATGCCAGGTCAATGCGTGCGCCGCAGTCGCTGGCTTTCACGATATGCCCGAGATCGGAAATCAAACCGTCAGAGAGATCGATGGCTGAATTTGCCAGATCGCGCAATGCCTGCCCCTGTAAAATACGCGGCGACGGACGGAGGTGACGTTTAATCAAGTAGTCCGCATCTTTAGCATCGGCAACCTGCAAACGGTTTTGCAAAATCGCCAGCCCGGCGGCGCTATCGCCCGGCGTACCGGTCACATAAATCCAGTCACCCGGTTTCGCCCCAGAGCGCGTTAAGGCTCGTCCCATCGGAACAAAGCCGTGGATACCCAACGTCATTGATAATGGCCCACGCGTGGTATCGCCGCCAATGAGTTGCATATCGTAATAATTGAGGAGCTCAAACAAACTGTCGCTGAAGGACTCAAGCCACGATTCGTCTACGTCCGGTAAGGTTAATGCCAGCGTCAGCCAGGCCGGATCGGCGCCCATCGCTGCCAGATCGCTTAGGTTTACCACCAGTGCTTTATATGCCAGATCCGCAGGATCGATATCAGGGAGGAAATGGTTGCCCGCCACCAGCGTATCAGTGCTGATCGCCAGAGTCTGTTTCTCGGGGATATTGAGAAGTGCGCAATCGTCGCCAATGCCAAGTTCGACATCAAGACGAGAGCTTCTTACACGGTCAAAATAACGGGCAATCAGGGAGAACTCGCCACATGCCATACGTTATGCCTCAGCAGGTAAAAAAGAAAAGGCCGGCGAGTGCGGAACTGTTTTTCCGTTACTCTGCCGGCCTGGATATCACTTTTTGTTAGGGCGAATCACAGGTGCTGCTTTATCCAGTACGCCATTGACGAACTTATGGCTGTCTTCTGCGCCGAACGATTTCGCCAGTTCGATCGCTTCGTTAATGGCCACTTTGTACGGCACATCGCTACGTTTAGACAGCTCGTACAGCGCAATGCGCAGTACCGCTTTTTCTACCTGGCCCAGCTCTTCCAGCAGGCGAGACAGATATGGCTTCATCAGTCCGTCGAGGTATGCGGTGTTAGTCGCCACCCCGGCCAGCAGCTCACGGAAGTACAGGACGTCAACGTCTTTTACATCCTGTTCAGCCAGGAACTGGTATTCAACATCAGCGATGTCGTTCTGGGACAACTGCCAGGAGTAGAGCGCCTGGACGGCACACTCACGAGCGCGGCGACGAGCAGCAGGTTTCACGGATTTCCCCTTACTAATTTCAGGCCTTGATGGCTTTCAATACATTAATCATTTCAAGCGCGGTCAGTGCAGCTTCTGCACCTTTGTTACCAGCTTTGGTGCCAGCACGTTCGATCGCTTGTTCAATGCTTTCAGTGGTCAGAACCCCAAAAGCAACCGGAATTTCGCTGTCCTGGGCAACATGCGCCAGGCCGTTGCTTGCACCACCAGCGACATATTCAAAGTGGGCAGTGCCACCACGAATAACGGTACCCAGCGCAATCACCGCGTCGTATTTACCGGTTTTAGCCAGTGCACCCGCCGCCAGCGGCAGCTCATAGGCACCAGGCACCCAAACAACGGTAATGTTTTCATCTTTTACCTGACCGATACGTTTCAGTGCGTCAATTGCACCTTCCAGCAGGCTGTCATTGATAAAGTTGTTGAAACGCGCAATGGTGATGGCGACGCGAGCGTCCGGGGTAGCAACGTTAGCTTCAATAATGTTCATTTTCTTCCTTCGGGTTCGAGTATGGCCCCGCAGGGGGGCGGATTTTAGCATAATATTTCGTGCGCTGCTTCCCTTTCGAGCCGGGAGATCATGCACCCACTAAATGCAGGCAAACATCCGGGCCTACATGACGTATCTCTTTGAATTTAAATTGGGGCGCGTCGGCTAATTTCTCAAGCCCCGGCAGCGTACATAATCCGCGGGCGTCGCTGCCTAATAGTTTAGGTGCGATATAGACAATCAGCTCATCGACTAAACCCGCCTGTAGCAATGCGCCAGCGAGCGTTGGCCCCGCTTCCACCCAGATGCTGTTAATCTGCTGTTTACCCAGTTGCATCATCAGTACAACCAGATCCAGATGACCTTTATGCTCTGGAATCAGCAAGGTACGCACCGTTTCCGGCCATTCACGAGAATCTTCCTGCGTACGCGCGAACCAGGTTTCCCCCGGCTGCTGCACAATGCGGTGTTCCGGCGTCACGCGATTTTGGCTATCAATCACAATACGTACCGGCTGACGGAGATTTTGTTGCGGATAGAGCGCCTGAGTTTGTTCATCCAGTTCAGACCAACGCACCGTTAAGGCTGGATCGTCCGCCAGCACCGTGGCGCTGCTGGTTAAAATAGCATGACTTTGCGCGCGCAGACGCTGAACATCGCGTCGAGCCTGAGGTGAAGTGATCCACTGGCTTTCACCGCTGGCCATCGCAGTGCGACCATCTAGCGACGCGCCGAGTTTCAACTGTATATAAGGAAAGCCGGTGCGCATGCGCTTGAGGAAGCCTTTATTCAATTGCTCGGCTTCGCTCATCATCAGGCCGTGGCTGACGTCAATGCCAGCTTGTTGCAAACGGTAAAGTCCACGCCCAGCGACCTGCGGATTAGGGTCCTGCATCGCAGCCACCACGCGCGCCACGCCAGCAGCAATTAATGCGTCACAACACGGCGGCGTACGACCATGATGACTACAAGGTTCGAGTGTCACATACGCCGTTGCGCCTTTGGCTTTTTCACCTGCCATGCGCAACGCGTGTACCTCGGCATGCGGTTCGCCCGCGCGGTGATGGTAACCTTCACCGACAATTTCGCCATCTTTCACAATGACGCAACCGACATTCGGGTTAGGGTGAGTGGTGAAGCGCCCTCGTTGCGCCAGCTTTAGCGCCCGCGCCATGTATAACTCGTCCTGCACGGTTTAATCCTCCAGGCGCGCAATCTCTTCGCCAAATTCTTTGATATCTTCGAAACTGCGATAGACAGAGGCAAAACGGATATAGGCGACTTTGTCGAGCTTTTTCAATTGCTCCATCACCAGATTGCCAATCATTTTGCTCGGCACTTCGCGCTCACCGGTGGCGCGGAGTTGCGATTTAATATGGTTGATCGCCATTTCGACGTCATCGGAACTCACCGGACGTTTTTCCAGCGCCCGCAGCATTCCGCTACGCAATTTTTCTTCATTAAACGGTTCGCGCACGTCGTTGCTTTTCACGACACGCGGCATAACCAGTTCCGCCACTTCAAAAGTAGTGAAACGTTCATTACACACCAGACACTGCCGACGGCGGCGTACGGAAGAACCCTCGCTCACGAGACGAGAGTCAATTACCTTAGTGTCCACGGCGAAACAGAATGGGCAATGCATACGGCGTCCTGACCAGGTGGTTAATAGAAATCTATTTTACCCTGAACTGGCGATACAACAAAGGCGCAACGCTTTTGAGATAAAGGATCGATGCTTTCACGGCTTTAAGCCTCTACCATTAGGATAATTGTGACGAGAAAGGGACTACCTATGAACATTAAAGTATGTTTTCGACTACTCCTGCTGGGAAGCCTGTTCAGCCTGAGCGCCTGTATGCAGCAAAGCGAAGTGCGACAGATGAAACACAGCGTCAGCACGTTGAATAAAGAGATGACTCAGCTCAACAAAGAAACTGTCAAAATCACCCAGCAAAATACGCTGAACGCAAAATCCAGTAGTGGGGTTTACCTGTTACCAGGTGCAAATACACCGGCACGGCTGGAAAGCCAAATTGGCAATTTACGTATGTCGCTGGTGAATATTACGCCAAATGCAGATGGCACCACTCTGACGTTACGGATTCAGGGCGAGTCCAATGATCCTTTACCCGCTTTCAGCGGAACCGTTGAATATGGACAAATTCAGGGAACAACTGACAACTTTCAGGAAGTCAATGTGCAGAATCAATTGATTAACGCACCTGCCAGCGTCCTCGCTCCGAGCGATGTTGATATTCCGTTACAGTTAAAGGGTATTTCTGTGGATCAGTTAGGTTTTGTACGTATACACGACATTCAACCTGTTGTGCAGTAAACGTATCGCGGGGCGTTTTGTGCGTCCCGCAACATCCTCCCCCGTCATTTTGTTACTCCGCTTACATCACCCAGATTGATAGTAAAAGTTTGCAACAAGGGTGAAAGTCAGTACAATCCCCGCCCGAATATGTGTAAACGTGAACGCAATCGATTACGTAAATGATAGAACTGTGAAACGAAACATATTTTTGTGAGCAATGATTTTTATAATAGGCTCCTCTGTATAGGAAATATTTAGAAACGCAATTTGCGCCTTTTTCACTCCCGTAAGGGATTTTCAAACAGTGGCATACATATGAAAAAAACATTACTGGCAGCCGGTGCGGTACTGGCGCTCTCTTCGTCTTTTACTGTCAACGCAGCTGAAAACGATAAACCGCAGTACCTTTCCGACTGGTGGCACCAGAGCGTTAACGTAGTTGGTAGCTATCACACTCGTTTCGGACCGCAGATCCGTAACGATACTTACCTGGAGTATGAAGCATTCGCTAAAAAAGACTGGTTCGATTTCTATGGTTACGCGGATGCGCCGGTATTCTTCGGCGGTAACTCCGATGCCAAAGGTATCTGGAACCACGGTTCTCCGCTGTTTATGGAAATCGAACCGCGTTTCTCCATCGATAAGCTGACCAATACTGACCTTAGCTTCGGTCCGTTCAAAGAGTGGTACTTCGCGAACAACTACATTTACGACATGGGCCGTAACAAAGATGGTCGCCAGAGCACCTGGTATATGGGTCTGGGTACTGACATCGACACTGGCCTGCCGATGAGCCTGTCCATGAACGTGTATGCGAAATACCAGTGGCAGAACTACGGCGCAGCGAACGAAAACGAGTGGGACGGTTACCGTTTCAAAATTAAATACTTTGTGCCGATTACCGATCTGTGGGGCGGTCAGCTGAGCTACATCGGTTTCACCAACTTCGACTGGGGTTCCGATTTGGGTGATGACAGCGGTAACGCAATCAACGGTATTAAGACACGCAGCAATAACTCCATCGCTTCCAGTCATATTCTGGCGCTGAACTACGATCACTGGCACTACTCTGTCGTTGCACGTTACTGGCATGACGGTGGTCAGTGGAACGACGATGCAGAACTGAACTTCGGCAACGGCAACTTCAACGTTCGCTCTACCGGCTGGGGTGGTTACCTGGTGGTAGGTTACAACTTCTGATTATGAAAATGCCGGGATTTATTCCCGGCATTTCAGATTGTCGACAACGTGCGCGTTGTTCATGCCGGATGCGGCGTAAACGCCTTATCTGGTCTACAAAAGCACGCAAATTCAATACATTGCTGAGATTACGTAGGCCTGATAAGCGTAGCGCATCAGGCAATTTTTCGTTTGTCACAAAGCTCAAATAGCGGATTTTGTATCCGGCATTTTTTATCACTTCTTCTTGTTCATCATCGCTTTTAAATCAGCAAACGGGTTGTATTTCGCCTCACCGACATCTTTCTGCGCATCTTCCCCTGCGATAACGGTCGTACCATACTGATCCGCTTCGGTATATTTCGAATGCTCATGATCGTGGCAATAGAGACAAAGTAATTCCCAGTTACTGCCATCTTCCGGGTTATTGGTATGGTCGTGATCAATGTGGTGAACGGTAAGTTCACGCAGGTTGGAATAAACAAACTCGCGGGAACAACGACCGCAGACCCACGGATAGAGTTTTAATGCTTTTTCGCGATAGCCGCTTTCTAACCGCGCATAGTTTTTTGGGATGATAGCCATGAAAAGTTACCTGGATGAAATGTAGGGTTACGCGCAGTTTCCCAAGATGCGGGGATTTTCGCAATCTCCATACATCAAAAAAAATCCCGATCTTTTGACCGGGATTTTCAACATCAACGGGAACTTGATTAAGGCAGAATTGACGGCTGGTCCGCCCCTTCTTTTTCCACTTTCTGCTGCAGCATGTGTTCGCGCTTCATACCCAGTTTCAGGGCCAGCGCCGATGCTACATAGATGGAAGATGCAGTACCGATAGTCACACCGATCAGCATGGTCAGCGAGAAGCCTTCCAGCACCGGGCCACCGAAGAGATACAGCATCAGGATAACCATCAAGGTGGTACCGGATGTGATCAAGGTACGGTGCAGCGTCTGGGTCAAGGACACGTTAAAGATTTCGTAAGGCGTACCGCGACGGATCTTGCGGAAGTTTTCACGAATACGGTCCGATACCACGATACTGTCGTTAAGCGAGTAACCGATAACCGACATCAACGATGCCACAATGGTCAGGTCAATCTCGATATGGAATAACGACAAAATACCCAGCGTAATGATAACGTCGTGCGCCAGCGCGATTACTACCCCTGCAGCCAGTCGCCACTCAAAGCGGAAACCAACGTATACAAGGATAGACAGCAGCGCCGCCATCAGCGCCATCGCGCCGGTTTGCGCAAGGTCTGCCCCTACGCTCGGACCGACGAACTCAATACGCTTCACCGCCGCGTTCTGATTGGTAGCTTCGTTAATCACCTTCAGAACTTTGCTGCCCAGCACCTGACCACCGGTTTCGCCTTCAGCTGGCGGCATGCGGACCATGATGTCGTGGCTGCTACCGAAGTTTTGCAGCATCGGCTCTTCAAAGCCCGCTTTCTGCAATGCATCACGCATTACATCAATTTCAGCCGGTTTTTCGAGCGTAATTTCAATAACCGTACCACCGGTGAAATCCAGCCCCCAGTTAAAGCCGCGCACGCCCATAATGACGATCGCGGCGATTAAAAGTAGACCAGAGATGCCGAAAGCCCAGTAGTCCCAGCGCATAAAGTCGTAGACTTTACGGCCGTGATTTAGTTGTTCAACAGTATATTCCTGTGCCACATCGCACTCCTCAGATTGACAGCTTCTTGACGCGCTTGCCGCCATATAGCAGGTTTACGATGGCACGCGTACCGACAATCGCGGTAAACATCGACGTCGCCACACCGATACCGGTAGTAATCGCGAACCCTTTAATTGCCCCGGTACCCACCGCGTACAGGATGATGACTTTAATCAGCGTGGTGATGTTCGCATCGAAGATGGAACTGAACGCGCCACGATAACCTTCATCAATTGCCTGCTGAACAGTACGCCCGTTGCTTAACTCTTCTTTAATACGTTCGTTGATCAGTACGTTAGCATCGACCGCTACCGCAAGGGTTAAGACGATACCCGCAATACCCGGCATACTCAGCGTTGCGCCTGGCAACAGCGACATAATGCCGACAATCAAGATCAAGTTCGCAATCAGAGCACTGGTCGCAATCAGACCAAACTTCTTATAGAAGAGGATCATGAACAGAATAGAAACCAGCAGGCCAGCCAGACACGCTTCCAGCCCCTGTTCAATGTTCTGCATACCCAGAGTCGGGCCAATGGTACGTTCTTCAACAATCTGAATCGGCGCGATCAACGCACCGGCACGCAGCAGCAGCGACAGCTGACGCGCTTCGTTCGGGTTGTTGATACCAGTGATACGGAAGCTGTTACCCAGACGAGACTGGATATTCGCGATGTTAATCACCTCTTCCTGTTTCACCAGAACCGCACGACCGTTTGCATCTTTCTTACCGCTGTCTTTGTACTCCACAAACAGGGTCGCCATCGGTTTGCCGATGTTGTCCTTAGTGAAGTTAGACATGATGTTGCCACCAGCGCTATCGAGCGAGATGTTAACCTGCGGCTGGTTGTATTCGTCCTGGCTGGAAGTGGAGTCGGTGATATGGTCACCGGTCAGAATTACGCGTTTGTACAGCACAACCGGCTGACCTTCGCGGGTCTGTTTCACTTCAGAGTCGCCCGGTACGCGGCCAGATGCAGCAGCGGCCTGGTCAACGTTGGTGTTTACCAGACGGAACTCCAGCGTCGCGGTCGCGCCAAGAATCTCTTTCGCGCGAGCGGTATCCTGAATACCTGGCAGCTCAACGACAATGCGGTCTGCGCCCTGACGTTGTACTACAGGCTCCGCCACACCAAGCTGGTTTACACGGTTACGCAGGATGTTAATGTTCTGCTGCACCGCATATTCACGCGCTTCACTGAGACGCGCATCGCTCATGACCGCACGCAGCTGGTTGCTACCCTGGCTGCTAATGACCAGATCGGGATGACGCTTGCTCAGATATGCAATGGCTTCATCACGGGCGTTGCCATCGCGGAAAGTGATGCTCAGACCGTAATTATTTTCTTTACGAACAGTGGTATACGGGATGCCTTTTTCACGCAGATCGCTGCGCAGGCTATCGATATTTTGTTCCTGAAGTTTGCCAAGCGCAGTGTCCATATCCACTTCCATCAGGAAGTGAACGCCGCCACGCAAGTCAAGGCCGAGCTTCATCGGCTCAGCGTGAATAGCTGCCAGCCAGCGCGGCGTAGCCGGGGCAAGGTTAAGCGCCACGACATATTTGTCACCCAGAATGCCCATTAATGCTTCACGAGCGCGTAGCTGGGTGTCAGTGGAGTCGAAGCGCGCAAGAATAGCGCCCTCTTCCAGTGCCACAGACTTAGCAGTTATTTTTTCTTCTTGTAACGTTTTCTGGACCTGGATCAGCGTTTGCTCACTGGCGGCGACTCCGCGCGCGCCAGTGATCTGAACAGCCGGATCCTCACCAAACAGGTTGGGAAGCGCATACAGCAGACCGATGACAATCACCACGATCAGCATGACGTACTTCCACAAAGGATAACGGTTTAACACGGCAATTCCCTTAGGGAAAAATTTTAATTACAGCGCCTTCATGGTGCCTTTCGGCAGAACGGCGGCTACGAAGTCACGTTTAATAACTACTTCAGTGGTGTCATTCAGCGCGATAGCAATGTAGCCGTTTTCTGCTACTTTGGTTACGCGACCGACCAGGCCACCGTTCGTCAGCACTTCATCACCTTTCGCGATGGAGTCCATCAGCTTTTTGTGTTCTTTGGTGCGCTTCTGCTGTGGGCGCAGGATCATGAAATAGAAAATCAGACCGAATACCACCAGCATCAAAATCAAAGACATCGGGCTACCTTGTGCCGGAGCACCCGTTGCCGCTACCGCATCAGAAATAAAAAAGCTCATTAAATTTCCCTCATTATTAATATTAATCAACGTTCAAAGGTGGTACTTCTCGCCCCTGACGCTGGTAAAAATCAGCTACGAAGCTCTCTAATTTACCCTCTTCAATAGCCTTGCGTAAACCCGCCATCAAACGCTGGTAGTAACGAAGGTTATGAATGGTGTTGAGTCGCGCGCCTAATATTTCGTTGCAACGGTCGAGATGATGCAAGTAGGCACGTGAATAATTGCGACAGGTGTAGCAATCACACTCAGGATCGAGCGGGCCAGTGTCGCTCTTATACTTCGCATTGCGGATTTTCACCACGCCATCGGTCACGAACAGATGACCGTTACGCGCATTACGTGTTGGCATTACGCAGTCAAACATATCGATACCGCGGCGCACGCCTTCAACCAGGTCTTCCGGTTTACCAACGCCCATCAGGTAACGTGGTTTGTCTGCCGGAATTTGCGGGCACACATGCTCCAGGATACGGTGCATATCTGCTTTAGGCTCACCCACTGCCAGACCGCCGACAGCGTAGCCATCAAAACCGATATCTACCAGACCTTTAACAGAGATATCACGTAAATCTTCGTAAACGCTGCCCTGAATGATACCAAAGAGCGCATTTTTGTTGCCGAGGCTGTCAAAACGCTCGCGGCTACGCTTCGCCCAACGCAGCGACATCTCCATAGAGCGCTTCGCGTAATCCCAGTCAGCAGGATACGGCGTACACTCGTCAAAAATCATGACGATGTCTGAGCCAAGATCGTATTGAATCTCCATCGATTTTTCGGGATCGAGGAAAATCGGGTCGCCGTTAATGGGGTTACGGAAGTGCACGCCCTGTTCGGTGATTTTACGGATATCGCCGAGACTGAAGACCTGGAAGCCGCCGGAGTCGGTAAGGATCGGGCCTTTCCACTGCATAAAATCGTGCAGATCGCCATGCAGTTTCATGATTTCCTGACCCGGGCGTAGCCACAGGTGGAAAGTGTTACCCAGAATAATTTGCGCGCCAGTGGCTTCAACTTCTTCCGGCGTCATCCCTTTTACGGTGCCGTAGGTGCCAACAGGCATAAAACAAGGCGTTTCCACTACGCCACGATCGAAGACCAGGCGGCCACGGCGTGCGCGACCGTCGGTGGTGTCCAGTTCAAATTTCATTTTTTCTCCACTACGTCAGAAAAACAGTCCAACGTTTAAACCAGCGCCGCGGAATTACTCCCCGACGCGCTCATTAATTGCCTGCGGATTGTACGTGATAAACATCGCATCACCGTAACTAAAAAAGCGATATTTCTCTTCTACTGCCGCTTTATAGGCGTTCATGGTGTGTTGATAACCGGCAAATGCGGAAACCAGCATAATCAGCGTTGACTCCGGCAGATGGAAGTTAGTCACCAGCGCATCGACCACTTTGTACTGGAAGCCGGGATAGATAAAGATTTGTGTATCATCGAAAAACGGTTCAATCAGATTGTTTTTCGCCGCCTGGGCCGCGCTCTCAAGCGAGCGAACAGAGGTGGTGCCAACCGCAATCACCCGATTTCCACGCGCTTTCGCAGCCAGCACTGCGTCAACCACATCCTGCGGCACTTCTGCATATTCCGAGTGCATGATGTGGTCTTCAATGGTATCGACGCGTACCGGCTGGAAGGTACCCGCCCCCACATGCAGAGTCACGAATGCCATCTCCACGCCCTTGGCGCGCAATTTTTCCAGCAGCGGTTCGTCAAAGTGCAGTCCGGCGGTCGGTGCTGCTACCGCGCCTGGTTTTTCGCTATAAACCGTTTGATAAAGTTCGCGGTCTGCATCTTCGTCCGGACGGTCGATGTACGGCGGCAGTGGCATATGGCCGATGCTGTTGAGAATATCCAGCACCGAGCGCTCATCGTTAAATTCGACTTCAAACAGCGCGCCATGACGAGCGGTCATTGTTGCTTTGATGCTTTCGTCATCGCCCAGCAGTAGCTCCGCGCCCGGTTTTGGCGCTTTCGAGGCGCGAATATGCGCGAGAATGCGTTTGTCGTCGAGCATCCGCTCAACCAGCACTTCAATTTTACCGCCGCTAGCTTTTCGCCCAAACAGACGCGCCGGGATCACGCGGGTATTGTTAAAAACCAGAAGATCGCCGGGGTTGAGCTTATCGAGTAAATCGGTGAAAGTACCGTGCGTCAGCGCGCCCGTCGGCCCGTCCAGCGACAGTAAACGACAGCTACTGCGTTCAGGCATGGGATAGTGGGCAATCAGGGATTCGGGCAATTCAAAGGAGAAATCGGTAACGCGCATGACACTGACTCAGACTAAAATAAGAGGCGGGTAGTCTAGTGCCGGGGCGCTCTCCCTGCAACCTTTACCCCCCTTTGGATAGAATATAATCGATGAATTTTTTAGCTCACCTGCATTTAGCCCATCTCGCTGAAAGTTCGCTTTCCGGCAACTTACTGGCTGATTTTGTTCGCGGAAATCCTGACGAAAGTTTTCCGCCCGACGTGGTTGCAGGTATTCATATGCATCGGCGTATCGATGTGTTAACCGACAATCTGCCGGAAGTCCGCGAAGCGCGGGAGTGGTTTCGCAACGAAACTCGCCGCGTTGCGCCTATTACGCTGGATGTGATGTGGGATCACTTTCTGTCCCGCCACTGGTCGCAGCTGTCGCCGGACTTTCCGCTACAGGAATTTGTCTGTTATGCCCGCGAACAAGTGATGACGATTTTGCCGGACTCACCGCCGCGCTTTATCAATCTGAATAACTACTTGTGGTCAGAGCAATGGCTGGTGCGCTATCGCGATATGGATTTCATCCAGAGCGTGTTAAACGGCATGGCAAGCCGTCGCCCACGTCTGGATGCTCTGCGTGACTCCTGGTACGATTTAGACACCCATTACGACGCCCTTGAAACCCGCTTCTGGCAATTTTATCCGCGGATGATGGAGCAGGCGTCACGCAAAGCGTTGTAAGGTATTAATTCATCCACACCGTGGCTGATATCGCGGGCAACGCCAGGATCCCATCTACCCGTTGTCCGTTCCCTTCTTTGCATTGCCATTGCGCGACATTAAGCAACGGCGATGCGGGTAGCACCACTTCACACGCTTCACCACGGTTGATTGCCACTAGCACACGCTGCTGATTGAGCACACGCACAAACACCACCACGTTATCTTCCGCATACAACACCTGACAGCCGCCACGACGCAATGCCAGGCTCTTCTTACGCAGCGCAATCATTCGCAGGTATAGCGCGAATAGCTCCGTATCTTGTTTTTCCGGGTCCCAGGGAAACGGTTTACGACAAAATGGATCGTTATTGCCGTCCAGCCCCACTTCATCGCCGTAATAAATACACGGCACACCAGGCCAGGTGAACAGCCAGACGACCGCCAGTGGCAGACGCGCAACATCCCGTCCGAGTAACGTTTTAAATCGCGCGGTATCGTGACTATCGAGCTGGTTAAACATACGCAGTTGCTGTTGATGAGAAAGCCCGGCACGGTAATTGTCCATCCAGGTCATACAGATTTGAGCGTTAATCTGCTGCGGATCGTAAGAGACATCGGTATTAGCGAGAAAGCCCCACAGCGGAAAAGTAAAGCCGCGATAGTTCATCGATGCATCTTCCACATCGGCCTGTAACCATTGCCGCGCATCGCCAAAATATTCACCGACAATGTACGCTTCTGGCTGGGTTTCTTTCGCCGCCTCAGTGATGCCGGCGACATGCTGCAAATTATTGCGCGCCCCGCCCGCTTCCCCCAGCATATGCACCACATCCAGCCGCCAGCCGTCCATATTCCACGGCGCTTTCAGCCAGTGACGGACAATGCTGTCTTCACCGCGATAAATTTCATTCACCAGACTTTCCGACTGATAATCCAGTTTTGGCAGGCTGGCATAGCCCAGCCAATCGAGCGCCGTTCCGTCATCGCGAAACGAGTACCAGTCGCGCCAGGGCGATTCGGGGTTATGGCAAGCGCCGCCCGTCCCGCGATTGTGCCTGTCAAACCAGGCATGAGAATCGCCACTGTGGTTAAACACGCCGTCCAGCATCAGGCGCATTCCTTGCTGCTGCGTGTTGTGTCTCAAACGCAGCAACGCCCCGTCGCCGCCACACTGCGGATCGACGTGGCGATAATCTTCGGTATCGTATTTATGCACGCTGGGTGCTTTAAACACCGGATTAAGATACAGCGCCGTCACGCCGAGTTTTTTCAGGTACGGCAGTTTTTCGCTTATCCCGTCCAGATCGCCGCCATAGAACGTTGATCCGCCCGCCTGTGCCGTGACCGGTTCATCCCAGTCACGCAATATGATTTCCCGCCCGGCGGCGTGATGATAATAGACATGATCCTGATCGGCATTACGAGGCAGACTCCGGGCAAAACGATCCGGGAAGATCTGATAAAAAATCTGATCCGCCGCCCATTGTGGTCCGATATCCGGCACATCGACGGCAAACTGTTCCAGCCGTGCTGGTGGTATTGGGCTGAAACCTTGCGGCGTAAACCAACGCTGGCGATCGTGCCACAGCAATTTGAAACTGTAGCGCCGCCGTGGTTGCCCGGTGACGAGAGAGAGCGCTCCCCGCCACGCCGTCACTCCAGGCTGCGGCTGGCTGCGCTGTTTATGCATCGGTATTGATGTTTCTTCGTTATCGTTTTCCATGCGCAACATAATGCGCTGTGGCGGCTCTTCGCCCGTCAGCCACAGTGTAATGAGCAGTTGATCTTTGCTTTGTTTAACAAATGGGGACACCGGCAGGTGCCATGCATTCAACATCATAATTCCCCTGCGATTAAAATGTGTTCACCTTGCCATAGCCTAATGCAGGATCAATCATCATCTGAAGGATATTTGGGGGAGGAGGACGGGGGCGGATAATTTTCGGAATAGCCGGATCAGGTTTTGCTCCTGATCCGGCGACAAAAGGCAGGAATTAGTGGTTTTCTGCCAACTGGCGATCGTGGCGGCGTTTAAACATCCAGCCAATCAACAGCACCACAATCCACGCAAAACCAACGTACAGAGAGATACGCGTTTCAGGGTGATAACCGATCAGTCCGATGATAAAGACCAGGAAAACCAGCCCCGTGATGGTCGTTGCCACTCCGCCAGGAACTTTAAATTTCAGCGCTTTAACTTCTTCTGGCGGCAGGCGGCGACGGAAGGCAATCTGCGACAGCAGGATCATAATCCACACCCACACGGTAGCGAAGGTCGCCAGCGAGGCAATCACCAGGAAGACGTTTTCCGGCATGATGTAGTTCAGATACACAGCAAACAGCAGCGCGGTAGTCATGACCAGCACCGTGACCCACGGAATACCGCGACGCGACGTTTTGCTGAAAATTTTCGGCGCACTGCCCTGCTCTGCCATGCCGTGCAGCATACGGCCTACACCAAACACATCGCTGTTAATTGCCGACAGCGAAGCAGTCAGCACAACGAAGTTAAGAATGCTGGCGGCAAAGGTAATCCCCAAATGCTGGAACGTCAGCACGAACGGGCTACCTGCAGTACCTACCTGATTCCACGGATAGATAGACATAATGACGAACAGCGTACCAACATAGAACACCAGAATACGCATCGGCACTGAATTAATCGCGCGCGGAATAGACTTCTCCGGCTCTTTCGCTTCACCGGCGGTAATACCAATAATTTCAATACCACCGTAGGCAAACATCACCATTTGCAACGACATCACCATGCCAAGCCAGCCGTTACTGAAGAAGCCGCCGTTGCTCCACAGGTTATGGATACCGGTCGGTTGCCCGCCGTTGCCAATCCCCCAAATGATGATACCGAAACCAGCAACGATCATGATGATAATGGTGGCGACTTTAAAGAACGAGAACCAGAATTCCAGCTCACCAAAGACTTTCACGCTCATCAGGTTAATGGCGCAGATAATCAGCACCACGCTCAACACCCATATCCAGTGCGGCACCGTCGGGAACCAGACGCCCATATAGATACCGAAAGCAGTTACATCGGCGATGGCGACAATAAGGATTTCAAAGCAGTAGGTCCAGCCGGTGATATAACCTGCCAGCGGGCCAAGGTTTTCCTGCGCATAACGCGAGAAAGAGCTGGCGGCCGGGTTATGTACCGACATTTCTCCCAGCGCACGCATAATGATATACGCCGCGACACCACCGATAATATAGGCCAACAACACGCTCGGTCCGGCCATTTTGATGGCGTCCGCCGAACCGTAAAACAACCCGGTGCCAATTGCTGAACCCAGTGCCATAAAGCGTATGTGTCGGGTACTTAGCCCACGCTTTAGCTTGTTCTTACTTTCCATCAATTCCTAACCCATCAACACAATAAAAAACCACGGGGCATCGCAGCCCCGTGGTTAAAACAAATTTACAGTGATTTAGTGAGCGCTGGAGGTCACCTGACGACCTGCTGCGCGATCCCAGATAATGGCCAGAACCACCATCACCACCGTTGGCATTAACCACGCCAGACCTTGTTCGGCCAGCGGTAAACGCTGCGCCCAGGACGGTAAAATATCGCTGAATGCAGATGCTTTGATCCCGTCGAGAATACCAAAAAGCAGGCTGATAAACATCGGCGGAGCAATCACGCGGGACGAATTATGCCACCATGAGCGTGTAAAACTTAATACAACCAGTGCGATACAAGGCGGATAAATGGCAGTCAGCACCGGTACAGAGATCTGAATCAGCTGGCTCAAGCCCAGATTAGACACCACCATCGAGAAGCCGCCGAGGATAAACACCAGCGTACGGTATGAGAGCGGGATGTATTGGGCGAAGAATTCCGCACAAGCGCAGGTCAGACCAACCGCCGTGACCAGACAAGCGATGAAGATTAACGCCGCCAGCAGGAAGCTACCGCCGCCGCCAAAGGTGTGCTGAACGTAAGCATGCAGAATAGCGGCACCATTTGCGGATTGATCAACCAACGACGCGCTGTCTGAACCCAGACGGAACAGCGCCAGGTACAGCAGAGTCAAACCAACGCCTGCCATCAGGCCAGCCCAGACGGTATAACGGGTCAGCAGACGCGCTTCGGTAACGCCGCGAGAACGCGCCGCGTTAACAATAACGATACCAAACACCATCGCGCCCAGCGTATCCATAGTCAGATAGCCATTGACGAAGCCGTTAGAAAACGCAGCGTTTTGATAAGCCTCAGTTGCCGTGCTGATAGAACCCGCAGGCCAGACAATCGCCGCAACAGACAGGATGACCAGCGCGATAATTTTCAGCGGTGCAAGGAAGTTGCCCACGGTATCCAGCAGCTTGCCCGGATAGAGCGAAACCAGAATAACGATAGCGAAATAGACCAGGCTGTAGATAAACAGCGGCAGTGCGGAGTCACCCGTTAGCGGCGCAATGCCCACTTCAAAGGAGACAGTTGCCGTACGCGGTGTTGCAAACAGCGGTCCTACCGCCAGGTAGCAAACCGTTGCCAGCAGCACCCCTGCAACTTTACCGATTGGTGTACTCAGACTATCGACGCCGCCGCCAACTTTCGCCAGCGCCACTACCGTTAATACCGGCAGACCAACGGCAGTAATAAGGAAGCCGAATGCCGCAGTCCAGACGTGTTCGCCTGCCTGCAAGCCGACCATAGGAGGGAAAATAATGTTACCTGCGCCAACGAACAACGCAAATGTCATAAAGCCCAGAGCGATGATATCGCGCGATCTTAACTGATGGGTCATAAATCATACTGCCTGTGGATGTGGTGTTGTAACGTTAAATTTTGTGCCAATCCCTGGGGATGATACAGCGGTATATTTAAACAATTTTAGCGGGAAATACTCCCAACCAGGCGCGGCGAAGAATAGTTTTTCGATTTACCGCGTGAATGCAGTCAGTATGACAGCACCTGAAGCGCAATTTAAACGCTTATAACGTTTTAAAGCAAGGAGGGATCTAAAAACCAGAGGTATATAGCGATAAGAAATCACCAACCAGTATAAAACACTATTTCCGTGAAAAAGATATGGCTTATCATGCGAACAAAAAATCACCAGACATGGTAAAATTCAGCGCCCGTTTTTTGACTGCAAAGAAAAAAAGCCAGCATCGGCTGGCTTATGGCAACAAAAAATGACAAAGGCGGATTAATCGCTATTTTTGGCAATTAAACGTTCCGGCAGAACAAAACTGAAACGCGTGCCTTTACCCACCGTACTTTCAATATTGAGCCGGCTTTCATGATGATTTACCGCATGCTTCACGATCGCTAACCCCAACCCGCTACCGCCAGTTTGTCGGGAACGCGCTTTATCAACGCGATAAAAACGCTCGGTCAGGCGTGGAATATGCTCCGGTGCGATGCCCGGTCCATTATCTTCAACGCTAAATTCAGCACCGTGCGGCACTCGCTGCCAGCGTACGGTGATATGCGTACCTTCCGGTGTATGATTCACTGCGTTATAGACCAGATTCGAAATCGCACTGCGTAACTGGTCTTCGCTACCAGACACTTTGAGGCCGTTATCAATCTCAAAGGTAAATGTCTGTTTTTGCTGGCTCAGCGTCTGAGCTTCACGCTCAACGACGCGCAGCATCATCGGCACATCAACCTTCTCATTCAGCAACTGCGTCGGCGCGGCTTCAATTTTCGACAAAGTCAGCAACTGCTTCACCAGCCCTTCCATCCGCTGAGTCTGCTCACGCATGGTGTGCAACGCTTTTTCGCGTACCGCGCCTTCCAGCGGCTGCTCATCCATCATCTCCAGGTAACCCTGTAACACGGTCAATGGCGTGCGTAACTCATGGCTTACGTTGGCGAAAAAGTTGCGCCGCGCCCCTTCCAGTTGATGCATTTGCGTGACATCTCGCGCCACCATCAGCAGCTGTTTATGGGTATAAGGCATGACGCGAATTTCCAGATGCCGCCCGGTGTTGAGCACCAGATTGAGCGGGCGAGAAAAATCACGCGTTTTCAGATATTGCGTAAACTCCGGATAACGCAGCAGGTTAAGGATGTTCTGCCCGTTATCTTCTGGCCAGCGCAGACCTAGAATTTGTTGCGCCAGACCGTTACACCAGAAAATACCGCCCTCTTCCGTGGTCAGCACCACCGCGTCAGGCAGCGACTCCGCGCCGCTACGAAAGCGTTTGATAAGATTACCCAGCTCGCGGCGGCGTTTTTTATTACGCAGTTGCATCTGGTGTAAACCGTACAGCAGCGGTTCCCAGCTACCACGCCCCGGTGGCGGGGTCATACTGCGATCCACCCACAGCCACCATGAAAGGCGCAATAAATTCCAGAAATGCCAGATAAGCAGTCCTGTTACCGATGCCAGCAAAAACCAGGGCAGGTAACCAAAAAATGCACCCAGGATGAAAGCCGGGAGGCAGCAAAGTAGCAGCTCCAGCACCAGCCTTTTCCACGACAGCCGTTCCAGCACGTAAGATACTCCAGTTAAGAAATCATAAGCCCTGCTCTGCGTCCGATGAGCAAGGCGTTAAAAGCGGGTTGAAAAACGATATCCTGTACCGCGCACGGTCTGCACCATGCGGTCATGCCCGCCGGGCTCCAGTGCTTTACGCAGGCGGCGAATGTGGACATCGACCGTGCGGTCTTCCACATATACGTTGGTTCCCCAGACGTGATTTAACAGTTGCTCGCGACTGTACACGCGCTCGGGATGCGTCATAAAAAAGTGCAGCAGTTTAAATTCAGTTGGCCCCATCTCCAGCGGTTCTTCGCCCGCCATCACCCGGTGAGATGTCGGGTCGAGACTTAGCCCCTGCATCTCAATCACCTCTTCCACCGCCATCGGCGATATACGGCGCATTACCGCTTTGATTCGCGCCACCAGCTCCTTCGGCGAAAACGGCTTGGTGATATAGTCATCCGCACCGGTTTCAAGGCCGCGCACGCGATCTTCTTCTTCCCCTCTGGCGGTCAACATCACAACCGGAATATCACGGGTCATCGACTCACGCTTGAGATGTTTGATGAACTGGATACCGGAGCCGCCGGGTAACATCCAGTCGAGGAGAATTAAATCCGGCCAGGGTTCATTCAGTTGGTTCACAGCACTGTCATAATCTTCCGCTTCGACCGGCTGGAAGCCATTTTGCTCGAGCACGAAGCAGACCATTTCGCGAATTGGAGCTTCATCTTCTACGACCAGAATACGTCTCGCCATGATTTGCCCTGTTGTAATAAATAGATTGCGATCATTAATGCGACGTCATTATGCGTCAGATTTATGACAGATTTATGAAAAGCTCGTCGCACATATCTTCAGGTTATTGATTTCTGTGGTGCAGAAAAAAGCAAATAGCGCACCTGTTTGGGTATAATCGCGCCCATGCTTTTTCGCCAGAGAATCGTTATGCGCATCCTTCACACTTCAGACTGGCATCTCGGCCAGAACTTCTACAGTAAAAGCCGCGAAGCTGAGCATCAGGCTTTTCTTGACTGGCTGCTGGAGACAGCACAAACCCATCAGGTGGATGCGATTATTGTTGCCGGTGATGTTTTCGATACCGGTTCGCCGCCCAGTTACGCCCGTACTTTATACAACCGTTTTGTTGTCAATTTACAACAAACGGGCTGTCATCTGGTGGTACTGGCGGGAAACCATGATTCGGTCGCCACGCTGAATGAATCGCGCGATATCATGGCGTTCCTCAATACTACCGTGGTCGCCAGCGCCGGACATGCGCCGCAAATCTTGCCTCATCGCGACGGGACGCCAGGCGCAGTGCTGTGCCCCATTCCTTTTTTACGCCCGCGTGACATTATTACCAGCCAGGCGGGGCTAAACGGTATTGAAAAACAGCAGCATTTGCTGGCGGCTATTACTGATTATTATCAACAACACTATGCCGATGCCTGCAAACTGCGCGGCGATCAGCCTCTGCCCATCATCGCCACGGGACATTTAACGACCGTGGGCGCCAGTAAAAGTGACGCCGTGCGTGACATCTATATTGGCACGCTGGACGCGTTTCCGGCACAAAACTTTCCGCCAGCCGACTACATCGCGCTCGGGCATATTCACCGCGCGCAGATTATTGGCGGCATGGAACATGTTCGCTATTGCGGCTCCCCCATTCCACTGAGTTTTGATGAATGCGGTAAGAGTAAATATGTCCATCTGGTGACATTTTCAAACGGCAAATTAGAGAGCGTGGAAAATCTGAACGTACCGGTAACGCAACCCATGGCGGTGCTGAAAGGCGATCTGGCGTCGATTACCGAACAGCTGGAACAGTGGCGCGATGTATCACAAGAGCCACCTGTCTGGCTGGATATCGAAATCACTACCGATGAGTATCTGCATGATATTCAGCGCAAAATCCAGACATTAACCGAATCATTACCTGTCGAAGTATTGCTGGTACGCCGGAGTCGTGAACAGCGCGAGCGTGTGTTAGCCAGCCAACAGCGTGAAACCCTCAGCGAACTCAGCGTCGAAGAGGTGTTCAATCGCCGTCTGGCACTGGAAGAACTGGATGAATCGCAGCAGCAACGTCTACAGAATCTTTTCGCCACGACGTTGCAGACCCTCGCCGGAGAACACGAAGCATGAAAATTCTCAGCCTGCGCCTGAAAAACCTGAACTCATTAAAAGGCGAATGGAAGATTGATTTCACCCGCGAGCCGTTCGCCAGCAACGGGCTGTTTGCCATTACCGGCCCAACCGGTGCGGGGAAAACCACCCTGCTGGACGCCATTTGTCTGGCGCTGTATCACGAAACCCCGCGCCTCTCTAACGTTTCGCAATCACAAAATGATCTCATGACCCGCGATACCGCCGAATGTCTGGCGGAAGTGGAATTTGAAGTGAAAGGTGAAGCGTATCGCGCGTTCTGGAGCCAGAATCGGGCGCGTAACCAGCCGGACGGTAATTTGCAAGTGCCACGCGTAGAGCTGGCGCGCTGCGCAGACGGCAAAATTCTCGCCGACAAAGTGAAAGATAAGCTGGAACTGACGGCGACGTTAACCGGACTGGATTACGGGCGCTTCACCCGTTCGATGCTGCTTTCGCAGGGGCAATTTGCTGCCTTCCTCAATGCGAAACCGAAAGAACGCGCGGAATTGCTCGAGGAGTTAACCGGCACCGAAATCTACGGGCAAATCTCCGCGATGGTTTTTGAACAGCATAAATCGGCCCGTACTGAGCTGGAGAAACTGCAAGCGCAGGCCAGCGGCGTCGCGTTATTAGCGCCAGAACAGCTGCAATCGCTTACAGAAAGTTTGCAGGTACTCACTGACGAAGAGAAACGGTTACTCACTGCGCAGCAGCAAGAACAACAATCGCTAAACTGGTTAACGCGTCTGGACGAATTGCAGCAGGAAGCCAGTCGCCGTCAGCAGGCATTGCAACAAGCGTTAGCCGAAGAAGAAAAAGCGCAACCGCAACTGGCGGCGCTCAGCCTGGCACAACCGGCACGAAATCTTCGTCCGCACTGGGAACGCATCGCAGAACACAGCGCAGCGCTAACGCATACTCGCCAGCAGATTGAAGAAGTAAATACTCGCTTACAGAGCACAATGGCGCTTCGCGCGAGCATTCTCCACCACGCGGCGAAACAGTCAGCAGAATTACAGCAGCAGCAACAAAGCCTGAATGCCTGGTTACAGGAACACGACCGCTTCCGTCAGTGGAACAACGAACTGGCGGGTTGGCGTGCGCAGTTCTCCCAACAAACCAGCGATCGCGAGCATCTGCGGCAATGGCAGCAACAGTTAACCCATGCTGAGCAAAAACTTAATGCGCTTGCGGCGATCACGTTGACGTTAACCGCCGATGAAGTTGCTAGCGCCCAGGCGCAACATGCTGAGCAACGCCCACTGCGTCAGCGGCTGGTTGCGCTGCATGGGCAGATTGTTCCCCAACAAAAACGTCTGGCTCAGTTACAGGTCGCTATCCAGAATGTCACTCTGGAAAAGACGCAACGTAACGCCGCACTTAACGAAATGCGCCAGCGTTATAAAGAAAAAACGCAACAACTTGCCGATGTGAAAACCATTTGCGAGCAGGAAGCGCGCATCAAAACGCTGGAAGCTCAACGTGCACAGTTACAGGCGGGTCAGCCCTGCCCACTTTGTGGTTCCACCAGCCACCCGGCGGTCGAGGCGTATCAGGCGCTGGAGCCTGGCGTTAATCAGTCTCGATTACTGGCGCTGGAAAACGAAGTTAAAAAGCTCGGTGAAGAAGGTGCGGCGCTACGTGGGCAACTGGATGCATTAACGAAGCAGCTTCAGCGCGATGAAAACGAAGCGCAAAGCCTCCGACAAGATGAGCAAGCACTTACTCAACAATGGCAAGCCGTCACGGCCAGCCTCAATATCACCTTGCAGCCGCAGGACGATATTCAACCGTGGCTGGATGCACAAGATGAGCACGAACGCCAGCTGCGGTTACTCAGCCAACGGCATGAATTACAAGGGCAGATTGCCGCGCATAATCAGCAAATTATCCAGTATCAACAGCAAATTGAACAACGCCAGCAGCAACACTTAACAGCATTGGCGGGTTATGCACTGACATTGCCACAGGAAGAGGAAGAAGAGAGCTGGTTGGCGACACGTCAGCAAGAAGCGCAGAGCTGGCAGCAACGCCAGAACGAATTAACTGCGCTGCAAAACCGTATTCAGCAGCTGACGCCGATTCTGGAAACGTTGCCGCAAAGTGATGAACTCCCGCACAGCGAAGAAACTGTGGCGCTGGAAAACTGGCGGCAAGTTCACGAACAATGCCTCGCGTTGCAAAGCCAGCAGCAAACGTTGCAGCAACAGGAGGTTCTGGCAGCGCAAAGTCTGCAAAAAGCCCAGGCGCAGTTTGACACCGCGCTACAGGACAGCATTTTTGACGATCAGCAGGCATTTCTTGCGGCGTTAATGGATGAGCAGACGCTAACTCAGCTGGAACAGCTGAAACAGAATCTGGAAAACCAGCGTCGTCAGGCGCAAGCGCTGGCCACTCAGACAGCTGAAACGCTGGCACAGCATCAGCAACACCGACCTGGCGGGCTGGATCTCACGGTGACGGTGGAACAGATTCAGCAAGAGTTAGCGCAAACTCACCAAAAGTTGCGTGAAAACACCACTCGCCAGGGGGAAATTCGCCAGCAGCTGAAGCAGGATGCAGACAACCGTCAGCAACAACAAACCTTAATGCAGCAAATTGCACAGACGACGCAGCAGGTTGAGGACTGGGGATATCTTAATTCGCTGATTGGCTCCAAAGAGGGCGATAAATTCCGTAAATTCGCTCAGGGGCTGACGCTGGACAATCTGGTCCATCTGGCTAACCAGCAACTTACCCGGCTGCACGGTCGCTACCTGTTACAGCGTAAAGCCAGCGAGGCGCTGGAGGTCGAGGTTGTTGATACCTGGCAGGCAGATGCGGTACGCGATACCCGTACGCTTTCCGGCGGCGAAAGTTTCCTCGTGAGCCTGGCACTGGCGCTGGCGCTTTCGGATCTGGTCAGCCATAAAACGCGTATTGACTCGCTGTTCCTCGATGAAGGTTTCGGCACGCTGGATAGCGAAACGCTGGATACCGCCCTTGACGCACTGGATGCCCTGAACGCCAGTGGTAAAACCATCGGGGTGATTAGCCACGTTGAAGCGATGAAAGAGCGTATTCCGGTGCAGATTAAAGTGAAGAAGATCAACGGACTGGGCTACAGTAAACTGGAAAGCGCGTTTGCGGTGAAATAACTATTCAGCAGGATAATGAATACAGAGGGGCGAATTATCTCTTGGCCCGACTGGTCGTTATCCTGCAAGCTATCACTTTATTGGCTACGGTGATTCGTAGCTGCTCTGTTGGTTGTGATGGTGGTATGAAAAAAGTTATTTTATCTTTGGCTCTGGGTACGTTTGGTTTGGGGATGGCCGAATTTGGCATTATGGGGGTGCTCACGGAGCTGGCGCATAACGTAGGAATTTCGATTCCTGCCGCCGGGCATATGATTTCGTATTATGCGCTGGGGGTGGTAGTCGGTGCGCCGATAATCGCGCTTTTTTCCAGTCGCTACTCACTCAAACATATCTTGTTGTTTCTGGTGGCGTTGTGCGTCATTGGCAACGCCATGTTCACGCTCTCTTCGTCTTACCTGATGCTCGCCATTGGTCGGCTGGTATCCGGCTTTCCGCATGGCGCATTTTTTGGCGTCGGCGCGATCGTGTTATCGAAAATTATCCAACCCGGCAAAGTCACCGCCGCCGTGGCGGGGATGGTTTCCGGGATGACAGTCGCCAATTTGCTGGGCATTCCGCTGGGGACGTATTTAAGTCAGGAATTTAGCTGGCGCTACACCTTTTTGTTGATCGCTGTTTTTAATATTGCGGTGATGGCATCGGTCTATTTTTGGGTGCCGGATATTCGCGACGAGGCGAAAGGAAAGCTGCGCGAACAATTTCACTTTTTGCGCAGCCCGGCCCCGTGGTTAATTTTCGCCGCCACGATGTTTGGCAACGCAGGTGTGTTTGCCTGGTTTAGTTACGTTAAACCTTACATGATGTTTATTTCCGGTTTTTCGGAAACGGCGATGACCTTCATTATGATGCTGGTCGGACTGGGGATGGTGCTGGGGAATATGCTAAGTGGCCGGATTTCCGGACGTTACTCGCCGCTACGCATTGCGGCAGTGACTGACTTTATCATTGTACTGGCACTGCTGATGCTCTTTTTCTTCGGCGGTATGAAAACAACGTCGCTTATTTTTGCTTTTATTTGTTGCGCGGGATTATTTGCCCTTTCAGCACCGCTGCAAATATTGTTACTGCAAAATGCCAAAGGTGGGGAGTTATTAGGTGCCGCGGGAGGGCAAATAGCGTTTAACCTCGGTAGCGCCGTGGGTGCTTATTGCGGCGGGATGATGCTGACGCTGGGGCTGGCGTATAATTACGTGGCGTTGCCTGCTGCCCTGCTCTCGTTTGCTGCGATGTCCTCATTGCTGCTGTATGGTCGCTATAAGCGCCAGCAAGTAGCGGAGAGTCCGGTGCTGGCGAAACCACTGGGATAGGTTGCAGTCACGGTGCACGTTACTTGTTGCCGGATGCGGCGTGAACGCCTTATCCGGCCTACGGGCTGATCATTTTGTAGGCCTGATAAGACGCTGCAAGCGTCGCATCAGGCATCTGAGCACGGTGCCGGATGCGGCGTGAACGCCTTATCCGGCCTACGGCTGCTCATTTTGTAGGCCTGATAAGACGCGACAAGCGTCGCATCAGGCATCTGAGCACGGTGCCGGATGCGGCGTGAACGCCTTATCCGGCCTACGGCTGCTTATTTTGTAGGCCTGATAAGACACTGCAAGCGTCGCATCAGGCATCTGAACACGGTGCCGGATGCGGCGCGAGCGCCTTATCCGGCCTACGGCTGCTTATTTTGTAGGCCTGATAAGACGCTGCAAGCGTCGCATCAGGCATGATGCACCAGTTGCCTGGGTTTTTTACTCTTGTGGCCATAACCATGCGGCGCCGCGTACGCCGCTCGAATCACCATGCTTCGCCTTACGCACGGGCGTTTCACATTCGCCACCGAAGACAAATTGTTTAATCAGCGGTGGAACTGTTTGATATAAACGGTCAACATTGCTCATCCCTCCGCCCAGGACAATCACATCCGGGTCGAGAATATTCACCACATGCGCCAGCGACTTCGCCAGTCGTAGCTCATAACGACGTAATGCCAACCCAGCAACCGGATCGTTTTCTTCAACCAGGCGGATAATTTCACTGCCTTTCAGCGCATGTCCGCTCAAACGACGATAATCCGTCGCGAATCCCGTGCCCGAAATAAAGGTTTCAATACAACCTTGTTTACCGCAATAACAAGGGACTTCCTCGCGATAACGCAGTTCGTCTTCGTCCATCCACGGTAGCGGATTGTGTCCCCACTCGCCTGCCGTGCCATTGCCGCCGATATGCGCCCGACCATTGAACGCCACGCCCGCGCCGCATCCCGTGCCGATAATCACAGCAAATACCGTCTGCGCTCCCGCTGCTGCGCCATCTACCGCTTCCGAAACCGCCAGACAGTTGGCGTCATTTGCCAGCCGCACTTCCCGCTGCAACCGCGCGCTTAAGTCTTTATCGAATGGCTGACCGTTAAGCCAGGTTGAATTGGCATTTTTCACCACTCCGGTGTAAGGCGAAATCGAGCCTGGGATCCCCATCCCCACTGTTCCACGCTGTCCTGTCGCCTGCTCCGCCATCTCTACCAACGTGGCGATCGTTTCTATGGTCTGGCGGTAATCATCACGCGGCGTGGGCAGACGATGACGGTACAACTGCTCCCCTGCATCGCCCAGTGCAATCACTTCAGTTTTGGTGCCGCCTAAATCGATACCTATACGCACGGTACTCTCCTTATTTTTTTCAATATCAAAAGCGTAGAGACGGACAACCGGATTGGCAATGCAAGGCCGCCGACAATTCGTTATCATGCCCGCTAAATTTAACGACAAGGCCGTGGAAATTATCATGCTGTGGTTCAAAAATTTAATGGTTTACCGTCTTAGCCGCGAGATTTCGCTGCGTGCAGAAGAGATGGAAAAACAGCTAGCCTCGATGGCATTTACCCCATGCGGCAGCCAGGATATGGCGAAAATGGGCTGGGTTCCTCCGATGGGATCGCACAGCGATGCGTTAACGCACGTTGCCAATGGTCAAATTGTTATCTGCGCGCGCAAAGAAGAAAAAATTCTCCCGTCTCCGGTCATTAAACAGGCGCTGGAAGCGAAAATCGCCAAACTGGAAGCTGAACAAGCGCGTAAGCTGAAGAAAACCGAAAAAGATTCGCTGAAAGACGAAGTGCTGCACTCTCTGCTGCCGCGTGCTTTCAGCCGTTTTAGCCAAACCATGATGTGGATCGACACGGTGAACGGTTTGATTATGGTGGACTGCGCCAGCGCCAAAAAAGCGGAAGATACGCTGGCACTGCTGCGTAAAAGCCTGGGGTCGTTACCGGTTGTGCCATTGAGCATGGAAAACCCGATTGAACTGACGCTGACCGAATGGGTACGCTCCGGTAGCGCGGCACAGGGCTTCCAGCTGCTTGATGAAGCCGAGCTGAAATCGCTGCTGGAAGATGGCGGCGTGATCCGCGCGAAGAAACAAGATCTGACCAGCGAAGAGATCACCAATCACATTGAAGCCGGAAAAGTGGTGACTAAACTGGCGCTCGACTGGCAGCAGCGCGTTCAGTTTGTGATGTGCGACGATGGTTCGCTCAAGCGCCTGAAGTTCTGCGACGAACTGCGCGATCAAAACGAAGACATCGACCGCGAAGATTTTGCCCAGCGCTTTGACGCCGATTTCATCCTGATGACTGGTGAACTGGCAGCGTTAATTCAAAACCTGATTGAAGGATTAGGTGGCGAAGCACAACGTTAATTGCTGATTTGCCCTCAATGCCGGATGCGACGCCTGGGTGCGTCTTATCCGGCGTACGAAGCCATGCCAGGCATTAATCTAATCATTCGCTACGTCGGGTAATGATTTTTAACGCTGCAATATTGTGTGTTTTACGCCGTAACCTCATTTTAATTCCTCAAGCTTATTGCGCGCTTCACTACGAATTTGCCGTGTTGATCCGGTTTTAACTAATTCACGTAATTGTTGTGGATCCGGATGATCGGCAAATAACAGTAATGACGGATCCTCTTTTAACCACGCCGTTTTCACCTCAGCAGACAGTTGCGGATTGGCAATCGCTCCCTGACGATCCTGCGGTGTAACCAATGCTGTGAATGCGGAAGTCGGCGTATGCGCATTAATCAACGCCGTTTTACGTAATTGTTCATGCCGACTTTGCAGTAATGCCAGCCAAAACTCGTCATCAGGCTTATCTGTCAGCTTATCCAGCTCGATTAAAATAACGCTATCATCATCATTCCAGCGACGTAATCCTCTATCACACTGCCTACGATTACTATTTGTCATGTCTGTAACAGACAGCGCCCAGTCAGAATTAAAGCGATATTGCTTATCAAGACGGGCAATAATCTCTGATGGTAAATCATTTTTATCAAATAACTGATTGCGCATCCGGTAACGATATTCAGCCGGTAAATCAGGCAGCAAATCGATGGCGTCATTGAGCATTGCTTCATCTACCATGCCATTATCAATCAGTTCCAGTTGTATATCATACGCCTGCTCCTGATCCTCTTGCCGTTTGCTCATTATTAATTGCAATGTGCGCTGCCACAATTTTTTCTTATATTCCAACGGCAGCAGTTTATCGTGTGCTAATTCATTCCAGACAGCGGGGTTATCATGATGTGTCAGAAGATAGTTAATCACTTCAGTTGACGTCAGATAACGCGCACCTTCACGTAAATGTTGTATATCTTCTTTTGCCAGCGACAGTTGGCGCGCTTCAGGTAAAGCAATAAATAATGCCATCACGATATTTTTATGGTCTTTATTATCGAGATACATTTGATCTGCAATACGTTCAATATCGGGAATACTCATGTTTGCAGAAAGCCGCGTAACTTTGAGTTCCGCAAGGGCATGAGCTACGGCTTCACGGACCTTAAGTGATTGATCGTTACTCAGCGCCACGGCTTGTCGTGTAGTCAAATCGGCACCAGCAATTCGTTCGCGTAGTTCATCATCATCGCTATTTATCAGTTCATCCACCACGGATGCTGGCGCCAGCCACGCGTAATCGTACTGGCTGACTAACGTCTTACGCACAATCGGAAACGGACTCTGACTTAATAGGGCAATGATTTCCGGAGAAAGATTATCCTGTCTGGCCTGCTCAAGTTGGACGCTCTCGACAGGAGTCGACATTAATTTTTCATTCACTTCTGGTGAAATATCGCTGTTTTTAATCAGTCCTTTCGCCACTGCCTGGTCTTTAATAAAAGGTGCGGTGAGTAAATGCATTTGCCTGGCGGGCCAACGCTGCGCCATATATTCTCGTGTCTGGTCATCAGGATGCTGTAGCAATTGCAGCATAACATCGGTTGGTAGACTCTCCATGCGAGTCAGAAAACGCGCCACCAGCGGATCTTCATGCTTAACGTTGCCAGCCGCAAATTTTTCGACCTTGCCCTGTTCAATCCACTGCAATTTTTCACTTAACCCCGATACAGGTTTATCGCGAAACAACGGCAATCCCTGGACAATACTGGCCGCTACGCTGTCATAATCAGGATAGGCATTTAAAACATTGTCGGTTTCAATTTCAGTAATCCCATAGAGATCGGGCTCAAACAGCGAATACGCTTTTCGAATATTCGCATCCCAGTCATAATTTTCATTGCTGGTATCTTCGTTGATATAAAACTCAGCGTTATTAACCTCAAATTGCGTCGCCTTGTCTGAAACAATAATTCCGCGAGCCGTAATACCTTTCATTACTTCAAAGTTATGATCATTATAATCAGCATAGACTAAACCTTTCGCTTGCATCTCACCTTTGACGTATGCGAAATCATGATTAATAAAGTTATCGACAATCACATTGCCCAACACAATGAGTTGACCATCACCTGCCGAATAATCATCATAATCACCATTAATGGTTAAATTCCCCTTGATTACCAGGGTATGCTTATTACTAAAATTGCTGGGTATTGATAAATCTCCATTATGATAATACCAACGAATGTTATTTTTAAGCATATAAGAGGCTTCCATACTATCACCGGTTTCCTCTTTCACTCCATTACGTTCTTCTGCAGTCATGATATGGAAATCTGACTTAATAAGATCATCGCTAGTGATCCACTCAGCAGCGTAAACATTTTCGGTGGCAATAAATACAACCATACAGATGATCAATATTTTTATTTTATTCATAATCTTCACTGATATTAATATCAACCTTGATAGATTATGAATATATCGAAAATAGAAAAATTAGCAGCAACGGAGATTTTATTATTCGTGAAATAAGGAATATTTCAGAAAAATGCCCTCCCATTCAGACGGGAAGGCGCGATATTACAGATAGCGGCACAGATAGGAGGTCGGTTCGGCAACTTGCAGATGGAACTCGCTGTGGCCGGGAACATTAAATACTTCACCAGCTTCATACACGCGCCAGTCGGTAGCGCCAGGCAGCAAAACATTCAGCGCCCCGCTGACCACCGTCATCTCTTCGGGTTCCGCAGTACTGAACGTGTATTCACCTTCAACCATCACACCGACGCTGGCGCGGCCAGTATCGCTGCTGGTAAAGCCGATCGATTTCACTTTTCCGGAAAAGTATTCGTTACTTTGAAGCATAAACTGGCCCTGTCAGGTGGTTTAACATCTTCTTCACTATAGGGGCCAAAGGTGCTAACTGTCACGTAAAATTACACCAGCAATTCCGCCGCCAGCCTTGCAATCAATACGTTAGAGAGCAAAACAGGTACATCGAGCTTTTTTTGCAGTAAATCGCGATGACGCTGATTAAATCCTAAACAATCCAGCATGATGACATCCGCCCCATTCGCCAGCAATTCTTTCCCGGCATCAACGATTTTCTGTTCAGAATCGTGAATGGGATTTCCCAGCGAAAATAGTGGTGTTCTCTGCAAAATTTGCCATTTTTGCGCCTGAACGGCCAAAAGCTCTTCTACTGGTACAATAACACCGACCTGGTGACCTTCAACAATGGAGGAAACCAGCGGTGGGAGAATGCGCAAAGGCTCGAGGAAGATCGTATTTCGCGCTGTCATATTGCTAATGTTGGCCGTACTCATTAGCAAAATAACGTCATAATCCTGATTATCGAGTACCTCAATCACGCTTTGTAGATCACGCTCCACTTTACGGCGTGAAACGTGGGCCAGCTGGTTGTCATTTAATAATGTAAGAATAGTTTCTTCGCCTGCTTCTGGCGCATACTCCGCCATCACCTCTTCGCGGCTTAATTTCCCCAGCAGGCTATGATGGGAAATATTGTTTTCGTCAATGTACTCCGTCAGAAGCGGCAAAACTTCATGCATTGGTACAATGCCGATGGTCAGAATCGCCAACGACGCGCTCATTGTCTTCCACCTTTCTTTTTCGTCGTTAATTACCGGGCAAATACTAAGCACCACAGCGGGCGCTTGCCGATGCTACAAATGCAAAAAAGCGTAGCAGCAGACGCGCACGGCATAATGTAAAGATTCCCAATAGTTCCAGTAATGGATTGTTATTGTTTAATATTCTAATTATTTGAAAAACATGAATTGTGAAAAGTGTGATGCAGGTCCGTTGTAATAGCACTCAGAGTCCATTCCGAGCAGTCTGATGCGGTCACTCTTTATCAGGATCCTCATAGCGTTTTTTAGCATCCATCGCCTCCTGGGCCGTAGGATGTTCGCTGATCAAAGAGTCTGGTTTGGGATGATCGGCTCGCAGCTGATACCAGGTCACAGTCTGTCCTTGCTGGCCTTTTTCTACCGTAACAATTCTGGCTTCTCGGGGATAAGGCGGTTTCGTTGGCATTGTTCTTCCTTATTTCACGGGATGAACATTAAGTATAGGTGCCAGGACAATGACAGTTTGCCGTTTGTGCCAAAGCGGTTCGAATTTCAGAGATCACCTGACTGGGTTCGTTGTTAGCATCGACGATAATATGCGCAACTTCACGATATAATGCATCGCGTTCTTCCAGCACTTCCTGAACTTCTTCACTTAACGGTTTTCCTGTGAGTGTTGGCCGTAAATCCTCTTCTGGCGCTGCTTGCAGACGATTTACCAGCACTGACACCGGCGCGCACAAGTAAACCACAATCCCGTTATTACGCATGTAGTGGCGATTAAATTCCGTCAGAATAATACCGCCGCCCGTCGCGATAACGGTGGATGGTGCAGTTACTGCTTCCAGAGCTGCGCTCTCCCTGGCGCGAAATCCTGCCCACTCTTCCCTTTCGACGATCTCTGCTACCGTCATATTGAGTTGTGATTGCAACCATTGGTCGGTATCAACAAACCGACAGTTGAGCGAATCGGCAAGGGCCATTCCGACCGTTGTTTTACCACAGCCCCGAGGCCCGATCAGAAAAAGAGGTTGTGTCATCGTGGGTTTTCCCCAAAAGGTCGCAATGCGGCGAAAGCCGGTTTCGTAAGAATAACGATCATACCATCAAACTAGTACAATTTCGATTGTAAAGAAATAATTCCACTTAAGGAGTGAACTTCAATACATTCCTTACTATAACAAGAAATGAGCGAGAAAGAAGTGTAAATAATATATTACATTTACGAACAGTTACGTTGAACTTCCAGCCACCATTTTTCAAGTTCAGCCGCAAATGCCTGGCGGTCACGTTGCGAAAGGCTATCTGGTCCTCCGGTCTGGATCCCGCTGGCTCTAAGGGTATCCATAAAATCGCGCATCGTCAGACGTTCACGAATAGTCGCAGGTGTGTACCGTTCGCCACGCGGATTAAGTGCTGCCGCGCCTTTCTCGATGGCTTCAGCAGCCAAAGGAATATCTGCGGTTATTACCAAATCGCCCGCCTCACACTGACGTACAATTTCATTATCGGCCACGTCAAAACCTGCCGCGACGCGCAGCGTGCGAATAAACCGCGATGGCGGCACGCGTAAACTCTGATTTGCCACCAACACCAGCGGCATCTGCATACGTTCTGCCGCGCGATACAGAATCTCTTTAATTACATTGGGACACGCATCGGCATCCACCCATATTGTCATAAGGCTATCCTCTGTTGGGTAATCTTCTATTGTGTCGCGCTTTTGCCTTCCGGCATAGTTCTGTTTATGCTTCTGACCAGGCGCTTTTCAAAATAATGAATTCACGGCAGGAGTGTGCAATGGAAAAGAAAATCGGTTTTATTGGCTGCGGCAATATGGGAAAAGCCATTCTCGGCGGTCTGATTGCCAGCGGTCAGGTCCTTCCAGGGCAAATCTGGGTGTATACCCCCTCCCCGGATAAAGTTGCCGCCTTACATGAACAGTTTGGTATCAACGCTGCAGAATCGGCACAGGAAGTGGCGCAAATCACCGATATCGTCTTTGCTGCCGTCAAACCGGGCATCATGATTAAAGTCCTTAGCGAAATCACTTCCAGCCTGAATAAAGACTCTCTGGTGGTTTCTATCGCCGCAGGCGTTACGCTCGAACAACTTGCCCGGGCGCTGGGTCACGACCGGAAAATTATTCGCGCCATGCCGAACACCCCCGCGTTGGTCAATGCCGGGATGACATCCGTAACGCCAAACGCGTTGGTCACTCCCGAAGATACTGCCGATGTGCTGAATATTTTCCGCTGCTTTGGCGAGGCGGAAGTCATTGCTGAGCCGATGATCCACCCAGTGGTTGGCGTGAGCGGTTCTTCGCCAGCCTATGTCTTTATGTTTATCGAAGCGATGGCCGACGCCGCCGTGCTGGGCGGGATGCCACGCGCGCAAGCTTATAAGTTTGCCGCCCAGGCGGTAATGGGCTCCGCGAAAATGGTGCTGGAAACCGGCGAACATCCGGGCGCCTTGAAAGATATGGTCTGCTCACCAGGAGGCACAACCATTGAAGCGGTACGCGTTCTGGAAGAGAAAGGATTCCGTGCCGCGGTGATCGAAGCGATGACGAAGTGTATGGAAAAATCAGAAAAACTCAGCAAGTCCTGATGACTCTCGCCGGACGTCAGGCCGCCACTTCGGTGCGGTTACGTCCGGCTTTCTTTGCTTTATAGAGCGCCATATCGGCCGATTTCAGCCACTCACGGTAGTGACTCATTTGCGGTTTCAGCGGCGCGATACCGACACTTATCCGTAATATCACCTGCGGCGTATTTGGCAGGCGTAATGCATTTAATCCTTCATGCACACGTAACATGGCGGTAATGGCGTTTTCGGCTGGCGTACCTGACATAATTACCGCAAATTCATCACCACCAAAACGACCAATCACATCGCTGCCACGCAGGGTAATTTGTAACTGTCGGGTAAGGGCAACGATGGCTTCATCACCCACATCGTGACCCCATGTATCGTTGATACTCTTAAAATGGTCGATATCAATAATCAATAGCGTCGCATCGCGATTGTGTCGGCGACAGTTATCAAACTCATTACGTAGCATGATTTCCCAGTGACGCCGGTTGTAAACGCCCGTCATGCCGTCGCGGGTACTCATGACCTGCAATCGTCGTTTATGTTCAGCCAGTTTGGTCGCTGTCTGGTAGCTGACCCAGCCAAACAGCAGAGGATAAATGACGATAATGGGAAGGGAGAGCCACCATTCCAGCGGCGCACTCTTGAGCGACACCGTGATCCCCGTGAGTTCGAGTGTGACAAGGCAGGAAACGACCATCAACACCAAACCGGCGACAAACAGACGGGGGCCGCCTGCCCCCATCAAATTCAGGCACATAATCATCAGCATTGCGATCGAAGGCAGCACGTTTACGCCCATCACGCCTACCCACATACCGGCTAACACTGCATCAGTTTTTAAGTTGTATATTTCCCGGCCAAGCGGATCAACGGCCCTGCTCGCCAACTGCCAGGCTAAATGTGGCCAGACAAATGCCCAGCCAACCAACACCAGCCACCACCAGCCTGACAGCGGGTGCGAAACCAACGTCGAGGCGATTGGTAAGAACATCCCAGCCAGTCCCACCGCCCGCGGTAGTCTGACGCGACGGGCGAAGCGCAGCCCGGATCGCTGATGTTCGTTTTGAGGAGCTAATGGTGGTATCTCCCCGTGTGCCGCCGCTTTTTTGAAAAAATTTTCATCATTCATTATTTTTGGGAACATTCAGAAACAATTTTCCCAAATTATAGAGATGGGGCGAAAGGCGGGAGTATGATATTTCGGGTGAGCCATTTTCTTAACTCACCCGTTAGCACTATAGGTATTACGCGGCTTTCTTGAGGCAGGTACTCATAAACTTATTACGATCATCACCTTTCAGAGATTGCTGCGTCGCCTGACTATTACATTCGCGCATCTTCTGCTGCTGCGGTGTCAAACTCTTTTCACCGGGCGCAGATTTGCTGTTCTTCAGGCAATCACTCATGTATGTCTTACGGGCATCCCCTTTCAACGCCTGCGCTGTCGCCTGTTGATTACAGGAGGTCATACGCTGTTGTTGTGGGGTTAACGTTCTCTCGGCAGCGCCGACAGTGGTTAAAAAAACCAGGCCGAATAGCAGGGTAACCAGTAATGTTATTTTCATAGCACCATCCCTCTTCACATTTTAACCAGGAGCGTTTGCGCCCTTGATCTGCTTTTAAGTCTGGTTGCTAACAGCAAAAAAACCACCCGACAGCCAAAATTAGCCGCCGGGTTCGGTGTTATTTCAGCCCCAGTGCAGCTTTCATGGTGTAGAAGAGATCGGTCTGATCGGTCAAACCAACCACATTCGCAGCCTGCGGACCATATGCAGCAATACGCAACTGGCTACCGGTATGCTCTTGTGAATCCTCTTCGGAATTCCCGTAACTCATCACCATCACTGCGCCATCTTTGGTGTTTAACGCCTGAGTCAGACCCGGTGCTTTGGTATCTGGCGCGACAATCTGGCTGGCGTGGGCGTGGTCAGCGGTGACCACCACCAGTGTGTTGCCATCCTTTTTGGCAAATTCCAGCGCCCGCTGTACGGCTTCATCGAGATCGACCGTCTCGCCAATTTGGCCACAAGGATTCGCGGCGTGATCCTGTTTATCGATCGACGCACCTTCAACTTGCAGGAAGAATCCTTTCTCATTTTTGCTCAGTAGTTCAATGGCTTTATCGGTCATCTGCGCCAGCGTAGGCACACTGTCATTGCGTTGCGGATTCGGGGTACAGGTGACTGCGGGCTTATCGATATTACCGTGGTACGTTGCTTTCGGTCCTTGCCAGCGCACTGGCATATTGCCGTCAGCAAACAGTCCAAGCAGGGGTTTTTGCTGGTTCGCTTCCGTCACCGCATTCAGCGATGCGGTATCGCTGACTAACTGATAACCACGCGCCTGTGCCTGTTCACGCAGCGTTTTTCCCTGCCATTCACCGGCGGTTGCCGTTTCAGCAAAGGTTTTTGCGCCGCCGCCAAGCGTAACATCGGCACGGGCGTTAAGCAGTTGTTCAGTAATCGATCCTTTTCCACCTTTTTCCAGCGCGTTGCTCGGGCATTTTTCGCTGGTAACGCTCGGGCCATAGCATTTGCGCGAGGTCACATGCGCCACTAGCGCGGCGGGAGTGGCATCCTGTATTTCAGCCGTTGAAACGTTGCCGGTCGCCAGCCCTGCGGCTTTTGCCAATTCCAGAATCGTTGGATGATCTTTTTCATGAATATCGACACCCAGCGCGCCGTTATACGTTTTGACGCCAGTTGACCAGGCCGTTGCTGACGCTGCGGAGTCGGTCACGTAGTCTGGTTTTCCGGTTTTTTTATCCAGCGCATAATGGGTGTATTGTCCGGTAAGCGGCAAGGCATCGATCCCTTTAAAAAAACCGCCCGCGCCTTCAGCATAATTGCGTGCGGCAGTGATTTCCGAATCCCCCATCCCATCACCAATCAATAAAATAATATTTTTCGCGGGTTTATCGCTAAGAGAATCGCGTAAGGCAGCGGTCTGATCGCTCGTTAATCGGCGAGCGCCGCCAGGCGCGGTAATATCCCCCTGTGCCGCCCGGTTTTCCAGAATTGGCATCTCTGGGGTCCGGGCTTTAGTAACAGGGGTAAACAGTAACGGCAAGAGAGCCAGTGCAATAGTGCTTTGTTTCACTTTATTTTCTCCATGTACAAATACATTAAAAAATAAAAACAAAGCGACTATAAGTCTCTGGCATGACAGCATTATGACAACGGTTGGAGGGCTTAACTTTTTACTGACGAGGATGCCTCAATAACTTCTTTACGTAATCGCGCAGCAGCTCCGTATCGTCATCAGGAATGCTGGCATCGGGCTTTACCGAGTATAGCGCCCCTTCAACCTGATCAATCAACCGCTGTTGGTCATTTTGCGCCATATTGCGAAGCATCGCAGTAACGATAATCTCTAGTGCTTCGACCTGCGCGCACAATTCTTTCGACTCCTCTTCCTTTTGGGCAAGCTTAAATAACAACTCAGCAATGAGATTTTTCATATCTGTATTTCCTTATCCAAAGTATGGAGAAGTTAACATTATGTTTCACAACTGCATAGAGTCTTGATGTAGTATTTTTATGACAGAGGAAATAATTTTAGCAAATATTTTTTTCACATTTATCAGCGAAACGTTTCTCTATTTTTAAATAATTCCACACATAAAATATAGGTATACAATTATTAATGTTTTTTATAATAAAAAGTTATGGAATATATCCTCTTGGTTAACTTATTATTACGTATAATAACCATCCGGGCAGCAATTCACACCAGGAATAAATTAGTTTCCCGTTCATCATTTTTGTGATCTTACGCACATAATTTAGTCAGCGATGAATCTTACCCCGCAAGCTGCACGGTTTATCAGCAGAAGATTGCAACAAACTGTCAGAAGGCCGCGAATCCCCCGTTTTGTCGTGGTAATGTATGCTCTTTGTGTTCTACGGGATAGGTTTTTAAGATGGAAAAACTGCGGGTAGGAATCGTTTTTGGTGGAAAGTCAGCAGAACATGAAGTGTCTCTGCAATCGGCAAAAAACATTGTCGATGCCATTGATAAAAGTCGCTTTGACGTTGTGCTGCTGGGCATTGATAAACAAGGGCAATGGCACGTCAGCGATGCCAGCAATTATTTGCTGAACGCAGACGATCCTGCCCATATTGCGCTGCGCCCTTCGGCCACCAGTCTCGCGCAGGTGCCGGGTAAACATGAACAGCAACTTATTGATGCGCAGAACGGCCAGCCGTTGCCGACGGTGGATGTCATTTTGCCAATTGTCCACGGTACGTTGGGTGAAGATGGTTCCTTGCAGGGAATGCTGCGGGTCGCCAATCTACCGTTTGTCGGTTCCGATGTTCTGGCTTCTGCTGCATGCATGGATAAAGACGTCACCAAACGTCTGCTGCGTGACGCTGGATTGAACATCGCGCCATTTATTACCCTGACGCGCACCAATCGCCACAAAATCAGCTTCGCCGAAGTGAAGTCTAAACTTGGGTTGCCGCTGTTTGTAAAACCAGCTAATCAGGGTTCCTCTGTTGGCGTTAGCAAAGTGACCAGCGAAGAGCAGTATGCCCTTGCTGTCGATCTGGCGTTCGAATTCGATCACAAGGTGATCGTTGAGCAAGGGATCAAAGGTCGTGAGATCGAATGTGCGGTTCTGGGTAATGACAATCCGCAAGCCAGTACCTGTGGCGAGATCGTACTGACCAGCGATTTCTACGCCTACGACACCAAGTACATTGACGAAGATGGCGCGAAAGTGGTGGTTCCTGCGGACATTGCGCCGGAAATCAACGATAAGATTCGGGCGATTGCCGTTCAGGCTTACCAGGCGTTGGGATGTGCTGGCATGGCGCGTGTAGACGTCTTTTTAACGCCGGAAAACGAGGTGGTGATCAACGAGATCAACACGCTGCCAGGCTTTACCAACATCAGTATGTATCCGAAGCTGTGGCAAGCCAGTGGTCTGGGCTACACCGACCTGATCACGCGTTTGATTGAGCTGGCGCTGGAGCGTCACGCAGCGGATAACGCATTGAAAACCACCATGTAATTTTTGGATGCCCAATAACTATTTTGTTGGGCATTTCAGGCTGATGGCAAACGTAAGATTGCCTGATGCGCTTCGCTTACCAGGCTTACCAGGCCTACCAGATAATTGCAATATACTGATTTTGCACGATTTTGTAGACAGGACAAGGCGTTTACGCCGCATCCGGCATAAACAACGAGCACTTTGCCTGCACTCCAGAACGCCCAATCTTCTGTTATTGGGCGTTTTCAGTATCGTCATCGCGACGACGAATAATCAGCCCCGCCAGCCAGAAACTCATCACCCACGTCACCAGACCGACGGCATAGGTCTGCCAACCTTTAGCTTCAAACCCCAGCAACCCCACCACGCCATTAAGAATGAATATAAGGCCAATGGCGAACGCATAGTAATGCCAGTCGCGGCGGATTTTTACAGGCAGATTCATGGCAGCTCCGTTAACGAAAAACAACATCCTTGCATATTCTGCAACATCCGTCTGTTGTGTAGACAGCATTTCCAGAACCGTTAAAAAAATTTAACTTAAGGTTGCAATTTTGTGACTCATGACGAATATTCTCGCTTCGGGAATATTCCCAACATCAATTTACCATGATTCTGATATTGACAATCCCAATGACCTGTCAGACTTGCCATAAGCCGCTGGTATCACACCAGAAGAGAAGCAGATGACTTCCGGAGGTTTTTATGGCTGATTTCACCCTGTCAAAATCGCTGTTTAGCGGAAAATATCGCGATGCCTCTTCAACGCCTGGCAACATTGCCTATGCATTGTTTGTGCTGTTTTGCTTTTGGGCTGGGGCGCAATTGCTGAATTTGTTGGTGCATGCGCCAGGTGTCTATGAGCGTTTAATGCAGGTCCAGGAGACAGGCCGCCCACGGGTGGAAATTGGTCTGGGAGTCGGCACCATTTTCGGGCTGATCCCGTTTTTGGTTGGCTGCTTCATCTTTGCGGTGGTTGCGGTGTGGCTGCACTGGCGACATCGCCGCCAGTAAGATTTATTTTGCCAGATGCGACGTAAACATCTGGCCTACGATTACCTATTGGTCACGGCTTCATACAACGCGCTCGTCTTTCATCGACGCGCTTCGCAAACCATGCGGTAGTAAGGTTACGGGTGATTTTCGGGCTTTCCAGTTGAATACCGGGCAACATTTCACGCGGTAGCGATTTACCCGTTTTCGCTTCGGCGAGTTGATAAACCTTCTTATACAACGCCGTCTCTTCAAAAGAGAAACTATCCCCTTTCTCGAGCTGACGACGAATTTCGCTGTCGCTCATTCCCAGTTTGCCCGCCAGCTTACGCGTCGCCAGTTCTGTTTTACCCGGCTCTTTACTGTCATAACGAATCAAATCACCATCCAGCGCCAGCTTCACGCCGCTGGCTTTGCTGACCGCATTCTGAAACGCGGCATTACGACTGGCGTACCAACCGGCATTAAAATCGGCGAAACGGAAAATCGGCGCGCTATAGCTGGCAGGATAATTGAGTAAATGGTAAGTCCCGAACCATAATCCGCCGCGACGACTGAAGACCTCCTGACGTACCGTACCGTCCATTTTCCACGGATACCCCCTGGTATGCTGTTCGGCAAAAGCAATGCTAACCTGCATCGGCCCACCGGTGCGCACCGGGTTAAGCGAACCAAACAGCGTCTGCCCCATCGGCACCATGCTGATCAGATCGTCAAAAATTGCACTCAGCTGCTTTTCCGTGCGCACGGAATCTAACCGTTCGCTGTAGCTTTTACCATTTGGCGATTTGATTTTTAGCGCGGTATGAACCAGAAAAGCAGGAATGTGCATTCGTTCGGCGCGGCGATCAATCTCTTGCCAGGCGATTTTACTTAATCCAGGAACGACCGGATCTGCCTGATAATTTGACTCCTGCTGCGCCACCGCCAGCACCGAGCAGACATTTTCCAGTGTCGGTGCCAGCCCCTGGCTTTCAAAAGTGGTGGCAAGATCTTTCGCCCAGGCATCGCGGTCTTTTACGCTGGCGGGTAACTTCTGCCGCACCACGCTCGCCACATCTATCGCTTTTTCGCCCTTTTTCAACGGCTGTGGCGCCTGACTGCTACACCCCGCTAAAACCAGAACCGCCAACAATGAAAGCGAAGACAGATGATTGACTCGCGACATTACCTCTCCTTTTTAACTCAATGTATGGGTTACTTCCTGAATTTTGTCATTATCCAGTTCATGTTCAAAGCTGCGCAGACGTTTGTAGATCGACATCAACTCGACCAGCGTGGTCCATGAGTTAATCAGATACTGGAAAGCGCCGCGAACCTGACCAAAAACGTTGGTTATTTGGGTCATCAGGCCGAGCGTAATCGTACCGGCAACAATCGACGGAAACAGCAAGAACAAACCGAAAACGTTATCGACCTGCAGGTAGAGAATGCGGGCGATGTTGAAATACATATAGTGAAAATAGAGGCGGAAATAGTTCTTCCGTACCGCGCTGAACAACTCGCGCACCGTTGGCGGTGTCGCACGCGTGGCGTCGTCTTCACCATAGACCAGCTCTTTACGGTAAGCTGCCTCTACTCGCTGGTTTTTAAACTCAAGTCCCGGAAGTTTGATCCCCACAACCGCCAGTAATCCGGTCCCCATCAGCGACCAGATAATCGCGGCAATCACCAAACCATACGGAATGTGCCCCACAATCGGCAACTCTGGCACGTGTGCGGAGAGCGTCACCAACACCGGCAAGAAGGCGATCAGCGTCATGATGGCATTAATAAAGCTGACGCCCATATTCTCAAGCGTTGAAGCAAAACGCATGGTGTCTTCCTGCACACGCTGCGCGGCCCCTTCGATATGGCGCAGTTGCTGCCAGTTCGCCATGTAGTATTCGTTCATCGCCGTACGCCAGCGAAACACGTAGTGGCTGACAAAGAAATTGTTCAACACACTGATAACCACCGCGATCAGTGCTATCCCCAGAAAGACGCCCACCTCGCGATAAAACTGTTCGATGGTCACTTTATGCGGCGAACTGAGCGCGGTTTGAATCAGGTCATAAAACGGTGCATACCAGGCGTTGACTGCAACCCCAACTTCCACCAGAAACCAGGTCACGAAGATAATTAGCGCAGTGCCGAGTATTGACCAGTATTGCCAACGATGTGGGCTGTAGATAAACCAGAACAGCGCAAAAAGTCCTACGCAAACAATGTAATAAGCGTAAAAAACCAGGAAGTCTAACGACCAGAAACGGGCAGCGCTAATCGGTATCTGCCCGGAAGCCCCGGTGATGTGGGCAACCCAGTCACCGCCTCCCGCTTGCCAGAAGATGACGGCAATCAATGCCCAAACAAAGGCCGAGAGAAAAAAGGCTCCCGGTTTTGGGAAAAAAGACTTAAACATATGCTCTCCTGCTAGCTTCTTATCGTTTTAGCAACTGCTGTGTATTAACCGCATGGCCGCTTCAAAGAGTCAGCCAAATGAAACCGCCCATTGTGACCAACCGCGGAGCGCTTAGTTCGTCTTCCTGACCGGAAGAATTGTTTCGACGGATTTCACAAACAAAGGATTGTTTACATAAGCGCATTAACACGTACAGGATCACAAATGCAGACATTGGTGAGCAGGAAAAAGAACGTGTTTACGCGCCGTTACGTTTTTAACACTATTATTGCACTAATTTGCGCTTTGCAATCCATCAACGAGTAGTATAAATACGCTCAGTTACCTTCATTTAATTTATGGACACCACCGTTGAAACGTAGTCTGCTTTTTTCTGCCGTGCTGTGTGCGGCGTCATTGACCTCTGTCCACGCGGCGCAACCTATCGCCGAACCTGAATTCGCCTCTGATATTGTTGATCGCTATGCCGATCATATTTTTTACGGCAGCGGTGCCACCGGGATGGCGCTGGTCGTTATCGACGGTAATCAGCGTGTCTTTCGCAGTTATGGTGAAACTCGCCCTGGTAATAACGTTCGCCCGCAGTTGGATTCGGTAGTACGTATTGCTTCGCTCACCAAGTTGATGACCAGTGAGATGCTGGTGAAATTGCTGGACCAGGGGACAGTGAAGTTAAACGATCCACTGAGTAAATATGCCCCGCCAGGCGCACGCGTGCCAACTTACAACGGAGCCCCCATCACGTTGGTGAATCTGGCAACCCACACCAGCGCCCTGCCCCGTGAACAGCCCGGCGGTGCGGCAAATCGCCCGGTGTTTGTCTGGCCGACGCGAGAGCAACGCTGGAAATATCTTTCTACGGCGAAGCTAAAAGCCGCGCCAGGCAGCCAGGCCGCGTACTCCAACCTTGCGTTCGACCTGCTGGCGGATGCGCTGGCGAATGCGTCCGGTAAGCCTTATACCCAATTGTTTGAAGAGCAGATTACCCGTCCGCTGGGGATGAAAGACACCACCTACACACCATCACCGGACCAGTGCCGCCGTTTGATGGTTGCCGAGCGCGGTGCCAGTCCGTGTAACAATACGCTGGCGGCCATTGGCAGCGGCGGCGTTTATTCCACACCTGGCGATATGATGCGCTGGATGCAGCAATATTTGTCTTCTGATTTTTATCAGCGCAGTCACCAGGCGGATCGCATGCAGACGCTGATTTATCAGCGTGCACAGTTTACGAAAGTGATTGGCATGGATGTGCCAGGCAGAGCGGATGCACTCGGTTTAGGCTGGGTGTATATGGCACCGAAAGATGGACGTCCGGGTATTATTCAGAAGACCGGTGGTGGCGGTGGCTTCATTACCTATATGGCGATGATCCCGCAAAAAAATATCGGTGCGTTTGTGGTCGTGACCCGCTCACCATTAACACGGTTTAAAAATATGAGCGATGGCATCAATGATTTGGTGACCGAACTTAGCGGGAATAAACCGATGGTCATTCCCGCTTCCTGATTAATACTCTGAAGGCAAACGGTTGATTGCGACCAGTTTGCCTTTATTCATTTCGATATAACCGCCCTTGCGTAAAGCCGCAAGAACTTCTGCCACAACGGAACGTGATATGCGTGTACGTTGATGGATATAATTCATTACACCAATACGCGATCGTAATTCATCATTCCAATCAATCATTGATAATAACGTCGCACGGATTTGCTCGTAGGAATTATGCCCAATGAGCTGAACGTCGCGTAATTCCAGAATTTTATTTTGCCAGGCTAACCAGTAAAAAGCGTCGCGCCAGAGTTGATTTTGTTCAATAAGAGTAATGGTTTGTTTGGCTGGTAGATGATATCCCGTACAGTTTCCTTCTGATATTAATTTGTATGGTATATCGTTTTTCATTAAACCATCAGTCAGTCCCATAATATAGGGGGCCTGCGTAATACCGATAAGTACGTTTTCTTCTCTACGGAGAGAGATAACACCTTCTAAAATAACGAATGTGTCTTCGCTGTTTACATCACTGGAGAATATGACTTGTTTTTCATTATTAAACTCGAAGCGCGTGCCGTATCTGGACAAACATTTATCGAGCTTACCAAATTCCTGAAGAGGTTTAACTACAGATAACATTTGCGCGTCCTTTGCAGTAATGCCCGTCAAATCCTTGACGGGCATTATTTAGATTAAATTACCAGTATTTCTTCAGAGTGAAGAATATTACCAGGTATATTTAACACCCACGTTCGCGGACCAATCTTGATCTACGTCACCACCACCGAGGTAGCTAGCATCGGTATAGGCGCTGAAGTTCTTGGTGAAGCTGAACTGAGTACCCAGACCAACACGTACCGCAGACCCTTCAGTACCGTTATCGATGGAATCGCCGTTCACATCGTTATCGTTGTTAGAGTCGTCGTAGACGTAAGCCAGTTTGAAGTACGGAGTCAGAGCCTGGTCTTCGCTGTAAGTGAAGGTATAACCTGCATCTACACCCAGTTCATAACGCATGCTGTCGTAAGACTGACCGTCAACTTTCATGTCATTGCTCAGCTGGTAGTCATCACCAGACTGGAACAGACCAGAAATGCTGCCGTAAGGAGTTACGTAACCAGCATCACCCAGTTTGAAGTCGTAACCGGCTTTCAAACCGAAGCCCCATGCGTCAGAGTTGGTGCTACCGTCAACGTAAGTACCGTTGCTCATGGTTGCAGACAGATCGTTGTTGAAGTGAGAGTAGCTCAAGCTACCATCAACAAAGATGTTGTTCGCGAAGCGAGCAGAAGAGTAGATGTAGGCAGACTGGCTGTCTTGATCCACCTGACCAGAACGGTCATTCATGTCGCCTTTACCGAAGCCTGCAGCTGCACCGACGATCCACTTAGCGTTGTTACCATCAATTTTGGTATCAACACCGACCATGATGCCGTTAACATCCTGATCGTAGTCAATGGTACCGTTGTTGCCGTTGAAGTTACCACCGAAGTAGCTTACCCATGCGCCGCCGTTATCAGCCAGACCATGACGAGAGTTGGTCAAACGAGTACCAACGGTGTCTTGTTCCAGGTTCCAGATATTGGTGTTTGCAGATGGGATGCTCAGCGCCATGTTAGCGTAGTCAGTCAACTCGGTCTGATGCAGAACAACGGTGTTACCTTCCTGACGAGCTTCGTAGGTGTATGCACCCAGGTCAGCTTTGTTAGCAGCAGAGAAGGTAGCGTCGCTGTTTTTGTCGTTAACGTAGATCAGCTCGTTGCCGTTGTAGTCAGCGATAGAACCAGCACCAGTAGCGTTGTCGATACGAACTTTGTAGTTACCGGTTGCAGCTGCAACATGGTCACCATTGTTATCAACTTCGTTCTGACCAGCTTCGATAGAAGCAGTGTTATCGTTATCGCCGTTACCGTTAATAGTCAGGTGACCATCAGAGTTCATTGCGATTAAGCCATAACCGTAGTTTGACTTGGTAGTGTCGTTGGTACGGTCGTTGGTCAGGTCTGCATCAAGTACGAAGCGGTTGCTTTCGATGTTGAATACACCAGCGTGAATGTTACCACTGGTATCAGTGGTGCTGGTCAGGTTCAGAGTATCAACCTGAAGAGCATTCGCTGCTGTGTTACCTACATCCAGAATACCGTCGTTAGTCACTTTGATGTTGTTCGCATACAGAGCTGCATCACCTACAGCCCAACCAGCAGAAACTTCATCAGAGATGGTTACGGTACTGTTGTCGATAGTCAGTGAATCAGTTGCAACGTGACCATCTTCGTTGATGTTCAGCGCAGAAAGACCTGTCAGAGAGATAGAGTCAGAAATCAGCATTGAATCAGCAACATTAACAGTTGAACCACTGTTGATGCTCAGAGTGTCGATCAGAGAAGTTTTGGTGGTATCCCACTGTGAACCGGTGTTCAAGGTCACATTGAACAGACCGCTCTGGTAAACTTCGTTACCGATGATGTGATCAAATTCGCTGTATGAAGAGTCGCTGTTTTCCACGCCCACTGTTGATAAAGGCCACAGGCTGTTAGCTGCGATGTCGATCAGAGTGGCAGTGGCTTCGGTATTGATATCATAGGTATAAGATTCATTTACACCATCGCCATCAATATCAACACCAACCTGATGTGCAGACATTGCCGCACCAACCCACTTGCTACCATTGTTCAGGGTCAGATCCAAGCGATCGGTACCATCCCAACCGTTAGTATCTACATCACCGTCAGCATCACGATAGCTATCACGACCATGTGGGAAGAAGTTCTCATCAAAGTTACTTGAGAAGAATACATCACCCATCAGTGTGGAATTATCGAATGTTGCAGTGGTCTGCATAGCGTTATCAGCATCAGGATGTGCAATAACGGCTAATGCGATATCATCAGCATTCCAGCCATTACCATTGTAATCACTGGCATTACCGGTATTACCAAACCAACCAGTAGTACCTTCATCAGTCCATGAACCAGAGGTCACGGTAGAATCTTTAACAGTGATGGTATTATTAAATACTTCGCTGCTGTTTACACCAGTGCTGACAGTGTTGTCGTCGATATCTTCCCACTCATAACCCTGAGTCAGCGTAATACCTGCTACGTGAGAGTTATTAGAGATGGACAGATCAACTTCCTGATCCAGAGTGATAGCCGTACCAATGTTAAATACGTTTACAACATGAGTATCAGCGGCATTATTGTAGGTGCCGTTATATGTATAGTGTTCGTAGTTGTCGTCGATCGTTGAGTTATCAACGGTCAGCGCCAGACGGTCATGGTAGTAATCATCCGCACGATCAGCACAATCAGTTGTCATGCACTCGGAATAAATCATACCGTGAATAGTGCTGTTTTTGATTGTCAGACTATTGGCGTTGGTATTAGTAGAAATACCGTCGTCCAGATAGTAGGTAGAAATTACGCCGTTAACGGTAGCGTTATTAATGACCGGGTAGATATCGCCGTTGTAATAGCTATCAGCGGCATAGTTGTTCCAGCCTACATAACCATCATAGTAAACGTCATCAGCATAAGTGGTGTCGTTGTAGTGATGAAAAGTATTGTAAGTTTGACCAGAAATATCGTTGGTCGCTGCATTAGCCTGAGAGGTGATAGCCAGAGTGCAAGCCAATGCTAATTGTGATACTACAAGTTTCTTTTTCCAGGAGTGCATTTGTCATCCCTCCTCAGGGACGTAATAAGTTGATCCATCAATTATCAATGCATAGAAAACATATTATGTTTCGCGCTAACGATTATGCTGCGTTACAGACGAATGGTTCAATTATTCTTTCCCCTAAGTCCGAATGTGGACATATATAAAAAACATCTACACACGCAAAGAAAAAACTGACAAAAACACAGTTTTTCAACACGTTAATGAAAGCGTTAATTTTGAATTATAGCTTCTAAAAATATCAAACCAACAAATCAGATAAATAATTTATCAATAAACAATGAACTTTAAGCCATTCAATTTTTGACAGCTCAACCAAATCAACAAAAACAATAATTGAAGATTATAAATAAAAATTAAAAATATTTGCAGTGAATATAAAATCATTGCTATTTCTATTACAAAGATGTCCTGACCTCTCTTTCGTTCTCTTCTTATCAACATCGCGACAACTTTCGTAAAACACTCCCGCCCAGCATCAGGTATACTGTGCACCTTAATTCCACAAACATCAGGCAGACCATGACAGACTTAATCCAACGCCCTCGTCGCCTGCGCAAATCTCCTGCGCTGCGCGCTATGTTTGAAGAGACAACACTTAGCCTTAACGACCTGGTGTTGCCGATCTTTGTTGAAGAAGAAATTGACGACTACAAAGCCGTTGAAGCTATGCCCGGCGTGATGCGCATTCCAGAGAAACATCTGGCGCGTGAAATCGAACGCATCGCCAACGCCGGTATTCGTTCGGTGATGACTTTCGGCATCTCTCACCATACTGATGAAACCGGCAGTGATGCCTGGCGGGAAGATGGTCTGGTGGCGCGTATGTCGCGCATCTGCAAGCAGACCGTGCCTGAAATGATCGTCATGTCAGACACCTGTTTCTGTGAATACACTTCTCACGGACACTGCGGCGTGTTGTGCGATCACGGTGTCGACAACGACGCAACCCTGGTGAATTTAGGCAAACAAGCGGTGGTTGCAGCTGCTGCCGGTGCTGACTTCATCGCCCCTTCCGCTGCAATGGACGGTCAGGTGCAGGCGATTCGCCAGGCGCTGGACGCTGCGGGCTTTACCGACACCGCGATCATGTCGTATTCGACCAAGTTCGCCTCCTCCTTTTATGGTCCGTTCCGTGAAGCGGCCGGAAGCGCATTAAAAGGCGATCGCAAAAGCTATCAGATGAACCCAATGAACCGTCGTGAGGCGATTCGTGAGTCACTGCTGGATGAAGCCCAGGGCGCAGACTGCCTGATGGTTAAACCAGCTGGTGCGTACCTCGACATCGTGCGTGAGCTGCGTGAACGTACTGAATTGCCGATTGGCGCGTATCAGGTGAGCGGTGAGTACGCGATGATTAAATTCGCCGCACTGGCAGGTGCTATAGATGAAGAGAAAGTGGTGCTCGAAAGCTTAGGTTCGATTAAGCGTGCGGGTGCGGATCTGATTTTCAGCTACTTTGCGCTGGATCTGGCTGAGAAGAAGATTCTGCGTTAATGATCATTATGCCGGGTTATCCCAACCCGGCATTTCCCCTTCACCCCGCCCGATAAAATGGTTTATCCCCGAGAATCGTCGCGCGATGCATAATCCGCCGCTGTGGCAAATAATCGGCATTAGCATAGTGCTGAGTCACGCGGTTATCCCAAATCGCAATATCATTCGGTTGCCAGCGCCAACGCACCTGAAACTCCGGTTTGGTGATATGGGCAAACAAAAAGCCTAACAAGGCTTCGCTCTCTTTCTCGCTGACATCGACAATTCGCGTAGTAAAGCCTTCATTCACAAACAGCGCCTGTTTGCCGCTCACCGGATGAGTACGCACCACTGGATGTAACAACGGCGGATTCTTCGCGGCCGCCTCGCGCCAACGTTGATGTTCCTCTTCGGTTTTGCGGTACTTGTATTCCGGGAACGATTTACGGAAATCATGCTCCGCGCGCAGCCCGCTCAAAAGCTGGCGGAAGGGAACAGAGAGCGCCTCATAGGCGGCAATACCGCTGGTCCAGAGCGTATCGCCACCGGTCGATGGCAACTCTTTCGCTGCGAGAATCGCCCCTGCTGGCGGCGTCTCAATAAATGTCACATCGGTGTGCCAGTTGTCGTTATCAGGCGGATTATCGTTATGGGTGTCCAGTACGATGATCTCGTCAACCCCTTCGGCATGAGGATAAACAGGGTGAATATGCAGTTCGCCAAAACGCTGAGCCAGCGCACGTTGCTGCTGTGGCGTTATCGCCTGTTCACGCAGAAAAACCACCTGATGACGCAGCACCGCATGGTAAAGCTGTTCAAATTGATTATCGCTTAACGGGCGCGTCAGGTCGGCACCCGAAATTTGTGCGCCAATATACGGCCCCAGCGGGGTAATGCTCAGACGTTCACTCATTGTACTTCTCCATGCCAGGGCGTCAGGCGGCGTTGTAACGCACGCAGACCCAGTTCTAAAAGAAAGGCGATAATCGCAATCACCGCGATCCCCGCCAGCACCACGTCAGTCGCGAGGAATTCACCTGCTGACTGGACCATAAAACCTAAGCCTCGCGTTGCGGCAATCAGCTCCGCCGCCACCAACGTAGACCAACCCACACCCAGACCAATGCGTAATCCGGTGAGGATTTCCGGCAGCGCGCCAGGCAAAATGACAAACCACAGCACCTGTATACGGCTGGCCCCCAGCGACTGGGCGGCACGAATGCGAACCTGCTGCACGCTTTTCACCCCCGCCAGCGCCGACATCGCCACCGGTGCAAAAATCGCTAAATAGATCAGTAAGATCTTCGACGTCTCGCCAATACCAAACCAGATCACCATCAGCGGCAAATAGGCCAGCGGCGGCACCGGACGATAAAGCTCGATTACCGGATCCAGAATGCCGCGTACCGTAGGGCTAAGTCCCATCGCGATCCCGACCGGAATACCGATCAACACCGCTGCAAATAGCGCCAGCATAATGCGCGTCAGGCTGGCAGCCAGATGCTGCCACAGCGTGGCGTCCATAAAGCCTTGCGGTCCGGCAATGGTGAGCAGTTTTTCCAGTACCTGTTGCGGCGGCGGCAAAAACAGCGGGCTAATCAGTTGCAGCGTCGCCACCGTCCACCATACGGTGAGTAAAACCGCTAACGTACCAATGCTTAAGGTCACTTGCCGCGAGAGCGGCCAGCGCCATTTCAACCGACTCGAATGCAGTTTTTCGTTAATGAGCACACTCATGAGAACGCCTCCCGTTGCTCAAATACGCGGCTTAAAACATATTCGCGCATGGCAATAAACTGTGGATCGGACTTGATGCTGCGACTCGATTCTCCCGCAACAAAGCGGCGAGCGAAGTCGAGCGGAAGACGCTCCAGCACACGCCCTGGCCCTGGCGAAAGCAGAACCAGCTCGGTCGCCATAAACACCGCTTCCTCTATATCGTGAGTAATCAACAGTACCTGCTTGCCCGTCTCCTGCCAGAGTTTCAGCAACAAGGTTTGCATCTGGTCGCGGGTAAAGGCGTCCAGCGCGCCAAACGGCTCGTCGAGTAATAACAGTTGGGGATTTGCCGCCAGCGCGCGGGCAATCCCCACTCGCTGACGCTGGCCTCCAGAAAGCTGCCAAATGAAGCGTTTTTCTGCGCCTTCCAGACCTACTTTTTTCAGCATCTGGAGAGCAATTTCCAGACGCTGCATTTTCTCCATCCCCGCCAGTTGCAGACCGAACGCCACGTTATCCTGCACATTGCGCCACGGTAGCAATCCTTCATTCTGAAAAACCACGCCGCGTTCTGCTCCCGGTCCCTGAATGTGTTTGCCCGCCAGTTGAATGCTGCCGTGCTGATAAGGCACAAAACCAGCAATTAAATTCAGCAACGTGGTTTTGCCACAGCCGGACGGTCCCAGCACTACCAGCAGTTCGCGGCTTTCCAGCGTCAGGTTGATATCTTCCAGTGCTGGTTTGCCGCCATAATCGGCGTCAAGATGAGAGATTTGCAGCATCTGCGCCTCCTTTTATTGCACGAAGCGAGAGGTAACGTACTGGCTGTAATCATTCGCCACGGCGGGGACTTTACCCTGATCTTTCAAAAACTGGGCAGTGTCGATGATCGCTTTGTTCACCGGTCCGGTCAGTTCTGCCGTTTGCTGCTGCGGCGTCAGATAGGTGTTTCCCTTCACCAGCCCCGGTACGTCACCTTCCGGCACGCCGCTTAAGCGCGCCAGTTTGCTGATGTTTTCCGGCTGTTTCAGCCACGCGTCTGGGTTAGCAATGTATGGTTGCTGAGCATCGATGGCGCTTTTAGCGAACGCTTTCACGACCTCAGGATGTTTCTCGGCAAAATCTTTCCGCACTACCCAGACGTCCAGCGTCGGCGCGCCCCACTGCCCGACCTGTTCAGAATCGGTCAGCACCTTGCCGTCTTTTTCCAGGGCGTTAACCGCAGGCGCCCAGACATAAGCGCCATCGATATCTCCCCGTTGCCAGGCGGCGATAATCGCGGGCGGCTGCAGGTTCACTATCTCCACTTGCCCAGGTTTAATGCCCCAGTGTTTCAGCGCCGCCAGCAGGCTGTAGTGTGTCGTGGAGATAAACGGCACGGCGATACGTTTACCAATCAAGTCTTCCGGTTTGCTGATGGTTTTCTTTACCACCAACGCCTCGGAGTTGCCCAGTTTTGACGCCAGCAAGAAGACTTCAATCGGCACCTGTTGGCTGGCAGCTACCGCCAATGGGCTGGAACCAAGATTACCGATTTGCACATCGCCCGAGGCCAAGGCCCGCACGATGCTGGCCCCGCTGTCAAACTTACGCCAGTCCACCGTCGCCCCGCTCTCTTTGGCAAAGGTGTTATCAGCCTGTGCGACTTTCGCTGGTTCGGCGGAGGTTTGATAGGCCACAGTGACGTTCACCGCCTGCGCCTGAAAAGCGATGAATGCCAGTGCGGCAAGAAGTGTGTTACGCGATGAAATTGCCATGATTGTCTGCTCCCCTGTCTTGTTATGGGAGCAGTATTCGCGGACAAAGACATTTGATAAAAGAATTAGTCGTTATGGTACAGATGATTTTATTCTTAGCAAAAAAACAGCAAAGGAAAGGTTAATTATGCAATTGGCATCATCTCACAACTCGGGGAAATTGCTGCACTGCATTTTATTGATGCATAAAAAGTCAGATTACGAGATTTACTATCTTCTTATTTTTATTAAAACCAAAATATATGATAAAGTTATTATATTCGCATTAAATATACTACTGTATTGTTTTTCGCCCACTGCATATTACATTCACAACATTTATATAAACAATATCCGTTCATTGAACATATTTTTTAAATGCAATTAATTGACAAACTAATTCACATCTAAATACAATGCGCAAAAGAAAATAACTATACATAGCAAACACACAAAAACCTAACATATGAACTACGTAAAAAAAACTTTACCCTGTCGATTTTCAGCCCCTCATAGCATCCTGGCACTAAGTTATTAGCAACTTTCATTACGTATAAATTTTAACGTCTGCTTGCGCCAGAGATTACGTCTCTGCGCGTATCGCTGCGCTTGCAGTATAATAATTAAAATGGAGTGTCATTAAGTGGATAAGGTTTTAAATTCTGCTCTCCTTTCTTCAAAAAATAAAAAGAAAGGTATTCTTGCTATTGGCGCACACCCTGACGATATAGAATTAGGCTGCGGCGCATCGCTCGCTCGTCTTGCGCAAAAAGGAATTTATATTGCTGCCGTAGTTATGACTACCGGCAATTCTGGTACCGATGGAATAATCGATCGCCACGCAGAGTCACGCGAAGCCCTAAAGATATTAGGATGCCAGCAGACTATTCATCTTAATTTTGCTGATACCCGTGCTCATTTACATCTCAATGATATGATTACCGCCCTGGAAAATATCATTAAGTCTCAAATTCCGTCTGATGTTGAAATCATTCGTGTCTATACCATGCATGATGCCGACCGCCATCAGGATCATCTGGCCGTTTATCAGGCGTCAATGGTGGCCTGTCGGGCAATTCCTCAAATTCTCGGCTACGAAACGCCAAGTACCTGGCTTTCATTTATGCCCCAGGTTTTTGAATCCGTGGAAGAGAAATATTTTTCTATAAAACTAAACGCGTTACAAAAACATAAAAGTCAGAGTCTGCGTGATTATATGCGCCCGGAACGTTTGCGTGCTGTCGCACAATTTCGCGGACAACAGGTCAATAGCGACCTGGGTGAAGGCTTTGTTATTCATAAAATGATTCTTTGAGCAGATTGCATGAAAACCTGGATCTTTATATGTATGGCCGTAGCAATATTACTATGGTTCCTGAGTACGTTAAGGCGTAAGCCCAGCCAAAAAAAAGGCTGTATTGACGCAATTATTCCTGCCTATAACGAAGGCCCTTGTCTGGCTCAGTCGCTGGAAAATCTGCTACACAACCCTTATTTTTGCCAGGTAATTTGCGTTAACGACGGCTCCACTGATAATACCGAAGCAGTCATGGCAGAAGTAAAACGTAAATGGGGCGACCGCTTTGTTGCCGTCACGCAAAAAAATACCGGTAAAGGTGGTGCGCTAATGAATGGCCTCAACTACGCCACCTGCGACCAGGTTTTTTTAAGCGATGCCGATACTTACGTCCCGCCCGATAAAAACGGCATGGGCTATATGTTGGCGGAAATTGAGCGCGGCGCTGACGCCGTAGGCGGCATTCCCTCCACCGCGTTAAAAGGCGCTGGCCTGCTGCCGCACATCCGCGCGACGGTGAAGTTGCCAATGATCGTTATGAAGCGCACGCTACAGCAACTATTGGGTGGTGCGCCGTTTATTGTCAGCGGAGCCTGCGGGATGTTTCGCACCGATGTGCTGCGTAAATTTGGTTTCTCTGATCGTACCAAAGTCGAAGACCTCGACCTTACCTGGACGTTGGTGGCTAATGGCTACCGTGTTCGTCAAGCGAATCGCTGCATCGTTTATCCGCAGGAATGCAATAGTCCGCTTGATGAATGGCGACGCTGGCGGCGCTGGATTGTGGGCTACGCGGTATGTATGCGCCTACATAAAAAACTTTTATTTAGCCGCTTTGGCATATTCAGTATTTTCCCCATGCTGCTGGTTGTGCTTTATGGCGTTGGGATTTATCTCACTACCTGGTTTAATGAATTCATCGCCACCGGGCCACATGGCGTAATATTGGCAATGTTTCCACTTATCTGGGTCGGCGTAGTTTGTGTTATTGGTGCTTTTAGCGCCTGGTTTCATCGTTGCTGGTTATTGGTGCCTTTAGCGCCTTTTTCCGTTGTGTATGTATTATTAGCTTATGCCATCTGGATTATTTATGGACTTATTGCCTTTTTTACTGGACGCGAACCTCAGCGCGACAAACCCACTCGTTATACCGCACTGGTGGAAGCGCCAACCGCTTATTCCAACTCTTCTGTCGCAGGAACTGAAAAGCTATCTGAAGCTTAATGTTAAAGAGAAAAATATTCAGATTGCAGACCAGGTAATTATTGATGAGAGTGCTGGTGAAGTTATTATTGGCACCAATACCCGTATTTGCCACGGTGCAGTGATTCAAGGACCGGTAGTGATTGGCGCAAATTGCCTGATTGGCAATTATGCTTTTATTCGCCCCAACACGGTAATCAGCAATGGTGTAAAAATTGGTTTTGCCACAGAAATAAAAAATGCGGTTATTGAAGCGGAAGCAACGATTGGTCCGCAATGTTTTATTGCCGACTCGGTGGTAGCAAGCGGGGCATATTTAGGCGCGCTGGTGCGTACCAGTAATCATCGTCTGGATGAACAGCCAGTATCGGTTCGCACCGCGGAAGGTACTATCGCTACCGGATGCGATAAATTAGGTTGTTATATTGGTCGGCGTTCACGACTTGGTGTGCAGGTTATTATTTTACCGGGGCGAATTATTTCTCCGAATACACAGCTTGGTCCACGCGTTATTGTAGAACGTAATTTACCTACCGGAAATTACTCACTCCGGCAAGAACTTATCCGTACAGGAGATTAAAATGATAAAACGGACGTTATTAGCGGCAGCAGTCTTTAGCGCATTGCCCGCTTATGCCGGGTTAACATCTATTACCGCAGGCTACGATTTTACCGATTATTCTGGCGATCATGGTAACCGTAATTTAGCGTATGCCGAACTGATCGCAAAGGTTGAAAACGCAACACTGCTTTTCAATCTTTCCCAGGGACGTCGAGATTACGAGACTGAAAGTTTCAATGCCACACGCGGCCAGGGTGCTGTCTGGTATAAATGGAATAACTGGCTGACGACCCGAACGGGTATTGCATTTGCGGATAATACGCCGGTCTTTGCCCGCCAGGATTTTCGTCAGGATATTAACCTGGCCCTGCTGCCAAAAACGGCGTTTACGACCGGTTATCGCTACACCAAATATTACGATGACGTTGACGTTAATGCCTGGCAGGGTGGCGTTTCGCTTTATACCGGCCCGGTGATCACCAGCTATCGCTATACCCATTATGACTCAAGCGATGCGGGCGGCAGTTACAGCAATATGATTTCCCTGCGCCTGAACGATACGCGCGGCGGTGGTTATACCCAGCTTTGGCTAACTCGCGGGACCGGAGCTTACACTTATGACTGGTCGCCAGAGACACGACACGGCAGTATGAAGAGCGTCAGTTTACAGCGTATTCAGCCTTTAACAGAGCAACTTAATTTGGGGCTGACGGCAGGTAAAGTGTGGTACGACACCCCAACCGATGATTATGACGGCTTGCAACTCGCAGCCCATCTGACCTGGAAATTTTGATTCCTTCTGCCGCCCGCTATCCAGGGCGGCCTTCCCTGCCGATTAGCGCCCAAACACTTTCCTTTTCGTTTTCCGCCCACATTCACCGGATAAATTTTATTCTCCAGTGTTATATACTATAGGGGGGTATGCATTGGCATATAGCATACCCCCCTATAGTATATTGCGTGCAGATGATGAGGTGCGAAATGCCCAGTACTCCGGAAGAGAAGAAAAAGGTCCTTACTCGAGTTCGTCGTATTCGGGGGCAGATTGATGCTCTGGAACGGTCGCTGGAGGGTGATGCCGAATGCCGTGCCATACTCCAACAGATAGCCGCCGTTCGGGGCGCGGCTAACGGGCTGATGGCAGAAGTGCTTGAAAGCCATATCCGGGAAACGTTTGACCGAAATGACTGCTACAGCCGTGAAGTCAGCCAATCCGTTGACGACACTATTGAACTGGTTCGAGCCTATCTTAAATAGCTGAATCTATTACCATATTGAGGAAGAGCGAAAGATGAAATCACGTGCTGCCGTTGCATTTGCTCCCGGTAAACCGCTGGAAATCGTTGAAATTGACGTTGCACCACCGAAAAAAGGTGAAGTGCTGATCAAAGTTACCCATACCGGCGTTTGCCATACCGACGCATTTACCCTCTCCGGCTATGACCCGGAAGGTGTATTCCCGGTCGTTCTTGGTCACGAAGGGGCTGGCGTTGTGGTTGAAGTCGGTGAAGGCGTAACCAGCGTCAAACCTGGCGACCATGTGATTCCACTTTATACCGCAGAGTGCGGCGAGTGTGAGTTCTGTCGTTCCGGCAAAACCAACCTCTGTGTCGCGGTTCGCGAAACCCAGGGCAAAGGCCTGATGCCAGACGGCACCACCCGTTTTTCTTACAACGGGCAGCCGCTTTATCACTACATGGGCTGTTCCACATTCAGTGAATACACCGTGGTTGCGGAAGTGTCTCTGGCCAAAATTAATCCAGAAGCAAACCATGAACACGTCTGCCTGCTGGGCTGTGGCGTGACCACCGGCATTGGCGCGGTGCATAATACTGCTAAAGTCCAGCCAGGTGATTCTGTTGCCGTGTTTGGTCTTGGCGCGATTGGTCTGGCAGTGGTTCAGGGCGCTCGTCAGGCGAAAGCGGGACGGATTATCGCTATTGATACGAACCCGAAGAAATTCGATCTGGCGCGTCGCTTCGGTGCCACCGACTGCATTAACCCGAATGACTACGACAAACCGATTAAAGATGTCCTGCTGGATATCAACAAATGGGGTATCGACCATACCTTCGAGTGCATCGGTAACGTCAATGTGATGCGTGCGGCGCTGGAAAGTGCGCACCGCGGCTGGGGTCAGTCGGTGATCATCGGGGTAGCAGGTTCCGGTCAGGAAATTTCAACGCGCCCATTCCAGTTGGTCACCGGTCGCGTATGGAAAGGTTCCGCGTTTGGTGGCGTGAAAGGTCGTTCCCAGTTACCGGGTATGGTTGAAGATGCGATGAAAGGTGATATCGACCTGGAACCGTTTGTTACGCATACCATGAGCCTGGATGAAATTAATGACGCCTTTGATCTGATGCATGAAGGCAAATCCATTCGAACCGTAATTCGTTACTAATTTCCCGCAGGTTTACCCCGTCCAGTTCAGACGAGGTTCTTAATACCGTCCCCGGGCAGCCGTCCGGGGAATTAACCGTGAGATAATGACTGATGGAACTCATTGAAAAACATGCCAGCTTTGGCGGCTGGCAAAATGTGTATCGGCATTATTCCCAATCACTGAAATGTGAAATGAATGTCGGCGTCTATCTCCCACCAAAAGCCGCGAATGAAAAATTGCCGGTGCTGTACTGGCTTTCGGGCCTGACCTGCAACGAGCAGAATTTCATTACCAAATCGGGAATGCAGCGTTACGCGGCTGAACACAACATTATTGTTGTTGTGCCGGACACCAGTCCGCGAGGCAGTCATGTCGCAGATGCCGACCGTTACGATCTCGGGCAAGGTGCTGGGTTTTACCTGAACGCGACGCAAGCGCCGTGGAAAGAGCATTACAAAATGTATGACTATATCCGCAGCGAGCTGCCGGATTTAGTGATGCAACATTTTCCGGCAACGGCCAGAAAGTCTATTTCAGGTCATTCTATGGGCGGGCTGGGCGCGCTGGTACTGGCGTTACGTAATCCAGATGAATATGTCAGCGTCTCGGCGTTTTCGCCCATTGTTTCCCCTTCGCAAGTACCGTGGGGCCAGCAAGCCTTTGCCACATATCTTGGTGAAAATAAAGAAACCTGGTTGGATTACGATCCGGTGAGCCTTATTTCACAAGGTCAACGCGTTGCGGAAATCATGGTTGATCAGGGGTTGAGTGATGATTTTTACGCGGAACAGTTGCGGACTCAAAATCTTGAAAAGGTCTGTCAGGAGATGAATATCAAGGCGTTAATCCGTTATCACGAAGGTTACGACCACAGCTATTATTTTGTCTCCAGTTTTATTGGCGAGCATATTGCCTACCACGCCAATAAATTGAATATGCGTTGAGCATTTGCGCACGACTGCCGGATGCGGCGTGAACGCCTTATCCGGCCTACATTTCGCCCATAAACCGTAGGCCTGATAAGACGCGAAAAGCGTCGCATCAGGCATCTGCGCACGACTGTCGGATGCGGCGTAAACGCCTTATCCGGCCCACATTTCGCTCGTAAACCGTAGGCCTGATAAGACGCGCAAAGCGTCGCATCAGGCATCTGCGCACGGCTTATCTATGTTTACCACATCAAATCATCAGGCACTTTGAAGTCGGCATACGGATCATCTTCATTCTGCTCTTCGGCGCTGAGTGCACTATGCAACACAATACTGCTGGCATCGCGCTGAGCAATTTTATCGGCAACGCTGGCGGGAATAATGGCGTATTCACCTTCGCTATTGTTATCGGCCAACAAGCGGGCAATCGCCAGACGACCATTAATCAACTGCGCCTGTGTGAGCTTATCAACAAAAATCTTCTTAATCAGATTACCATCGGTAAAGTTAAAACCAATATCGCCATTGGCAATGGTGATTCGGTTCATTTCAATAAGCTGCTTCACCTGGGCTTTATATTCTTTCGCCAACGCCGCTTGTTTTTGTTGCTCGCTAAGCTGTTTATCACGCTCAAGCTGTGCCTTTTTATTTTCTTCTACCGCCGCCCGAGCTTCACGCGCCTGAACGCGCGATTTTTTCGCCGTTCTCTCGACCTTCGCCGCTTTTTTGCTGGTGACTAATCCTGCTTTGAGCAACTGCTCTTGTAAGGTAAGTTTTGCCATCTTTGTTTCCAAACCCGCTGAATAATTTTTAGCGAGTATACCTGTAAACGCCGTAGGTGTATTGAGGGCAAGTCCCTTTCGCCCCTGCTTAATAAGGCGCGTCAGGCATCGGCGCACGCCTGCATTCTTGATTTCCGACTCATCAAAATAAACACCGCCAACCCAGCAACAAGAATACCCGGCGCAGAAGCGGCCATTACCCCAACCGTGCCAGTGCCTAATGCCAGCATTTTCCCGGCCAGCAATGGGCCGCTCATGGCCCCCAGACGCCCTACCGCCACGGCTGTTCCCACACCTGTTGCGCGGATCTGCGAGCTGTAAAACAACGGTGCCAGGGCATACAAAACGCTTTGCCCACCTGTCGCAAACAACCCCGCGACAAATCCCGCCAGCAACATACCGTTAAATGACGACACCGTTCCCAGCGCCAACAGCGAAGCTAACATGCCGCTATAAATCAGTAGCGACATGGTTACTGGACGCAGCTTATCCATCAATGCACCCAACATTAACGTCCCGCTTGCCGCACCCATTTGCAGTGCAAACATCACCCCTGCCGCCTGCGATGGCTGGAATCCTTGCTCCACCAAAAGCAGCGGTAGCCAGTTGATCAACATGTAGACCACCAGCAGAGTGAAGAAATAACACAACCACAGCAGCAGCGTCGCGGTTGCCGTTTCTGGCGCAAATAACGCACGCAGTGGAGGCGCGGCCTGTTTTTCGCCAGCGAAAACCGCCGACTCTGGCAGCCAGCGCATTAATAGCGGCACCAGAATCAACGGCACCACACCACCTACCCAAAACACCGTTTGCCATGCTAAGTTTGCCCCCGCGAAACCCAGTGTCGCCGCCAGCGCCGCGCCAATGGGGACACCGCAATACATCAGGCTCACTGCCGTCCCACGAAAACGTGGCCCCGCGGCTTCAGACGTCAGGGCGATCAGATTCGGCAACGCCGCCCCCAGCCCGACACCGGTCATCAGCCGTGCAAAGACCAGTGATGGGAAATCCCAGGCAATAGCCGTTGCCAGCGAGAACAAACCAAACAGCGCAACTGAGCTAATCAAAATACGCTTACGACCATAACGGTCCGCCAGCATTCCGCCAACCAGCGCGCCGGGTAGCAAACCGAGTATTCCGGCGCTGAATATCCAGCCCATTTGCATTTTATCGAGTGCGAAAGCCTGTGCGATGCCACCCGCCGCAATGCCAGCCGCCTGAAGATCCAGCCCTTCCATCAGGGCAACCAAAAAACAAAGCCCGATGGTCAGCATCAGGCGGGATGAAGATGATGAAGGGGTACGAGTCGACATAAGATGAACCTCGTTGTGAGTGCAGGTGAATCGCGGCTGATACATTGCCAGCCGCGTAATCAGAACCATTTAATGACTGCCTACGGGCGAAATGTAGGCCGGATAAGGCGTTCACGCCGCATCCGGCAGTCGTGCACCATGCCTGATGCGACGCTAACGCGTCTTATCAGGCCTACAAATTCTCGCGCCATCCGTAGGCCGGATAAGGCGTTTGCGCCGCATCCGGCAGTCGTGCACCATACCTGATGCGACGCTGACGCGTCTTATCAGGCCTACAAATTCTCGCGCCATCCGTAGGCCGGATAAGGCGTTCACGCCGCATCCGGCAGTCGTGCACCATGCCTGATGCGACGCTAACGCGTCTTATCAGGCCTACAAATTCCCGCGCCATCCGTAGGCCGGATAAGGCGTTTACGCCGCATCCGGCAGTCGTGTGCAGATGCCTGATGCGACGCTTGCGCGTCTTATCATGCCTGGGATGGACATACAAAATGCACGTTCTCGGCAGTCATCATTATTTGTTGTTGCGCAGATCAAGCGCCACGTCGACGATCATATCCTCCTGGCCGCCAACCATCCGGCGTTTGCCCAGCTCAACGAGAATATCCACCGCGCTTAAGCCATAACGCGCCGCCGCCGTTTCGCAGTGACGCAGGAAGCTGGAGTAAACGCCAGCGTATCCCAGCGCCAGCGTTTCGCGATCAACTCGTACCGGACGATCCTGCAACGGACGCACCAGGTCGTCAGCGGCATCCATTAACGCATAGAGATCGGTCCCATGCTGCCAGCCCAGTTTATCCGCGGCGGCAATAAACACTTCCAGCGGCGCGTTACCTGCGCCCGCTCCCATTCCCGCGAGGCTGGCGTCGATTCGGTCACAGCCCTCTTCCACCGCCGCGATAGAGTTCGCCACGCCAAGACTCAGGTTATGGTGAGCGTGCATGCCGGTTTGCGTTTCTGGTTTCAGCACTGCTTTCAGGGCGCGGAAACGGTCACGGATATCGCTCATGTTCATCGCACCGCCAGAATCCACCACATAAATACAGGTCGCACCGTAGCCTTCCATCAGCTTTGCCTGCTTCGCGAGATTTTCCGGCGTGGTCATATGGCTCATCATCAGAAAACCAACGGTGTCCATTCCGAGCTCGCGGGCATACTGAATATGCTGGGCGGAAACATCAGCTTCGGTACAGTGCGTAGCCACACGAACCACCCGCGCGCCAGCCTGCCAGGCATTTTTCAGATCGTGAATAGTGCCGATGCCTGGCAGCAACAACGTCGCGATTTTGGCGTGCTTCACCACATCCGCCGCCGCTTCAATCCATTCAAGGTCGCTATGTGCGCCGAAACCATAGTTAAAGCTGGAACCCTGCAAACCGTCGCCATGGGCCACTTCAATCGAATCCACGCGAGCATCATCCAGTGCTTTGGCAATCTGCCGAACGTTTTCCAGCGAATACTGATGACGAATGGCGTGCATACCGTCACGCAACGTGACGTCCGAAATATAAAGTTTTTTACCGTTCATGCCGCTTCTCCTGCCTTGCGCGCCAGTGACTGGGCCATTTTTTCCGCTGTCGCCAGCGCACTGGAAGTCATAATGTCGAGGTTGCCCGCATAGGCAGGCAGATAATGCGCTGCGCCTTCGACTTCCAGCCAGACCGCCGTTTTCAGCCCGGAGAACTGCCCCACGCCCGGCAAATTAACCGGTTTATCCTGCGGGATAACTTCAAACTGCACGCGCTGTTTCAGGCGATATCCCGGTACGTAAGCCTGCACCGCCTCAGCCATTTCATTGATTGAGGCTTCGATATCATCTTGTGAAGCTTCGTCGCTCAATACATACACCGTGTCACGCATCATCAACGGTGGCTCTGCTGGGTTAAGCACGATAATCGCCTTCCCTTTTGCCGCGCCGCCCACCACTTCAATGGCGCGCGACGTGGTTTCCGTAAATTCATCGATATTGGCACGCGTGCCAGGTCCGGCAGATTTACTGGCGATAGAAGCGATAATTTCGGCGTAATGAACACGCGCCACACGTGAAACTGCCGCCACCATTGGAATGGTGGCCTGGCCGCCGCAGGTGACCATGTTGACGTTCAGTTGTTCGACATTCGCATCAAGGTTAACCACCGGCACACAGTAAGGGCCGATGGCAGCAGGCGTCAGGTCGATTAAGCGAATATCCGGTTTCGCTTCGCGCAAAGCGGCATCGTTTTTCACATGCGCACCGGCGCTGGTCGCATCAAACACAATATCGATATCAGCAAATTCAGGCATGTTCATCAGCCCGATAACCCCTTCATGGGTGGTGGCGACGCCCATACGTCTGGCACGCGCCAGACCGTCGGACTGAGGATCAATGCCAACCATCACCGCCATCTCCAGATGCTGGCCGTGACGCAAAATTTTAATCATCAGATCGGTGCCAATATTGCCAGAACCGATAATGGCGACTTTACGCTTACTCATGACAGACTTCCTTTTGGGGCTGCGCTTGAAAATGTCGCAGCAACTGACCCTATACCTTCAATATGGGCTTCAAAACGATCGCCCGCATTTACCGCCACCATCGGACCTAATGCCCCGGTAAGAATGATATCTCCAGCGCGCAGCGGTTGACCCAGGCTGGCCATTTTGCGTGCCAGCCAGACAGCGGCATTAAGCGGATGCCCCAGGCATTCGCTGCCGCGCCCGCTGGAAACCTCTTCGTTATTACGCGTCATCTTCATGGCGCAGTTTTTCAGATCTAACCCCGCCAGACGTTGCGCCGGACCGCCGATGACATACACCCCGCAGGAGGCGTTATCTGCCACGGTATCGACAAACTGAATCGACCAGTCGCGGATGCGGCTACCCACCACTTCCAGCGCCGGAAGTACCCATTCAATGGCGTTATACAGTTCGTTAAACGTGGTATCGGTCGCAGGCAAATCGCGGTTCAAAACCAGTGCGATCTCCGCTTCAATGCGGGGTTGCAAGACGCGGGAAAAAGGAATGGTTTCATTATCGCCATAACACATGTCGGCAAATAACGTCCCAAAATCCGGTTGATCAACGCCCAGCTGTTGTTGCACTTTCGGATGCGTCAGTCCCACTTTGCGCCCCACCACTCGCCGCCCCTGAGCGACGTCATGTTGCACATTGATGCGCTGAATGGCGTAGGCAGCTTTCGCGTTTTCAATACCAATCAGATCGCGCAGCGGCGCAATCGCTTCGCCCTGCTCTGCGGCGCGGCGTAAATCCGCCGCCAGTTGCTCAAGAGTATGCTTCGTCATGACCATTCCTTAAGGGCGTGCGAGGAAATTCAGCACCAGTTGATTGAAAGCGTCGGCATGTTCCCACTGCGCCCAGTGACCACAGTCGCGGAAGATATGCAGTTCAGAACCGGCAATGCCGGACAGCAGACGCAGACCCGCATCCATCGGCACAAAACGGTCGTTGCGCCCCCAGACAATCAGGGTTTGTGCTTTGATTTCCGCCAGACGTGGGCCAAAATCCGGGAACTGTTTCGGATTGGCTTCCAGGCTCTTAACGAAGTTTTCCAGGTGATCGCGACGCGACAGCATATTATTCAGGCGCGCTTCAAACAGGGCGTCGGTCAAATCGCTGGTATCAAAAACGAAGATATCCATCATCAGCTTCAGGTTTTCGATAGTAGGCTGGCAATAAAGCTGATTCAGTCGCTTAATACCTTCGGTTGGCATCGGCGTAAACAAACTCATGCCGCCCGTACCGCCGCCCATCAGCACCAGTTTGCCGACGCGCTCCGGCCAGTTAAGAGTGAACGCCACAGAACTGTGGCCGCCCATCGAGTTGCCCAGCAAGTGGATTTTGGCGATATCCAGTTGATCCACCACGCTTTTCAGGATTCGTGCATTAAGATCCGATCGCGAACCACTATTAACGATCGCATCGCTCTTACCCCAGCCCGGACAATCCAACAGGATCACCCGATAGCCCGCCTCTACCAGCGGATCGATATTGCGGCTGAAGTTCGCCCAGCCAGTAGCACCGGGGCCGGAACCATGCAGCAGGACAACAGTTTCGTCGCCTTGTCCGCAGTCATTAAAATGGATGCGCAGCGTTTTACCCGCTTCTTCTACATTCAGAAAACGGCTGGTGGCGGCTTCGGTTTGTGGCTGATAACTCATCATCTTCTCCTGCATATTCAGTTCTCTGTTCTGGCGCTTAACGAGCCAAATCCGGCAATCCACTCCGGGATTGGGCGGTAATAACGCCCTTCGCTACGCCAGTTGCCAAACGCAGAAATAGCGGCAAAAGCGGCGACCCAGGTTTTGATTTCATGTGTCGACTTTCCGGCAATGGCGGAAAGCTCTTCGTTACTGACGGCATCCAGTTCCTGTATGCGACCCTGCTCCAGCAAAGTCATGAACTGGTTATCCCAAATCGGGTTGAGCGGATGCAGAGTTCTCTGATCCTCAACAAACTTCTCAGCGGCGCTGATCACCCGTTGCTGACGCAATTCACGCTCACTGGCGGGTAAATCTTTCCCGCTCCCCAACAAACGGTCGCGCATATGGGCATCGGCTTTCGCCAGTTCTGGCACCGGCGGCTGATGGGAAAGCCCACCGGACCCAAGGAACAGCACGCGTTTATTGAGAGTGCTGGTGAAACGTCCAATGGCTTCACCCAACAAACGGGTACGCTGGAAACCAGGCAAAGGCGTGGCGACGCCGTTGATGAAAACAGGCAGAACTGGCACCTTATCCAGCCCGCCGAGCAGGAACTCCAGCGGCTGGGCGAACCCGTGGTCTACCTGCATACAGTAAGAAACGGCAAGATCGATCCCGCTCTTCATGACGGCATGCGCACAGGCCTCCGCCAGCTCCACAGGCACGGGCAGCTCTCCTGCTGCACTGCCGAAATCACCAATTGCCGTCGCCCCAACGCCTAAACAGAACGGCGGCATCACGTCATAGAAAAAACCGTTGTAGTGATCTGGTGCAAACAGCACCACCAGTTCAGGGGAGAAAGCCGCAATACGCTCGCGGGCGCTGGCAATCACGCCATTGACCTCATCGAGTACCTCTTGCGCCGGGTCGACATACCCCACCAGCGGCGAATGGGAAAGACAGTGAAGATAAGCGTGCATATCAGGCTACCTTTTCGACAGAAACGTCGGCATCAGGGCGAGTCAGCGTCATCACCGACGCCAGTTTATTCAGCGTATTGCCCAGAGTTTGCGGAATGGCGGTGGCGGCAACAAAGCGATCCGGGCGCATCACCACCAGCGAAGCATTGTGTTGTGCGAACCAGCTACGCAGGCGACCTTGCGTATCGCCCACGCGTAGCACGCCGTCGTGGTTATCCTGTGCGGTATGTATTTGCACTTCCGGCACCACCTGAATGAAGCGTGTGCCCAACGCGCGCCACTGCTGGATTTGCTCGTCGCTCATCCCCCACAGTGGATTGCATCCCCAGCCAATTACCGCGAAGTTCGCGCCGATCGCGTTATCGAGCAGCGTCACGTCGCCGTTTTCCAGCGTGACTTTCGGCTGAATAAACATCTTGCCGACCGGAGAGTGCTTCGCTTCGCCCTCACGCACCAGCGCACCGCCGTAATATTGCGGCATCGGCTTGAAGCGCATTTCGAGGAAGTAGCGTTTTACTGGCGGCAGATAATTCAGTAGCCAGGAAACGCCATCACGTAACGTACCCTGCCAGCGTTTCGGCGGAGCCAGCACGTTGCCCGCCGTCACGGACAGGTCAATCATCGCTTTGGCGTGATCGCGACGTTCTTGTTGATAGGTATCGAGCAGCGCATCACGGGCTTTCCCCTGGATAACCAACGCCAGTTTCCAGGCGAGGTTAAAGGCGTCGCGCATACCGCTGTTATAGCCCTGCCCCTGCCACACCGGCATGATGTGCGCGGCATCGCCCGCCAGCAGTACGCGATCGATACGAAAACGTTGCGCCAGTCGCGCGTTGTGGGTGTAGACACGCTGGCGAACCAATTCAACATTGTCCGGATTAGGCAGCACTTTGCTTAACAGCTTGCGCATATTTTGCGGCTCACGCAGCTGTTCTTCGGTTTCTCCCGGCATCACCATAAATTCAAAGCGACGTACCGCATGAGGTAGCGCGGCAGAAACATACGGGCGCACCGGATCGCAACACAAATAGATGTGCGGCGTACTTAACGGATCGTTGGCGATATCCACCACAATCCACTGATTTGGCGCGGTTTTACCTTCAAACGGCACATTCAGGGTGCGACGGACAAAACTTGCCCCACCATCACAGGCCACCAGCCATTGGGCTTTGACCGTTTCCCGCTGCCCTTTTGCCGTTTTCAGGTGCAAGGTCACTTCGTCATCTTGCTGGCTGAAAGCCTCCAGTTCGCGGGAAAACAGGCAGCGTACATTCGGAAAACGCGACAACCCTTCCAGCATCACCGCATCGACCTGCGGCTGAATAAAGGCGTTACGGCGCGGCCAGCCAAATTCATCGGTCATTGGCTGAATATCAGCAAAACAGCGGCCTTTTGGGGTGAGAAAACGCATCGCGTGCCACGGCGTAGTGTGCGGCAGAACATTCTCGACCAGGCCAACCGACTGCATGGTGCGCAGCGCCTCGTCATCAATACCAATCGCACGCGGGTAGTCGATCAACTTATCGAGTTTCTCCACCACCAGCACGTCAATGCCCATCTGACCGAGATAGTTCGCCATCATCAGCCCGACCGGACCGGCACCTGCGATCGCCACCTGAACGCTATGGTTAACAGCAGGCTGGATGTCAGGGTGTTGTATTGCCATTTCAGTACCTCACGACTCGGACAAAATGCCGTTGCGCGCACAGTACAGCGCAACTTATTTTGTTAAAAACATGTAAATGGTTTTTTATTGTTCGCTCAGTATAGGAAGGGTGTTTTCGGCTACAATCAAAACATGCCCGAATGTGCACCAGGTGCACAACGTTGTTTTAACTATAGAAATGTCAATTAATATGCAGAACAATGAGCAGACGGAATACAAAACCGTGCGCGGATTAACCCGCGGTCTAATGTTATTAAATATGTTAAATAAACTTGACGGCGGTGCCAGCGTCGGGCTGCTGGCGGAACTCAGCGGTCTGCATCGCACCACTGTGCGGCGACTGCTGGAGACGTTACTGGAAGAGGGATATGTCCGGCGCAGTACCTCCGATGACAGTTTTCGTCTGACCATCAAAGTGCGGCAATTAAGTGAAGGGTTTCGTGACGAACAGTGGATTTCTGCACTGGCGGCCCCGCTGCTGGGCGATCTGTTGCGCGAAGTGGTATGGCCGACAGATGTGTCCACGCTGGATGTTGACGCAATGGTGGTACGCGAAACCACCCACCGTTTCAGTCGCTTATCCTTTCACCGGGCAATGGTCGGGCGGCGTTTACCGCTCCTGAAAACCGCCTCGGGCCTGACCTGGCTGGCCTTTTGCCCGGAAAAAGAACGCCAGGCGTTAATCGAAATGTTAGCCGCCCGCCCCGGTGATGACTATCAACTGGCACGGGAACCGTTAAAGCTGGAAGCCATTCTGGCGCGCGCACGCAAAGAGGGGTACGGGCAGAACTACCGCGGCTGGGATCAAGAAGAAAAGATCGCCTCCATTGCCGTACCGCTGCGCAGTGAACAACGGGTGATTGGCTGCCTGAATCTGGTGTATATGGCCAGTGCGATGACCATCGAACAGGCGGCAGAAAAACATCTTCCGGCGCTGCAACGGGTAGCAAAACAGATTGAAGAAGGGGTTGAATCGCAGGCTATTCTGGTGGCCGGAAGACGAAGCGGCGTGCATTTGCGTTAACGCCGCCGAATGGCGAAAAACCTTCCGTGGTATGGCATGATAGCACTCGGAAGAAAGTGAATTCAGGGTGGTGAATGTGAAACCAGTAACGCTATACGATGTCGCAGAGTATGCCGGAGTCTCTTATCAGACCGTTTCCCGCGTGGTGAATCAGGCCAGCCACGTTTCTGCGAAAACGCGGGAAAAAGTGGAAGCGGCAATGGCGGAGCTGAATTACATTCCCAACCGCGTGGCACAACAACTGGCGGGCAAACAGTCGTTGCTGATTGGCGTTGCCACCTCCAGCCTGGCCCTGCACGCACCGTCACAAATTGTCGCGGCGATTAAATCCCGCGCCGACCAACTGGGTGCCAGCGTGGTGGTGTCGATGGTAGAACGAAGCGGCGTCGATGCCTGTAAAGCGGCGGTACACAATCTTCTCGCGCAACGTGTCAGCGGTCTGATCATCAACTATCCGCTAGATGAACAGGATGCCATTGCTGTGAAAGCCGCCTGTGGTAACGTGCCAGCGTTATTCCTTGATGTCTCCGACCAGGTCCCCATCAACAGTATTATTTTTTCCCATGAAGACGGTACGCGGCTTGGCGTGGAGCATTTGATCGCATTAGGTCACCAGCAAATCGCGCTATTAGCGGGCCCATTAAGTTCTGTCTCGGCGCGTCTGCGTCTGGCGGGCTGGCACAAATATCTCAAACACCATCAAATTCAGCCGATAGCAGAACGGGAAGGCGACTGGAGCGCCATGTCCGGTTTTCAACAAACCATGCAGATGCTGAATGAGGGGATCATTCCCACCGCGATGCTGGTTGCCAACGATCAGATGGCGTTGGGCGCAATGCGCGCCATTACCGAGTTCGGGCTGCGCGTCGGCGCGGATATCTCGGTAGTGGGATACGACGATACCGAAGACAGCTCATGTTATATCCCGCCGTTAACCACCATCAAACAGGATTTTCGTCTGCTGGGGAAAACCAGCGTAGACCGCTTGCTGCAACTTTCTCAGGGGCAGGCGGTGAAGGGAAATCAGCTACTGCCCGTCTCACTGGTGAAAAGAAAAACCACCCTGCCACCCAATACGCAAACCGCCTCTCCCCGCGCGTTGGCCGATTCATTAATGCAGCTGGCAAGGCAAATTTCCCGTCTGGAAAGCGGACAGTGAGCGCAACGCAATTAATGTGAGTCAGCTCACTCATTAGGTTCCCCAGGCTTTACACTCTATGCGTCAGGCTCGTATGTTGTATGAAATTGTGAGCGGATAACAATTTCACACAGGATACAGCTATGACCATGATTACGGATTCACTGGCCGTCGTATTACAACGTCGTGACTGGGAAAACCCTGGCGTTACACAACTTAATCGCCTTGCGGCACATCCCCCTTTCGCCAGCTGGCGTAATAGCGAAGAAGCCCGCACCGATCGCCCTTCCCCGCAGTTGCGCAGCCTGAATGGTGAGTGGCAATTTGTCTGGTTTCCGGCACCAGAAGCGGTGCCGGAAAGCTGGCTGGAGTGCGATCTTCCTGACGCCGATACTGTCGTCGTCCCCTCAAACTGGCAGATGCACGGTTACGACGCGCCCATCTACACCAACGTGACCTATCCCATTGTGGTCAATCCGCCATTTGTTCCCACGGAGAATCCGACAGGCTGTTACTCGCTCACATTTAATGTTGATGAAAGCTGGCTACAGGAAGGCCAGACGCGAATTATTTTTGATGGCGTTAACTCGGCGTTTCATCTGTGGTGCAACGGTCGCTGGGTCGGTTACGGCCAGGACAGCCGTTTGCCGTCTGAATTTGACCTGAGCGCCTTTTTACACGCCGGAGAAAACCGCCTCGCCGTTATGGTGCTGCGCTGGAGCGACGGCAGTTATCTGGAAGATCAGGATATGTGGCGGATGAGCGGCATTTTCCGTGACGTCTCGTTGCTGCATAAACCGACCACACAAATCAGCGATTTCCATGTTGCCACTCGCTTTAATGATGATTTCAGCCGCGCTGTACTGGAGGCTGAAGTTCAGATGTGCGGCGAGTTGCGCGATGAGCTACGGGTGACGGTTTCTTTGTGGCAGGGTGAAACGCAGGTCGCCAGCGGCACCGCGCCTTTCGGCGGTGAAATTATCGATGAACGTGGTGGTTATGCCGATCGCGTCACCCTACGTCTGAACGTCGAAAACCCGGCGCTGTGGAGCGCCGAAATCCCGAATCTCTATCGTGCGGTGGTTGAACTGCACACCGCCGACGGCACGCTGATTGAAGCAGAAGCCTGCGATGTCGGTTTCCGCGAGGTGCGGATTGAAAATGGCCTGCTGCTGCTGAACGGCAAGCCGTTGCTGATTCGCGGCGTTAACCGTCACGAGCATCATCCTCTGCATGGTCAGGTCATGGATGAGCAGACGATGATGCAGGATATCCTGCTGATGAAGCAGAACAACTTTAACGCCGTGCGCTGTTCGCATTATCCGAACCATCCACTGTGGTACACGCTGTGCGACCGCTACGGCCTGTATGTGGTGGATGAAGCCAACATTGAAACCCACGGCATGGTACCAATGAATCGTCTGACTGATGATCCGCGCTGGTTACCCGCGATGAGCGAACGCGTAACGCGAATGGTGCAGCGCGATCGTAATCACCCGAGTGTGATCATCTGGTCGCTGGGGAATGAATCAGGCCGCGGCGCTAATCACGACGCACTCTATCGCTGGATAAAATCTGTCGATCCTTCCCGCCCGGTACAGTATGAAGGCGGCGGAGCCGACACCATGGCCACCGATATTATTTGCCCGATGTACGCGCGCGTGGATGAAGACCAGCCCTTCCCGGCTGTGCCGAAATGGTCCATCAAAAAATGGCTTTCGCTGCCTGGAGAGACGCGCCCACTGATCCTTTGCGAATACGCCCACGCGATGGGTAACAGTCTTGGCGGCTTCGCTAAATACTGGCAGGCGTTTCGTCAGTACCCCCGTTTACAGGGCGGCTTCGTCTGGGACTGGGTGGATCAGTCGCTGATTAAATATGATGAAAACGGTAATCCGTGGTCGGCTTACGGCGGTGATTTTGGCGATACGCCAAACGATCGCCAGTTCTGCATGAACGGTCTGGTCTTTGCCGACCGCACGCCGCATCCGGCGCTGACAGAAGCAAAACACCAGCAGCAGTTTTTCCAGTTCCGTTTATCCGGGCGAACCATCGAAGTGACCAGCGAATACCTGTTCCGTCATAGCGATAACGAGCTCCTGCACTGGATGGTGGCGCTGGATGGCAAGCCGCTGGCAAGCGGTGAAGTGCCTCTGGATGTCGCTCCACAAGGTAAACAGGTGATTGAACTGCCTGAACTACCGCAGCCGGAGAGCGCCGGGCAACTCTGGCTCACAGTACGCGTAGTACAACCGAACGCGACCGCATGGTCAGAAGCCGGACACATCAGCGCCTGGCAACAGTGGCGACTGGCGGAAAACCTCAGCGTGACACTCCCCTACGCGTCCCACGCCATCCCGCAACTGACCACCAGCGAAACGGATTTTTGCATCGAGCTGGGTAATAAGCGTTGGCAATTTAACCGCCAGTCAGGCTTTCTTTCACAGATGTGGATTGGCGATGAAAAACAACTGCTGACGCCGCTGCGCGATCAGTTCACCCGTGCACCGCTGGATAACGACATTGGCGTAAGTGAAGCGACCCGCATTGACCCTAACGCCTGGGTCGAACGCTGGAAGGCGGCGGGCCATTACCAGGCCGAAGCGGCGTTGTTGCAGTGCACGGCAGATACACTTGCCGACGCGGTGCTGATTACCACTGTCCACGCCTGGCAGCATCAGGGGAAAACCTTATTTATCAGCCGGAAAACCTACCGTATCGATGGACACGGTGAGATGGTCGTCAGTGTGGATGTTGAAGTAGCGAGCGATACACCTCATCCGGCGCGGATTGGCCTGACCTGCCAGCTGGCGCAGGTCGCAGGGCGGGTAAACTGGCTCGGATTAGGGCCGCAAGAAAACTATCCCGACCGCCTTACTGCGGCCTGTTTTGACCGCTGGGATCTGCCATTGTCAGACATGTATACCCCGTACGTCTTCCCGAGCGAAAACGGTCTGCGCTGCGGGACGCGCGAATTGAATTATGGCCCACACCAGTGGCGCGGCGACTTCCAGTTCAACATCAGCCGCTACAGCCAACAACAACTGATGGAAACCAGCCATCGCCATCTGCTGCACGCGGAAGAAGGCACATGGCTGAATATCGACGGTTTCCATATGGGGATTGGTGGCGACGACTCCTGGAGCCCGTCAGTGTCGGCAGAATTTCAACTGAGCGCAGGTCGCTATCATTACCAGTTGATCTGGTGCCAAAAATAATAATAACCGGGCAGGCTATGCCTGCCCGTATTTCGCGTAAGGAAATCCATTATGTTCTATTTAAAAAACACAAACTTTTGGATGTTCGGCTTATTCTTTTTCTTTTACTTTTTTATCATGGGAGCCTACTTCCCGTTTTTCCCGATTTGGCTACATGACATCAACCATATCAGCAAAAGTGATACGGGTATTATTTTTGCCGCTATTTCTCTGTTCTCGCTATTATTCCAACCGCTGTTTGGTCTGCTTTCTGACAAACTCGGGCTGCGTAAATACCTGCTGTGGATTATTACCGGCATGTTAGTGATGTTTGCGCCGTTCTTTATTTTTATCTTCGGGCCACTGTTACAATACAACATTTTAGTAGGATCGATTGTTGGTGGTATTTATCTTGGCTTTTGTTTTAACGCCGGTGCGCCAGCAGTAGAGGCATTTATCGAGAAAGTCAGCCGTCGCAGTAATTTCGAATTTGGTCGCGCGCGGATGTTTGGCTGTGTTGGCTGGGCGCTGTGTGCCTCGATTGTCGGCATCATGTTCACCATCAATAATCAGTTTGTTTTCTGGCTGGGTTCTGGCTGTGCACTCATCCTCGCCGTTTTACTCTTTTTCGCCAAAACGGATGCGCCTTCTTCCGCCACGGTTGCCAATGCCGTAGGCGCCAACCATTCGGCTTTTAGCCTTAAGCTGGCGCTGGAATTGTTCAGACAGCCCAAACTGTGGTTTTTGTCGCTCTATGTTATTGGCGTTTCCTGTACCTACGATGTTTTTGACCAACAGTTTGCTAATTTCTTTACTTCGTTTTTTACCTCCAGTGAACAGGGTACGCGGGTATTTGGCTACGTAACGACAATGGGCGAATTACTTAACGCCTCGATTATGTTCTTTGCGCCGCTGATTATTAATCGCATCGGTGGGAAAAACGCCCTGCTGCTGGCTGGCACTATTATGTCTGTACGCATTATTGGCTCATCGTTCGCCACCTCAGCGCTGGAAGTGGTTATTCTGAAAACGCTGCATATGTTTGAAGTACCGTTCCTGCTGGTGGGCTGCTTTAAATATATTACCAGCCAGTTTGAAGTGCGTTTTTCAGCGACGATTTATCTGGTCTGTTTCTGCTTCTTTAAGCAGCTGGCGATGATTTTTATGTCTGTACTGGCGGGCAATATGTATGAAAGCATCGGTTTCCAGGGTGCTTATCTGGTGCTGGGTCTGGTGGCGCTGGGCTTCACCTTGATTTCCGTGTTCACACTTAGCGGCCCCGGCCCGCTTTCTCTACTGCGTCGCCAGGTGAATGAAGTCGCTTAAGCAATTAATGTCGGATGGGGCGCGAGCGCCTTATCCGACCAACATATCAGGACGGAATGATCGCAATGAACATGCCAATGACCGAAAGAATAAAAGCAGGCAAGCTATTTACCGATATGTGCGAAGGCTTACCTGAAAAAAGACTTCGTGGGAAAACGTTAATGTATGAGTTTAATCACTCGCATCCATCAGAAGTTGAAAAAAGGGAAAGCCTGATTAAAGAAATGTTTGCCACAGTAGGGGAAAATGCCTGGATAGAACCACCTGTCTATTTCTCTTACGGTTCCAACATCCATATAGGCCGCAATTTTTACGCAAATTTCAATTTAACCATTGTCGATGACTACACGGTAACAATCGGTGATAACGTACTGATTGCACCCAACGTTACTCTTTCCGTTACGGGACACCCTGTACACCATAAATTGAGAAAAAACGGAGAGATGTACTCTTTTCCGATAACGATTGGCAATAATGTCTGGATCGGGAGTCATGTGGTCATTAATCCAGGCGTCACCATCGGGGATAATTCTGTTATTGGCGCGGGTAGTGTCGTCACAAAAGACATTCCACCAAACGTCGTGGCTGCTGGCGTTCCTTGTCGGGTTATTCGCGAAATAAACGACCGGGATAAGCAATATTATTACAAAGATTACAAAGTTGAATCGTCACTTTAAATTATAAAAATTGCCTGATGCGCTTCGCTTATCAGGCCTACAAATTCAGTTATCTACGTAGGCCGCATCCGGCATGAACAAAGCGCAGGAACAAGCGTCTCATCATGCCTCTTTGACCCACAGCTGCGGAAAACGTGCTGGTGCAAAGCGCAGGGTTATGATCATCAGCCCAACGACGCATAGCGCATGAAACGCCCAGTCCATTAGGTAATTGCCACTGATACTACGCAGCACGCCAGAAAACCAGGGGGCAAGCCCGGCAATGACAAAACCAATCCCCTGCATAAACGCCACTAACTTGCCAGCAATAGTCGGTTGCGGAGAGTGGTCGAGCGCCAGCAGCAAACAGAGCGGAAATGCGCCGCCCAGACCTAACCCACACACCATCGCCCACAAGACCGGCAATTGCAGCGGCAGCCAGATAAAGCCGCAGAAACCCACCAGTTGTAACACCAGCGCCAGCATTAACAGTTTGCGTCGGTCCTGATGGCGAGCCATAGCAGGCATTAGCAATGCCCCTGTGGCTTGCCCAAGCGTCATCAATGCCAGCAAGGAACCGCTGTACTGCGCGCTGGCACCAATCTCAATATAGAAAGCGGGTAACCAGGCAATCAGGCTAGCGTAACCGCCGTTAATCAGACCGAAGTAAACACCCAGCGTCCACGCGCGAGGAGTGAAAACCACGCGAACCGGAGTGGTTGTTGTCTTGTGGGAAGAGGCGACCTCGCGGGTGCTTTGCCACCACCAGGCAAAGAGCGCAACAACGGCAGGCAGCGCCCACCAGGCGAGTGTTTGATACCAGGTTTCGCTATGTTGAATTAACCAGGGCGTCACGGCGGCACCAAGTCCACCGCCGCCCATCAGAGCCGCGGACCACAGCCCCATCACCAGTGGCGTGCGCTGCTGAAACCGCCGTTTAATCACCGAAGGCATCACCGCCTGAATGATGCCGATCCCCACCCCACCAAGCAGTGCGCTGCTAAGCAGCAGCGCACTTTGGGGGTAAAGCTCACGCATCAATGCACCGACGGCAATCAGCAACAGGCTGATGGCGACGCTGCGACGTTCGCTGACATGCTGATGAAGCCAGCTTCCGGCCAGCGCCAGCCCGCCCATGGTGACCACCGGCAGAGCCGTCAACAGGGCAGCCACGCTAAAGCTCATTCCGCTTGCCTGGCGCAATTGCGGTAGCAGTGGCCCGACGGAGGTGAGCAGTGGTCGCATATTAAGACCAATCAGCACCAGAACCAGCAGCATCGTGAACGTCTTTTGATGGTCGCGCATGGCTGTCAGAACGGTTTGGTCGGCAGATATTTACCATCTAAGGTGATGACCGCACGTTCGCCACCTTCCGGGTCCGCCACTTTCTTAACGTCGAGTTTGAAGTTAATCGCGCTGATAATGCCATCGCCAAACTTCTCATGAACCAACGCTTTCAGGGTTGTGCCGTACACCTGCAACATTTCATAGAAACGATACATCGTTGGGTCGGTTGGAATACGGTCATCAATGCAGCCACGCAGTGGAATCATCTGCAACAGTAGAATGGCGTCTTCGTCGAGATCCAGTTTCGCCCCGACCAGGCGGGCGGCGTCGGCAGGAAGCGCCTGCTGCCCCAGCAAAGCCGCGGTTACGAAGGCTTCTGCCAGACCGGTACCGTCGGCAATCTCGGCAAATGAGAGATCTTTTTTAGCTTTGCTGAGCAAAATGGCATCGGCAAGATCAAGACGAATATTGCGGTTAATTTGCGACTGAATCATGGTGGATCTCCTGATGGTTTAAAAATAAGGTTACGCTGCGGTCGGTTGGCGTAGCGGTATGGCACAAACGCGAGGATTCGCTGCCAGTGGCACAAACTGGCGGGTTGCGCCGTCAAAAGCTGCGATGCTGCCGCTTTCAATGTCGTAGACCCAGCCGTGCAGGGCGATCCGCCCCTCTTCGAGCGCCAGGCGCACCGATGGATGAGTTTGCAAATTAGCCAACTGAGCAATGACGTTTTCACGTACCATCGCCGCAGCTTTTGACGGTAAATCGGGATGCGGGCGCGCCTCATTAACGACGCGGGCTGAATCGGCATAACGCAGCCAGTGGGAGACGGCAGGCATATGGTCCATGCACTGACAGCTGGCAATGGCAGTCATCGCCCCACAGTTGGAATGACCACAAATCACAATGTCAGATACCCGAAGCGCAGCGACGGCATACTCCACCGAAGCAGAAACGCCACCGGGTTCCGGCCCGTAGGAAGGGACGATATTGCCCGCGTTGCGAATAACGAACAGATCGCCAGGCTCACGTTGCGTCACCAGCTCAGGGACCAGACGGCTATCGGAGCATGAGATAAAAAGTGTGCGCGGGCTTTGCTGTGTCGCCAGCTGTTTAAACAAGGCTTCCCGCTCAGGAAATGCCTCGCGCTGGAATTTAAGGAATCCATCAATAATCTCTTTCACCGTTAACCTCTGTCTGTCTCTGGAATGAGAGGCAGACTACTCGCCGATTGTCATAAGGTAAAAGACTCATTTATGATAAGTTCTATTGGATTTACTTATAGGTTGGCGAATGCTCTCTCGACATATCAATTACTTTCTTGCCGTGGCTGAACATGGCAGCTTCACCCGTGCCGCCAGTGCGTTGCACGTCTCCCAGCCTGCGCTTTCCCAGCAGATTCGCCAGTTAGAGGAAAGTTTGGGCGTGCCGCTGTTTGACCGTAGCGGGCGAACGATTCGTCTCACTGATGCAGGAGAAGTCTGGCGACAGTACGCCAGCCGGGCGTTACAGGAACTGGGAGCGGGTAAACGGGCGATTCATGATGTTGCCGATCTGACGCGAGGATCGCTGCGTATCGCCGTCACCCCCACCTTTACAAGCTACTTTATCGGCCCCTTAATGGCGGATTTCTATGCGCGCTACCCCGGCATCACGCTCCAGCTACAGGAAATGTCGCAGGAGAAAATCGAAGATCTGCTTTGTCGCGACGAGCTGGACGTTGGGATTGCCTTCGCGCCTGTGCATTCGCCGGAGCTGGAGGCAATTCCTTTACTGACAGAAAGTTTAGCGTTGGTGGTGGCGAAACATCATCCGCTGGCTGACCAGGAACAGGTGGCATTGAGTCGCTTGCATGATGAAAAACTGGTCCTGCTCAGCGCGGAATTTGCCACCAGAGAGCAAATTGACCACTACTGCGAGAAAGCGGGGCTGCATCCACAGGTGGTGATAGAGGCGAACTCAATTAGCGCGGTTCTGGAGCTGATTCGCCGCGCTTCCCTTTCCACATTGTTACCAGCAGCGATTGCCACACAACATGATGGGCTTAAAGCGATTTCTCTTGCCCCGCCACTACTGGAGAGAACGGCGGTTTTGTTGCGGCGGAAAAATAGCTGGCAGACAGCCGCCGCGAAGGCATTTTTGCACATGGCGTTGGAAGAATGTGCGGATGTTGGCGGGAATGAATCACGGTAGCCACTGACACAGGTCAGCGGCTGGAATTGCCTGATGCGCTACGCTTATCAGGCCTACGAGTTCAGTGCAAGGCGTTCACGCCGCATCCGGCATAAACTACAGCTGGCAGACAGCCGCCGCGAAGGCATTTTTGCACATGGCATTGGAAGAATGCGCGGATGTTGGCGGGAATGAATCGCGGTAGCCGCTGACACAGATCAGCGGCTGGAATTGCCTGATGCGCTACGCTTATCAGGCCTACGAGTTCAGTGCTCTACGTAGGCCGGATAAGGCGTTCACGCCGCATCCGGCATAAACTACGCTCGCTGTAACCCAGCCGATCAACGTTTGTAATCGATGGCTTCTGGCTGCTCCAGATACACCGTTGTTTGTGCCGGTTGTGTGCTGGCAATCACTTTACCGCCACGTACCGAATAACGTACCGGAACCTGACGGCGCAGCGCATCAAATCCATTTTCAGCCGGCAGGATAATCAGGTTGGCGCTGTTTCCGGCGGCAATGCCGTAATCCTGCAAATTCAACGTCCTGGCGCTGTGGTGGGTGATTAAATTCAGGCCATCGTTAATCTGCCCATAGCCCATCAGCTGGCAAACATGCAGCCCCATATGCAGCACTTGCAGCATATTCGCCGTTCCCAGCGGATACCACGGATCGAAGACATCATCGTGACCAAAGCAGACGTTAATGCCAGACTCCAGCATCTCTTTAACGCGCGTGATGCCGCGACGTTTTGGATACGTATCGAAACGTCCTTGCAGATGAATATTGACCAGCGGGTTGGCGACAAAGTTAATACCGGACATTTTCAGCAAGCGGAACAGGCGTGAGGTATACGCCCCATTATAGGAGTGCATTGCCGTGGTGTGGCTGGCGGTGACTCGCGCGCCCATGCCTTCACGGTGCGCCAGGGCAGCAACGGTTTCGACAAAGCGTGACTGTTCATCATCGATCTCATCACAGTGAACGTCGATGAGACGGTCGTATTTTTGCGCCAGGGCGAAGGTTTTATGCAGCGACTCCACGCCGTATTCACGGGTAAATTCAAAATGCGGAATCGCCCCCACTACGTCCGCCCCTAAGCGTAACGCCTCTTCCAGTAACGCTTCACCGTTGGGATACGACAAAATCCCTTCCTGCGGGAAGGCGACGATTTGTAGATCAATCCACGGCGCGACTTCCTGCTTCACTTCCAGCATTGCTTTCAGCGCAGTCAGCGTTGCATCCGAAACATCGACATGGGTACGCACATGCTGAATGCCGTTGGCAATCTGCCATTTCAGCGTTTGCCAGGCGCGTTGTTTCACATCGTCATGGGTTAATAACGCTTTGCGCTCGGCCCAGCGTTCAATGCCTTCAAACAGCGTGCCGGACTGATTCCAGTTCGGTTGTCCGGCGGTTTGCGTGGTGTCCAGGTGAATATGCGGCTCCACAAACGGCGGTATAACTAAACCTTGTTCGGCATCAAGGCTGTTTTCAGTTACGGGCATCACGCCGGATTGCGCATCAATAGCGCTGATTTTTCCGTCGTGAAGATGAATCTGCCACAGCCCCTCTTTGCCGGGTAACCGGGCGTTAATAATTGTTTGTAAAGCGTTATTCGACACTGTTAGCCTCCACATGCGTCATTGCTGCTGTCGTTTTGCGATTCAAAATCGGGTTAAGGATCAGATAGCTCAGCGCGCCACCTAATACCGCGTTGACCGGAACAATCCCCGGTAACCAGTGGCCTGCGGCAATCCCCAGCGCGACCGCCAGAATCGCCACCCAATTGACACTCATCATACGCGTGGTCGCAAAGTGCTCATAGCGGCGACGGTTCATCAGATAGTCGGCGATGATCACGCCCCCTACCGGAGGAATAGCTGCCGAAAGGAAGGTCAGCCAGCCAACAAAATTGTTATACAGCCATAATGCGCAGACCGTACCGATAATACCGTTGATCACCGAAAGCGTTTTGCTCGACATCCCGGTAATGTTGGCGAAACCTAAACCCGACGCATAGAGCGCGTTATCGTTGGTGGTCCAGATATTCAGCCCCAGCACCACAATCGCAGGCAGCAGCAGGCCCTGAGCAATCATCACATCAGAGATATCCGCCATCCCCAGTGCCGCAGCGCCCGCTGCACCGAAAATAAACATCAACGAATTGCCGAGGAAAAAGGCCACCATCGCCACCAGCACCGCCAGTTTGGCATTGCGACCAAACCGGACAAAGTCAGCGGTGAGCGTACCCGCGCTGATAAATGACCCCACAACCAGCGCCAGCGCGACATTGAAATCTAACGGTTGTGCGGGAACGACCGCTTTTAAGGCGTCCAGGCCGCCCATGCCGTTAACGGCCAGCCACACGGAATAACCGCCAAGGCAGGCGATAGCCGGAACCGCAATCACCGAAAGAACCGTCAGCGCCGAAATGCCAAAGAAGACGGTGACGGTCATCAGTAAACCGGAGACGGCAATCAGCAAATTAATATCCAGCCCGGTTGCCTTGCCCACCGGAATGGCAAACATCGCCACGCCAACGCCAAACCAGCCAACCTGGGTGCCTCCCAGCAGCAGTGAAGGCAGCCATGAGCCTTTAACACCAAACGAGAAACGAGCAAGAAGATGAGTGGTCAGGCCGGTTTTTGCGCCAATGTAACCAAGAAATGAAGTGTAAATACCGAGGAGAAGATTACCGATGAGAACTGCGAGGAAGAAATCATGATAGCTAAGACCGGTTCCGAGAGTGCCGCCGGTCCACATACTGGCGGAAAAGAAGGTTAATCCCAGCATGACGAACGTCAATGCCAATACCCCTTTCCGCGCCGACTGCGGGACTGGCCCCTGGCTAAAGTTGTTATCTTGCGACACGAAATTCCTCCGTTTGCTGTTTGAAACCCAAAAAATCCGCCGCATTCTATTCATCTGAAGATAAAAAGCAATCGTTTTCGTGGGGAAATGTATTTTTAGTATGAATGAGTGCAAAAAGGTGGGGGAAAAATTATCGGTGTAAAAACAGTGGGTAGACATGATAAGACGCGCCTGTGTCGCATCAGGCAACGGTGCACAGTGTCGGATGCGGCGCGAGCGCCTTATCCGACCTACGGTTCAGGCCTGTAGGCATGATAAGACGCGCCTGCGTCGCATCTGGCGTCTGCGCACGGTGTCGGATGCGCCACGCGCCTTATCCGACAATACCTTACTCTTCCATCGCCTGGCGGATCTGATCCAACGACGCCGGATCATCAATGGTCGTCAGATCCCCCGGATCGCGTCCTTCACAAATCGCCTGGATCGTGCGGCGCAGCATTTTTCCGGATCGCGTTTTCGGCAATTGCGAGACAAACCAGACGTGCGCCGGGCGGCCAAAGTTGCCAATCTGGCTGTCTACCAGCGCCATAATCGCCTTCTCTTGCGAGTGCGCCACCTCGCGATCTTTCAGACTGTCGCTCTCTTTCGGAATGACAAACGCCACCGCCACCTGCCCTTTCAGCGCATCTTTCACCCCAACCACCGCCACTTCGGCAACACCCGGATGACTGGAGATACTCTCTTCAATCTCACGCGTACCCAGCCGATGTCCGGCAACGTTAATCACATCGTCAGTGCGCCCGAGAATAAAGTGATAACCGTCAGCATCGCGGATGCCCCAGTCAAAGGTGGCGTACACCGGACGGGAAAACAGCGACCAGTAAGTCTTCACAAAGCGGTCGTCGTCGCCCCAGATAGTCTGAATACACCCCGGCGGCAATGGCCCTTCCACCACCAGCATCCCTTTCTCATTGACGCCACACGGTTCGCCGGTGACTTCATTGAGCAACTGCACGTTATAGCCATACATCGGCACGCCGGGGCTTCCCAGACGCGTCGGCCTGTCGTCCAGACCGCGAGCAATCGCCATAATCGGCCAGCCGGATTCGGTCTGCCAGTAGTTGTCGATGACCGGCACATCCAGCGTATTGCTCACCCAACTGGCGGTCGGCTCGTCCAGCGGTTCTCCAGCCAGATAGAGCACTTCCAGCGACGAGAGATCGTGTTTGCGAATTTCAGCGGTAGGGAATTTTTTCAGCACGCGAATGGCGGTCGGCGCTGAGAACATCCGGCTAACCTGATATTTCTCGACGATTTTCCACCACACGCCGCAGTCCGGCCAGGTCGGCAATCCTTCGTAAACGATAGTCGCCATCCCCGCCAGCAGCGGCGCGTAGACGATATACGAATGCCCCACCACCCAGCCGATATCCGAAGCACAAAAGAACACACCGCCCGCTTTGCCGCCAAAAATGGTGTCCATCGAGGTCGCCAGCGCCACCGCATATCCGCCGACGTCACGCTGCACGCCTTTAGGTTTGCCGGTCGTGCCGGAAGTGTAGAGAATGCAGGAGGTTTCGTTGGATTCCAGCCACGCCACTGGCACCCGCGCGCCGATGTGTTGATGGCGCAACGACGCGAAATCGACATCCCGCCCGCTGACGCGCGCCATTTTCGCCAGCCCGCGATCCACCAGTAAAACGTGGCGCGGCTGATGCTGCGCCTGACTTATCGCATCGTCGAGTAATTTTTTATAGGGAATGATTTTGCCACCGCGCGCTCCGGCATCAGCCGAGACAATCAGCACCGGTTTAGCATCATCAATTCGCGCCGCCACGCTGTGCGAGGCAAATCCACCAAACACCACCGAGTGAATAGCGCCAATGCGCGCGCAGGCCAGCAGAGTAATATGCGCTTCGGCAATCATCGGCATATACACCAGCACCCGATCGCCACGCTGCACACCCAGCGAGCGCAGCATTGAGGCCACCGCGTTCACTTCGTCATGCAGCTGGCGAAAGGTAAAGGTGCGCTCTTCTTCTGTTTCCGAAGAGACGGCAATCAGCGCCAGCGCCTCTGGCTGTTTCTCCAGCCAGCGGTCGATGGCGTTGTGGCACAAGTTGGTTCGGCCTTCACAAAACCAACGGGCAAACGGCGGATTGCTGTGATCGAGCGTTTGCGTAAAGGGCGTCTGCCAGTCAATACGCCGGGCCTGCTCGGCCCAGAACTGCTCCGGTTCGTTAATCGAACGCTGATAAAATTCGCTAAAAGACATAATGCTCTCCTGTTGAACTTACGCCTTACCGCTGTTTGCTTAAATGACGTACAGGTCGAGATACTCATTGACCGGCATCTGTTCCAGGCGAGTTCTGTCGAGAGAAACCTCCAGAATGCGCTGCTGTTGGCGAGTCGGGAACTGGCGCGCGAGATTGATTTTGAATTTATCGACCAGCTTCGGAATGCCATCCTGACGGCGGCGAGCATGACCAATTGGGTACTCCACCACCACTTCTTCAAATCGTGTGCCGTCGGTGAACTCAAGGGTAATGGCATTGGCGATGGCGCGTTTTTCCGGGTCGTGGTAGTCAGCGGTAAATGCCGGATCTTCAAAGCAATTGATCTTCTCGCGCAGGGCGTCAATGCGTTTATCTTGCGCAACCTTGTCTTCGTAATCCGCCGCCGTTAAGCGCCCGAACAGCAGTGGGATCGCCACCATGTACTGAATGCAGTGATCGCGGTCTGCCGGGTTATTGAGCGGCCCTTTTTTGTCGATGATGCGAATACAGGCTTCGTGGGTGCGAATGGTCACTTTTTCGATATCCGCCGCCGTTTTGCCTGCTGCCTGCATCTGTTCATAGAGCGTCATCGCTGCTTCAACGGCCGTCTGGGAGTGGAACTCCGCCGGGAAGGAGATTTTGAACAGCACATTTTCCATGACGTAAGAACCGTACGGGCGCTGGAAGCGGAACGATTCACCTTTAAAGGAGACGTCGTAGAAGCCCCACACAGGCGCAGTCAGGGCTGACGGGTAACCCATTTCGCCCGTTTTCGCCATCAGTGCCAGACGTACCGCGCGGGAAGTGGCATCGCCCGCCGCCCAGGATTTACGCGTGCCGGTGTTCGGCGCATGGCGATAAGTGCGCAGCGACTGACCATCTACCCACGCCAGCGAAACGGCGTTGAGAATTTCCTCGCGGGTCAGGCCGAGCATTTCGGCAACCACGGCGGTGGAAGCCACTTTCACTAACAGAACGTGGTCGAGACCGACGCGGTTAAAGGAGTTTTCCAGCGCGATGCAGCCCTGAATTTCATGGGCTTTGATCATTCCGGTCAGCACTTGTTTCATGGTCAACGGCGCTTTGCCGCTGGCGACCGCGTTGCGCGAAAGCCAGTCCGCCGTTGCCAGAATGCCGCCGAGGTTGTCGGAAGGATGGCCCCACTCCGCCGCAAGCCAGGTATCGTTGAAATCGAGCCAGCGGATCATCGCGCCGATGTTAAATGCCGCCTGGACGGGGTCGAGCTGGAACTGAGTTCCGGGGACGCGCACGCCGTTGGGTACGACGGTGCCCGGAACAATTGGCCCCAGCAGTTTTTTACAGGCCGGGTATTCGAGAGCTTCCAGACCGCAGCCGAGCGTGTCGAGCAGGCAGTAATGTGCTGTGTCGTAGGCTACTTTGGAGCTGATTTCGTAGTTCATCACGTAATCGACGATATCAACGATTTCACGATCAAATTCCGGGCGAATGTTGTTGATTTGAGCTGACATTGGGTACGTTTCCTTATTGTTATGCGTAGAGGTTTACTGGCGCTTATCCAGCGCGACAAACGGGCGGTCTTCCGGTCCAACATAATTGGCGGAAGGACGGATAATTTTGTTGTCCTGACGTTGTTCGATAATGTGCGCCACCCAGCCGGTGACGCGGGCGATAACAAACAGTGGTGTGAACATCTCGGTGGGAACGCCCATCATGTTGTAGGAAACAGCGGAGAACCAGTCGAGATTGGGGAACATCTTTTTGCTCTCCCACATCACCGTTTCCAGGCGATCGGCGATGTTATACATCTTCAGCGAACCGCCTTCCTGCGAGAGCTGCTTCGCCACGCGTTTGATCACCTGATGACGCGGGTCAGCGATGGTATAAACCGGATGCCCAAAACCAATCACCACTTCTTTGTTTTCCACCCGCTTACGGATATCGGCTTCGGCTTCGTCCGGCGTTTCGTAGCGTTGCTGGATCTCCAGCGACACTTCATTCGCCCCGCCGTGTTTCGGCCCGCGCAGTGCACCAATCGCGCCAATAATGGCTGAGTACATATCAGAGCCGGTGCCCGCAACCACACGACTGGTAAAGGTGGAGGCGTTAAACTCGTGTTCGGCGTACAGCACCAGCGAAATATGCATCGCCTTTTCCCAGCTTTGCGACGGCTTTTCGCCGTGCAGCAGATGCAGGAAGTGACCGCCGATGGAGTCGTCATCGGTTTCCGGCTGGATGCGTTCGCCGTTGTGGCTGTAGTGATACCAGTAGAGAAGAATCGAGCTAAGTGACGCCAACAGTTTGTCGGCAATATCCCGCGCGCCAGAGACAGTGTGCCCCTCTTTTTCCGGCAGCGTGCAGCCGAGCGCGGAAACCCCGGTGCGCATAACATCCATCGGGTGCGACGCCGCCGGTAAGGCTTCCAGCACGGTACGCACATTAGCCGGTAAACCGCGCAGGGCTTTCAGTTTCGTTTTGTAAGCGGCGAGTTCGTCACGGGTCGGCAGTTTGCCGTGGATCAGCAGATGAGCCACTTCTTCAAATTCGCAATGTTCCGCCAGATCAAGAATATCGTAGCCGCGGTAATGCAGGTCGTTGCCGCTTTTACCCACGGTGCAGAGCGCCGTATTGCCCGCCGGAACGCCGGAAAGTGCCACAGATTTTTTCGGTTTAATGACATGGGTACTGTTTTGCAGGATCGTTGTGTCGCTCATGTTGTCCTCGTCATTGTTATCATTTGTAGGGTCGGGATTGTTGTCGGATGCGACGCCATGCGTCTTATCCGACCTACACTTCAGTTCACCCCGTAGGCCTGATAAGTCGCGTCAGCGGCGCATCAGGCATCGGCTGTCGAATACAATCAACGGGCGTTTTTTATTTCGCCTGGTTACGGGCAAACAGGTCGTCGAGCTTCTCTTCGTACTGGTAGTAGTTGATGCTTTCGTACAGCTCGTTGCGGGTCTGCATGGTGTCGATGACGCTTTTCTGCGTGCCTTCCTGACGCAGGACGTTGTAGACATGTTCAGCGGCGCGGTTCATGGCGCGAAACGCTGAAAGTGGGTACAGCGCCATTGCAACATGGGCGCTGCGTAATTCGTCGGTGGTAAACAGCGGCGTGGCACCAAATTCGGTAATGTTGGCGAGGATCGGCACCTGCACCGCATCGGCAAACTGGCGGTACATGGCGAGTTCGGTAATCGCCTCCGGGAACAACATCTCGGCACCCGCTTCAACGTAGGCCTGCGCGCGCTCAATCGCCGCATCCAGCCCCTCTACCGCCAGCGCATCAGTGCGCGCCATGATCACAAAATCAGGATCTGTTTTCGCATCCACCGCCGCGCGGATCCGATCCACCATCTCCTCTTTCGAGACGATCGCTTTGTTCGGACGATGGCCGCAGCGTTTCGCACCAACCTGATCTTCAATATGCAATCCTGCCGCGCCGGCTTTAATCATCGATTTCACGGTGCGGGCGACGTTAAAAGCCGAAGAGCCAAAACCGATGTCTGCATCCACCAGCAACGGCAGCGAACAAACGTCGGTAATACGACGAATATCGGTCAGCACATCATCAAGGGTAGAAATACCGAGATCGGGCAGCCCCAGCGAACCTGCCGCCACGCCACCACCGGAGAGATAAATCGCCTGATATCCGGCACGCTGTGCCAGCAGCGCATGGTTAGCGTTGATGGTGCCGACAATTTGCAACGGGGTTTCTTTGCTTAGTGCAGCACGAAACGCTTTACCTGGAGAGTGTAGAGACATATCCCATCCTTTGTTATCAACTTGTTATTTTCGTTGATAAACACAAAGCAAGGGGTGTGCCACAATTGCCTTAATAAAATTAAATGTTTAATTTCAATCTTTTAAATATAAAGTCATGAAGTAATCCGCAAATATGCGTTTCAGTTAACGTTTCAGGCAATGTTTCACCGCGTTTCATTGCAACAATTATGAAACAAGACTAAACCCAATATTCGGTTTCTTAACTTTGCGGTGCGCTATGGCACATCCACCACGGCTGAATGACGACAAACCAGTTATCTGGACGGTATCTGTAACGCGCCTGTTCGAGCTGTTTCGCGATATCAGCCTCGAGTTTGATCACCTGGCGAACATTACCCCTATCCAGCTTGGCTTTGAAAAAGCGGTGACCTACATCCGCAAGAAACTGGCAAACGAACGCTGCGACGCCATCATCGCTGCTGGCTCTAACGGCGCGTACCTGAAAAGCCGCCTGTCAGTGCCAGTTATTTTGATTAAACCGAGCGGCTACGATGTGTTACAGGCACTGGCAAAAGCCGGAAAGCTCACCTCTTCTATCGGCGTTGTCACTTATCAGGAAACTATTCCGGCGCTGGTGGCGTTTCAAAAAACCTTTAATTTGCGCCTCGATCAACGTAGCTACATCACGGAAGAAGACGCGCGCGGGCAGATTAACGAGCTAAAAGCTAACGGCACCGAAGCGGTGGTCGGCGCGGGGCTGATTACCGATCTGGCAGAAGAAGCCGGAATGACCGGAATTTTTATCTATTCCGCCGCCACCGTGCGCCAGGCGTTCAGCGATGCGCTGGATATGACGCGCATGTCGTTACGCCATAACACTCACGATGCCACCCGCAACGCCCTGCGAACTCGTTACGTGCTGGGCGATATGCTCGGTCAATCACCACAGATGGAACAGGTACGGCAGACTATTTTGCTCTATGCCCGCTCCAGTGCGGCGGTGTTGATTGAGGGGGAAACGGGGACGGGCAAAGAGCTGGCGGCCCAGGCGATTCATCGGGAATATTTTGCCCGCCACGATGCGCGACAGGGCAAAAAGTCGCATCCGTTTGTTGCCGTTAACTGTGGGGCGATTGCCGAATCGCTGCTGGAAGCGGAGCTGTTTGGCTATGAGGAAGGGGCGTTTACCGGCTCGCGACGCGGAGGACGCGCCGGGCTGTTTGAAATCGCCCACGGCGGCACGCTGTTTCTTGACGAGATAGGCGAAATGCCTCTGCCATTGCAGACTCGCCTGTTACGAGTGCTGGAAGAAAAAGAGGTCACCCGCGTCGGCGGGCATCAGCCTGTTCCGGTGGATGTACGGGTTATTAGCGCCACTCACTGCAATCTGGAAGAAGATATGCGGCAAGGGCAGTTTCGCCGTGATCTGTTTTATCGGCTGAGTATTTTGCGTCTGCAATTGCCACCACTGCGCGAGCGGGTGGCGGATATTCTGCCGCTGGCGGAAAGCTTTTTGAAAGTGTCTCTGGCGGCGCTCTCCGCCCCGTTTTCTGCCGCATTACGCCAGGGATTACAGGCAAGCGAAACCGTGCTGGTGCACTACGACTGGCCGGGCAATATTCGAGAACTGCGCAATATGATGGAGCGACTGGCGCTGTTTTTAAGTGTGGAACCGACTCCGGATTTAACGCCGCAATTTTTGCAGCTGCTACTGCCGGAACTGGCGCGCGAGTCGGCGAAAATTCCCGCCCCATCCTTGCTGACACCACTACAGGCACTGGACAAATTTAATGGTGATAAAACAGCAGCAGCGAATTATTTAGGCATCAGCCGGACGACGTTCTGGCGGCGGCTAAAAAATTAAAATGCCGGATGCAGCGTTAACGCCTTATCCGGCCGACAAAAACATGAATTTCAATATATTGCGTTCACCGATAGACGTGCGCATCGGGCTTGTTTACATGAGCTTCAGAATTACTTCTTCTTATAAAGATCTGCCGTGCCGTGGATCTTATTGTCAGTCTGACCGGAGGTCAGAACCAACACATCCGCACCTTTTTCATCCGCTTTTTTGATCAGATCTTCTTTTGCATCTGCGGTCGACATTTCATTACTGGTTGAAATATCACCTATTTTTTCATATTGCGATTCAACTTTTTCAAATTCCGCTTTGGTCATCAATTCAGCGGCATAGACATTTGTGACAACAAAAGCTAACGCACCAACTAAGAGCTTAGTTCCAGTTTTCATCGATGAACTCCATAATGTGTGATTGGCCAATGCCCTGAAGCTAACAGTCATCATCAGGGTTGATTAATAAGTAGTTCAGCGGTTAGGAAAAATCTATAGGAAAAGAGAATATATTTGTATTTTTCTCAACGATAGCCACATTCCCCCAGTTGTTTAATAACGCTCACTACAATTATCGCAGGTGTTCCTTAAATTAATTTTCATAAAAATCTTAAATTCCTTCTTCCGCTAAAATCCAATATAAAATTCACATGAGCCGTATTACTTTTCTGAACAACAAACCACCAACTATATATTGATATGATTTCCATACCTTTTCTTTATTTCACTTACATGCAGTTTAGGATTATTAGATGTATTTTTTCTAAACGACATAAAAAAAACCGCATTAACTCCACTTACAAACCACTAAAACCAATCAATGCAATGAACAACTAACACTTTAATAAATTTATTACATCTAATATTACAGATATTCTTATTTAGTAACTTGCATGTTTGTGCCTTACAAGGCTTCAGGAAGAAAAACAGTGCAATAAAAAGCATCTTGCCATTTAATTTTTAAGGATAAAAGTGAGTGATATGAAATCAGCAAAAAAAAGCTTATCGACACGGGCGATAGCCATTTCTACCATATTATTTACGCCAGTATCCTTGGCTATCACCCCACCTACAAATTCAGATAGTAATGTTATCATTAATAATAATGAAGAGATAAAACTCATTGCGTCAGAAGGCTACGATCCCGGATGGGAGCATTTTAACTCATTGAAAGTAGGTGAAGACTCTAATGGTTCATTACTCATTGATAATCTTTCACTTACCACTTCAGCAGCCAGCATTGGTAATAATGCTGAAGGCTCCGTCACTTTAACAAACCATACCAACTGGCAGTTCGACACCCCTACCTCCAATATTTTTTTAGGCACTAACGAAGGCTCCGGTACGTTATACGTGTTAGAAGGTAGTAAGATAAGTGGCCTGCAATCAATAAGAGTTGGTGAGTTTTATGGTGACGCCAGGGGGACGTTGGTTATTGATGGGGAAAGCTCATCAGTCACCTCTAACATTGCTATTGTTGGCGATCAGGGAACAGGGAAAGTATCTGTTACTAACGGCGGTACACTCACTTCCCTGACTCAACTGAATATTGGGTATGTTGACGCCCATTCTCCTCTGTCAGCTAACCAGAGTAGTTATGGAGAAGTTCAGGTTGCCGATAAAAATTCAACAGTGAATGCCCCAAATATACTTATTGGCGGATATAACACATCTTCTACTTCTGATACTACCGGAGTTCTCACTGTCAGCAACGATGGTGTAATCAATGCGAATTCATATATCTGGGTTGGTGTCTCCTCTAACGGAACAGGAATATTAAATATTGGAGGTGCGCAAGGTGAGTCTGCGCAACCTGCTGGTTCAATTAATACTCCCCGAATTTATTTAGGGGGGACAAATGCGTCAACCACTTCAATATTAAACTTTAATCACACCAACGCTGATTTTGTTCTGACCTCATACATAGACGGTAAAGGCCAGGTTAACCAGGTAGGT
>NZ_RHJO01000009.1:0-3855 GCF_004211985.1 Escherichia sp. E10V10 | reverse complement strand
GATGCGCCAGGAAGCCACGGTAATCACTGTTGGCGGTTCCGACTACAAAAAACTGGTGAATCTGGGCGGCACGGCTTCCGGATGGGTTGGCGAGACTGATGCACGCTCCCAGACCGCCACCTCAAAACTGGGACTGATTGAACCTTTCATGGGGGAAATCTACGGCAACCCGCAGGCTACCCAGAAAATGCTGGATGATGCCTTCTTCAACGTGGAGGCCTGGATCAACAGCGAGCTGGCAACCGAATTTGCCGAACAGGAAGAAATTGCCTTTACCACCGGCGATGGTACCAAGAAGCCGAAAGGGTTCCTGGCGTATGAATCCACCGATGAAACCGATAAGGTCCGGGCGTTCGGCAAACTTCAGCATATTGTATCCGGCGAAGCGACGGGGGTGACCGCAGACGCCATTATCAAACTGATTTACACGCTGCGAAAGGCACACCGCACCGGCGCGAAGTTCATGATGAACAACAACAGCCTGTTTGCCATCCGTCTGCTGAAAGACACCGAGGGTAACTATCTGTGGCGTCCGGGGCTGGAGCTGGGGCAACCGTCCTCTCTGGCGGGTTACGGTATCGCTGAAAACGAACAGATGCCGGATATCGCCGCTGATGCGAAAGCTATTGCATTTGGTAACTTCAAACGGGGTTACACCATCGTTGACCGTATCGGCACCCGCATTCTGCGTGACCCGTACACCAATAAACCGTTTGTCGGTTTTTATACCACCAAGCGCACCGGCGGGATGCTGGTCGATTCGCAGGCCATCAAACTGCTGAAGATTGCAGCGGCGTAATCACTCAGGGGCGCGGAACCGCGCCCCCTGTTCTGACGGGTGAAGAATCATGATCCTGAAACAAGATCTGAAATGGTCACCGGACGGTATGCGTGTTGAGGTCATTCGGGCCGGTGAGTATGACGACGGGGCGCTTCCTGCCCGGGTGCAGGAGATTGCACTTCAGGCCGGGTTAGCAGAGCGCGGAATCAGTGCAAAAAGCAGTAAAGCGGCAAAAGAGAAAAAAGCCACGACCAGTAAAGAGGGCTGAGTATGCTTCTGACAATGGAAGAGATTAAAGCCCAACTCCGGCTGGATGAGGATTTCGATGCTGATGACCGCCATCTGCAACTGCTGGCCTGTGCGGCACAAAAGCGGACGGAAACGTATCTGAACCGGAAGCTCTATGCACCGGATGAAACCATTCCGGACAGCGATCCGGACGGGCTGCACCTGCCGGATGATATTCGTCTGGGGATGCTGATGCTTATCAGCCATTTTTACGAAAACCGCTCGTCGGTTACGGAAGTGGAGAAACTCGACATGCCGCAGAGTTTTGGCTGGCTTGTCGGCCCGTACAGGTACTTTCCGCAATGAAAATTCGTCAGGCGCAGACCAGCGCAACCTACATTCTGCCGGACCCCGGTGAACTGAATAAACGCGTCCTGATCCGCCTGCGGGTGGATATGCCCGCGGATAACTTTGGCGTGGAGCCTCAATACCCGGTTACGTTCCGGACATGGGCGAAGGTTATCCAGACCAGTTCCACCACCTGGCAGGAAACCGCGCAGACCGGGGACGCCATCACCCATTACATCACCATTCGTTACCGCCGGGGGATCACCGCTGATTATGAGGTGGTCTGTGGTGACAGTGTGTACCGCGTGAAACGTCAGCGTGATCTGAACGGAGCGCGGCGCTTTCTGCTGCTGGAGTGTACGGAGCTGGGCGAATTTACGCAGAGTCACGGAGGCAACAATGGCGACTTCCTTTTTGCACGTTGATTTTCAGCAGCCCGCGGAGATGCGCTTTAACCGCGCCCGTGTCCGGCGGGCGTTTGTCACGATTGGTCAGCGTCATATGCGTGATGCCCGTCGGCTGGTGATGCGCCGTGCGCGGTCAGCACCGGGTGAAAACCCCGGTTATCAGACCGGACGCCTGGCTCGTTCGATTGGTTACATGGTGCCGGGAGCCAGTAAAAAGCGAGCCGGTTTTATGACACGCATTGCCCCTAACCAGCGCAACGGGAAGGGGAACCGGATGATCTCTGGTGACTTCTATCCGGCGTTTCTGTTTTTTGGTGTCCGGGGAGGGGCAAAGCGTCGTCGCAGCCATCATCGTGGTGCATCCGGTGGCAGCGGCTGGCGGCTGGCTCCACGTAATAACTTTATGGTGGAAACGCTTGAAAAGAACCGCAGCTGGACACGCTATTTTCTGGCGCGGGAATTACGTAAATCACTGAAGCCGGAGCGACGACACAGATGAAACTGACGCCTGTTATTGCTGCGCTGCGTGCCCGCTGCCCGTATTTTGAAAACCGGGTGGCAGGCGCGGCACAGTTCAAAAATCTGCCGGAGGTCGGAAAGCTGAGACTCCCGGCGGCGTATGTGGTACCGGGTGATGATTCTCCGGGAGAAAATAAAAGCCAGACCGACTACTGGCAGGAGCTGAAAGAGGGTTTCTCCGTGGTTGTCATACTGAGTAACGGGCGTGATGAGCGCGGTCAGTTTGCCTCGTATGATGTGGTGGACGATGTCCGGCAGATGCTCTTTAAGGCTCTGCTGGGCTGGAACCCGGAGGCGTGCGGTAACCCGATTACCTATGACGGCGGCACGCTTCTGGATATGAATCGTCATGAGCTGATTTATCAGTTCGATTTTTCGGTCATCAGAGAGCTGACTGAAGACGATACCCGCCAGCAGGATGATCTGAACAGTCTGGATGAACTGCAAACGCTGGCGATTGATGTTGATTATCTCGAGCCCGGTAACGGGCCTGACGGCGATATCGAACATCACACCGAAATAACCCTTCCTTCCTGAGGATCCTCATGTTTGTGAAAGCTGTTAAAGGGCGGTCAGTGCCTGACCCTGCCCGCGGTGACCTTTTGCCCGCCGAGGGGCGAAATGTTGATGAGAACAACTACTGGCTGCGCCGTGAAGCAGCGGGTGATATCCGGCGCGTGAATAAAAAGGTGAACACCGATGACGATAAGCTTTAACACCATTCCGTCGAATACGCTGGTTCCGCTGTTTTATGCGGAAATGGATAACCAGGCGGCGAATACTGCACAGGACAGCGGGGCATCGCTGCTGATTGGTCATGCCAATAACGGTGCAGAGATTGTTGCCAACAGTCTGGTGCTGATGCCATCGGCAGACTATGCACGCCAGATTTGTGGTGCGGGAAGTCAGCTGGCGCGTATGGTCGAGGCTTATCGCCAGACCGACCCGTTTGGTGAACTGTATGTGATTGCCGTTCCTGAATCCACGGGCGCGGCGGCAACAGTTACGCTGACGGTGACCGGCGCGGCAACCGAAACCGGCACGGTGAATGTTTATGTGGGACGTACCCGCGTGCAGGCACCGGTGACCAACGGCGATAACGTCGCGACGATTGCCAGCAGTATCAAAGATGCCATCAATGCCGTTCCGGCCCTGCCGTTTACGGCCTCATCTTCGGCTGGCGTGGTTACATTGACCGCGCGTCATAAGGGGCTTTGCGGGAATGAAATTCCTGTCAGCCTCAATTACTACGGCTTTGGTGGGGGCGAAGTGCTGCCAGCGGGCGTACAGATTGCCGTGGCGGCGGGGACCGCCGGAACGGGGGCTCCTGCTCTCACCGGCGCGGTGGCTGCAATGGCGGATGAGCCGTTTGATTATATCGGTCTGCCGTTCAACGACACGGCCTCCGTTAACACGCTGGTGACCGAGATGAACGATACCAGCGGTCGCTGGAGCTATGCGCGTCAGCTGTATGGTCATGTGTATACGGCAAAGATCGGCACACTGTCAGAACTGGTGACCGCAGGTGACCAGTTTAACCAGCAGCACATTACCCTGGCGGGGTACGAAAAA
>NZ_RHJO01000008.1:0-3855 GCF_004211985.1 Escherichia sp. E10V10 | reverse complement strand
GATGCGCCAGGAAGCCACGGTGATCACCGTTGGTGGTTCCGACTACAAAAAACTGGTGAATCTGGGCGGCACGGCTTCCGGATGGGTTGGCGAGACTGACGCGCGCTCCCAGACTGCCACTTCCAGACTGGGCCTGATTGAACCTTTCATGGGGGAAATCTACGGTAACCCGCAGGCCACCCAGAAAATGCTGGATGATGCCTTTTTCAACGTGGAAGCATGGATCAACAGCGAGCTGGCAACCGAATTTGCCGAACAGGAAGAAATTGCCTTTACCACCGGTGATGGCACCAAGAAGCCAAAAGGGTTCCTGGCGTATGAATCCACCGATGAAACCGATAAGGTTCGTGCGTTCAGTAAACTTCAGCATATTGTATCCGGTGAAGCGACGACGGTGACCGCAGATGCCATTATCAAACTGATTTACACGCTGCGTAAGGCACACCGCACTGGCGCGAAGTTCATGATGAACAACAACAGCCTGTTTGCCATCCGTCTGCTGAAAGACACCGAGGGTAACTATCTGTGGCGTCCGGGGCTGGAGCTGGGGCAACCGTCCTCTCTGGCGGGTTACGGTATCGCTGAAAACGAACAGATGCCGGATATCGCCGCTGATGCGAAAGCTATTGCATTTGGTAACTTCAAGCGGGGTTACACCATCGTTGACCGTATCGGTACCCGCATTCTGCGTGATCCGTACACCAATAAACCGTTTGTCGGTTTTTATACCACCAAGCGCACCGGCGGCATGCTGGTCGATTCGCAGGCCATCAAACTGCTGAAGATTGCAGCGGCGTAATCACTCAGGGGCGCTGAACTGCGCCCCTGTTCTGACAGGTGAAAGAATCATGATCCTGAAACAAGATCTGAAATGGTCACCGGACGGTATGCGCGTTGAGGTCATTCGGGCCGGTGAGTATGACGACGGGGCGCTTCCTGTCCGGGTGCAGGAGATTGCACTTCAGGCCGGGTTAGCAGAGCGCGGAACCAGTGCAAAAAGCAGTAAAGCGACAAAAGAGAAAAAAGCCACGACCAGTAAAGAGGGCTGAGTATGCTTCTGACAATGGAAGAGATTAAAGCCCAACTCCGGCTGGATGAGGATTTCGATACTGATGACCGCCATCTGCAACTGCTTGCCTGTGCGGCGCAAAAGCGGACGGAAACGTATCTGAACCGGAAGCTCTATGCACCGGATGAAACCATTCCGGACAGCGACCCGGACGGGCTGCACCTGCCGGATGATATTCGTCTGGGGATGCTGATGCTTATCAGCCATTTTTACGAAAACCGCTCGTCGGTTACGGAAGTGGAGAAACTCGACATGCCGCAGAGTTTTAGCTGGCTTGTCGGCCCGTACAGGTACTTTCCGCAATGAAAATTCGTCAGGCGCAGACCAGCGCAACCTACATTCTGCCGGACCCCGGTGAACTGAATAAACGCGTCCTGATCCGCCAGCGGGTGGATATGCCCGCGGATAACTTTGGTGTGGAGCCTCAATACCCGGTTACGTTCCGGACATGGGCGAAGGTTATCCAGACCAGTGCCACCACCTGGCAGGAAACCGCGCAGACCGGAGACGCCATCACCCATTACATCACCATTCGCTACCGCCGGGGGATCACCGCTGATTATGAGGTGGTCTGCGGTGACAGTGTGTACCGGGTGAAACGTCAGCGCGATCTGAACGGGGCGCGGCGCTTTCTGTTGCTGGAGTGTACAGAGCTGGGCGAATTTACGCAGAGTCACGGAGGCAGCAATGGCGACTCCCTTTTTTCACGTTGATGTTCAGCAGCCCGCGGAGATGCGCTTTAACCGCGCCCGTGTCCGGCGGGCGTTTGTTACGATTGGGCAGCGTCATATGCGTGATGCCCGTCGGCTGGTGATGCGCCGTGCGCGGTCGGCACCGGGTGAAAACCCCGGTTATCAGACCGGACGCCTGGCTCGTTCGATTGGTTATATGGTGCCGGGAGCCAGTAAAAAGCGAGCCGGTTTTATGACACGCATTGCCCCTAACCAGCGCAACGGGAAGGGGAACCGGATGATCTCTGGTGACTTCTATCCGGCGTTTCTGTTTTTTGGTGTCCGGGGAGGAGCAAAACGTCGTCGTAGTCATCATCGTGGTGCATCCGGTGGCAGCGGCTGGCGACTGGCTCCACGTAATAACTTCATGGTGGAAACTCTTGAAAAGAACCGCAGCTGGACACGCTATTTTCTGGCGCGGGAATTGCGTAAATCACTGAAGCCGGAGCGACGACACAGATGAAACTGACGCCTGTTATTGCTGCACTGCGTGCCCGCTGTCCGTATTTTGAAAACCGGGTTGCAGGCGCGGCCCAGTTCAAAAATCTGCCGGAGGTCGGAAAGCTGAAACTCCCGGCGGCATATGTTGTACCGGGTGATGATTCTCCGGGAGAAAACAAAAGCCAGACCGACTACTGGCAGGAGCTGAAAGAGGGTTTCTCCGTGGTTGTCATACTGAGTAACGGGCGTGATGAGCGCGGTCAGTTTGCCTCGTATGATGTGGTGGACGATGTCCGGCAGATGCTCTTTAAGGCCCTGCTGGGCTGGAACCCGGAAGCATGCGGTAACCCGATTACCTATGACGGCGGCACGCTGCTGGATCTGAATCGTCATGAGCTGATTTATCAGTTCGATTTTTCGGTCATCAGCGAGCTGACCGAAGACGATACCCGCCAGCAGGATGAGCTGAACAGTCTGGATGAACTGCGAACGCTGGCGATTGATGTTGATTATCTCGATCCCGGTAACGGGCCTGACGGCGATATCGAACATCACACCGAAATAACCCTTCCTTCCTGAGAATCTTCATGTTTGTGAAACCTGTTAAAGGGCGGTCAGTGCCTGACCCTGCCCGCGGTGACCTTTTGCCCGCCGAAGGGCGAAATGTTGACGAGAACAACTACTGGCTGCGCCGTGAAGCAGCGGGTGATATCCGGCGCGTGAATAAAAAGGTGAACACCGATGACGATAAGCTTTAACACCATTCCGTCGAATACGCTGGTTCCGCTGTTTTATGCGGAAATGGATAACTCGGCGGCGAATACTGCACAGGACAGCGGGGCATCGTTGCTGATTGGTCACGCCAATAACGGTGCAGAGATTGTTGCCAACAGTCTGGTGCTGATGCCGTCGGCAGACTATGCACGCCAGATTTGTGGTGCGGGAAGTCAGCTGGCGCGTATGGTCGAGGCTTATCGCCAGACCGACCCGTTTGGCGAGCTGTATGTGATTGCCGTTCCGGAGGCCACAGGCGCGGCGGCAACGGTTACGCTGACGGTGACCGGGGCGGCAACCGAAACCGGCACGGTGAATGTTTATGTGGGACGTACCCGCGTGCAGGCACCGGTGACCAACGGCGATAACGTCGCGACGATTGCCAGCAGTATCAAAGATGCCATCAATGCCGTTCCGGCCCTGCCGTTTACGGCCTCATCTTCGGCAGGCGTGGTCACGCTGACCGCGCGTCATAAGGGGCTTTGCGGGAATGAAATTCCTGTCACCCTCAATTACTACGGCTTTGGTGGGGGCGAAGTGCTGCCTGCGGGCGTACAGATTGCCGTGGCGACGGGGACCGCCGGAACGGGCTCTCCTGTTCTCACCGGCGCGGTGGCTGCAATGGCGGATGAGCCGTTTGATTATATCGGCCTGCCGTTCAACGACACGGCCTCCGTTAACACGCTGGTGACCGAGATGAACGATACCAGCGGTCGCTGGAGCTATGCGCGTCAGCTGTATGGTCATGTGTATACGGCAAAGACCGGCACACTGTCAGAACTGGTGAACGCAGGTGACCAGTTTAACCAGCAGCACATCACCCTGGCGGGGTACGAAAAA
>NZ_RHJO01000007.1:0-185726 GCF_004211985.1 Escherichia sp. E10V10 | reverse complement strand
CGCTTGGGTGGTCTGTGCTTTACAGCACTTTTCAAATTTTGGAGCGGGAAACGAGACTCGAACTCGCGACCCCGACCTTGGCAAGGTCGTGCTCTACCAACTGAGCTATTCCCGCGTACTACTTAATTTTTGCTTTCGTAATTTCGCATTTCTGCGTCGTTACGGGAGGCGCATTATACGAGAAATCTTTCCCTCTGCAACCCCCCTAAAAAAAATTTTTCGAATTTTTATCTCAAGTGCTGAAATTATCAGCAAGGCGTTCAATTTAGCGTCAAAATCACGCCGCCGCAAGTGGATTCCGGCGGTTACGTGACCAGGAAGAATTTTACAGCTTGATGAAATGCTCGCGGTAGTAAGCCAGTTCCGCAACTGATTCGCGGATATCATCCATCGCCTGATGCGTCCCCTGCTTGGTAAAACCGTCGAGAATTTCCGGCTTCCAGCGGCGCGCCAGCTCTTTCAGCGTGCTGACATCGAGATAGCGGTAGTGGAAGTACGATTCCAGTTCCGGCATGTATTTGAACAGGAAGCGGCGATCCTGACCGATGCTGTTACCGCAGATAGGCGATTTACCCGCAGGCACCCACTGTTTTAAAAATTCGAGCGTCGCCAGTTCTGCTTCACGATCGCCCATCGTGCTCGCTTTCACGCGCTCCACCAGCCCGCTGGCAGTATGGGTACGCACGTTCCAGTCATCCATCAACGCCAGCTGTTCATCAGACTGATGTACTGCAATGGTCGGCCCTTCTGCCAGAATATTCAGGTTGGCATCGGTCACCAGCGTGGCAATCTCAATAATGCGATCACGCTCGGGATCCAGACCGGTCATCTCAAGATCGATCCAAATCAGGTTGTTTTCATTGGCACTCATGCTATTTTCCACCCATTCACAGTGACTATATTGATCCACAATTGCGTGTATCATAGATGTTTTGCCCATCAGGGGCGACCAGGAGTCTGTACGATTGAGTAAAAATAAACTCTCCAAAGGCCAGCAGCGCCGCGTGAACGCCAATCACCAGCGTCGTCTTAAAACGTCTAAGGAGAAGCCCGACTACGACGACAATCTGTTTGGCGAGCCTGATGAAGGTATCGTCATCAGCCGCTTTGGCATGCACGCTGATGTGGAGTCCGCCGATGGCGACGTTCACCGCTGCAATATTCGCCGCACCATCCGTTCGCTGGTGACCGGCGACCGCGTAGTCTGGCGTCCGGGTAAACCGGCAGCGGAAGGCGTAAATGTCAAAGGGATCGTGGAAGCGGTGCATGAGCGCACCTCGGTGTTAACACGCCCGGATTTCTATGACGGCGTGAAACCCATCGCCGCCAACATCGACCAGATTGTCATTGTCTCCGCCATTTTGCCGGAGCTGTCGCTCAATATCATCGACCGTTACCTGGTAGCCTGCGAAACCTTGCAGATTGAGCCGATTATTGTGCTCAATAAGATAGACCTGTTGGACGACGAAGGCATGGCGTTCGTCAACGAACAGATGGATATCTACCGCAACATCGGTTATCGCGTATTGATGGTTTCCAGCCATACTCAGGATGGGCTGAAACCGCTGGAAGAGGCATTGACCGGACGCATCAGCATTTTTGCCGGGCAATCTGGCGTCGGCAAATCCAGCCTGCTGAACGCGTTGCTGGGGCTGCAAAAAGAGATCCTGACCAACGATGTCTCTGACAACTCAGGTCTGGGCCAGCACACCACGACTGCCGCTCGGTTGTATCACTTCCCGCACGGCGGCGATGTGATTGATTCTCCTGGGGTACGCGAATTCGGACTCTGGCATCTCGAGCCGGAACAAATCACTCACGGTTTTGTCGAATTCCATGACTACTTAGGTCTGTGCAAATACCGCGATTGCAAACACGATACCGATCCGGGCTGCGCTATCCGTGAAGCCGTTGACGAAGGGAAAATCGCGGAAACCCGTTTCGAAAACTATCACCGTATTCTGGAAAGCATGGCGCAGGTAAAAACGCGTAAAAACTTTTCTGATACGGATGACTGACAATTAAGCTAACCGTCGTTAGAATCGTCCCCTTTTTTTCAGGATCCGGCATGTACGCCGGATCAGGAACGACAAAACAATGGCCTGGAGGCTACTTTGTTAAATTCATTTAAACTTTCGCTACAGTACATTCTGCCGAAACTATGGCTTACTCGCCTGGCGGGTTGGGGCGCAAGCAAGCGAGCAGGATGGCTGACAAAACTGGTTATCGATCTGTTCGTTAAATACTACAAAGTCGACATGCAAGAGGCGCAGAAGCCGGATACTGCCAGCTACCGCACCTTTAACGAATTTTTTGTCCGTCCGCTGCGTGACGAAGTACGCCCAATCAATACCGATCCGAATGTTCTGGTCATGCCTGCCGATGGCGTTATCAGCCAGCTAGGTAAAATTGAAGAAGATAAAATCCTGCAAGCCAAAGGCCACAATTACAGCCTCGAAGCCCTGCTGGCGGGCAACTATCTGATGGCGGATCTTTTCCGCAATGGTACGTTTGTGACCACTTACCTCTCCCCGCGTGACTATCACCGCGTACACATGCCGTGCAACGGTATTTTGCGTGAGATGATCTACGTACCGGGCGATCTCTTCTCCGTTAACCATCTCACTGCTCAGAACGTGCCGAATCTGTTTGCCCGTAACGAACGCGTGATCTGCCTGTTCGATACCGAATTTGGCCCGATGGCGCAGATTCTGGTCGGTGCGACGATTGTTGGCAGCATTGAGACGGTCTGGGCGGGTACCATTACACCACCGCGCGAAGGCATCATCAAACGCTGGACCTGGCCTGCCGGGGAAAACGACGGTTCTGTGGCGCTGCTGAAAGGCCAGGAAATGGGGCGCTTTAAACTTGGCTCTACCGTTATCAACCTGTTTGCACCAGGTAAAGTGAATCTGGTTGAGCAACTGGAAAGCCTGTCTGTCACGAAAATTGGCCAGCCGCTGGCAGTATCTACCGAAACCTTTGTTACGCCAGACGCTGAACCAGCCCCGCTTCCTGCTGAAGAGATCGAAGCAGAACACGACGCCAGCCCATTGGTTGACGATAAAAAAGACCAGGTCTAATCCATCAAAGGAAACGCTGACGTGCGCCTGATTATCACTTTTCTGATGGCCTGGTGCCTCAGTTGGGGGGCGTACGCCGCGACGGCCCCCGATAGCAAACAAATCACCCAGGAACTGGAGCAGGCAAAAGCGGCGAAACCCGTGCAGCCGGAAGTCGTAGAGGCGCTCCAGTCTGCCTTAAATGCGCTTGAGGAACGAAAAAGTTCCCTTGAGCGCATCAAGCAATATCAAGAAGTTATTGATAATTATCCAAAACTCTCCGCTACTCTGCGCGCACAATTAAACAACATGCGTGACGAGCCGCGCAGCGTGTCGCCGGGAATGTCTACCGACGCGCTGAATCAGGAAATTCTCCAGGTCAGCAGTCAGTTGCTGGATAAGAGCCGTCAGGCCCAGCAAGAGCAGGAACGCGCCCGCGAGATAGCGGATTCATTGAATCAACTGCCGCAACAACAAACCGATGCCCGTCGTCAGTTAAATGAAATTGAACGCCGCCTGGGAACGCTTACCGGCAATACCCCGCTTAATCAGGCACAAAATTTCGCGTTGCAGTCTGACTCCGCACGTCTGAAAGCCCTCGTTGATGAACTGGAGCTGGCGCAGCTGTCTGCCAATAACCGCCAGGAATTAGCGCGCTTGCGCTCTGAGCTGGCGGAAAAAGAGAGCCAGCAGCTGGATGCGTATTTGCAGGCCTTACGTAATCAGTTGAACAGCCAACGCCAGCTTGAGGCGGAGCGGGCGCTGGAAAGCACCGAACTACTGGCTGAAAGCAGTGCCGATTTGCCGAAAGATATCGTCGCGCAATTCAAAATTAACCGCGAGCTTTCAGCGGCGCTGAATCAACAGGCGCAGCGAATGGATCTCGTCGCTTCGCAACAGCGTCAGGCTGCCAGCCAGACATTACAGGTCCGGCAGGCGCTGAATACCCTGCGCGAGCAGTCACAATGGCTGGGAGCGTCCAACCTGCTCGGCGAAGCGTTGCGAGCGCAGGTGGCACGACTGCCGGAAATGCCGAAACCGCAACAACTTGATACCGAAATGGCGCAGTTGCGCGTGCAACGGTTGCACTATGAGGATCTACTCAATAAACAACCGCAACTGCGACAAATCCTTCAGGCTGACGGTCAGCCGCTGACCGCCGAGCAAAACCGTATTCTCGAAGCACAACTGCGTACTCAGCGTGAGTTGTTGAACTCATTGTTGCAGGGTGGCGACACGCTACTACTGGAACTGACCAAGCTGAAAGTCTCCAACGGGCAACTGGAAGATGCGCTGAAAGAGGTGAACGAAGCGACGCACCGCTATCTGTTCTGGACCTCTGACGTGCGCCCGATGACTATCGCCTGGCCGCTGGAAATCGCCCAGGATCTGCGTCGTCTCATTTCGTTGGACACCTTCAGTCAGTTAGGTAAAGCCAGCATCATGATGCTGACCAGCAAAGAGACGATTTTGCCGCTGTTTGGCGCGTTGATTCTGGTCGGTTGCAGTATCTACTCGCGCCGCTATTTCACCCGTTTTCTCGAACGTTCGGCAGCGAAAGTCGGCAAAGTGACTCAGGATCACTTCTGGCTGACATTACGCACTCTTTTCTGGTCGATTCTCGTCGCGTCACCGCTACCGGTGCTGTGGATGACGCTGGGTTACGGCTTGCGCGAGGCGTGGCCTTATCCGCTGGCGGTAGCGATTGGCGATGGCGTAACGGCCACCGTGCCGCTGCTGTGGGTAGTAATGATTTGCGCCACCTTTGCCCGCCCTAACGGCTTGTTTATTGCCCATTTTGGCTGGCCGCGCGAACGTGTTTCCCGCGGGATGCGCTACTACCTGATGAGCATCGGGCTTATCGTGCCGCTGATTATGGCGCTGATGATGTTCGATAATCTCGACGACCGCGAGTTTTCCGGTTCGCTGGGACGTCTTTGCTTCATCCTCATTTGCGGTGCACTGGCAGTGGTCACCCTCAGCCTGAAAAAGGCCGGGATCCCACTGTATCTCAACAAAGAAGGCAGCGGCGACAACATTACCAACCATATGCTGTGGAACATGATGATTGGCGCGCCGTTGGTCGCTATTCTGGCAGCGGCAGTCGGCTACCTGGCAACGGCACAGGCGCTGTTAGCAAGGCTTGAAACCTCGGTTGCCATCTGGTTCCTGCTGTTGGTGGTTTATCACGTTATCCGCCGCTGGATGCTAATCCAGCGACGCAGACTGGCGTTTGACCGGGCGAAGCATCGCCGGGCAGAGATGTTAGCGCAGCGAGCGCGTGGCGAAGAGGAAGCGCATCATCACAGTAGCCCGGAAGGGGCAATTGAAGTCGATGAAAGCGAAGTCGATCTCGATGCTATCAGTGCGCAATCCTTGCGGCTGGTGCGCTCAATTTTGATGTTGATCGCCCTGCTTTCGGTCATTGTGCTGTGGTCAGAAATCCATTCCGCTTTCGGCTTCCTCGAAAATATTTCGCTGTGGGATGTTACGTCCACGGTACAGGGCGTAGAAAGCCTGGAGCCGATCACCCTCGGCGCGGTGCTGATTGCCATTCTGGTGTTTATCATCACCACGCAGCTGGTGCGCAACCTGCCCGCGCTGCTGGAACTGGCGATTTTGCAGCACTTGGATTTAACGCCGGGTACGGGCTACGCCATCACCACCATCACCAAATATCTGCTGATGCTGATTGGCGGGCTGGTCGGCTTCTCAATGATTGGTATTGAGTGGTCGAAATTGCAGTGGCTGGTCGCCGCGCTCGGTGTTGGTCTCGGTTTTGGTTTGCAGGAAATTTTCGCCAACTTTATCTCTGGCCTGATTATCCTGTTCGAAAAACCGATTCGCATTGGCGATACGGTAACGATCCGCGATCTTACCGGTAGCGTAACGAAAATTAACACCCGCGCCACCACTATCAGCGACTGGGACCGCAAAGAGATTATCGTGCCAAACAAGGCGTTTATTACCGAGCAGTTTATCAACTGGTCGCTCTCTGACTCGGTCACGCGCGTGGTGTTGACGATTCCGGCCCCTGCTGATGCCAACAGTGAAGAAGTGACGGAAATCTTGCTTAACGCTGCGCGCCGCTGCTCGCTGGTGATCGACAACCCGGCGCCGGAAGTCTTCCTGGTGGATCTACAGCAAGGGATTCAGATTTTCGAGCTGCGTATTTACGCCGCAGAAATGGGTCACCGCATGCCGCTGCGCCATGAAATCCATCAACTGATTCTGGCGGGCTTCCACGCCCACGGTATTGATATGCCATTCCCGCCCTTCCAGATGCGTCTGGAAAGCCTGAATGGTAAACAAACGGGGAGAACGCTGACTTCTGCGGGTAAAGGTCGTCAGGCAGGAAGCTTGTAAGGTCTTTGTGGCCGGATGAACCCATCCGGCTCACAAACAAAACTGATAGCGCAGGAAAAATTGCCACAGCCAATAGCCGAAGATCGCCAGTGCGGTGACGTACATAAACCAGCCGCCTTTTTTTCGCCGCAGCGCGAACCAGAGAAAAGGGAAAAAGAGCGGCAACGTCAATATCACACCGACATCACGGGTATCGTCATTTTCCAGATACTCCAGCACATCGCAGATGTTTTTAACCCCGCCTTCATCAATCATCCACTCTTTGTCCAGCGTGGAAGTGATGAGTATCCAGGGGATCGCCACAACAAACCAGATGCAACACAAGACAAACATGCGCGCACTCATGAGGTAACCCGTAGTTTAATTTCGCTATAGCGCATACGAAATCCCACTCATTCCCTGTCATTACGCCCTATCGTCAGGCCGACGATAGGGCATCTGATTACTCAGCCACCCACTGCGGATTTTTTGCCACTCTGCTGCAATAATTCTGGTAAATCGCCATCGCTAACAGCGAGAAGAAGACAGGGCCGCCAACCATCCACAATGTGCTATCCCAGTCTCCGGCTTCAACCACTGGCTGGATAATGGTGAAAACGTTCGCAAACGTCACCACCAGTACCACCACCACTGTCGCGATCGTTGCCGACATGTGTGTTTTGAAAATCACAAATGGTCTGTCGAGATCCTGACGTGCTTTAAAGAATGGGAAAGCCAGCGCGAGGAACAGATAGGGAAGCGTCATGGAAACGTTCGCCATCAGCGTCAGCTTGTTAAAGAACGCTGATGCGGTACCACCGCCAAACGAAACCAGCAGGATGAAGACAGTAACCAGCCCGCACTGCATCCACATGGCGATAGACGGCATGCCCATGGCGTTCAGGCGCGTCATCGGTTCCGGCCATAACGCTTTCGGCGTACCCTGGATGATCGCTTTTAGTGGCGAGTAGCAAAGTGTAAAGAACGCGCCGGTGTAAGCCAGGAACATCGAAAGCCCGGTAATACGCGCAAACCATACGCCCAGCGACAATGACGCTTCAGGTGACAAATGCAGCACGTTACCCAGCGTCATCCCCAGGCTTTTCATCAGTACATAGGTGATATTGCCGAGGTTAACGGAACCATTACTTAATACCTGCTGCCAGTTAGTGCTGACGCCCCATAAAAATATCGCCAGTGAATAACCGATTGAAATAACAATAGCGGCAAAAACAATACCTTTGGCAAAGTTCTTTTCTGGGTTTTCTGTTTTATCTACCAGACCACCAACCGCTTCAATTCCGCCGTAAGCGAAAATGGCAAATACCACAAACGATAACATCGCCAGACCGGATTGATATCCTGGATTCGGCGATACCACGAAATTAATATCCTGTGCAAAATGGCCACCATTTAATAACAAAATGGCAATACTCACTAACAGTAATACTAAATTAAGACACATTACTGCAATACCACCTACTGCAGTAATACGAGCAATTTTATTAATCCCTTTTGAAGCAACCACGGTAACCAGGATCATCCATGCCACCGCCAGCAGACCCACTACCTGCGTTGGCTCCAGGCCAGCAATGCGCCAGTGCTGAGTCATGTCGGTACCGTAGAGGAACGTAGAAAATGGTACCCAGACTTTAGCTGAGGTACTCACCATCCAGATGATATAAGAGGAAAACCACATAAATGTGCCGATAAAGGCGAAACGTGGTCCGACACTATTATTCATCCAGGAATAGATGCCGCCTTCTTCTTTGCGATAGGCCGCGCCCATTTCTGCCATCATTAAAGCAAATGGTATAAAAAATAATAATGCAGAAAATATATAAAAGGGAATCGCACTATACCCCATTAAATAATAAGCTGCCGGGCTATTGGCAAAACCAAATACTGAAGTAAAGATCATCAATATGAGCCCTATCAGACTCATCTTTTTTATCGTGTGAGGCATGAAATTATCCTTCGTGTTAGCACATGTATAAAACGCGCGCACTGAACTGCACTACCCATCGATTGACGGGCCGCAATAAAAAACCATACAGAATTGATACCTGGATGATAGCAAATATCCAGTCTTAAATTGTGGCCTTCAGCAGGAAAAATGAAAACATCTGCTACAGAATGGCGTTACAACGCCATTCTGTGCGGTTAATTAGATGATTTTTCAGAATTATGCCCGGTCAACGCTAAAGGCAATCACTTCCGCAAGCGTCTCCGCGCCCAGCGCCAACATCACCAGACGATCAACGCCCAGAGCCACGCCGGAGCAGTCAGGCATACCGACTTTCAGAGCTTCTATGAGGTTTTGGTCAATTGGATGCTGCGGTAAACCACGCGCCGCACGTTTGCGGTTATCCTGCTCAAAGCGTTGTTGCTGTTCACGGGCGTCCGTTAATTCGTGGAAACCATTCGCCAGCTCAATACCTTTGTAGTAGACCTCGAAGCGCTCTGCGACCCGATGATCTTCGGTACTGATTTGCGCCAGTGATGCCTGACTGGCAGGGAAATGATAAACAAAGGTCGGTTTTTCTTTACCAATGTTCGGTTCCACACCAAAGGTAAACAGCAACTGCAACAGTGTATCGCGATCTTCTTCGGTATCGGCAACGTTGCTCAGATCCAGTTTCGCCGCCACTTCCCGCAGCTGCGTTTTATCCGCAGAGAGCGGATCAATTTCCAGATAACGTAAGAAGGCTTGCTGATAAGAAAGGCTTTCTGCAGCCGGGCAATCCAGCACTTGCTGCAGAAGATCGTCAACTTCGTTCATCAACCGGTACATATCATAATGCGGCCGATACCACTCCAGCATCGTGAACTCAGGGTTGTGATAACGCCCCATCTCTTCATTACGGAAGCTGCGGCACAGCTGGAATACTGGGCCACAACCGGCAACCAGCAGGCGTTTCATGTGATATTCAGGGCTGGTCATTAACCAGAGATTCATCCCCTGGGAGTGTCCGGGGCCAACGAAACGTGTCTCAAACGGGACCAAATGAATATCGGTTACCGTCGCCTGGCTCATACAAGGCGTCTCCACCTCCAGCACTCCACGATCGGCAAAGAAACGACGGATCTCCGCCATAATCGCCGCGCGTTTTAATAAGTTAGGAATGGATGCGCTCGGCTGCCAGGATGCCGTTTCGCTCATAGTGAAATCTCCAGTTTTTAACAAGGGCACGAAGTCTACTCGCAACGCGACGGCGAGACAAATTTTACGCAGGAATCATTCAGCAAGGGGCGGTGACTAAAAAAACCACAATCTGATGGTTTAGTAATTAAATTAATCATCTTCAGTGATAATTTAGCCCGCTTGCGCACTAAAAAAATCGATCTCGTCAAATTTCAGACTTATCCATCAGACTATACTGTTGTACCTATAAAGGAGCAGTGGAATAGCGTTCGCAGACCGTAACTTTCAGGCACTTACCCTGAAGTACGTGGATGTGGGATAAAAACAATCTGGAGGAATGTCGTGCAAACCTTTCAAGCCGATCTTGCCATTGTAGGTGCCGGTGGCGCGGGATTACGTGCTGCAATTGCTGCCGCGCAGGCAAATCCGAATGCAAAAATCGCACTAATCTCAAAAGTATACCCAATGCGCAGCCATACCGTTGCTGCAGAAGGGGGCTCCGCCGCTGTCGCGCAGGATCATGACAGCTTCGATTATCACTTTAACGATACAGTAGCGGGTGGCGACTGGTTATGTGAGCAGGATGTTGTGGATTATTTCGTCCACCACTGCCCAACCGAAATGACCCAACTGGAACTGTGGGGATGCCCATGGAGCCGTCGCCCGGATGGTAGCGTGAACGTACGTCGCTTCGGCGGCATGAAAATCGAGCGTACCTGGTTCGCCGCAGATAAGACCGGCTTCCATATGCTTCACACTCTGTTCCAGACCTCTCTGCAATTCCCGCAGATCCAGCGTTTTGACGAACATTTCGTGCTGGATATTCTGGTTGATGATGGTCATGTTCGCGGCCTGGTGGCAATGAACATGATGGAAGGTACGCTGGTTCAGATCCGTGCTAACGCCGTGGTGATGGCAACCGGCGGCGCTGGCCGTGTTTATCGTTACAACACCAACGGCGGCATCGTTACTGGCGACGGTATGGGTATGGCGCTGAGCCACGGTGTTCCGCTGCGTGATATGGAGTTCGTTCAGTATCACCCGACTGGCCTACCGGGTTCCGGTATCCTGATGACCGAAGGTTGCCGTGGCGAAGGCGGTATTCTGGTCAACAAAAATGGCTACCGTTATCTGCAAGACTACGGCATGGGCCCGGAAACTCCGCTGGGCGAGCCGAAAAACAAATACATGGAACTGGGTCCACGCGACAAAGTTTCTCAGGCCTTCTGGCACGAATGGCGTAAAGGCAACACCATCTCCACGCCGCGTGGCGATGTGGTTTACCTCGACCTGCGTCACCTGGGCGAGAAAAAACTGCACGAACGTCTGCCGTTCATCTGTGAACTGGCGAAAGCTTATGTTGGCGTCGATCCGGTTAAAGAACCGATTCCGGTACGTCCGACCGCGCACTACACCATGGGTGGTATCGAAACCGATCAGAACTGCGAAACCCGCATTAAGGGCCTGTTCGCCGTGGGCGAATGTTCCTCTGTAGGTCTGCACGGCGCAAACCGTCTGGGCTCCAACTCCCTGGCGGAACTGGTGGTCTTTGGTCGTCTGGCCGGTGAGCAAGCAATGGAGCGCGCATCTACTGCCGGTAATGGCAACGATGCCGCGATCAATGCCCAGGTTGCTGGCGTTGAACAGCGTCTGAAAGATCTGGTTAACCAGGACGGCGGCGAAAACTGGGCGAAGATCCGCGACGAAATGGGCCTGGCCATGGAAGAAGGCTGCGGTATCTACCGTACGCCGGAACTGATGCAGAAAACCATCGACAAGCTGGCGGAACTGCAGGAACGCTTCAAGCGTGTTCGCATCACCGACACGTCCAGCGTGTTCAACACCGACCTGCTTTACACCATTGAGTTGGGCCACGGTCTGAACGTTGCCGAATGTATGGCGCACTCTGCAATGGCACGTAAAGAGTCCCGCGGCGCGCACCAGCGTCTGGACGAAGGTTGCACTGAACGTGACGACATCAACTTCCTCAAACACACCCTCGCCTTCCGCGATGCTGATGGCACTACTCGCCTGGAGTACAGCGACGTGAAAATTACTAAGCTGCCGCCGGCCAAACGCATGTACGGTGGCGAAGCGGATGCAGCCGATAAGGCGGAAGCAGCCAATAAGAAGGAGAAGGCGAATGGCTGAGATGAAAAACCTGAAAATTGAGGTGGTGCGTTATAACCCGGAAGTCGATACCGCACCACATAGCGCATTCTATGAAGTGCCTTATGATGAAACCACCTCATTGCTGGATGCGCTGGGCTATATCAAAGACAACCTTGCGCCGGACTTAAGCTACCGCTGGTCCTGCCGTATGGCGATTTGTGGCTCCTGCGGCATGATGGTTAACAACGTGCCGAAACTGGCATGTAAAACCTTCCTGCGTGACTACACCAACGGCATGAAGGTTGAAGCGTTAGCTAACTTCCCGATTGAACGCGATCTGGTGGTCGATATGACCCACTTCATCGAAAGTCTGGAAGCGATCAAACCGTACATCATCGGCAACTCCCGCACCGCGGATCAGGGTACTAACATCCAGACCCCGGCGCAGATGGCGAAGTATCACCAGTTCTCCGGTTGCATCAACTGTGGTCTGTGCTATGCCGCATGCCCGCAGTTCGGCCTGAACCCAGAGTTCATCGGTCCGGCTGCCATTACGCTGGCACATCGTTATAACGAAGATAGCCGCGACCACGGTAAGAAGGAGCGTATGGCGCAGTTAAACAGCCAGAACGGCGTATGGAGCTGTACTTTCGTGGGCTACTGCTCCGAAGTCTGCCCGAAACACGTCGATCCGGCTGCGGCCATTCAGCAGGGCAAAGTAGAAAGTTCAAAAGACTTTCTTATCGCGACCCTGAAACCACGCTAAGGAGTGCAACATGACGACTAAACGTAAACCGTATGTACGGCCAATGACGTCCACCTGGTGGAAAAAATTGCCGTTTTATCGCTTTTACATGCTGCGCGAAGGCACAGCGGTTCCGGCTGTGTGGTTCAGCATTGAACTGATTTTCGGGCTGTTTGCCCTGAAAAATGGCCCGGAAACCTGGGCGGGATTCGTCGACTTTTTACAAAACCCGGTTATCGTGATCATTAACCTGATCACTCTGGCGGCAGCCCTGCTGCACACCAAAACCTGGTTTGAACTGGCACCGAAAGCGGCCAATATCATTGTAAAAGACGAAAAAATGGGACCAGAGCCAATTATCAAAAGTCTCTGGGCGGTAACCGTGGTTGCCACCATCGTAATCCTGTTTGTTGCCCTGTACTGGTAAGGAGCCTGAGATGATTAATCCAAATCCAAAGCGTTCTGACGAGCCGGTATTCTGGGGCCTCTTCGGGGCCGGTGGTATGTGGAGTGCGATCATTGCGCCGGTAATGATCCTGCTGGTTGGCATTCTGCTGCCGCTGGGTCTGTTCCCGGGTGACGCACTGAGCTACGAACGCGTTCTGGCGTTCGCGCAAAGCTTCATTGGTCGCGTATTCCTGTTCCTGATGATCGTCCTGCCGCTGTGGTGTGGTTTACACCGTATGCACCACGCGATGCACGATCTGAAAATCCACGTACCTGCGGGCAAATGGGTTTTCTACGGTCTGGCTGCTATCCTGACAGTTGTCACGCTGATTGGTGTCGTTACAATCTAACGCATCGCCAATGTAAATCCGGCCCGCCTATGGCGGGCCGTTTTGTATGGAAACCAGACCTTATGCTCAAAACGACGCTTTGCGCCTTACTGATTACCGTCTCTTGCTCCACTCTTGCCGCGCCCCACAGCGAACAACAAATCAACGATATTGTGCATCACACAATTACCCCACTTGTTGAGCAACAAAACATCCCCGGCATGGCCGTTGCAGTGATTTATCAGGGTAAGCCTTATTACTTTACCTGGGGCTACGCGGATGTGGCAAAAAAGCGGCCCGTCACGCAGCAAACGTTGTTTGAGTTAGGCTCGGTCAGTAAAACATTTACGGGCGTGCTTGGTGGCGACGCTATTGCTCGAGGGGAAATCAATCTAAACGATCCCGTCACAAAATACTGGCCTGAACTTACCGCTAAACAGTGGAATGGGATCACACTATTACATCTCGCAACCTACACCGCTGGCGGCCTGCCGTTACAGGTGCCGGATGAGGTGAAATCCTCAAGCGACTTGCTGCGCTTCTATCAAAACTGGCAGCCTGCATGGGCGCCAGGAACACAACGTCTGTATGCAAACTCCAGTATCGGTTTGTTCGGCGCACTGGCTGTGAAGCCGTCTGGTTTGAGCTTTGAACAGGCGATGCAAAATCGTGTTTTCCAGCCACTCAAACTCAACCATACGTGGATTAATGTGCCGCCCGCAGAAGAAAAGAATTACGCCTGGGGATATCGCGAAGGTAAGGCAGTGCATGTTTCGCCAGGGGCGCTGGATGCTGAAGCTTACGGTGTAAAATCGACGATTGAAGATATGGCCTGCTGGGTACGAAGCAATATGAATCCCCGTGATATCAACGACAAAACACTTCAGCAAGGGATACAACTGGCGCAATCTCGCTACTGGCAAACCGGCGATATGTATCAGGGCCTGGGCTGGGAAATGCTGGACTGGCCGGTAAATCCTGACAGCATCATCAATGGCAGCGACAGTAAAATTGCGCTGGCGACAAGCCCAGTAAAAGCGATTACGCCCCCTGCTCCTGCTGTGCGGTCATCATGGGTGCATAAAACAGGTGCGACCGGCGGATTTGGTAGCTATGTCGCGTTTATCCCAGAAAAAGAGCTGGGTATTGTGATGCTGGCTAACAAAAATTATCCCAATCCAGCGAGAGTTACCGCCGCCTGGCAGATTCTCAACGCTCTACAGTAAAATTTCATCGGGTCCGAATTTTCGGACCTTTTCTTCGCATTTCCTTGCTGTCATCTACACTTAGAAAAAACCAGTAAGGAAACATTTATGCGCCTGCTCCCTCTCGTTGCCGCAGCGACAGCTGCATTTCTGGTGGTTGCCTGTAGTTCTCCCACACCGCCGCGTGGCGTTACTGTGGTAAATAATTTCGATACCAAACGCTATTTGGGTACGTGGTATGAGATTGCCCGTTTTGATCACCGTTTTGAACGCGGGCTGGAGAAAGTGACCGCGACGTATAGCCTGCGGGATGACGGCGGCCTGAATGTCATTAATAAAGGCTATAACCCAGACAGAGAGATGTGGCAGCAGAGTGAAGGAAAAGCCTACTTTACTGGAGATCCGCGTCGCGCAGCCCTGAAAGTGTCGTTCTTTGGGCCATTCTACGGCGGTTATAATGTCATCGCGCTCGACCGGGAGTACCGCCACGCGCTGGTTTGCGGCCCGGACCGCGACTACCTGTGGATACTCTCTCGCACGCCAACCATTTCTGACGAAGTTAAACAGGAGATGCTGGCAGTCGCAACCCGGGAAGGGTTTGATGTTAGTAAGTTTATTTGGATACAGCAGCCCGGTAGTTAGTGAGTGCTGAGTTTCAGACCAATAATTCCCACCACAATTAACGCCAGACTTGCCAGGCGCATCGGGTTAGCGGACTCGCCGAGCAGCACAATGCCGGTGATAGCCGCGCCGACTGCGCCAATCCCCGTCCAGACAGCATAAGCCGTCCCTACAGGTAATGACTTCATCGCCCAGGCGAGCAGCGCCATACTGACAATCATCGCCGTCACGGTAATAACACTTGGCGTCAAACGACTAAAGCCGTGGGTATATTTCAGGCCAACAGCCCAGACGACTTCCAGCAACCCAGCAATAAATAAGATAATCCAGGACATATAAAACTCCGGAGAAATGGGGCCGTCCCCGGTGAAAAGAAGCGTTTGCAGGTCGTCCTGCAAAGCTGATGGTTGAACGGATATTTTGCCTGGTGGCAGGGGAATTTCAACTATTACCTTAGTGACTATCGCTGAAAAAATAAACGGCACGACAAACTTGTCGTACCGTTATTGCTTATTGCTGCGCTTTCGTCGCTGCGCCAGAAATCGCGTTACCGCCGTCGGAGATATCTTCACCAACGCCACGCGTGGTGTTGCAGGCAGTCAATACTGTTGAAAGCACCAGAACAGAAAAGATCGCTGCAATTGTCTTCTTCACCATAACGTCTTCCTTTTAGGTAATGTTATTTGTGTTTGCCTATAGCAAATTAATAATAGACAACACCACCGAAAATGACGGAAATCTGACGATTTTTACGAAGAGAAGAAAAATTAGCTGGCTGCGCGGGAGATGGAATTACCGAGATGTTTAATGTCTTCACCAAAACCGCGTGCGGTGTTACAGCCCGTGAGCAGCGCACTGGCAAGCAAAACAAGAAGGATAAGGCGTTTCATCATCTCTGACCTGAGAAAGTGATGGTGCAGCCCACAGGCCGCACCACAACCGCATTACTTCACGCGAGATACGTATTCACCAGAGCGAGTATCCACTTTGATGACTTCGCCGATCTGTACGAACAGCGGAACTTTAACCACAGCGCCAGTAGACAGGGTAGCCGGTTTGCCGCCAGTACCTGCGGTATCACCTTTCAGACCCGGATCGGTATCAACGATTTCCAGTTCAACGAAGTTCGGCGGAGTAACGGAGATCGGCTGACCATTCCACAGAGTTACGATGCACTCTGCCTGATCCAGCAGCCATTTAGCATTGTCGCCAATTGCTTTTGCATCAGCAGACAGCTGCTCGAAAGTTTCGTTGTTCATGAAGTGCCAGAACTCACCGTCGTTGTACAGGTAAGTCAGGTTCATATCGACAACATCAGCGCCTTCAGCGGAATCGGTAGATTTGAAGGTTTTTTCTACGCGAGTGCCAGTCAGTAGACGGCGCAGTTTAACGCGAGCGAATGCCTGACCTTTACCCGGTTTCACGAATTCACTGGCTTCAACCGCGTAAGGTTCGCCATCTAACATGATTTTAAGACCAGCACGAAAATCGTTGCTATAGTACGTTGCCATAAGGCCCTCTGAAATTTATTAATTGGTAGCTAAGCCACAAAATGGCGCATATTGTAACCCTAAATACCCCATCCAGAGAAGATTGGTTAGCGCAACTTGCCGATGTTGTGACCGATCCTGATGAACTTCTGCGTCTTTTGAATATAGACGCGGACGAAAAACTGTTGGCCGGACGCAGCGCCAAAAAGCTGTTTGCCCTGCGCGTGCCCCGCTCATTTATCGATCGCATGGAGAAAGGCAATCCAGACGATCCACTTTTGCGTCAGGTACTTACCTCGCAAGATGAGTTTGTCGTCGCGCCCGGATTCTCCACCGACCCGTTGGAAGAACAGCACAGCGTAGTGCCTGGTTTGTTGCATAAATACCACAACCGGGCTCTATTGCTGGTCAAAGGCGGCTGCGCGGTAAATTGCCGCTATTGCTTCCGTCGCCACTTCCCGTATGCCGAAAATCAGGGCAACAAGCGAAACTGGAAGACGGCACTTGAGTATGTTGCTGCGCATCCGGAACTGGACGAGATTATTTTCTCCGGCGGCGATCCGCTGATGGCGAAAGATCACGAACTGGACTGGTTGTTAACGCAACTGGAAGCCATCCCACATATCAAACGTCTGCGGATTCACAGCCGTCTGCCGATTGTGATCCCGGCACGCATCACCGAGGCGCTGGTTGAACGCTTTGCTCGTTCTACGCTGCAAATCTTGCTGGTGAATCACATCAACCATGCCAATGAGGTAGATGAAACGTTCCGTCAGGCGATGGCTAAATTGCGCCATGTCGGCGTCACCCTGCTTAACCAAAGCGTTCTGTTACGTGGCGTGAACGATAACGCGCAAACGCTGGCAAATCTGAGTAATGCACTGTTTGACGCCGGTGTGATGCCCTATTACCTGCATGTGCTCGATAAAGTGCAGGGCGCGGCACATTTCATGGTGAGCGATGATGAAGCGCGGCAGATTATGCGTGAGTTGCTGACGTTAGTATCGGGATATCTGGTGCCAAAACTGGCGCGCGAGATTGGTGGCGAACCCAGCAAAACGCCGCTGGATCTCCAGCTACGCCAGCAGTAACTGATTAAACAGGGAAGTTAAACATTAAAATTGCCTGATGCGCTACGCTTATCAGGCCTACATCGTGCATTGAAATTGAATGAATTTTCAATGAACTGTAGGCCGGATAAGGCGTTTACGCCGCATCCGGTAAGAGCAACAAACGCAGTACAGCGACCTGTCATTTTACAGGGAAGTTTAATCTTTGCCCGTTGCATAACCTTTAATTATTCATATACATTGCTATTTTTACTCTTTATATAGCCAACACCAATAATTAACCTTTCTTTTCTGTTTATATAGAGTGAGCACGGCTATTTATGTTATTTTAACAACTATTACTACCAAGCCCATTTATCTGGCTTATAAATTAAAATTAATTATTTAATTGAGAAATGGTTAGGGAGAACCTACATGGCCATAAGCATCAAGGGTGTTAATACCGGTGTTATTCGCAAGAGTAATAATTTCATTGCACTGGCGCTGAAAATTAAAGAGCCTCGCAATAAAGAATCGTTGTTCTTTATGTCTGTCATGGAACTGCGAGATCTGTTGATTGCGCTGGAAAGTCGTCTGCATCAAAAGCATAAACTGGATGCTGATGCACGCCTTCAGTATGAGCAAGCTCGCGATAAAGTCATTAAGAAAATGGCAGAAAACATCCCGGAAATTCTGGTTGATGAGCTTAAAAATGCCGATATTAATCGCCGGGTTAACACGCTGGAACTTACCGATAATCAGGGCGAAAATCTTAATTTCGCATTAACGCTACATGATGGCAGCAAATGCGAATTAGTGGTCAATGAGTTGCAGATTGAAATGCTGGCGCGAGCAATCATTCATGCAATTAATAATGCAGAAATGCGTGAACTGGCGTTACGTATTACATCGTTGTTAGATTTCCTGCCGTTATATGATGTCGACTGCCAGGATGATGGTAATCTGGAATATGACACCTATTCCCAACCAGAATGGAAACATAATCTGTTTAGTCATTATCTGGCCGTACTTTATCGCTTTAAAGATGAAGGTGGCAAAGAGCAATTTAGCGGTGCAGTAGTGAAAACGCGTGAAGCAACACCGGGTAAAGAAGTGGAGGCTATCACTCGCCGGATGCTTGATTTCAGTCCTCGACTGAAAAAGCTCGCTGGAGTGCCGTGTCAGGTCTACGTTCGTACTGTGGCAGCCAATAACGCCCAACCACTAACCCAGGATCAATGCCTGCGCGCACTGCATCACCTACGCGTTCAATCCATCAGCAAAACTGCACCACAGGCGAAATAATCTCATCTTTGCTAATGCGAGGCTGGAGCCATCCAGCCTGAAATGACTGATAACGTGATCGTTGATCATGCTGGATGCGGCGTAAACGCCTTATCCGGCCTACAAATTCTCAAGCATTCAATCAGTTGCAATGCCTGATGTAGGCCTGATAAGCGAAGCGCATCAGGCAATTATACGTTTGTCACCCAGCCTCTGGATCCCATCAGTTCGGGCACTTATATACCTGACCGATAATCTGGCTGTCAGTCGGGACAAAGCTGGACAACATGCCCTGCGACGGGCTGCTGATACCATAAATCACGTTACCGCCCATTGCTGCCGCCTGGTTGCGCAGATCGTTTGCCGCACCACGCATAGAACCGCCCTCTTCACCGTGTTGTCCGGAAAGCCAGTTACTTTGCTTACCAGTAGCAGTACCAATCAGCTGGCACTCTGCACCTGGTTGCTCGTCCACGATGCGAACGCTCTGTCCGGCAGCGCTCAATTCGTTGCTGGAGCTACAACCCGCCATCAGTAGCGCGGCACCGACAATCCCTGCTAAGTATTTTACGTGCATGTTATTCCCCATAATCAATGAGCTGGACGCAACTCGCGTCGTCCGTGTCTGAATCTTATACTAGAAAGATGACCAAAAGAAAAACCCCCAGACATTTCTGCCCGGGGGTTTCTTTATTTCTGCGAGGTGCAGGGCAATTACATCATGCCGCCCATGCCACCCATACCGCCCATACCGCCAGCAGCGCCTAAGTCAGCTGCATCGTTTTTCGGCAGGTCGGTAACCATGCACTCGGTGGTGATCATCAGGCCAGCCACAGAAGCTGCGTACTGCAGAGCAGAACGAGTTACTTTGGTTGGATCCAGGATCCCCATGTCGATCATGTTGCCGTATTCTTCGGTTGCTGCGTTGTAGCCGTAGTTGCCGTCGCCAGCTTTAACGGTGTTAGCAACAACAGACGGTTCTTCACCGCAGTTCAGTACGATCTGACGCAGCGGAGCTTCCATTGCACGCAGTGCAACTTTGATACCCACGTTCTGCTCTTCGTTCTGACCACGCAGGTCAGCCAGTTTAGACGCTACGCGGATCAGCGCAACACCACCACCAGCAACCACGCCTTCTTCTACCGCAGCACGGGTCGCGTGCAGGGCGTCTTCAACGCGTGCTTTTTTCTCTTTCATTTCAACTTCGGTAGCAGCACCAACTTTGATAACTGCAACGCCGCCTGCCAGTTTCGCTACGCGCTCCTGCAGTTTTTCACGGTCGTAGTCAGAAGTTGCTTCTTCAATCTGCTGACGGATCTGAGCAACACGGCCCTGAATTGCCGCTTCTTCACCCACGCCATCGATGATGGTGGTGGTGTCTTTGTTGATCACAACACGTTTAGCCTGACCCAGGTCTTCCAGGGTTGCTTTTTCCAGCTCCATACCAATCTCTTCAGAGATTACGGTACCGCCAGTCAGGGTTGCGATATCCTGCAGCATAGCTTTACGGCGATCGCCGAAGCCCGGAGCTTTAACCGCAGCGACTTTCACAATGCCACGCATGGTGTTAACAACCAGAGTTGCCAGCGCTTCGCCTTCAACATCTTCAGCGATGATCAGCAGCGGTTTGCCTGCTTTTGCAACGGCTTCCAGAACCGGCAGCATTTCGCGGATGTTGGAGATTTTCTTGTCAGCCAGCAGGATGAACGGGCTTTCCAGTTCTACTGCGCCAGTTTCCGGCTTGTTGATGAAGTAAGGAGACAGGTAGCCACGGTCGAACTGCATACCTTCAACCACGTCCAGTTCGTCCTGAAGACCAGTACCGTCTTCAACGGTGATAACACCTTCTTTACCGACTTTGTCCATCGCTTCAGCGATCAGTTTACCTACGGTTTCGTCGGAGTTAGCGGAGATAGTACCAACCTGAGCAATCGCTTTAGAGTCGGAGCACGGTACGGACAGCGCTTTCAGTTCTTCAACTGCAGCAGTAACGGCTTTGTCGATACCACGTTTCAGGTCCATCGGGTTCATGCCCGCAGCAACAGCTTTCAGACCTTCAGTGATGATAGCCTGAGCCAGTACGGTTGCGGTGGTGGTACCGTCGCCTGCAGTGTCGTTCGCTTTAGAGGCAACTTCTTTCACCATCTGCGCACCCATGTTTTCGAACTTGTCTTCCAGTTCGATTTCACGAGCAACGGAAACACCATCTTTGGTGATGGTCGGTGCACCGAAAGATTTATCCAGAACTACGTTACGGCCTTTCGGACCGAGGGTAACTTTCACTGCATCTGCCAGTACGTTTACGCCGCGCAGCATTTTCACACGAGCGTCGTTACCGAATTTTACGTCTTTAGCTGCCATTATCTTTATTCCTTAAATTCGTATGTTCAGTGTCGTGCGCGGATTACGCTTCAACAATTGCCAGAATGTCGCTTTCGGACATGATCAACACTTCTTCATTGTCGATCTTCTCAGACTTCACACCGTAGCCATCATTGAAAATTACGATGTCGCCAACTTTCACGTCCAGCGGCTTCACTTCGCCATTTTCAAGGATACGGCCATTGCCAACAGCCAGCACTTCGCCACGGGTAGATTTAGCCGCTGCAGAGCCGGTCAGAACGATGCCGCCAGCAGATTTAGTTTCAACTTCTTTACGCTTGACGATCACGCGATCATGCAATGGACGAATATTCATTGATAACTCTCCTTTGAGAAAGTCCGTATCTGTTATGGGTGACGCCGGACCTTACGTGGTTTCCCGGCTGGTGACCAGTGAAATGGGGATGGGCTTCTCCCCCTTCAAGGGGGCAAATGAAAAAAAATTCTGATCAGTACAAAATCAGGTAAAAATCCTGATTCACATCACATTTCATCGCAATTTCTCCATCGCCGCCATACGCGAATCTGATTGTGCTACCATCGAGATCCTGCGCAGTTGCCCAAAATTTGGGCACAATTGGACATTAACCCATGAGTGGACTCAAACAAGAACTGGGACTGGCCCAGGGGATCGGCCTGTTATCAACCTCATTATTAGGCACGGGCGTGTTTGCCGTTCCCGCATTAGCCGCCCTGCTAGCGGGCAATACCAGCCTGTGGGCCTGGCCCGTTTTGATTATCTTAGTGTTCCCGATTGCAATCGTCTTTGCGCTGCTGGGACGCCACTATCCCAGTGCGGGCGGCGTCGCGCACTTCGTTGGCATAGCGTTTGGCTCGCGGCTTGAGCGAGTCACTGGCTGGCTATTTTTATCGGTCATTCCCGTAGGCCTGCCCGCTGCACTACAAATTGCCGCCGGCTTTGGCCAGGCAATGTTTGGCTGGCATAGTTGGCAACTGTTGTTAGCAGAACTTGGTACGCTGGCGCTGGTGTGGTACATCGGCACTCGCGGAGCCAGTTCCAGTGCCAATCTACAAACGGTGATTGCCGGGCTTATCGTCGCGCTGATTGTCGCTATCTGGTGGGCGGGCGATATCAAACCTGCGAATATCCCCTTCCCGGCACCTGGTAATATCGAACTTTCCGGGTTGTTTGCTGCGTTATCGGTGATGTTCTGGTGTTTTGTCGGTCTGGAGGCATTTGCCCATCTCGCCTCGGAATTTAAAAATCCAGAGCGTGATTTTCCCCGCGCTCTGATGATTGGTCTGTTGCTGGCAGGATTAGTCTATTGGAGCTGTACGGTGGTGGTATTACGCTTCGACGCCTATGGTGAAAAAATGGCGGCGGCAGCATCGCTTCCAAAAATTGTGGTGCAGCTGTTCGGTGTAGGAGCATTGTGGATTGCCTGCGTGATTGGCTATCTGGCCTGCTTTGCCAGTCTCAACATTTATATACAGAGCTTCGCCCGATTAGTCTGGTCGCAGGCGCAACACAATCCTGACCACTGCCTGGCACGCCTCTCTTCTCGTCATATCCCGACTAATGCCCTTAATGCCGTACTCGGCTGTTGCGTGGTGAGCACGTTGGCGATCCATATGTTAGAGATCAATCTGGACGCACTTATCATCTATGCCAATGGCATCTTTATTATGATTTACCTGTTATGCATGCTGGCAGGCTGTAAATTATTGCAAGGACGTTATCGACTACTGGCGGTAATTGGCGGGCTGTTATGTGTTCTGTTACTGGCGATGGTCGGCTGGAAAAGTTTATATGCCCTGATCATGCTGGCGGGGTTATGGCTATTTCTGCCAAAACGAAAAACGCCGGAAAATGGCATAACCACATAATCCGGCGTTTCGTCATTAATCCTGGCGATCGTCTTTATGATCAAGGCGGTCGCGGTCATCATCCTTACGCTGATACTCACCATCAAAAGTATTACCGCCACCGGTTCCGGCACTAAAACCACCGCCCGGCATACGGGAAAAGCGCAAATGCGGCATCAGCTTCACCGTCAGGTGCTTTTGCACTGGCGGTAATAAAAGTAGAAGACCGAGGAAATCGGTGAAAAAGCCCGGTAATAAAAGCAGCAAACCGGCAATGATCAACGAAACACTTTTAATCATTTCCGCCGCTGGGTTTTCTCCCGCCGCCATTTTTTGTTGCATCAGCACAAAATTCTTAAAGCCCTGATTACGTACCAGTGACATACCAATAATTGAGGTGAATATAACCAGCACGAGGGTCAGCAATACTCCCAGGACATGAGCAACCTGAATAAAGATTGAAATCTCAATATAGACATAAAGGAAAACGGCAATAAAAGGTAACCAGCGCAAAGGTTTCTCCTGTAATAGCAACCAGTTAAATCCGGTCGCCTGAATGGGTTGCGAATCGCGTTCAGCTTATATTGTGGTCATTAGCAAAATTTCAAGATGTTTGCGCAACTATTTTTGGTAGTAATCCCAAAGCGGTGATCTATTTCACAAATTAATAATTAAGGGGTAAAAACCGACACTTAAAGTGATCCAGATTACGGTAGAAATCCACAAGCAGCATATGATCCCAGGTATTCGGTCGATGCAGGGGATAATCGTCGGTCGAAAAACATTCGAAACCACATATATTCTGTGTGTTTACAGCAAATCATTGGCAGCTTGAAAAAGAAGGTTCACATGTCAAACAACATTCGTATCGAAGAAGATCTGTTGGGTACCAGGGAAGTTCCAGCTGATGCCTACTATGGTGTTCACACTCTGAGAGCGATTGAAAACTTCTATATCAGCAACAACAAAATCAGCGATATTCCTGAATTTGTTCGCGGTATGGTAATGGTTAAAAAAGCCGCAGCTATGGCAAACAAAGAGCTGCAAACCATTCCTAAAAGTGTAGCGAATGCAATCATTGCCGCATGTGATGAAGTCCTGAACAACGGAAAATGCATGGATCAGTTCCCGGTAGACGTCTACCAGGGCGGCGCAGGTACTTCCGTAAACATGAACACCAACGAAGTGCTGGCCAATATCGGTCTGGAACTGATGGGTCACCAGAAAGGTGAATATCAGTACCTGAACCCGAACGACCACGTTAACAAATGTCAGTCCACTAACGACGCCTACCCGACCGGTTTCCGCATCGCGGTTTACTCTTCTCTGATTAAACTGGTAGATGCTATTAACCAACTGCGTGAAGGCTTTGAACGTAAAGCTGTCGAATTCCAGGACATCCTGAAAATGGGTCGTACCCAGCTGCAGGACGCAGTACCGATGACCCTCGGTCAGGAATTCCGCGCTTTCAGCATCCTGCTGAAAGAAGAAGTGAAAAACATCGAACGTACCGCTGAACTGCTGCTGGAAGTTAACCTCGGCGCAACTGCAATCGGTACTGGCCTGAACACGCCGAAAGAGTACTCTCCGCTGGCAGTGAAAAAACTGGCTGAAGTCACTGGCTTCCCATGCGTACCTGCTGAAGACCTGATCGAAGCGACCTCTGACTGCGGCGCTTACGTTATGGTGCATGGCGCGCTGAAACGCATGGCTGTGAAGATGTCCAAAATCTGTAACGACCTGCGCTTGCTCTCTTCTGGCCCACGTGCCGGCCTGAACGAGATCAACCTGCCGGAACTGCAGGCGGGCTCTTCCATTATGCCAGCTAAAGTAAACCCAGTTGTTCCGGAAGTGGTTAACCAGGTTTGCTTCAAAGTCATCGGTAACGACATCACTGTTACCATGGCAGCAGAAGCGGGTCAGCTGCAGCTGAACGTTATGGAGCCGGTCATTGGCCAGGCCATGTTTGAATCCGTTCACATTCTGACCAACGCTTGCTACAACCTGCTGGAAAAATGCGTTAACGGCATCACTGCTAACAAAGAAGTGTGCGAAGGTTACGTTTACAACTCTATCGGTATCGTCACTTACCTGAACCCATTCATCGGCCACCACAACGGTGACATCGTGGGTAAAATCTGTGCCGAAACTGGCAAGAGCGTACGTGAAGTCGTTCTGGAGCGCGGTCTGTTGACTGAAGCAGAACTAGACGATATTTTCTCCGTACAGAACCTGATGCATCCGGCTTACAAAGCAAAACGCTATACTGATGAAAGCGAACAGTAATCGTACAGGGTAGTACAAATAAAAAAGGCACGTCAGACGACGTGCCTTTTTTCTTGTGAGTAGTAACTTAAAAACAACAACCTGATATCAACTTGTTAAAAAACAAGGAAGGCTAATATGCTAGTTGTAGAACTCATCATCGTTTTGCTGGCGATCTTCTTGGGCGCCAGATTAGGGGGAATTGGTATTGGTTTTGCAGGTGGATTGGGGGTGCTGGTTCTTGCCGCTATCGGCGTCAAGCCTGGTAACATCCCATTCGATGTCATTTCCATTATCATGGCGGTTATCGCTGCTATTTCTGCTATGCAGGTTGCTGGCGGTCTGGACTATCTGGTTCACCAGACAGAAAAGCTGCTGCGCCGTAACCCGAAATACATCACGATCCTTGCACCGATCGTAACCTATTTCCTGACCATCTTTGCTGGTACCGGCAACATCTCTCTGGCAACACTGCCAGTTATCGCTGAAGTTGCGAAGGAACAAGGCGTTAAACCTTGCCGTCCGCTGTCTACTGCAGTGGTATCCGCGCAGATTGCGATCACCGCATCACCAATCTCTGCGGCGGTGGTTTACATGTCTTCCGTGATGGAAGGTCATGGCATCAGCTACCTGCATCTGCTCTCTGTGGTCATCCCGTCTACCCTGCTGGCAGTTCTGGTGATGTCCTTCCTGGTAACCATGCTTTTCAACTCAAAACTGTCTGACGATCCGATTTATCGCAAGCGTCTGGAAGAAGGTCTGGTTGAACTGCGCGGTGAGAAGCAGATTGAAATCAAATCCGGTGCAAAAACGTCCGTCTGGCTGTTCCTGCTGGGCGTAGTTGGCGTGGTTATCTACGCGATTATCAACAGCCCGAGCATGGGCCTGGTTGAAAAACCGCTGATGAACACCACTAACGCTATCCTGATTATCATGTTGAGCGTTGCAACCCTGACCACTGTTCTTTGCAAAGTGGACACCGACAACATCCTCAACTCCAGCACCTTCAAAGCAGGTATGAGCGCCTGTATTTGTATCCTGGGTGTTGCATGGCTGGGCGATACTTTCGTTTCCAACAACATCGACTGGATCAAAGATACCGCTGGTGAAGTCATTCAGGGTCATCCGTGGCTGCTGGCTGTTATCTTCTTCTTTGCTTCTGCTCTGCTGTACTCTCAGGCTGCAACTGCAAAAGCACTGATGCCGATGGCTCTGGCGCTGAACGTTTCTCCACTGACCGCTGTAGCTTCTTTCGCAGCCGTGTCTGGTCTGTTCATTCTGCCGACCTACCCGACGCTGGTTGCTGCGGTACAGATGGATGACACGGGTACCACTCGTATCGGTAAATTCGTCTTCAACCATCCGTTCTTTATCCCAGGTACTCTGGGTGTTGCCCTGGCCGTTTGCTTCGGCTTCTTGCTGGGCAGCGTGATGCTGTAATGACAAATCGCGGGGCGTTCACGCCCCGCTTTCTTTCCCGCCGACTAACATCCTTTCCCCGTCCGTTGTATAGTGACCTCTCTCTTGCGGTTCCATCTGTTCTTGCGAGGTGTTTATGCTTGATGAAAAAAGTTCGAATACCGCGTCCGTCGTGGTGTTGTGCACCGCGCCGGATGAAGCGACGGCCCAGGAATTAGCCGCCAAAGTGTTGGCGGAAAAACTGGCGGCCTGTGCGACCTTGATTCCTGGCGCTACCTCTCTCTATTACTGGGAAGGTAAACTGGAACAGGAATACGAAGTGCAGATGATTTTAAAAACCACCGTATCTCACCAGCAGGCACTGCTGGAATGCCTGAAGTCTCATCATCCGTATCAAACCCCGGAGCTTCTGGTTTTACCTGTTACACACGGAGACACAGATTACCTCTCATGGCTCAACGCATCTTTACGCTGATCCTGCTACTTTGCAGCACTTCCGTTTTTGCCGGATTATTCGACGCGCCGGGACGCTCACAATTTGTCCCCGCGGATCAAGCCTTTGCTTTTGATTTTCAGCAAAACCAACATGAGCTTAATCTGAGCTGGCAGATCAAAGACGGTTACTATCTTTACCGTAAACAGATCCGCATTACGCCGGAACACGCGAAAATTACCGACGTGCAGCTGCCCCAGGGCGTCTGGCATGAAGATGAGTTTTACGGCAAAAGCGAGATTTACCGCGAGCGGCTGACGCTTCCTGTGACCATCAACCAGGCAAGTGCGGGTGCGACATTAACTGTCACCTACCAGGGCTGTGCTGACGCCGGTTTTTGTTATCCGCCAGAAACCAAAACCGTTCCGTTAAGCGAAGTGGTTACTAACAACGCGACGCCACCGTCTGCATCAGTTCCGCAGCAAGAGCAGCCCGTCGCGCAATTGCCCTTTTCCGCGCTTTGGGCGTTGTTGATTGGTATCGGTATCGCCTTCACGCCATGTGTACTGCCGATGTACCCTCTAATTTCCGGTATCGTGCTGGGCGGTAAACAGCGGCTCTCCACTGCCAGAGCATTGTTGCTGACCTTTACTTATGTGCAGGGGATGGCGCTCACCTACACGGCGCTGGGTCTGGTGGTTGCCGCCGCAGGGTTACAGTTCCAGGCAGCGCTACAGCATCCTTACGTGCTTATCGGCCTCGCTATCGTCTTTACCTTGCTGGCGATGTCGATGTTTGGCTTGTTTACCCTGCAACTCCCCTCTTCGCTGCAAACGCGCCTCACGCTAATGAGCAATCGCCAACAAGGTGGCTCGCCCGGCGGTGTGTTTGTTATGGGAGCGATTGCCGGGCTGATCTGTTCACCATGCACCACCGCACCGCTTAGCGCGATTCTGCTGTATATCGCCCAAAGCGGAAACATGTGGCTGGGCGGCGGCACGCTTTATCTCTATGCACTGGGCATGGGCCTGCCGTTGATGCTAATTACCGTCTTTGGTAACCGCCTGCTGCCGAAAAGCGGCCCGTGGATGGAACAGGTCAAAACCGCATTTGGTTTTGTGATCCTCGCGCTGCCGGTCTTCCTGCTGGAGCGAGTGATTGGTGATGTCTGGGGATTACGCTTGTGGTCGGCGCTGGGTGTCGCGTTCTTTGGCTGGGCCTTTATCACCAGCTTACAGGCCAAACGCGGCTGGATGCGTATTGTGCAAATTATCCTGCTGGCGGCAGCATTGGTTAGCGTGCGCCCACTCCAGGATTGGGCATTTGGCGCGACGCATACCGCGCAAACTCAGGCGCATCTCAACTTTACACAAATCAAAACGGTAGATGAGTTAAATCAGGCACTCGCTGAAGCCAAAGGCAAACCGGTGATGTTAGATCTCTATGCCGACTGGTGCGTCGCCTGTAAAGAGTTTGAGAAATACACCTTCAGCGACCCGCAGGTGCAAAAAGCGTTAGCAGACACGGTCTTACTTCAGGCCAACGTCACTGCCAACGACGCACAAGATGTGGCGCTGTTAAAGCATCTAAATGTCCTTGGCCTACCGACAATTCTCTTTTTTGACGGACAAGGCCAGGAGCATCCACAAGCGCGCGTCACGGGCTTTATGGATGCAGAAACCTTCAGCGCACATTTGCGCGATCGCCAACCGTGAACGACACTTCAGTGGGAAAGACGGAGGAAAATAGCGTGCAACGTGAAGATGTACTGGGAGAAGCCCTGAAATTATTAGAATTACAAGGGATTGCCAACACCACGCTGGAGATGGTTGCTGAACGTGTGGATTATCCACTGGACGAGCTGCGCCGCTTCTGGCCAGACAAAGAGGCGATCCTCTACGATGCCCTGCGCTATCTTAGCCAACAGATAGATGTCTGGCGTCGTCAGCTGATGCTGGACGAAACGCAAACCGCCGAACAAAAGCTGCTGGCGCGTTATCAGGCGCTATCGGAGTGCGTTAAAAACAACCGCTACCCGGGCTGTCTGTTTATCGCTGCCTGTACGTTTTATCCCGATCCTGGCCACCCTATTCATCAATTGGCCGATCAGCAAAAAAGCGCGGCCTACGACTTTACCCATGAACTGTTAACCACGCTGGAAGTGGACGATCCGGCGATGGTAGCAAAGCAGCTGGAACTGGTGCTGGAAGGTTGTTTAAGCCGAATGCTGGTGAATCGTAGCCAGGCGGATGTCGATACCGCACATCGGCTGGCGGAAGATATCCTGCGCTTCGCTCGCTGCCGCCAGGGTGGCGCACTGACCTGACAGAAACACAGAAAAGAAGCGATTTGCCGCAATCTTAAGCAGTTGAATCGCTTTTACTGAAATTAGGTTGACGAGATGTGCAGATTACGGTTTAATGCGCCCCGTTGCCCGGATAGCTCAGTCGGTAGAGCAGGGGATTGAAAATCCCCGTGTCCTTGGTTCGATTCCGAGTCCGGGCACCAAATTCATATAAACGGACCTCCACGGAGGTCCGTTTTTCGTTTCAGGACGCCACGATTTAACCGTTCTTCCTCCAAATCACTCCCACCAAACTCAACCAAATTCTCCCCACATCACCAGCATTTTGCGGGTATCCCCCTGTTTGAGAAAATTTGTCCCGGAGCTATGACACTGACTGACGCAAAATGTCGTGCGGCCCCGTGATGCTGTTGAACGTCAAATGACGTCATCAGGAGCGTAACGCATCCATAAACAGAACGCCGACAGATGAGATTTCCTGGATGCGAACAAAGAGAAATGTATCAGTCCGTTTGATCATGCAAAGACTAACAATCCATTAAAATAGTAAGCGTTCCAGGCAATTTTCCGGGGATTATTTTCTGAACGTTTTCTTTGGCAAAGATAATCAATCCTGGTGGTAAGGCAAATTACTTCTGATTCTCATTAAAGTCATTTCGTAAGGCGATGTAATCAAGAGGTTTACGGGTGGTAAAAATAACGTCTCACATTCACCTGTAATATGTAAACGCATCCATCTATAGATGGTAAAAATAGGTTATGGCAATTATCATTGCACCATTCCCTTTTCGAATGAGTTTTTATTATGCAACAACCTGTAGTTCGCGTTGGCGAGTGGCTTGTTACTCCGTCCATAAACCAAATTAGTCGCAATGGGCGTCAACTTACCCTTGAGCCGAGACTAATCGATCTTCTGGTTTTCTTTGCTCAACACAGTGGCGAAGTACTTAGCAGAGATGAACTTATCGATAATGTCTGGAAGAGAAGTATTGTTACCAATCACGTTGTAACGCAGAGTATCTCAGAACTGCGTAAGTCATTAAAAGATAATGATGAAGATAGTCTTGTCTATATCGCTACTGTACCAAAGCGCGGTTATAAATTAATGGTGCCGGTTATCTGGTACAGCGAAGAGGAGGGAGAAGAAATAATGCAATCTTCGCCTCCCCCTATACCAGAGGCGATTCCTGACACAGATTCCCCTTCCCACAGTCTTAACATTCAAAACACCGCAACGCCACCTGAACAATCCCCAGTTAAAAGCAAACGATTCACTACCTTTTGGGTATGGTTTTTTTTCCTGTTGTCGTTAGGTATCTGTGTAGCACTGGTGGCGTTTTCCAGTCTTGAAACGCGTCTTCCTATGAGTAAATCGCGTATTTTGCTCAATCCACGCGATATTGACATTAATATGGTAAATAAGAGTTGTAACAGCTGGACTTCCCCGTATCAGCTCTCTTACGCGATAGGCGTGGGTGATTTGGTGGCGACATCACTTAATACCTTCTCCACTTTTATGGTTCATGACAAAATCAACTACAACATTGATGAACCGAGCAGTTCCGGTAAAACATTATCTATTGCGTTTGTTAATCAGCGCCAATACCGCGCTCAACAGTGCTTTATGTCGGTGAAATTGGTAGATAATGCAGATGGTTCAACCATGCTGGATAAACGTTATGTCATCACTAACGGTAATCAGCTGGCGATTCAAAATGATTTACTGGAGAGTTTGTCAAAAGCGTTAAATCAACCGTGGCCACAACGAATGCAGGAGATGCTCCAACAAATTTTGCCTCATCGTGGTGTGTTATTAACTAATTTTTATCAGGCACATGATTATTTAATGCATGGTGATGATAAATCATTGAACCGTGCCAGTGAGTTATTAGGTGAGATTGTTCAATCATCTCCCGAATTTACCTACGCGAGAGCAGAGAAAGCATTAGTTGATATAGTACGTCATTCTCAGCATCCTTTAGATGAAAAACAATTAGCAGCACTGAACACAGAAATTGATAACATTGCTACACTGCCAGGAATGAATAATCTGGCCATTCTCTATCAAATAAAAGCGGTCAGTGCTCTGACAAAAGGGAAAACAGACGAATCTTATCAGGCGATAAATACTGGCATTGACCTTGAAATGTCCTGGCTAAATTATGTGTTGCTTGGCAAAGTTTATGAGATGAAGGGGATGAACCGAGAAGCTGCTGATGCATATCTCACCGCCTTTAATTTACGCCCAGGAGCAAACACCCTTTACTGGATTGAAAATGGCATATTCCAGACTTCTGTTTCTTATGTTGTTCCTTATCTCGACAAATTTCTCGCGTCAGAATAAACAAATCCTGGATTGATTCATTCGCGGGGATTTTAAGCGTTAAACGCTTGTATATTTATTGACATAACATGTTGCAGCAATTTATTTGCTGCATAACTTTTTATTACATAAATTTAACCAGAAACTTTCTCGTAACTAATTGTAAATATTGAATGTTTATCTTTTCATGATATCAACTTGCGATTCTGATCTGTTGATGAAGAGCTAAAATCCTCACTGACATAAACTTTTGTATTATTTCACCTAATCTTTAGGATTAATCTTTTTTTTTGAGTAGTCTTGTCGCCAGTTTGGTCTGGTCAGTAAATAGTTATACATCATGACCCGGACTCCAAATTCTAAAATGAAATTAGGAGAAGAGCATGAGTTCTGCCAAGAAGATTGGGCTATTTGCCTGTACCGGTGTTGTTGCCGGTAATATGATGGGGAGCGGTATTGCATTATTACCTGCGAACCTTGCAAGTATCGGTGGTATTGCTATCTGGGGTTGGATCATCTCTATTATTGGTGCAATGTCGCTGGCTTATGTATATGCCCGACTGGCAACAAAGAACCCGCAACAAGGTGGCCCAATTGCTTATGCTGGAGAAATTTCCCCTGCATTTGGTTTTCAGACAGGTGTTCTTTATTACCATGCTAACTGGATTGGTAACCTGGCGATTGGTATTACCGCTGTATCTTATCTTTCCACCTTCTTCCCAGTATTAAATGATCCTGTTCCGGCAGGTATCGCCTGTATTGCTATCGTCTGGGTATTTACCTTTGTAAATATGCTCGGCGGTACCTGGGTAAGCCGTTTAACCACTATTGGCCTGGTGCTGGTTCTTATTCCTGTGGTTATGACTGCTATTGTTGGCTGGCATTGGTTTGATGCTGCAACTTATGCAGCTAACTGGAATACTGCGGGTACCACTGATGGTCACGCAATCATTAAAAGTATTCTGCTCTGCCTGTGGGCCTTCGTGGGTGTTGAATCCGCAGCTGTAAGTACTGGTATGGTTAAAAACCCGAAACGTACCGTTCCACTGGCAACCATGCTGGGTACTGGTTTAGCAGGTATTGTTTACATTGCTGCGACTCAGGTGCTTTCCGGTATGTATCCGTCTTCTGTAATGGCAGCTTCCGGTGCTCCGTTTGCAATCAGTGCTTCAACTATCCTCGGTAACTGGGCTGCGCCGCTGGTTTCTGCATTCACCGCCTTTGCGTGCCTGACTTCTCTGGGCTCCTGGATGATGCTGGTAGGCCAGGCAGGTGTACGTGCCGCTAACGACGGTAACTTCCCGAAAATTTATGGTGAAGTCGACAGCAACGGTATTCCGAAAAAAGGTCTGCTGCTGGCTGCAGTGAAAATGACTGCCCTGATGATCCTCATCACTCTGATGAACTCTGCCGGTGGTAAAGCCTCTGACCTGTTCGGTGAACTGACCGGTATCGCAGTACTGCTGACTATGCTGCCGTACTTCTACTCTTGCGTTGACCTGATTCGTTTTGAAGGCGTTAACATCCGCAACTTTGTCAGCCTGATCTGCTCTGTACTGGGTTGCGTGTTCTGCTTCATCGCTCTGATGGGTGCAAGCTCCTTCGAGCTGGCAGGTACCTTCATCGTCAGCCTGATTATCCTGATGTTCTACGCTCGCAAAATGCACGAGCGCCAGAGCCACTCAATGGATAACCACACAGCATCTAACGCACATTAATTAAAAGTATTTTCCGAGGCTCCTCCTTTCATTTTGTCCCATGTGTTGGGAGGGGCCTTTTTTACCTGGAGATATGACTATGAACGTTATTGCAATATTGAATCACATGGGGGTTTATTTTAAAGAAGAACCCATCCGTGAACTTCATCGCGCGCTTGAACGTCTGAACTTCCAGATTGTTTACCCGAACGACCGTGACGACTTATTAAAACTGATCGAAAACAATGCGCGTCTGTGCGGCGTTATTTTTGACTGGGATAAATATAATCTCGAGTTGTGCGAAGAAATTAGCAAAATGAACGAGAACCTGCCGTTGTACGCGTTCGCTAATACATATTCCACACTCGATGTAAGCCTGAACGATCTGCGTTTACAGATTAGCTTCTTTGAATATGCGCTGGGTGCTGCTGATGATATTGCTAACAAGATCAAGCAGACCACTGACGAATATATCAACACTATTCTGCCTCCGCTGACCAAAGCGCTGTTTAAATATGTTCGTGAAGGTAAATATACTTTCTGTACTCCTGGTCACATGGGCGGTACTGCATTCCAGAAAAGCCCGGTAGGTAGCCTGTTCTATGATTTCTTTGGTCCGAACACCATGAAATCTGATATTTCCATTTCAGTATCTGAACTGGGTTCCCTGCTGGATCACAGCGGTCCACACAAAGAAGCAGAACAGTATATCGCTCGCGTCTTTAACGCAGACCGCAGCTACATGGTGACCAACGGTACTTCCACTGCGAACAAAATTGTTGGTATGTACTCTGCTCCGGCAGGCAGCACCATTCTGATTGACCGTAACTGCCACAAATCGCTGACCCATCTGATGATGATGAGCGATGTTACGCCAATCTATTTCCGCCCGACCCGTAACGCTTACGGTATTCTTGGCGGTATCCCACAGAGTGAATTCCAGCACGCTACCATTGCTAAGCGCGTGAAAGAAACACCAAACGCGACCTGGCCGGTACATGCCGTAATTACTAACTCTACCTATGATGGTCTGCTGTACAACACCGACTTCATTAAGAAAACGCTGGATGTGAAATCCATCCACTTTGACTCCGCGTGGGTGCCTTACACCAACTTCTCACCGATTTACGAAGGTAAATGCGGTATGAGCGGTGGCCGTGTCGAAGGGAAAGTGATTTACGAAACCCAGTCCACTCACAAACTGCTGGCGGCGTTCTCTCAGGCTTCCATGATCCACGTTAAAGGTGACGTAAACGAAGAAACCTTTAACGAAGCCTACATGATGCACACCACCACTTCTCCGCACTACGGTATCGTGGCGTCCACTGAAACCGCTGCGGCGATGATGAAAGGTAATGCCGGTAAACGCCTGATCGACGGTTCCATTGAACGTGCGATCAAGTTCCGTAAAGAGATCAAACGTCTGAGAACGGAATCTGATGGCTGGTTCTTTGATGTATGGCAGCCGGATCATATCGATACTACTGAATGCTGGCCGCTGCGTTCTGACAGCACCTGGCACGGCTTCAAAAACATCGATAACGAGCACATGTATCTTGACCCGATCAAAGTCACTCTGCTGACTCCGGGGATGGAAAAAGACGGCACCATGAGCGACTTTGGTATTCCGGCCAGCATCGTGGCGAAATACCTCGACGAACATGGCATCGTTGTTGAGAAGACCGGTCCGTATAACCTGCTGTTCCTGTTCAGCATCGGTATTGATAAGACCAAAGCACTGAGCCTGCTGCGTGCTCTGACTGACTTCAAACGTGCGTTCGACCTGAACCTGCGTGTGAAAAACATGCTGCCGTCTCTGTATCGTGAAGATCCTGAATTCTATGAAAACATGCGTATTCAGGAACTGGCTCAGAATATCCACAAACTGATTGTTCACCACAATCTGCCGGATCTGATGTATCGCGCATTTGAAGTGCTGCCGACTATGGTAATGACTCCGTATGCTGCGTTCCAGAAAGAGCTGCACGGTATGACCGAAGAAGTTTACCTCGACGAAATGGTAGGTCGTATTAACGCCAATATGATCCTTCCGTATCCGCCGGGAGTTCCTCTGGTAATGCCAGGTGAAATGATCACCGAAGAAAGCCGTCCGGTTCTGGAGTTCCTGCAGATGCTGTGTGAAATCGGCGCTCACTATCCGGGCTTTGAAACCGATATTCACGGTGCATACCGTCAGGCTGATGGCCGCTATACCGTTAAGGTATTGAAAGAAGAAGGCAAAAAATAATTAGCTAGTACAAGGGAAGTGGCTTGCCACTTCCCTTTTTTGCTCATAAGGAGAACACATGAAAACACCCTCACAGCCGCGCGCGATATACTATATCGTGGCGATCCAGATCTGGGAGTACTTCAGTTTTTACGGCATGCGTGCCTTACTCATTCTCTATCTCACTCATCAGCTTGGTTTTGATGATAACCATGCCATCAGCCTGTTCAGCGCATACGCTTCTTTGGTTTACGTTACCCCTATTCTCGGCGGCTGGCTTGCCGACCGCCTGCTCGGCAACCGCACTGCGGTGATTGCCGGCGCGCTGTTAATGACCCTTGGCCATGTGGTGCTGGGCATTGATACAAATTCAACCTTTAGCCTGTATCTGGCGCTGGCAATCATTATTTGTGGCTACGGTTTATTCAAATCAAACATCAGCTGTTTGCTTGGCGAGCTCTACGACGAGAACGATCATCGACGTGATGGCGGTTTTTCGCTGCTGTATGCCGCGGGCAATATCGGTTCTATCGCAGCCCCCATCGCCTGCGGCCTGGCTGCTCAGTGGTATGGATGGCATGTTGGCTTTGCCCTTGCGGGTGGCGGCATGTTTATCGGTTTGTTGATTTTCTTAAGCGGTCATCGTCATTTCCAGTCCACGCGTAGTATGGATAAAAAAGCGCTCACTCGCGTGAAGTTTGCCTTACCGATATGGAGCTGGTTAGTGGTGATGCTCTGTTTAGCCCCAGTATTTTTTACCCTGCTGCTGGAGAACGACTGGTCCGGATATTTGCTGGCGATTGTTTGCCTTATTGCTGCACAAATCATTGCCCGCATGATGATCAAATTCCCCGAACACCGCCGTGCTCTTTGGCAAATTGTATTGTTGATGTTTGTCGGGACGTTGTTCTGGGTACTGGCACAACAGGGCGGCAGTACCATCAGCTTGTTTATCGATCGCTTTGTGAATCGTCAGGCATTCAATATTGAAGTACCTACTGCGCTATTCCAGTCAGTGAATGCAATTGCGGTGATGCTCGCTGGAGTTGTACTTGCCTGGCTGGCGTCGCCAGAAAGCCACGGCAACTCAACATTGCGCGTCTGGCTGAAGTTTGCCTTTGGCTTACTGCTGATGGCTTGTGGCTTTATGTTGCTGGCATTTGATGCCCGACATGCAGCGGCTGGCGGTCAAGCGTCAATGGGTGTGATGATATCCGGGCTGGCGCTAATGGGCTTTGCCGAACTCTTTATTGACCCGGTGGCGATTGCACAAATCACGCGTCTGAAAATGTCTGGCGTATTAACCGGTATTTATATGCTGGCAACAGGCGCGGTCGCCAACTGGCTGGCAGGCGTAGTGGCACAACAGACGACAGAGTCGCAAATTAGCGGTATGGCAATTGCAGCTTACCAGCGATTCTTTTCCCAGATGGGAGAGTGGACGTTGGCTTGTGTCGCGATCATCGTGGCATTGGCCTTTGCTACCCGATTTCTGTTTAGCACTCCGACGAATATGATACAGGAAAGCAACGATTAACTTCCGTAAAAACAATTAGTTATGAATCAATTTACTTTCAGTTAATCACACTAGCAAATCCCAGATTAATAAGATATTTAAACCATTTTTATGGTTATTTATTAGTGATATCAACTTGAGGTAAGCGTTGGTTTAGATAAGATGAACTGAGTTACTAATAGTCGAGGCAGATAATACAGTGTACCGATCTGTCTCTTTATCTACGCTAAATTGAAAGCTGGATTAAGAGGAACCAAAATGTCTGAACAAGAAACACAGGGAGCCAATGAGGCTATTGATTTTAACGATGAAATGAGAAATCGTCGCGAAAAACTGGCAGCGCTGCGTCAGCAAGGCGTGGCGTTTCCCAATGATTTTCGCCGCGACCATACTTCTGACCAGTTGCACGAAGAGTTTGATGCGAAGGATAACCAGGAACTGGAATCCTTAAACATTGAAGTCTCGATTGCTGGCCGAATGATGACCCGTCGAATCATGGGGAAAGCCTCCTTTGTAACTTTGCAGGATGTCGGTGGCCGTATTCAACTGTACGTTGCACGAGATAGCCTGCCAGAAGGTGTTTATAACGATCAGTTTAAAAAATGGGACCTGGGTGACATTATCGGTGCCCGCGGTACGCTGTTTAAGACGCAAACTGGTGAGCTTTCCATTCACTGTACTGAGTTACGCCTGCTGACTAAAGCACTACGTCCTTTACCAGATAAATTCCATGGTCTGCAGGATCAGGAAGTCCGTTATCGTCAACGTTATCTGGACCTCATCGCTAACGATAAATCCCGTCAAACGTTTGTTGTCCGTTCAAAAATTCTGGCCGCTATCCGCCAGTTCATGGTCGCACGCGGCTTTATGGAAGTAGAAACCCCGATGATGCAGGTAATTCCAGGTGGGGCATCTGCTCGCCCGTTTATTACCCATCATAATGCTCTGGATTTAGATATGTATCTGCGTATCGCGCCGGAGCTGTATCTGAAACGTCTGGTTGTAGGTGGTTTTGAACGGGTATTCGAAATCAACCGTAACTTCCGTAATGAAGGTATTTCTGTTCGTCATAACCCTGAGTTCACGATGATGGAACTCTACATGGCGTATGCGGATTACCACGATTTGATTGAACTGACAGAGTCACTGTTCCGCACCCTGGCACAAGAGGTACTGGGTACCACTAAAGTCACTTATGGCGAGCATGTGTTTGATTTCGGCAAACCGTTTGAAAAACTCACCATGCGTGAAGCAATCAAAAAATATCGTCCAGAAACCGAGATGGCCGACCTGGATAATTTTGATGCCGCTAAAGCATTAGCTGAATCTATCGGTATTACAGTAGAGAAAAGCTGGGGGCTGGGACGTATTGTCACCGAAATCTTTGATGAAGTTGCAGAAGCACATCTGATTCAGCCAACCTTTATTACTGAGTATCCGGCAGAAGTGTCACCGCTGGCGCGCCGTAATGATGTTAACCCGGAAATCACCGACCGTTTTGAATTCTTCATCGGTGGTCGTGAAATCGGTAATGGTTTTAGCGAATTAAACGACGCAGAAGATCAGGCTGAACGTTTCCAGGAACAGGTTAACGCCAAAGCTGCAGGTGACGACGAAGCGATGTTCTACGACGAAGATTACGTGACTGCGTTGGAATATGGTCTGCCGCCAACCGCAGGTCTGGGAATTGGTATCGACCGAATGATTATGCTGTTTACTAACAGTCATACTATTCGCGACGTTATTCTCTTCCCGGCGATGCGTCCACAGAAATAAGTTTCACTTTAATGAACGAAGCAGCCAGGCGACTGCTTCGTTCGTCGTTCCGCAAATCAAGTTTTGAGGAGAGACGCTTCGTTTCAAGATAACCAGCGGATCCACTCAACCACAGCTCCTAAAAGAGAGAAAAAAGTAATGCCACAGGCAGACTCATTGGCCAGGTTATTCCTACCAGGAATGCACTAAGTAAACGAATATGTGTTTTCTCATGTGAGATAAACCAGATAATGACAAAGGATATGTTCACACCAATCACATAAAAAATTAATATTTTAGAGAATAGTGTCATTTTTTATGTTCTTCTTATCCTTCCTGGCTACTTGTAAAACTGACGGAAATAGTCATCAACTATCATAATGTTGAGGTCAAAATCAATATCTGGCAAGTCTAAGCATTTGATCCTGATTAAATCTTCAATTTCACTTGCGGCTAATGATGTCGTTATTGCGAAAGAATTCTCATTCAATTGTCGTGGTATTCCATATTCATCAGCCACTATAGAGGAGAAGTTCATATCATGCATCAATGATCTTAACCTTAAGAAAACTGAGGAATAAGATGATGGATAATCAAAAGAAACGACATAAGTATTGAACTTTTTTTTACCTTCCATAATAAGACTCCTATCAATATTAAATGCCCTGGGGATGCAAAGTTTATTAACCCCGATTGATGATTCTCATATAGGAGATATTCTTTTTTTTTTGCTCACTAAAGGGGATGACTTGGGACAAGAAAAAGCTCTCTCTGACCATTCTTTGTGCATCCCCCGACCCTTCAGATACTCCCCTGCATCGCATTACGCAGAGCATGAAAAATATCGTTACTCATCAACTGCGAATATCATCATACTCACGCGTTTTATCAAATTCGTGTTTCGCAAATGGGCACAGTGGGATAATTTTTCGTTTTTCCCGGCGCATTTTTTCCACGACTTTCGCAACCAACTGTTTACCAATCCCTTGCCCTTTCAGGCTTTCATCAACATCGGTATGTTCGATAATCGCTAAATTCTCTCCAGTCGGCACAAAGACAATTTCAGCGATTTGCTTACCCTGCTCGTCATTGATGTAAAATTTATTGTGGCCTTCACGTATTTCCATTTTCCCCTCGCTTATTTATGACGGTATTTCAGCGCGCCGCTCGGGCACGTATCAATCACTTTCACTACGGTGGCGACGTCCACTTCATCTGGCATGATCCACGGCTTACGTTTGAGATTAAATAACTTGCCGTTGCCACGTACGCAATTGCCAGAATGCTGACATATTGCAGTGTTGAACCAGACATCGATCTTTTCGCCGGTATAGCAACGATAACCACCGTCCAGTAGATCCTGATCCATGACCTTCCCTCTCTCATCAGTATGGTTTTCGCAATAAGCATAGCCCGGAATCTTCATACAGCACCGGCAGTTTCAGTTTCCAGAGCCTCTTCCCCTATATAGCCAATTATTCTTACTCCCTTTGAATTACCTGCCTCATCAGAGATAATGCTTAAGAAATTTGTCACACAAGGAAGCTGATGAGACATTCATTGCCCTACCGCAAGTTACGCAAACGTCCGATGAAATTGAGTACCACAGTGATCTTAATGGTCAGCGCGGTGCTGTTCTCGGTACTGTTGGTGGTGCACCTGATTTACTTCTCGCAAATCAGTGATATGACGCGTGACGGACTGGCCAACAAGGCGCTGGCGGTGGCGCGTACCCTTGCCGATTCGCCGGAAATCCGTCAGGGCTTGCAGAAAAAACCGCAGGAGAGCGGGATCCAGGCCATCGCGGAAGCCGTGCGCAAACGTAACGATCTGCTGTTTATTGTCGTTACCGATATGCAAAGTCTTCGCTACTCGCATCCTGAAGCCCAACGTATTGGTCAGCCATTTAAAGGTGATGACATCCTTAAAGCGCTGAATGGCGAAGAAAATGTCGCTATCAATCGCGGTTTTCTGGCGCAGGCTTTACGCGTATTTACCCCCATCTATGATGAGAATAATAAACAGATTGGCGTGGTGGCGATCGGCCTTGAGTTAAGCCGCGTGACCCAACAGATCAATGACAGTCGCTGGAGCATTATCTGGTCGGTGTTATTTGGCATGCTGGTCGGCCTCATCGGCACCTGCATTCTGGTTAAGGTGCTGAAAAAAATCCTTTTCGGCCTGGAACCCTACGAAATATCCACACTGTTTGAGCAACGCCAGGCCATGTTGCAGTCTATCAAAGAAGGCGTCGTTGCCGTGGACGATCGCGGCAAAGTCACGCTGATCAACGATGCCGCACAAGAATTGCTGAATTACCGTAAGTCGCAGGACGATGAGAAACTATCGACGCTAAGCCACTCGTGGTCACAGGTAGTAGATGTCTCGGAAGTGTTACGCGACGGTACGCCGCGCCGCGACGAAGAGATTACCGTCAAAGATCGGCTCTTACTGATCAACACCGTTCCGGTGCGCAGTAATGGCGTTATCATCGGTGCCATTTCAACCTTCAGGGATAAAACTGAAGTACGTAAACTGATGCAGCGACTGGATGGTCTGGTCAACTATGCTGACGCACTTCGTGAACGATCCCACGAATTTATGAATAAATTGCACGTGATTCTCGGATTATTGCATCTGAAGAGTTATAAGCAGTTGGAAGATTACATTCTCAAAACAGCCAATAACTATCAGGAAGAGATTGGCTCTCTGTTGGGCAAGATCAAATCGCCGGTTATCGCTGGTTTTTTAATCAGCAAGATTAACCGCGCGACCGATTTAGGCCATACGCTGATTTTAAACAGCGAAAGCCAGTTGCCCGACAGCGGCAGTGAAGACCAGGTCGCGACGCTGATTACCACGTTGGGAAATCTGATAGAAAACGCGCTGGAGGCATTAGGGCCGGAACCCGGAGGCGAAATTAGCGTAACATTGCACTACCGTCACGGCTGGCTGCACTGTGAAGTTAACGATGATGGACCGGGGATCGCACCCGACAAAATCGATCACATTTTTGACAAAGGTGTCTCGACAAAAGGAAGCGAACGAGGCGTCGGTTTAGCTCTTGTCAAACAACAGGTAGAAAATCTCGACGGCAGTATCGCCGTAGAATCGGAACCCGGGATTTTCACACAATTTTTTGTCCAGATACCCTGGGACGGGGAGAAGTCGAGCAAATGATCAATGTATTAATTATCGATGACGACGCAATGGTGGCGGAGCTGAATCGCCGATACGTGGCGCAGATCCCGGGCTTTCAATGCTGCGGAACGGCCTCGACACTGGAAAAAGCCAAAGAGATAATTTTCAACAGCGACACGTCTATTGACCTGATATTGCTCGATATCTATATGCAGAAGGAGAACGGGCTCGATTTACTTCCGGTACTGCATAACGCTCGCTGCAAAAGCGATGTGATAGTCATCTCTTCCGCCGCCGATGCCGCGACGATTAAAGATTCGCTGCATTACGGCGTTGTTGATTACCTGATAAAACCCTTCCAGGCATCACGCTTTGAAGAGGCACTCACCGGCTGGCGACAAAAGAAAATGGCGCTGGAAAAACATCAGTATTATGACCAGGCCGAGCTGGATCAGCTAATCCACGGCAGCAGCGCCAACGAGCAGGATCCTCGTCGCTTGCCAAAAGGCTTAACGCCGCAGACGTTACGCACGCTGTGCCAGTGGATTGACGCGCATCAGGACTATGAGTTTTCAACCGACGAGTTGGCCAACGAGGTGAACATCTCGCGCGTTTCCTGCCGCAAGTACCTGATCTGGCTGGTCAACTGCCACATCTTATTTACCAGCATCCATTATGGCGTCACGGGTCGTCCGGTTTACCGTTACCGTATTCAAGCGGAACATTACTCATTGCTGAAACAATATTGCCAATAACGCACCATTGGTTATCCGCAAGTAACAATTATTGCAGTAATGCAAAAGAGCACTGGCACAAGTTACATCGTCCATCAGTAAAACTTGTGCCAGATCAAATATAATTATCCCCTTCTCATTTCATCGATTTAATATTCTTTAGGATAAATAGTGTTTTTAATTTCAAAACGCTAACAAAAGTTAATTAACTATTATGTCACCCGCATTATGTGTATTTTTACCCATAAATGGGTAGATCAGAATAATCTATAACCGCCATTAGAACAAAAAATATACCAATAAATATCAATAAGATAGTAGGAAACAAACTATTAACATCTGCGCAGCACAAACTATAACCCCATCGCCAGAGAGTATTTTTCTCTGAAAAAGTCGCTTATCACAGTGTATTAATTTATTGCTGCCTGAATCAGCCAATATTCACTGTGAAGTAATTACTCAGGCCAGTAACGACCAAAAGGATATTAGTCAGGCTCTGAAAAAAGTTCATACAAACAGAACGAGACTGCGTTCTATTCAGTAGAAATTTAAATGGGATTATCGCGAGGGTTCACAAATGCTATTTACTATCCAACTTATCATAATATTGATATGTCTGTTCTATGGCGCCAGAAAGGGCGGTATCGCGCTAGGTTTATTAGGCGGTATCGGCCTCGTCATTCTGGTATTCGTCTTCCATCTTCAGCCAGGTAAACCACCGGTTGATGTTATGTTGGTTATCATCGCGGTGGTGGCGGCATCGGCCACGTTGCAAGCCTCGGGCGGCCTTGACGTCATGCTGCAAATTGCCGAGAAACTGCTGCGCCGCAATCCGAAATATGTCTCCATTGTCGCGCCGTTTGTTACCTGTACGCTGACCATTCTTTGCGGTACAGGTCACGTGGTTTACACCATCCTGCCAATCATCTACGACGTGGCAATTAAGAACAATATCCGTCCGGAACGTCCGATGGCGGCAAGCTCTATCGGTGCACAGATGGGGATTATCGCCAGTCCGGTGTCGGTTGCGGTAGTGTCACTGGTCGCGATGCTGGGTAACGTTACCTTTGATGGTCGTCACCTTGAGTTCCTCGACCTGCTGGCAATCACCATTCCATCGACGTTACTCGGTATCCTGGCGATCGGTATCTTCAGCTGGTTCCGCGGTAAAGATCTGGATAAAGACGAAGAGTTCCAGAAATTCATCTCCGTACCGGAAAACCGTGAGTACGTTTACGGTGACACCGCGACGCTGCTGGATAAAAAACTGCCGAAAAGCAACTGGCTGGCAATGTGGATCTTCCTCGGGGCAATTGCCGTGGTCGCACTTCTCGGTGCTGATTCGGACCTGCGTCCGTCCTTCGGCGGCAAACCGCTGTCGATGGTGCTGGTTATTCAAATGTTTATGCTGCTAACCGGCGCACTGATTATTATCCTGACCAAAACCAATCCCGCGTCTATCTCAAAAAACGAAGTCTTCCGTTCCGGTATGATCGCCATCGTGGCGGTGTACGGTATCGCATGGATGGCAGAAACCATGTTCGGTGCGCATATGTCTGAAATTCAGGGCGTACTGGGCGAAATGGTGAAAGAGTATCCGTGGGCCTATGCCATTGTTCTGCTGCTGGTTTCCAAGTTTGTAAACTCCCAGGCCGCGGCGCTGGCGGCGATTGTTCCTGTCGCACTGGCGATTGGCGTTGACCCGGCTTACATCGTGGCTTCAGCACCGGCTTGCTACGGTTATTACATCCTGCCGACCTATCCAAGCGATCTGGCAGCGATTCAGTTTGACCGTTCCGGCACCACCCACATCGGTCGCTTCGTCATCAACCACAGCTTTATTCTGCCAGGGTTGATTGGCGTGAGCGTATCTTGCGTCTTTGGCTGGATCTTCGCCGCGATGTACGGGTTCTTATAAATGCACTTTGCGTGCCGCCCGTCGCTGTGCGGCACGCCATTTTCGTATAACAAATACAGAGTTACAGGCTGGAAGCTATGTCAAACAAACCCTTTATCTACCAGGCGCCTTTCCCGATGGGGAAAGACAACACCGAATACTATCTGCTCACTTCCGATTACGTTAGCGTTGCCGAATTCAATGGCGAAACCATCCTGAAAGTGGAACCAGAAGCCCTGACCCTGCTGGCGCAGCAAGCCTTCCACGACGCCTCTTTCATGCTCCGCCCGGCACACCAGAAACAGGTTGCTTCTATTCTTCACGACCCAGAAGCCAGCGAGAACGATAAATACGTGGCGCTGCAATTCTTGAGAAACTCCGAAATCGCCGCCAAAGGCGTGCTACCGACCTGCCAGGATACCGGCACCGCGATCATTGTTGGTAAAAAAGGTCAGCGCGTATGGACCGGCGGTGGTGATGAAGAAGCGCTGTCGAAAGGCGTCTATAACACCTATATCGAAGATAACCTGCGCTATTCACAGAACGCGCCGCTGGACATGTACAAAGAGGTCAACACTGGCACTAACCTGCCTGCGCAAATCGACCTGTACGCGGTAGATGGCGATGAATATAAATTCCTCTGCGTCGCCAAAGGCGGCGGTTCTGCCAACAAAACGTATCTCTATCAGGAAACTAAAGCCCTGCTGACTCCGGGTAAACTGAAAAACTTCCTCGTCGAGAAAATGCGCACCCTCGGTACCGCAGCCTGCCCGCCGTACCATATCGCGTTTGTGATTGGCGGCACTTCTGCGGAAACCAACCTGAAAACCGTCAAGTTAGCAAGCGCTCACTATTACGATGAACTGCCGACGGAAGGGAACGAACATGGTCAGGCGTTCCGCGATGTCCAGCTGGAACAGGAACTGCTGGAAGAGGCCCAGAAACTCGGTCTTGGCGCGCAGTTTGGCGGTAAATATTTTGCTCACGATATCCGCGTAATCCGCCTGCCACGTCACGGCGCTTCCTGCCCGGTCGGTATGGGCGTTTCCTGTTCCGCTGACCGTAACATCAAAGCGAAAATTAACCGCGAAGGTATCTGGATCGAAAAACTGGAACACAACCCAGGCCAGTACATTCCGGAAGAACTGCGCCAGGCGGGTGAAGGCGAAGCGGTGAAAGTTGACCTTAACCGCCCGATGAAAGAGATTCTCGCCCAGCTTTCGCAATATCCGGTTTCCACTCGTTTGTCGCTCACCGGCACCATTATCGTGGGTCGCGATATTGCACACGCCAAGCTGAAAGAGCTGATTGATGCCGGTAAAGAACTGCCGCAGTACATCAAAGATCACCCGATCTACTACGCGGGTCCGGCGAAAACGCCTGCCGGTTATCCATCAGGTTCACTTGGCCCAACCACCGCAGGTCGTATGGACTCCTACGTGGATCTGCTGCAATCCCACGGCGGCAGCATGATCATGCTGGCGAAAGGTAACCGCAGTCAGCAGGTTACCGACGCGTGTCATAAACACGGCGGCTTCTACCTCGGTAGCATCGGTGGTCCGGCGGCGGTACTGGCGCAGCAGAGCATCAAGCATCTGGAATGCGTTGCTTATCCGGAGCTGGGTATGGAAGCTATCTGGAAAATCGAAGTAGAAGATTTCCCGGCGTTTATCCTGGTCGATGACAAAGGCAACGACTTCTTCCAGCAGATCGTCAACAAACAGTGCGCGAACTGCACTAAGTAACCTCTTCGGCCCAGCGCCTGGCAGCATGCTGCCAGGTGATCCCCCTGGGCCACCTCTTTTGCGATTGTAATTTCACGCTTGCTGGTGAATAGTCAGTATTTTCCCTGACTTGCGAACTCACCATGATCCGCACACTCAAGCCGTTAATTCTTAACACCGGCGCACTGGCGCTCACGTTAATCCTGATTTATACCGGCATTTCGGCCCATGACAAACTCACCTGGCTGATGGAAGTGACACCAGTGATTATTGTGGTGCCGCTACTGCTTGCCACCGCCAGACGTTACCCGTTAACGCCGCTGCTCTATACGCTCATCTTCTTTCACGCCATCATCCTGATGGTCGGCGGGCAGTACACTTACGCGAAAGTCCCCATCGGTTTTGAGGTGCAGGAATGGTTAGGGTTGAGCCGTAATCCGTATGACAAGCTGGGGCATTTTTTCCAGGGGCTGGTGCCTGCACTGGTGGCACGAGAAATTCTCGTGCGCGGGATGTACGTGCGCGGACGTAAAATGGTGGCGTTCCTGGTCTGCTGCGTAGCGCTGGCGATAAGCGCCATGTATGAGTTGATCGAGTGGTGGGCGGCACTGGCGATGGGCCAGGGAGCGGATGATTTTCTCGGTACGCAGGGCGACCAGTGGGACACGCAATCCGATATGTTCTGTGCGTTGCTTGGCGCATTAACGACAGTGATATTGCTCGCTCGTCTTCACTGCCGCCAGTTACGGCGCTATGGCTTAATCACCAGAGCGCCGGAAGCGATTACACCTTAGCGGTGCAACCAGCCAGGTAGCCAGTCGCCGTGAGCGGTAATCAGGTCGTCAACCAGGGCATAAATTTCGTCAATGCCCAGCACGGCGGCGGTGTGCGGGTCCATCATTGCGGCGTGGTAAACACGGTCACGATTTTCGGTGAGAATGGCTTCGGTCAGCAGCGTTTGTACGTTGATGTTGGTTTGCATCAGGGCAGCCAGATGCGAAGGCAGTGCACCAACTTTGGTTGGCTGAATACCATTGGCGTCAACCAGACAGGCCACTTCCACGCAGCATCCTTGTGGCAGGTTATCAATCAATCCATCGTTACGGACGTTGCCGTAAATCACACTCGGCTCGCCGGTCCAGATAGCGTTCATAATCGTGCTGGCATATTCCCGTGACGGTTTAATATCAATCCGGGAGGCGTTTTTATACTCTTCCAGCTCTTTATGCCAGTTCGCCAACTGTTCAACACAGCGTTTCGGGTACTCATCCAGCGGCACTTTATAACGCTCAATCAAATCCTCACGACCTGGCTTAATAAACCACGGCGTATATTCGGCAAAATGTTCTGACGACTCCGTGACGAAGTAGCCCAGTTTTTTGAACATTTCATAGCGCACAATATTCTGGCAGCGAGTATTACCATGAATATTCGGTTTCGGTGCCTGGCCTGCGTCATACGCTGCCAGCAGTTCCGGGTAGAGATTCACGTAACTGCCGTCTGCGGTTTTGCGCTCCAGCTCCAGGTAGAACGCCATATGGTTGATACCAGCGCAACGATAACGCAGCGTGGACGGATCGATATTCAGGTCGCGGGCCAGCTCTTCCGCCGTTCCCTGCACCGAATGGCACAGCCCCACCTGTTTGATATGCGGATAGCGGGCATACATCGCCCAGGTATTCATCGCCATCGGGTTAACGTAATTGAGCATGGTGGCATCGGGGCAAACTTCCGTCATGTCCTCGCAAATCTGCCACAAGTGCGGAATGGTACGTAGCGCACGCATAATGCCGCCCGGCCCCAGCGTATCGGCAATGGTTTGTTCCAGACCGTGGCGCTTACAGACCTCAAAATCAGTCACTGTGCAGGGTTCATAACCGCCAATCTGAAACGCCACCACCACAAAATCGGCGCCCTGTAAGGCTTCTTTCTGTTCGCTGTGGCAGGTGATTTTGCCGCTGGCCCCTGCTGAATCCATCAGCTTGCGCACCACAATGTGCGACTCTTCCAGCCGTGTGGGATCAATGTCCATCAGAGCGATATGCGCCGTTTTCAGCGCCTCACGGTGAAACACATCACCAAGAATATTTTTAACGAAAATTGTCGAACCAGCGCCGATAAATGTAATTTTGGGTGCAGACATCATTCAGATCTCCAGGCTTACTTGAATGTCTTCATCATGGCAGGCGATACCACAGAAAACTTCCGGCTTCCCCGTCGAGCATTCCCATAAACTCAGATCCTGAGTGAAGCATCAGTAAATCTGAGTTTATGGGAATAAATTAACTGAAAAGCAGAGATTTCGGCCTCCTTATGCTCGGACGGTCCCCGCATCCCTCTGGGAAGAGGGTGAAAACCGTGCTCCCATTCGCAGTCATCCTCCCCCACTCATGCCATAATTCTGATAATCCAGGAAAGAGAGCCATCCATGAATACTGATAACTTTATGTGTAGCAGCGATGAAAAGCAGACCCGCAGCCCGCTATCACTGTACTCAGAATATCAGCGAATGGAGATTGAGTTTCGCGCACCGCATATCATGCCCACCAGCCACTGGCATGGTCAGGTCGAAGTGAATGTGCCTTTCGATGGCGATGTGGAATATCTGATCAACAATGAAAAAGTGAAGATCAACCAGGGGCATATCACACTGTTCTGGGCCTGTACACCGCACCAACTAACAGATACCGGAACCTGTCAGAGCATGGCGATTTTTAATCTGCCGATGCATCTGTTTCTCTCCTGGCCGCTGGATAAAGACCTTATAAACCACGTCACTCACGGTATGGTGATCAAATCACTGGCGACACAGCAGCTTAGTCCGTTTGAAGTGCGTCGCTGGCAGCAGGAACTCAACAGCCCAAACGAGCAAATTCGCCAACTTGCTATTGATGAAATTGGCCTGATGCTCAAGCGATTTAGTCTCTCTGGCTGGGAGCCGGTTCTGGTCAATAAAACCTCGCCTACGCACAAAAACAGCGTCTCGCGTCATGCACAGTTTTATGTCAGCCAGATGTTGGGCTTTATTGCAGAAAACTATGATCAAGCGCTAACCATCAACGACGTGGCCGAGCACGTCAAACTTAACGCCAACTATGCGATGGGGATCTTCCAGCGGGTCATGCAATTGACGATGAAACAGTACATTACGGCGATGCGCATCAACCACGTTCGCGCGTTACTGAGCGATACCGATAAAAGTATTCTCGATATTGCCCTGACAGCAGGCTTTCGTTCGAGCAGCCGCTTTTACAGCACGTTCGGCAAATATGTCGGCATGTCGCCGCAAAAATACCGCAAACTTAGCCAACAACACCGCCAGACGCTTCCCGGATAAAGATGATATCAGTATCAGCCAAAAAAATAGTTTAGCTGTCGATAATAAGCAGTGAAAACAACTTTAGAAATCAATGTAATTGTTTGTTTATAAAAATAAAAAAACAAAAGCGACTGTTTTTTACTCGCTTTACAGCCTGAAATACCCAGAAGATACTTGCCCGCAACGAAGATTCCTTCATAACCGGGTAAGCAATGATGAAAGTATTAATTGTTGAAAGCGAGTTTCTCCATCAGGACACCTGGGTCGGTAACGCCGTTGAGCGTCTGGCGAATGCCTTAAGCCAGCAAAATGTCACTGTCATTAAATCAACCTCATTTGATGACGGCTTTGCCATTCTCTCTTCAAATGAGGCCATTGATTGTCTGATGTTCAGCTATCAAATGGAACATCCGGACGAACATCAAAACGTCAGAGAATTGATCGGTAAGCTTCACGAACGCCAGCAAAATGTGCCGGTATTCCTGTTAGGCGATCGGGAAAAAGCCCTCGCCGCAATGGATCGCGACCTGCTGGAGCTTGTCGATGAATTCGCCTGGATTCTGGAAGATACCGCCGACTTTATCGCCGGACGCGCCGTTGCCGCGATGACCCGCTACCGCCAGCAACTGTTGCCGCCACTGTTCAGCGCGCTGATGAAATATAGCGACATCCACGAGTATTCCTGGGCTGCACCGGGCCACCAGGGCGGCGTTGGCTTCACCAAAACGCCAGCCGGGCGTTTCTACCATGACTATTATGGTGAAAATCTGTTCCGTACCGACATGGGCATCGAAAGAACTTCCCTCGGTTCTTTACTTGACCATACTGGCGCATTTGGCGAAAGTGAAAAATATGCCGCGCGCGTATTTGGCGCCGATCGTTCCTGGTCAGTCGTCGTCGGAACTTCCGGCTCTAACCGCACCATCATGCAGGCTTGCATGACCGATAACGATGTGGTGGTCGTTGACCGTAACTGCCACAAATCCATCGAACAAGGCTTAATGCTGACTGGCGCGAAACCCGTCTACATGGTGCCAAGCCGCAACCGCTACGGCATTATCGGGCCAATCTACCCGCAGGAAATGCAGCCTGAAACTTTACAGAAGAAAATCAGCGAAAGCCCGCTGACCAAAGATAAAGTTGGGCAAAAACCCTCTTACTGCGTGGTCACCAACTGCACCTACGACGGCGTGTGTTATAACGCCAAAGAAGCGCAGATTCTGCTGGAAAAAACCTCCGATCGTCTGCACTTCGACGAAGCCTGGTACGGTTATGCGCGCTTTAATCCGATCTATGCCGATCACTATGCCATGCGCGGTGAACCTGGCGATCATAACGGCCCAACCGTGTTCGCTACCCACTCCACTCACAAACTGCTGAATGCGCTGTCGCAGGCGTCTTACATTCATGTGCGCGAAGGCCGTGGGGCTGTCAACTTCTCGCGCTTTAATCAGGCATATATGATGCATGCCACCACTTCCCCGTTGTATGCCATCTGCGCATCAAACGATGTGGCAGTATCGATGATGGACGGCAACAGCGGCCAGTCTCTGACGCAGGAAGTGATCGACGAAGCGGTCGATTTCCGTCAGGCAATGGCGCGGTTGTATAAAGAATTTACCGACGAAGGAAACTGGTTCTTTAAACCGTGGAATAAAGAAGTGGTTACCGACCCGGAAACTGGCAAAACCTATGACTTTGCCGACGCGCCGAGCAAACTGCTGACCACCGTTCAGGACTGCTGGGTAATGCACCCAGGCGAAAGCTGGCACGGCTTTAAAGATATCCCGGACAACTGGAGCATGCTCGACCCGATTAAAGTCAGCATCCTCGCACCGGGGATGGGAGAAGACGGCGAACTGGAAGAGACTGGCGTACCTGCCGCACTGGTCACCGCCTGGCTTGGTCGTCACGGCATTGTGCCAACCCGCACCACTGACTTCCAGATTATGTTCCTGTTCTCTATGGGCGTAACCCGTGGGAAATGGGGAACTCTGGTTAACACACTTTGCTCTTTCAAACGCCACTACGATGCTAATACACCGCTGGCGCAGGTGATGCCAGAACTTGCTGAACAATATCCTGACACTTACGCGAATATGGGTATTCACGATCTGGGTGACAAAATGTTTGCCTGGCTGAAAGAAAACAACCCAGGCGCACGGTTGAACGAAGCCTATTCTGGCCTGCCGGTGGCTGAAATCACCCCGCGTGAAGCCTACAACGCGATTGTCGATAACAACGTCGAACTGGTATCCATTGAAAACCTGCCGGGACGTATTGCGGCGAACTCTGTCATCCCGTATCCGCCAGGAATCCCAATGCTGCTCTCTGGCGAAAACTTCGGCGATAAAAACAGTCCGCAGGTAAGCTATTTACGCTCACTACAATCCTGGGATCATCATTTCCCTGGTTTCGAACACGAAACTGAAGGTACCGAAATTATTGACGGTATTTACCATGTGATGTGTGTGAAAGCGTAACCACTATTCCGCTGAAGGCGTAATTGTTTAAATAACATTATGCCGCCTGGCCTGAGGCCTTTTGAGTATGGCAACGTTTTCATAAAAATTGCTGCAAACAAAAATGTCATACTTTTTGCGCGGTCCCACCCCGCGCTTTTTTTTGCCTGTTATTTACACTTTTTCAGCATGTAAAATTTTTTGTACATGAGAAATTACTATAAAAATTTGTAATATTAGTAAAACACGTTATTTTTATGCATGTTTTGATTCGTCATACAATTATATAACCATTTCCCCGTATCGCTCTTCCTGGCGAAAACGGGTCTTTTATTTGCATTCAGGAGTACATGTATGAGGATTTGCAGCGACCAACCTTGTATTGTTTTATTGACTGAAAAAGATGTCTGGTTAAGGGTGAATGGGAAAGAACCTATAAGCCTGAAGGCTAACCACATGGCGTTATTAAGTTGTGAAAATAATATTATTGATGTCTCCTCACTTAATAACACTTTGGTTGCGCATATTAGTCATAACATCATCAAAGATTACCTCCGTTTTCTGAATAAAGATCTCTCAAAAATACCCGTCTGGCAACGAAGCGCCACCCCAGTCCTGGCCTTACCATGCCTGACACTGGACCTCTTTCGCGTCGCTGCTCAACATAGCATGATGCCCGCTGAAACAGAGTCAGAAAAAGAACGCACTCGTGCATTATTATTCACTGTGCTATCACGCTTTCTCGACAGTAAAAAATTCCTTTCTCTTATGATGTATATGTTACGTAATTGTGTAAGTGATAGCGTTTATCAAATAATTGAAAGCGATATTCATAAAGACTGGAATCTTAGTATGGTAGCCAGCTGTTTATGTCTAAGCCCCAGCCTGTTAAAGAAAAAACTGAAAAGTGAAAACACCAGTTATAGCCAAATAATCACCACCTGCCGTATGCGTTATGCCGTAAATGAATTAATGATGGACGGCAAAAATATCTCACAGGTATCACAATCCTGCGGCTACAACAGCACTTCCTATTTTATATCTGTATTTAAAGACTTCTATGGTATGACGCCTCTCCATTATGTTAGTCAGCACAGAGAACATTCTGTCGCCTGATTTATAACCTGAACGAAGAGCTATATTAATAACAGCATCAGCGATAACCCGGTTGAGGATAATTCAACGCGCGAGTGTAGGCGTATGATATGACGTAATTTATTGTCACGAAGCTCGCCTTCGCAGGAGTTTAATTATGTCTTCGGATGCTGACGCTCACAAAGTGGGCTTAATCCCCGTCACCCTGATGGTGTCGGGGAATATTATGGGGTCAGGGGTTTTTCTGTTACCTGCAAACCTGGCCTCGACAGGCGGGATAGCCATATATGGTTGGTTGGTGACGATTATCGGTGCGCTGGCTTTGTCGATGGTCTACGCCAAAATGTCTTTCCTTGATCCCAGCCCTGGCGGTTCATATGCCTACGCGCGCCGCTGCTTTGGCCCTTTCCTCGGGTATCAAACAAACGTTCTCTACTGGCTGGCCTGCTGGATCGGCAATATTGCTATGGTGGTCATTGGCGTGGGGTATTTAAGCTACTTCTTCCCTATCCTCAAAGATCCGTTGGTATTAACCATCACCTGTGTGGTGGTGCTGTGGATCTTCGTTCTGCTTAATATCGTCGGTCCAAAAATGATCACCCGCGTGCAGGCTGTCGCCACTGTGCTGGCGCTGATCCCCATTGTCGGAATTGCAGTATTCGGCTGGTTCTGGTTCCACAGTGAAACGTATATGGCAGCCTGGAACGTGAGTGGTCAGGGTACTTTCGGTGCGATTCAAAGTACCTTAAACGTCACGTTGTGGTCGTTTATCGGGGTAGAAAGTGCTTCCGTTGCGGCGGGCGTAGTGAAAAACCCGAAACGCAACGTGCCTATCGCCACCATTGGCGGGGTGTTGATTGCCGCCGTCTGCTATGTACTCTCGACCACGGCAATTATGGGGATGATCCCTAATGCCGCGCTGCGCGTTTCCGCCTCACCTTTTGGCGATGCAGCGCGGATGGCGCTGGGTGATACCGCTGGGGCCATTGTCTCCTTCTGCGCAGCGGCAGGTTGCTTAGGCTCGCTGGGCGGCTGGACACTACTGGCCGGGCAAACGGCGAAAGCGGCTGCCGATGACGGCCTGTTCCCCCCCATTTTTGCCCGCGTTAACAAAGCGGGTACCCCGGTTGCCGGGTTGATTATCGTTGGTATTCTGATGACTATCTTCCAGTTCAGTAGCATCTCGCCAAACGCCACCAAAGAGTTTGGTCTGGTGTCTTCCGTATCGGTAATCTTTACCCTCGTGCCTTATCTTTACACCTGTGCCGCTTTACTGCTTTTAGGTCACGGTCACTTTGGCAAAGCGCGCCCGGCGTACCTGACCATCACGACTATCGCCTTCCTTTACTGTATCTGGGCGGTGGTCGGTTCTGGCGCACAAGAGGTCATGTGGTCATTCGTCACTCTGATGGTAATCACAGCCATGTATGCGCTGAACTACAACCGGATGCATAAAAACCCCTATCCTTTAGATGCACCGATCAGTAAAGATTAAGTCCCCCTTAATCCAGCACACGCATAAGCCAACCTTAAGAACTTAAGGTTGGCTTAACTTTGCTTTGCGAACATATGCGCACTTTGTTCGATGGAAACACCGTGATGTTGAAGCGCCTTCTAAAAAGACCCTCTTTGAATTTACTCGCCTGGCTATTGCTGGCTGCTTTTTATATCTCTATCTGCCTGAATATTGCCTTTTTTAAACAAGTATTGCAGGCGTTACCGCTGGATTCGCTGCATAACGTACTGGTTTTCTTATCAATGCCAGTCGTCGCGTTTAGTGTGATGAATATTGTTCTGACGCTAGGCTCTTTCTTATGGCTTAATCGCCCGCTGGCGTGCCTGTTTATTCTGGTCGGCGCGTCGGCGCAATATTTCATCATGACCTATGGCATCGTCATCGACCGCTCGATGATTGCCAATATTATTGATACCACTCCGGCAGAAAGTTATGCGCTGATGACACCACAAATGTTATTAACGCTGGGGTTAAGCGGCGTACTTGCGGCGCTGATAGCCTGCTGGATTAAAATTAAACCCGCCAACTCGCGCCTGCGCAGCGTTCTTTTCCGTGGGGCTAATATCCTGATTTCTGTGCTGCTGATTCTGCTGGTCGCCGCGCTGTTTTATAAAGACTACGCCTCGCTGTTTCGCAACAACAAACAGCTGGTGAAATCCTTAAGCCCGTCTAACAGCATTGTCGCCAGCTGGTCATGGTATTCCCACCAGCGACTGGCAAATCTGCCGCTGGTGCGCATTGGTGAGGATGCTCACCGCAACCCGTTAATGCAAAATGAAAAACGTAAAAATCTGACCATTTTGATCGTCGGCGAAACTTCGCGGGCGGAGAACTTCTCGCTCAACGGTTACCCGCGTGAAACTAACCCACGGCTGGCGAAAGATAACGTGGTCTATTTCCCCAATACCGCGTCTTGCGGCACAGCAACGGCTGTTTCTGTACCGTGCATGTTCTCGGATATGCCGCGCGAGCATTACAAAGAAGAGCTGGCACAACACCAGGAAGGCGTGCTGGATATCATTCAGCGGGCGGGTATCAACGTGCTTTGGAATGACAACGATGGCGGCTGCAAAGGCGTCTGCGACCGCGTGCCTCACCAGAACGTCACTGCGCTGAACTTGCCTGGTCAGTGCATCAACGGCGAATGCTATGACGAGGTGCTGTTCCACGGGCTGGAAGAGTACATCAATAATCTGCAAGGTGATGGCGTGATTGTATTACACACCATCGGCAGCCACGGCCCGACCTATTACAACCGTTATCCGCCGCAGTTCAGGAAATTTACCCCTACTTGCGACACCAACGAGATCCAAACCTGCACGAAAGAACAACTGGTGAACACTTACGACAACACGCTGGTCTACGTCGACTATATTGTTGATAAAGCGATTAATCTGCTGAAAGAACATCAGGATAAATTTACCACCAGCCTGGTTTATCTTTCTGATCACGGTGAATCGTTAGGTGAAAATGGCATCTATCTGCACGGCCTGCCTTATGCCATCGCCCCGGATAGCCAAAAACAGGTGCCAATGCTGCTGTGGCTGTCGGAGGATTATCAAAAGCGGTATCAGGTTGACCAGAACTGCCTGCAAAAACAGGCGCAAACGCAGCACTATTCACAAGACAATTTATTCTCAACGCTGTTGGGATTAACCGGTGTTGAGACGAAGTATTACCAGGCTGCGGATGATATTCTGCAAACTTGCAGGAGAACGACTGAATGAAAATTCTAATTGTTGAAGACGATACACTGTTATTGCAGGGATTGATTCTGGCGGCGCAAACGGAAGGCTACGCCTGTGATGGCGTCACAACCGCACGGATGGCGGAACAAAGCCTGGAAGCTGGTCATTACAGTCTGGTGGTGCTGGATTTAGGTTTACCTGACGAAGACGGGCTGCATTTTCTCGCCCGCATCCGGCAGAAAAAATACACCCTGCCGGTGCTGATCCTCACCGCCCGCGACACTCTGACCGACAAAATCGCCGGGCTGGATGTCGGGGCTGACGACTATCTGGTGAAGCCTTTTGCGCTGGAAGAGTTACACGCCCGCATTCGCGCCCTGCTGCGACGCCATAATAATCAGGGCGAAAGCGAGTTGATTGTTGGCAACCTGACGCTGAATATGGGTCGCCGTCAGGTATGGATGGGCGGTGAAGAACTGATTCTGACGCCGAAAGAATATGCTCTGCTGTCACGGTTGATGCTCAAGGCAGGCAGCCCCGTGCATCGGGAAATTCTCTACAACGACATCTATAACTGGGACAACGAACCCTCGACCAACACCCTGGAAGTGCATATTCACAACCTGCGCGACAAAGTGGGCAAGTCGCGCATCCGCACCGTACGCGGTTTTGGCTATATGCTGGTCGTAAATGAGGAGAACTAATTGAATCTGATGCGTTTTCTGCGTCGGCCAATATCGCTGCGCCAGCGGCTGATATTGACCATCGGGGCCATTCTGCTGGTGTTTGAACTGATCAGCGTCTTCTGGCTATGGCATGAAAGTACCGAGCAGATTCAGCTATTTGAGCAGGCGTTACGCGACAATCGCAACAACGACCGCCACATCATGCGTGAGATCCGCGAAGCGGTTGCCAGCCTGATTGTCCCCGGCGTGTTTATGGTCAGCCTGACGCTATTCATCTGCTATCAGGCGGTACGGCGCATCACCCGTCCGCTGGCGGAGTTGCAAAAAGAGCTGGAAGCGCGTACCGCCGACAACTTAACGCCCATTGCCATTCACAGTGCCACCCTCGAAATCGAATCGGTGGTTTCGGCTTTGAACGATCTGGTATCTCGCCTGACCAGCACGCTGGATAACGAACGCTTGTTTACCGCTGACGTCGCTCACGAACTGCGAACGCCGCTGGCGGGGGTACGTTTGCATCTGGAGTTGCTGGCGAAAACGCATCACATTGATGTAGCGCCGTTAGTGGCGCGGCTTGATCAGATGATGGAGAGCGTCTCCCAGTTGTTACAACTGGCGCGTGCGGGTCAGTCATTTTCATCCGGTAATTATCAGCATGTAAAACTGCTGGAAGATGTCATTCTGCCCTCGTATGACGAGTTAAGTACCATGCTCGACCAGCGTCAGCAAACCTTGCTGTTGCCAGAAAGCGCCGCCGACATCACCGTTCAGGGTGATGCAACCCTGTTGCGGATGCTATTGCGAAACCTGGTAGAAAACGCCCATCGTTACAGCCCACAAGGCAGCAACATCATGATTAAGCTGCAAGAAGATGGCGGTGCGGTAATGGCGGTTGAAGATGAAGGGCCAGGTATTGATGAGAGTAAATGCGGGGAGTTAAGCAAAGCGTTTGTACGAATGGACAGCCGTTATGGCGGAATTGGTCTGGGATTAAGTATTGTCAGCCGCATCACGCAGTTACATCACGGGCAGTTTTTCCTGCAAAACCGGGAAGAAACCTCCGGCACGCGTGCCTGGGTACGGCTGAAGAAAGATCAGTACGTGGCAAACCAGATATAGAGAAAGCTGCTGACTACCAGCACGCTGAACACGGTAGTTAAACGTTCATAAATACGGTTTTTCATTGCACTCTCCTCCGTTAACCTGGAGGAGAGTATGCGCGCCAGAGATTAAGTGAACCTTAAGAGTTCGGTTGTAGGCCTGATAAGACAGCGTCGCAGCAGGCCATCCATTTCAGATTACTCATCAATACGCGGATGTTGCTGCACCAGGCGAGAACGTTTCGCCTGCAAATCGGCAATCTCGTGGTCAATATCCTCGATTTTTTGCTCAATATTATCGTAATGCTCGACAAGAATTTCCTTCGCTTCCTGTAAATCTGACGCCGCTGGCGTCGCACCTTTCAATGGCTGATTCGCCGTCTCTTTCATGGTTACGCCGGTGATTAAACCAACCACCGCCACGACCATCAGATAATAGGCGGGCATCATCAGATCCTGCGAGCTTTCGACCAGCCAGGCCGCCAGCGTTGGCGTCAGACCGGCAATCAGCACCGAAATATTAAATGCCGCCGCCAGCGCGCTGTAACGGATATGCGTCGGGAACATCGCTGGCAGCGTTGAGGCCATAACACCCGTAAAGCAGTTAAGGATCACTGCCAGCATCAACAACCCGGCGAAAATCAGGCCGATGATATTACTGTTAATCAGGATGAACGCCGGGATCGCCAGCGCAAACAGCGCAACACTACCGAGGATCACAAACGGACGACGGCCAAAACGGTCACTTAGCAAGCCCATCACCGGTTGCACAAACAGCATACCGATCATAATGGCGATAATAATCAGCACTCCGTGGTCTTCGGAGTAGTGCAGGTTATGCGACAAATAACTCGGCATATAGGTCAGCAGCATGTAGTAAGTGACGTTGGTGGCAATCACCAGGCCAATACACGTCAACAGACTGCGCCAGTGTTTGGTGGCAATCTCTTTAAACGAGACTTTCGGACCATCCTGCAGACCTTCCCGGTCGCCCTGCTCCAGTTTCTCAACGTGTTGCTGGAAAGCAGGCGTCTCTTCCAGCGCATGGCGCAAGTAAAGCCCGATAATCCCTAAAGGCAGAGCGATAAAGAACGGAATACGCCAGCCCCAGTCGAGGAAGTTTTCTTCACCGACGATGGTCGAAATTAACACCACCACGCCCGCACCCAGCACAAACCCGGCAATAGAGCCGAAATCCAGCCAACTGCCCATAAAGCCGCGTTTACGGTCAGGGGAGTATTCCGCAACAAATATCGACGCCCCGGTATATTCGCCCCCCACCGAGAATCCTTGCGCCATCTTACAGATCAACAACAGAATCGGTGCCCAAATACCAATAGAGGCATAGGACGGTATTAAGCCAATACAGAACGTACTGATCGACATAATCACAATGGTGATCGCAAGGATCTTCTGGCGACCATATTTATCGCCCAACATACCGAAGAAGAGCCCGCCAAGCGGTCGAATCAGAAAGGGAACGGAGAAGGTGGCGAGTGCAGCAACCATCTGCACGCTGGGGTCAGCCCCCGGGAAAAAGACCTTACCTAATGCGTAGGCAACAAAACCATAAACACCAAAATCGAACCATTCCATTGCATTACCCAGCGATGCTGCGGTAATGGCTTTGCGCAGTTTACCGTCATCAATAATAGTGACGTCACGAAGGGTAATCGGTTTTACTTTTTTCCTTTTCAGCATAGCTTTCCTCGCAGAGTAAGCCCATTTCCGCACACGTCAGGCAAATAACGTGGCGCCCGCAAAAGGGAAGCGGGAATTGCAGGGTGCAATCTCTGTAACAAGCGTAGCGGGTTTACTTACACGTTCCGATTAAGAATTGTACAACCAAACCAGTTGACGCCTGAATTGGGCAGTTAATGACCTTTTTACCCTACCAGCGTTTAAATTTGTGATCAACTTCACATATGAATTTCGTTAAACACTCCCCAATGTAACTGATTATTTACACGTGATTTACAGAGAAGATTTCCTCGACCATGGCCTCCACCAGACGTTGTGCTGAACAGAGCCGTGGCATCCCTACCGCGACAGTTTGCCAACGTTGGGTCACCGACCAGCAAACGGGCTGTTTATCTGCATCGGACCACTTACCCAACCAACCTAAAAAGTCAGCATGATCACCACCGCTTAGAGCTGTGGGTGATGTGAACCACTGGTGGTAATAATGACGAGTAGTCGGTGCTGCGTTGATACTTTCAGCCAGATATTGCGTCGCTTTTACGCGCAAATCACCAAGCAACAACGCTGCCGCTTGCGGACTTCCCAGACGGCAGGCATCGCCAAACGCCCCCCAACGCAGTTCTTCCAGAACGATGAAACAACGTCCAGGCAGCGACCAACTGTCATACGCACCGGCATGCCAGCGAGTAAAAATTTGCTCGCTCTGTTCGCCCGCCTGCACCAGTAACCCTCGTTGCGTTAAGGCTTTTTCCTTCCAGTGACAACGAGCGGAAAACCACTCATATAAAGCGGTAATTTGCTGCTGGAGTTCCGGGAAAGCGGATTGTGGGCGGAGATCCCTTTTTTGCAGTAACGCCAGATATTGTGCGATCTGTGTCAACGCCAGATGACCGGGGTCAAGCATTGCCGCCAGTTTTTCCACCAATGCCAGGCGTAGACTAAGCGGCGCATTTAACATTCCGGCATTCGCCCACGTCTGAAGCTGTGTGCGAGCAAGGATCTCCTGCATCAGTCGTTCACGAAACTGCTGCTGATGGGCTTGCGGATGACGGGTATCATCGCCCAGCGCCAGATCCACTAAAAAGCGGGGATGAACCGACTCCAGCACGCGACCGGGGCCGTCCAGTAATGTCTTTGTCAATACTGTTCTGCCGTGAAAAGAGTTTGAATATCATCGCGTAACAACTGAGAGTCCGTATAAATCCAGCCGTGCGTTGTTGCAGTCTGCTGCAATTGCTGCTGCATAATTTTCACCACGGATTCATTTTGCTGTCGCAAAGCCAGACTTTCGCGTAAACGCGTGTGTAATTCCGTCAAACATACAGCGAAATCAGCGAAAAATGTGCTCATTCCTGCCGTGACAGAATCATCGACCTGAACCGCTAAAACTTTAGCCATTTGTTGGCAATAGAGGTCAATTTCTTCGGTTAACGTACGTTGTAGCACACTGTAATCAACGGTCTTCGTCGGGGATTTATCACTACTCCGTCCCCAGTCTGGTTGATTCAACCAGCGCGAGAAAGTCTCACGTACAACACCTAAACGGGTGACTTGCTCATCCGGTATTTCCTGGAGTGATATTGCATCGCTGAATAGCTGACGAGTATTGAAGTGGGGAACCACGCTGCGAAAAACAGGAAACTCAAATCCAGGGCGAAACCCAGACTCACTCAATGCCACTTTAATCCGTTGTTCAATGGGACGAATAACATCGGTTAGTACCCGGCAAAGGGTGGATTCGAGTTCAGCAAAACGCAGCGTGAAATCCCGGCTGATTTGGGTCTGTGCCGTCTGTAACAGTGTCTCGCAGCGAGTACGAATCTCGCTTAATGGCCACGAATCATGTTGAAACAGCACGGCTAACTGGGCATTCACCTGCTCTTGCTGCTGACGCAAAAAGTCGTTGGCTGATGCCAGGGCCAGCTCTATTTCATGTTGAATCTCACCGCTCACCTGCGTCTGATTGAGTTGCAATAGCTGCAAATTTTCTTCGCGTTGGTGGATATTTTGCCGCAATAGCTCGCAGGCGACAGTCAGGCCGTGGGCGCGAAAATCAAGGTACTCCCGCGCCTGCTGGGCGTAATTCAACAATTTATGCGAGGCAGAACGCAGAGCGTACAACGACGCGTTGGCATACGCGGCATGAAGCAACGCCTGCACCGGCTGTTCGAATAACGAGTCTTCCCACAATTGCTCAACTGCATGGCGAATATGGTCGATATCCTCCAGATCCGCGTTACACCAGCGCCTGCCGAGCGCCGCATGAGCAAAATCCTCCACCCAGCGTTGCTGTTGAGGATCGGGCAACCTGCCGCTGCTAGCTAACTCATGGCGCGCCCGATTCGCCAGATAGCCCCACATCGACGATACCGGAAATATCTGCCCTGGCGTAACACAGCCTTTCATCAACGTCCCGGAAATCAGCGCCCGCACCTGTTCGGCATCGTCGCTGTTACGATCCTGCTGATCGAATTTATTGACCAATACATACAGCGGTACTGACTTGCCGACGGCCATAACCGCCGCGCGCACCTCTTCATCGGAGATCGATTTCAGTTGCGTATAATCCATCACCGCCAGCACCGCAGAAGCGCGCGCCAGCTGCTCATTAAGCATTTTTTGCAGATGTGGTTGCCCGGCTTCGTTTGGCCCGGGAGTATCCAGTAATGTTAACTGCCCCGGATAACTTTCCAGCCCCGCCAGATGAACGAACTCCACTTCAATCACTGGGATATGTTCGATGGCGGCGTAAGCAGAAAAAGGAAAATCAACGTCCAGCGCTTTCGCCATGCGCACCAAATCATTCAAACTTTTCAGACAATGAAAAATAGGCTGGGCGCCCAGGTAATATTTTTCGAAAGCGACGCCATTTTCGATCCGCTGCATAAGTTCACGCATATCTTTATCTATTTCCAGCAGATCGGTCAGATGCTTAATATCGTAATCACGCAGGCGTTGTTGTAATTGTTGGATTAAACGGTCAATTGGCGCGACATGTGAAAAATGCAGCACGGGTTCTTTTTGCCCCGGCATATGGCGAATAAGCGTTGGCAGCGCAGTCATAGGGCGATTGCGATTAGGAAGAACTTCAGTGCCAACAATGGCATTAATGGTGGTTGATTTCCCTGCTTTCACTGTGCCGACAATCGCCAGCACCATTTCCAGACGGGAAATTTTACGCAGCTCATTATTCAGCATCGCGTGGCGCTCGACGATATTATGCTGACTCCAGGGTAAAGTCAGAGGCGGCGCCACTTCTCCAGGTACAGTGAGAGGCATTTTTTCCAGCAACTGCAACTGTTGTCGGGAAAGCAGTAACAGACGTTCCGCCTCCTGACTTAACTCATATATTGTCTGTGTGCACATGGAAAGTTCTTCCTTAAAGCAAATTTTATTACTTTTATTTAGCCAGATCGTTTTTTAGTTCTGTTTTCGGCTTTTATAATTACTGCGGGAAATAATTTATATTTAATTTGTTGTTTTTATTAGAATGACGAAGTCTCTTCCGACACGTTTAAAAGTCAGAAAGATAAAAAACAATTAAATTAAAAAAAGAACAAGAATAAAGTTAACCTTATCTCAAATAATAAACTGAGGCAAAAAGATTATTTTCTTTTTGCCTTCTCTTTCAAATGAAAACGATCGTCGTCTAAAATCAGCAGTACCCCCGACAAACTCAGGGATTTTGTGTATAATTGCGGCCTTTTTCGGCAATCTGCCGTTTTTTGGCGCTTTTGCCCCGCTGACTTTTGAGGAAATCCACATGTCATTACCACACTGCCCAAAATGCAACTCCGAATACACTTACGAAGATAACGGCATGTACATCTGCCCGGAATGTGCCTACGAATGGAACGACGCAGAACCTGCACAGGAAAGTGACGAGCTGATCGTTAAAGATGCTAACGGCAACCTGCTGGCTGACGGCGACAGCGTTACCATCATTAAAGATCTGAAGGTGAAAGGTAGCTCTTCGATGCTGAAGATCGGCACCAAAGTGAAAAACATCCGCCTGGTTGAAGGCGACCATAACATCGATTGCAAAATCGACGGTTTTGGTCCGATGAAACTGAAATCTGAGTTTGTGAAAAAGAACTGATTGTATTGCTCAATGTAATGTTGGCACATGATCGGTAGATCCGTAGGCCGGATAAGGCGTTTATGCCGCATCCGGCAACGGTGCCGACTGCCTGATGCGACGCTCGCGCGTCTTATCATGCCTACAAATTCCCGCACCCTCCGTAGGCCGGATAAGGCGTTTACGCCGCATCCGGCAACGGTGCCAGATGCCTGATGCGACGCTCGCGCGTCTTATCAGGCCTCCCTCTCATCTGTACAAATTTCGAACTACACTTAACTGGCTTCTCTTAACTGAGGTCACCATCATGCCGTTAAGTCCCTACCTCTCTTTTGCCGGTAACTGTGCCGACGCAATTGCTTATTATCAACGCACATTGGGCGCGGAACTGCTCTATAAAATCAGCTTCGGGGAAATGCCGAAATCAGCGCAGGACAGCGCCGAAGGCTGCCCTTCCGGGATGCAATTTCCTGATACCGCCATCGCCCATGCTAACGTGCGTATTGCCGGAAGCGATATCATGATGAGCGATGCCATGCCGTCAGGAAAAGCCAGCTACTCCGGCTTTACACTGGTACTCGATTCGCAACAGGTCGAAGAAGGAAAACGCTGGTTTGATAACCTTGCAGCTAACGGAAAAATCGAAATGGACTGGCAGGAAACTTTCTGGGCGCATGGCTTCGGCAAAGTCACCGATAAATTTGGCGTGCCGTGGATGATTAATGTCGTTAAACAACAACCAACGCAATAACCCGCCGGGAGGCCCGCCCTCCCGCACTGTCATCGAAATCTCGGTAACTCTTCATCTGTTAGTCACTTTTAATTAACCAAATCGTCACAATAATCCGCCACGATGGAGCCACTTTTTTAGGGAGGCTGCATCATGCAAACGATTATCCGTGTCGAGAAGCTCGCCAAAACCTTCAATCAGCATCAGGCGCTGCACGCGGTTGATCTGAACATTCATCATGGTGAAATGGTGGCTCTGCTTGGGCCGTCCGGTTCCGGCAAATCCACCCTTTTACGTCACTTAAGCGGTTTGATTACCGGCGATAAATCTGTCGGTAGCCATATCGAGCTGCTGGGCCGCACTGTCCAGCGCGAAGGCCGTCTGGCCCGCGATATCCGCAAAAGCCGCGCCCATACCGGCTACATCTTCCAACAATTCAACCTCGTGAATCGCCTGAGCGTACTGGAAAACGTGCTGATTGGCGCGCTCGGCAGCACGCCGTTCTGGCGCACCTGTTTTAGCTGGTTCACCCGCGAGCAGAAACAACGCGCGTTACAGGCGCTGACCCGCGTTGGCATGGTGCATTTTGCCCATCAACGCGTTTCCACCCTATCCGGCGGACAGCAGCAGCGTGTGGCGATTGCCCGCGCGCTGATGCAGCAGGCGAAGGTGATTCTGGCGGACGAACCGATCGCCTCGCTGGACCCGGAATCCGCCCGCATCGTGATGGATACCCTGCGCGACATCAACCAGAACGACGGCATCACCGTGGTCGTCACGCTGCATCAGGTGGATTACGCCCTGCGCTACTGCGAACGCATCGTCGCCCTGCGCCAGGGGCACGTCTTCTACGACGGCAGCAGCCAACAGTTTGATAACGAACGTTTTGACCATCTCTACCGCAGCATTAATCGCATCGAAGAGAACGCGAAAGCTGCCTGACATCCCCATCATTGAGGAAAACGAATGAACGCTAAGATAATTGCCTCGCTGGCCTTCACCAGCATGTTCAGCCTCAGCACCCTGTTAAGCCCGGCACACGCCGAAGAACAGGAAAAGGCGCTGAATTTCGGCATTATTTCAACGGAATCACAGCAAAACCTGAAACCGCAATGGACGCCATTCTTACAGGATATGGAGAAGAAGCTGGGCTTGAAGGTCAACGCCTTCTTTGCCCCGGACTACGCGGGCATTATCCAGGGAATGCGCTTCAACAAAGTGGATATCGCCTGGTACGGCAACCTGTCGGCAATGGAAGCGGTGGATCGCGCCAACGGCCAGGTCTTCGCCCAAACGGTCGCGGCGGATGGATCGCCGGGTTACTGGAGCGTGTTGATCGTCAACAAAGACAGCCCGATCAACAACCTGAACGATCTGCTGGCGAAGCGAAAAGATCTCACCTTCGGCAATGGCGATCCTAACTCCACCTCTGGCTTCCTCGTCCCCGGTTACTACGTCTTTGCCAAAAACAATATCTCCGCCAGCGACTTCAAGCGCACCGTCAACGCCGGACATGAAACCAATGCGCTGGCCGTCGCCAACAAGCAGGTGGATGTGGCGACCAACAACACCGAAAACCTCGACAAGCTGAAAACCTCCGCACCGGAGAAGCTGAAAGAACTGAAAGTGATCTGGAAATCGCCGCTGATCCCAGGCGATCCGATCGTCTGGCGCAAAAATCTGTCCGAAACCACCAAAGACAAGATCTACGACTTCTTTATGAACTACGGCAAAACGCCGGAAGAGAAAGCGGTGCTGGAACGCCTGGGCTGGGCGCCGTTCCGCGCCTCCAGCGACCTGCAACTGGTTCCCATTCGCCAGCTCGCGCTGTTTAAAGAGATGCAGGGCGTTAAGGGCAATAAAGGACTGAATGAGCAGGACAAGCTGGCGAAAACCACCGCCATTCAGGCACAGCTGGATGACCTGGACCGACTGAACAACGCGTTAAGCGCGATGAGTTCGGTGAGTAAAGCGGTGCAGTAAATCGTAAGTCGGATAAGACGCCCCGGCGTCGCATCCGACAATGTGCAGACGTTGATGCCGGATGCGGTGCAAGCACCTTATCTGGCCTACAAACCGGAGCCAAACATGCAAACCATCACCATCGCCCCACCCAAGCGAAGCTGGTTCTCGCTTCTGAGCTGGGCCGTTGTTCTCGCCGTGCTAGTCGTCTCGTGGCAGGGCGCGGAAATGGCCCCGCTCACGCTGATTAAAGACGGCGGCAACATGGCGACGTTCGCCGCCGACTTCTTCCCGCCCGATTTCAGCCAGTGGCAGGATTACCTCACCGAAATGGCCGTCACGCTGCAAATCGCCGTCTGGGGCACCGCGCTGGCAGTCGTTCTCTCCATCCCCTTCGGCCTGATGAGCGCCGAAAACCTGGTGCCGTGGTGGGTTTACCAGCCCGTTCGCCGCCTGATGGACGCCTGCCGCGCCATTAACGAAATGGTCTTCGCCATGCTGTTCGTGGTCGCCGTCGGCCTCGGCCCGTTCGCTGGCGTGCTGGCGCTGTTTATCCACACCACCGGCGTGCTCTCCAAACTGCTTTCCGAAGCGGTGGAAGCGATCGAACCCGGCCCGGTGGAAGGTATTCGCGCCACCGGCGCCAACAAGCTGGAAGAGATCCTCTACGGCGTGCTGCCGCAAGTGATGCCGCTGCTGATTTCCTATTCCCTCTATCGCTTCGAATCCAACGTCCGTTCGGCGACCGTCGTCGGCATGGTCGGCGCGGGCGGGATCGGCGTCACGCTGTGGGAAGCGATTCGTGGTTTCCAGTTCCAGCAAACCTGCGCCCTGATGGTGCTGATTATCGTCACGGTCAGCCTGCTGGATTTCCTCTCTCAACGGTTGCGTAAGCACTTTATCTGATTAGCGAGGCATTGATAGCTATGCACTTGTCTACACATCCGACCAGCTACCCAACACGCTATCAGGAGATAGCCGCAAAACTTGAGCAGGAGCTTCGTCAACACTATCGCTGCGGCGACTATCTTCCCGCCGAGCAGCAACTGGCGGCGCGCTTTGAGGTGAATCGCCACACCCTGCGCCGCGCCATCGACCAACTGGTGGAGAAAGGCTGGGTACAGCGCCGTCAGGGCGTCGGCGTGCTGGTGCTGATGCGCCCGTTCGATTACCCACTCAACGCCCAGGCGCGTTTTAGCCAGAACCTGCTGGACCAGGGCAGCCATCCCACCAGCGAAAAACTGCTGTCGGTGCTGCGCCCCGCCTCCGGTCACGTCGCTGACGCGCTGGGGATAACCGAGGGGGAGAACGTCATCCACCTGCGCACCCTGCGTCGGGTCAACGGCGTCGCGCTCTGTTTAATCGACCACTACTTTGCGGACCTCACCCTCTGGCCGACGCTGCAACGCTTCGACAGCGGCTCGCTGCACGATTTTCTGCGCGAGCAAACGGGGATTGCGCTGCGCCGCAGCCAGACGCGGATCAGCGCCCGCCGCGCCCAGGCCAAAGAGTGCCAGCGTCTTGAAATCCCGAATATGTCGCCGCTGCTGTGCGTGCGAACCCTTAACCACCGTGACGGTGAAAGCAGCCCGGCGGAGTACTCCGTCAGCCTGACGCGCGCCGACATGATTGAATTCACTATGGAGCACTGAATGCACGCAGATACCGCGACCCGCCAGCACTGGATGTCCGTACTGGCGCACAGCCAACCGGCTGAACTGGCAGCCCGCCTGAACGCGCTGAACATCACCGCCGACTATGACGTTATCCGCGCCGCCGAAACCGGCCTGGTGCAGATTCAGGCGCGGATGGGCGGCACCGGCGATCGTTTTTTTGCCGGCGACGCCACGCTGACCCGCGCCGCCGTACGCCTGACTGACGGCACGCTCGGCTACAGCTGGGTGCTGGGGCGTGATAAACAGCACGCCGAACGCTGCGCACTGATTGACGCGCTGATGCAGCATTCTCGCCACTTTCAAAACTTATCAGAAACCCTTATTGCCCCGCTGGATGCTGACCGTATGGCACGCATTGCCGCACGCCAGGCCGAAGTGAACGCCAGCCGAGTCGACTTCTTTACGATGGTTCGCGGAGACAACGCATGACCCTGGAAACCGCTTTTATGCTTCCCGTGCAGGATGCCCAGCACAGTTTTCGTCGCCTGTTAAAGGCCATGAGCGAGCCGGGCGTGATTGTCGCCCTGCATCAGCTCAAGCGCGGCTGGCAGCCGCTGAATATCGCCACCACCAGCGTGCTGCTGACGCTGGCCGATAACGACACGCCGGTGTGGCTTTCCGCGCCATTAAGTAACGATATCGTCAGCCAGAGCCTGCGTTTTCATACCAACGCGCCGCTGGTCAATCAACCGGAACAGGCGACCTTCGCGGTGACGGATGAGGCGATTTCCAGCGAACAGCTCAACGCCCTTTCCACCGGCACCGCCGTTGCGCCGGAAGCGGGTGCAACGCTGATTTTACAGGTCGCCAGCCTGAGCGGCGGGCGCATGTTGCGTCTCACCGGCGCGGGTATTGCCGAAGAACGAATGATCGCCCCGCAGCTACCGGAGTGCATTCTGCACGAACTCACCGAGCGCCCGCACCCGTTCCCGCTCGGCATCGACCTGATCCTGACCTGCGGCGAGCGCCTGCTGGCTATCCCGCGAACCACTCATGTGGAGGTGTGCTGATGTACGTTGCCGTGAAAGGGGGCGAAAAGGCGATCGACGCCGCCCACGCCCTGCAAGAGAGCCGACGCCGGGGCAATACCGATTTGCCTGAACTGAGCGTCGCCCAGATTGAACAGCAGCTTAATCTCGCGGTGGATCGCGTGATGACCGAAGGCGGCATTGCCGACCGCGAACTGGCGGCGCTGGCGCTGAAACAGGCCAGCGGCGATAACGTTGAGGCGATTTTCCTGCTGCGCGCCTACCGCACCACGCTGGCGAAACTGGCGGTGAGCGAGCCGCTCGACACCACCGGGATGCGTCTCGAACGCCGTATCTCCGCCGTTTATAAAGACATTCCCGGCGGCCAGCTGCTTGGCCCAACCTACGACTACACCCATCGCCTGCTCGATTTTACCCTGCTGGCAAACGGCGAAGCGCCAACGCTGACCACCGCCGACAGCGAGCAAGCCCCGTCGCCGCACGTTTTCAGTCTGCTGGCGCGTCAGGGGCTGGCGAAGTTTGAAGAAGAGAGCGGCGCACAGCCGGATGACATCACCCGCACACCGCCGGTTTATCCCTGCTCACGCTCCTCCCGCCTGCAACAGCTCATGCGCGGCGACGAAGGCTACTTGCTGGCGCTGGCCTACTCCACCCAGCGCGGTTACGGGCGCAATCACCCGTTCGCGGGCGAAATCCGCAGCGGCTATATCGACGTGTCGATTGTGCCGGAAGAGCTGGGATTTGCGGTGAACGTCGGCGAACTGCTGATGACCGAGTGTGAAATGGTCAACGGTTTTATCGACCCGCCGGATGAGCCGCCGCACTTCACGCGCGGCTACGGGCTGGTGTTCGGTATGAGCGAACGTAAAGCGATGGCGATGGCGCTGGTTGACCGCGCTCTGCAAGCCCCGGAATACGGCGAGCACGCGACAGGCCCGGCGCAGGATGAAGAGTTCGTGCTGGCGCATGCCGACAACGTCGAAGCCGCAGGCTTTGTCTCGCACCTCAAACTCCCCCACTACGTCGATTTCCAGGCCGAACTAGAGCTACTCAAACGTCTGCAACAGGAGCAGAACCATGGCTAATCTGAGCGGCTACAACTTTGCGTACCTCGACGAGCAGACCAAACGCATGATCCGCCGCGCCATCTTAAAAGCGGTGGCGATCCCCGGTTATCAGGTGCCGTTTGGCGGGCGCGAGATGCCGATGCCCTACGGCTGGGGAACCGGCGGCATACAGCTCACCGCCAGCGTGATTGGCGAAAGCGACGTGTTGAAGGTGATTGACCAGGGCGCGGATGACACCACCAACGCCGTGTCGATTCGCAACTTCTTTAAGCGCGTGACCGGGGTGAACACCACTGAACGTACGGACGATGCGACACTTATCCAGACGCGCCATCGCATCCCCGAAACGCCGCTGACCGAAGATCAGATCATTATTTTCCAGGTGCCGATCCCCGAACCGCTGCGCTTTATCGAGCCGCGCGAAACGGAAACCCGCACCATGCACGCGCTGGAGGAGTACGGCGTGATGCAGGTGAAACTGTATGAAGATATCGCCCGCTTCGGTCATATCGCTACCACCTACGCCTATCCGGTGAAAGTGAACGGGCGCTACGTGATGGACCCATCGCCGATCCCGAAATTCGATAACCCGAAAATGGACATGATGCCCGCCCTGCAGCTGTTCGGCGCGGGGCGCGAAAAGCGCATCTATGCGGTGCCGCCGTTTACCCGCGTGGAAAGCCTCGATTTCGACGATCACCCGTTCACCGTCCAGCAGTGGGATGAGCCGTGCGCCATCTGCGGATCGACCCACAGCTATCTTGATGAAGTGGTGCTGGATGACGCCGGAAACCGCATGTTTGTCTGCTCCGATACCGATTATTGCCGCCAACAGAGCGAGGCGAAAAGCCAATGAATCAACCGTTACTTTCGGTCAATAACCTGACCCACCTTTACGCGCCGGGCAAAGGCTTTAGCGATGTCTCTTTTGATTTATGGCCGGGGGAAGTTCTGGGCATTGTCGGGGAATCCGGCTCCGGGAAGACCACGCTGCTGAAATCAATCTCCGCCCGCCTGACGCCGCAACAGGGGGAGATTTACTACGAGAACCGTTCCCTCTATGGCATGAGCGAAGCCGACCGCCGTCGCCTGCTGCGCACCGAATGGGGCGTGGTGCATCAGCATCCCCTCGACGGCCTGCGCCGCCAGGTGTCGGCAGGCGGCAATATCGGCGAGCGGCTGATGGCGACCGGGGCGCGTCATTACGGCGACATTCGCGCCACCGCGCAAAGATGGCTGGAAGAGGTGGAGATTCCCGCCAACCGTATCGACGACTTGCCGACCACCTTTTCCGGTGGCATGCAGCAACGTTTGCAGATTGCCCGCAACCTGGTGACGCATCCGAAGCTGGTATTTATGGACGAGCCAACCGGTGGGCTGGATGTGTCGGTACAGGCGCGCCTGCTCGATCTGCTGCGCGGTCTGGTGGTGGAGCTGAATCTGGCAGTGGTAATTGTTACCCACGATTTAGGCGTCGCCCGCCTGCTGGCGGACCGTTTGCTGGTGATGAAACAGGGGCAAGTGGTGGAGAGTGGGTTAACCGACCGCGTGCTCGACGACCCGCATCACCCGTATACCCAATTGCTGGTGTCATCGGTTTTGCAGAATTGAGCCGGTGCCGGATGCGGCGTAAACGCCTTATCTGGCCTACAAATGCGCTCCCCGTAGGTCGGATAAGACACATCCGACACCCGAACCACGAGGCGAAAAATGATTAACGTACAAAACGTCAGTAAAACCTTCATCCTGCACCAGCAAAACGGCGTGCGTCTGCCCGTCTTACAACGCGCCTCGCTCACCGTCAACGCGGGCGAATGCGTGGTGCTCCACGGCCATTCCGGCAGCGGCAAATCAACCCTGCTGCGCTCGCTGTACGCCAACTATCTGCCCGACGAAGGGCAAATCCAGATTAAACACGGCGACGAATGGGTAGACCTGGTCACCGCGCCAGCACGCAAAGTGGTGGAAATCCGCAAGACCACCGTCGGCTGGGTGAGCCAGTTTCTGCGCGTCATCCCGCGTATTTCGGCGCTGGAAGTGGTGATGCAGCCGCTGCTCGATATCGGCGTACCGCGTGAAGCCTGCGCCGCTAAAGCCGCGCGTCTGCTCACGCGCCTGAACGTGCCGGAACGCCTGTGGTACCTGGCACCATCGACCTTCTCCGGCGGCGAACAGCAGCGCGTCAACATCGCCCGCGGCTTTATCGTCGACTACCCCATTCTGCTGCTCGACGAACCCACCGCCTCGCTGGACGCCAAAAACAGCGCCGCCGTAGTCGAGCTGATCCGCGAAGCCAAAGCCCGTGGCGCAGCCATCGTCGGCATCTTCCATGACGAAGCCGTACGTAATGACGTCGCCGACCGCCTGCACCCAATGGGAGCCTCTGCATGATTATCAATAACGTTAAGCTGGTGCTGGAAAACGAGGTGGTACACGGTTCGCTGGAAGTACAGGATGGCGAAATCCGCGCCTTTGCCGAAAGCCAGAGCCGCCTGCCGGACGCGATGGACGGCGAAGGCGGCTGGCTGCTGCCGGGGCTGATTGAGCTGCATACCGACAACCTCGATAAATTCTTCACCCCGCGCCCGAAAGTGGACTGGCCTGCCCACTCGGCGATGAGCAGCCACGACGCGCTGATGGTGGCGAGCGGCATCACCACCGTACTGGACGCCGTGGCGATTGGTGATGTGCGCGACGGCGGCGATCGGCTGGAGAATCTGGAGAAGATGATCAATGCCATCGAAGAGACGCAGAAACGCGGCGTCAACCGCGCCGAGCACCGCCTGCACCTACGCTGCGAGCTGCCGCATCACACCACACTGCCGCTGTTTGAAAAACTGGTGCAGCGCGAGCCGGTGACGCTGGTATCGCTGATGGACCACTCACCGGGCCAGCGCCAGTTCGCCAATCGCGAGAAGTATCGCGAATATTATCAGGGCAAATACTCGCTCACTGATGCGCAGATGCAGCAGTACGAAGAAGAGCAACTGGCGCTTGCCGCACGCTGGTCGCAGCCGAATCGCGAATCCATCGCCGCCCTGTGCCGCGCGCGACAAATTGCGCTCGCCAGCCACGATGACGCCACGCACGCGCACGTTGCCGAATCCCACCAGCTTGGCAGCGTGATCGCCGAATTTCCCACCACGTTTGAAGCGGCGGAAGCCTCGCGCAAGCACGGCATGAACGTGCTGATGGGCGCGCCGAATATCGTGCGCGGCGGTTCGCACTCCGGCAACGTGGCGGCCAGTGAACTGGCACAGCTTGGCCTGCTGGATATCCTCTCTTCCGACTACTACCCCGCCAGCCTGCTGGATGCGGCATTTCGCGTCGCCGATGACCAGAGCAACCGCTTTACGCTGCCGCAGGCGGTGAAGCTGGTGACCAAAAACCCGGCGCAGGCGCTTAATCTCCAGGATCGCGGGGTGATTAGCGAGGGTAAACGCGCCGACCTGGTGCTGGCGCATCGCAAGGGCAATCATATTCATATCGACCACGTCTGGCGTCAGGGTAAAAGGGTGTTCTGATGACGGGAAAACTGATTTGGTTAATGGGGCCGTCCGGCTCCGGGAAAGACAGCCTGCTGGCGGAACTCCGCCAGCGGGAACAGACGCAGTTACTGGTGGCGCATCGCTACATCACGCGCGACGCCAGCGCCGGAAGTGAAAACCATATCGCCCTGAGTGAGCAGGAGTTTTTTACCCGCGCGGGGCAAAACCTGCTGGCCTTAAGCTGGCACGCTAACGGTCTGTATTATGGCGTCGGCATCGAGATTGACCTCTGGCTACACGCCGGATTCGACGTGGTGGTCAACGGCTCACGCGCGCATCTGCCGCAGGCGCGGGCGCGCTATCAATCGGCGCTGCTGCCCATTTGCTTACAGGTTTCGCCGGAGATCCTGCGCCAGCGCCTGGAAAACCGTGGCCGTGAAAACGTCAGTGAAATTAACGCCCGACTGGCGCGCGCCGCCCGCTATACTCCACAGGATTGCCATACGCTCAACAATGACGGCAGCCTGCGCCAGTCGGTCGACACGCTGCTGACGCTGATCCATCAGAAGGAGAAACACCATGCCTGCTTGTGAGCTTCGCCCGGCCACGCAGTACGATACCGACGCGGTTTACGCGCTGATATGTGAGCTAAAACAGGCGGAGTTTGACCATCACGCGTTTCGCGTGGGCTTTAGCGCCAACCTGCGCGACCCAAACATGCGCTACCATCTGGCGCTGCTGGATGGCGAAGTTGTCGGCATGATCGGCCTGCATTTGCAGTTTCATCTGCATCATGTCAACTGGATCGGCGAAATTCAGGAACTGGTGGTGATGCCGCAGGCGCGCGGTTTGAACGTCGGCAGCAAGTTGCTGGCGTGGGCGGAAGAAGAAGCCCGCCAGGCCGGGGCCGAAATGACCGAGCTTTCGACCAACGTCAAGCGCCACGACGCGCACCGTTTTTACCTGCGCGAAGGCTACGAGCAGAGCCATTTCCGCTTCACGAAGGCGCTGTAACATGAGCCTGACTCTCACGCTCACCGGCACTGGCGGCGCACAGGGCGTTCCGGCATGGGGCTGTGAGTGCGAGGCCTGCGTCAGAGCGCGGCGCTCACCGCAGTATCGCCGCCAGCCATGCAGCGGCGTGGTGAAGTTTAACGAGGCTGTCACCCTGATCGACGCCGGGCGGCACGATCTCGCCGATCGCTGGTCACCCGGATCGTTCCAGCAGTTTTTGCTGACGCACTACCATATGGATCACGTCCAGGGGCTGTTCCCGCTACGCTGGGGCGTGGGCGATGCGATCCCGGTCTACGGCCCGCCGGATGAACAGGGCTGCGACGATCTGTTTAAACATCCGGGCCTGCTTGATTTCAGCCACACGGTGGAGCCGTTTGTGGTGTTTGATTTGCAGGGGTTGCAGGTCACGCCCCTGCCGCTCAACCACTCAAAACTCACTTTCGGCTATTTACTGGAAACGGCGCATAGCCGGGTGGCGTGGCTGTCTGACACCGCAGACCTGCCGGAAAAAACGCTGAAATTTTTACGCAATAACCAGCCGCAAGTGATGGTGATTGATTGCAGCCATCCGCCGCGCGAGGATGCGCCGCGTAATCACTGCGATTTAAACACCGTGCTGGCGCTGAATGAGGTTATCCGCTCGCCGCGCGTGATTCTGACGCACATCAGCCACCAATTTGATGCGTGGCTGATGGAGAACGCGCTGCCGTCAGGGTTTGAGGCGGGGTTTGATGGGATGGAGATTGGGGTAGCATGATAGGGTTGGTCATGTGCGCGCTGCCCCCCTCACCGCTCATACTCATCTTCCATTCTCCGCTCTTCATCTTCCAGTTGCCGACGCTCCTGATCAAGCTGGCGCTGGCGATCGTCCAGCTGCCTGCGACGATCTTCAAACTGGCGGTGGCGGTCGTCATATTGTCTGCGCCGATCGTCGCTCACTTCACGTTGCCAGCCGTCGTCGCGCGAATCTTCATAGTCTCGTCCACGGTCAGGGTTATAAGCGTCGTTAATCGCCTGCTGAATATTGCCAATGGTGTCGTCGATAATATCGGCCTGAGCCGGAACGGTGGACAGCGTGAGCAGGGTGAAAAGAAAGAGCGTGGAGTAAGGTTTCATAAGCCAGTCTCTGCAATGGACTGGCTTAACGTTAGTTGAGTGTGAATGACCGGAGTAGCGGAGTAATCTCAAATTCGGTAAGGCGCAGACTCTTCCATTAGCTGGTTAGCTCGCTGTTTATTTTCCGCCACCAGCACAATGCCATGACATTTTTGATCCGGTGAAATACTCCAGATACGCTCTTCCGGAATGCAACCGCCATCGTAGATCACTTTCGTGCCATCGTAAGGCCAAAATGCCCCTTGTTCAGTGTCTAATACAAACACGGAAATCTGATCGGACTCGCGCGCGATCTTCTGCCAGAGCATCTTCCCGCCATCATATTGATCAAAATCGCTGATTAGCGTGATACCGAATTGCAGAATTAGCGCTTCATACAGCCGAGTTGCCAGCCCCTTATCGCGCTCACCAGGAGAGACACAAATACCTTCCACCTGTACCAGATCCGAGTCTTCCCACCAGCGTTCAACGGCAATGATATCGCTGCCGAACTCTTTTTTACGCTGCAGATCGAGAGCGGCAAGTACCCGATGACGCGGCACGCCTGCAAAAACTTCAATGTCCGCTTCAATGATGGCCGCTCTTGGCGTCTGCTTGTCATAAATTACCTGTAACAGACGTCCAGAAAGCTCGATCTCTTCCACCACGCGAAAAGAACGAGCAACCGTCATAGGGCTATAGGTGGTTGGCATCACGATCATATGTGAATCACTTCAATTCAGAACAGAATTGCTCACAATAGCAGCACGTTTGCTTCAGGCCTCTTGATAAATTCTGAAAATCATCCCTCTATTTGCCCCAGCGCCTGCGCCAACTGCGCGCGGGTAAAAGGTTTGCGCAGTAGCGCCACATCGGGCAGCGCGGGGTTATGGCTGGGGCGTAAATCCTGGCCGCTGATGAGTAGCAGCGTCAGGTGCGGGTAAAGTTTGCGGGCTGCATTGACCACTTCAGCGCCGCTCATACCGCCGGGGAGCATTAAGTCACTGATAAAAATATCGATTTCCGTTGATGCCGCCAGCAGGTCCAGCGCCTGTTCGCCGCTGCTCGCTTCCAGCGTCAAATAGCCCAACAGGTGCAACTGCTCGCAGATGGTCTGGCGCACCGCGGCTTCATCTTCCAGCACTAACACCAGTTTATCGCCGCTGACAGCTGTCTGCTCTACCACCGCTGGCAATACGTTTTTCTCCGCCACCAGCGCGCGGGGAAGCTGTAATCTGACCGTTGTTCCCTGCCCCGGCGCGCTTTCAATTTCCACGCGCCCGCCGGACTGGCGCACGAAACCATAGACCATCGACAAGCCTAGTCCGCTGCCACTGCCCGTCTGTTTGGTGGTAAAGAACGGCTCGAACACCTGGCTTTTCACCGCCTGCGACATGCCGCTGCCATGATCGATGACCTCCAGCGCCACCATATCCTGTCGCTGCCCACTGCTGCGAGTAACGCGCTGATTCCAGGTACGAATTTTGATGATTCCCGTCTGCCCTTCCATCGCATCGCGGGCGTTCACTACCAGGTTGATGATGGCGTTTTCCAGCTGGCTGACGTCAATCCACGCGGGCCACGCCGGAGACTGCGCTTCAATCTCCAGCGCCAGCGTTGCCGGTAAGGAGTGGCGCATTAATTCGCTTAACTCTTCCAGCAGTGTTTTCAGTTCAACGGCTTGCGGATGTAAGGACTGCTTGCGGGAAAACGCCAGTAGCCGCTGGGTCAGTAGCGCCCCACGTTCGGCGGCTTGCAGCGCCCGCTGTATTCGCGGCGCGTCGGGCGAGTCCGTGTTCACAAGCTCCAGACTGCCAATGATCACCGCCAGCAGATTATTAAAATCATGGGCCAGCCCGCCTGTCAGTTGCCCAACCGCTTTCAGCTTCTGGCTGTGCAATAGCGCCTCTTCCAGCCCCTGCCGCTCGGTTTGGGCAATCTCCATCTGCGTGGTTTTCTCTTTCAACAGCCGTGACGTTCGATCGAGTGATGCGGTATTGCGGGCGAAGACGTTAAAGGCGCGCGCCAGTTCACCCAGCTCATCGCGCCGTTGTAACGCCGGAAAAGTGACGTCCGCTTCGCCGTGCGCCAGGCGGCTCATGGCGCGGGAGATCGCCGTCAGGTTAGAGCCGAGATTGCGATAGATATACCAACCTGCAAACGCGGTGATCACCACCGCTAACAGGGCGAAAATCATGATCAGCCTCTCGCCGGAGCGCAGATCCTGGTAACTTTGCGCCACCCGCTGACCGGAGAGCGTCGCCACCTGTTCGGCATAACGGTTGATGTCGCCATTGAGGATCGCCACCAGCGCTTTGATGTGAAACATATACCAGCTGATTGCCAGATCGCTTTGCTCCAGAGCGGCAGAAAGCGGCGCGAGTTTACGCAGTTCATCATTGAAATCAGTGAGTAACGTATTAACCAATGGCGTATCGCTGTGGGTCGGCAACGCAGACATCACCCCGACCAGTTGATGAATAATCGCCTGTGGCGCGGGCGTGGCAATAGCGGCGACAATCAGTCGGTTCATCTCGTTAAGCAAAATGTCATCTTGCGCGTGAGTGACTTTTTGCAAATGCCGCAGATAACTTAAGTTTTGATATAGCGAACTTAACAGCGCGTTACGCTCCAGATGCCGCCTTTGCCCGCGCTCCAGCATTCCGCCGACGCTGGTTTGCAGTTCGTTACTACGCGTGATGATTCGCGTCACCAGCCCGGCGTCCTGCTGCGCTAAAGGCGCGTTCGCCAGTTGCTCAAGCGAGATTTTTAATGCCCGCTGTGTCTCCTGCAATCGCTCGGCCTCGCCTTTATATTCCAGCGCTCCCACCACCTGCGACAATCGCACCGCCGCCGTCGCCACGTTTGCCGTGTCGCGCGCCAGATTCAGGCTGCCGGTCATATCATCCACCGTTTGCTGCTGCACCAGCTCCTGCATCTGGCTGGCATGGCGAAAGCCCATTACCGCCACGCCGCTGACCATCAGCGTCACCGCCACCACCAGCAAATTCAAAAGCAGCAATCGCCCGCGCGCGCTGGCAAAAAAGTGACGTCCGGGGTGCGCCATATCACGCTCCGTAAAGAAAAATCGCAATATGACAAATATGAACGGCTTCTGACATTTTGCATTTACTTTCCTGTGATGGAGTGCTGATATCGACAACCTCGCAGGAGTCCGCCATGAACAGCACGCCGGTTCTGGAGATGCGCAATATTGCCAAAGCCTTCGGCAAATTTTATGCGCTCAAGGGGGTGGATTTGACGGTTTACCCTGGCGAGATCCATGCCCTGATGGGGGAAAACGGCGCCGGAAAAAGCACGCTGATGAAGGTGCTGGCGGGGGCTTATACCGCCACCAGCGGCGAGATCCTGATTGACGGCAAGCCCTTTCACATTCGCACGCCAAAAGATGCTTTAAGCGCCGGTATTACGCTGATTTATCAGGAGATGCAGCTGGCACCCAATTTGACGGTGGCAGAGAACATTTTCCTCGGCAGCGAGCTTTCCCACGGCGGGCTGGTGCAGCGTAAAGAGATGCTGGTGCAGGCGCAAAAAGTGATCGACCGCCTCGGCGCGCAGTTTAACGCCAGCGATAAAGTCATGACGCTGACCATTGCCGAGCAACAACAGGTCGAAATCGCCCGCGCGCTGCATCGCAACAGCCGCATTCTGGTGATGGACGAACCTACCGCTGCCCTCTCCTCGCGTGAAACTCACCGCCTGTTTGAACTGATTATGCGGCTGCGCGATGAAGGGATGGCGATTATCTATATCAGCCACCGCATGGCGGAAGTGTATGAGCTTTCCGATCGCGTCAGCGTGCTGCGCGACGGGCAATACGTTGGCAGCCTGACCCGCGACAATCTCAACGCCGCTGAACTGGTGCGGATGATGGTCGGCAGGCCACTGAGCGATCTGTTCAATAAAGAGCGCGATATCCCGCTCGGCAAAGCCCGCCTGAATGTTCACCACCTGACCGACGGTGGCAAAGTGCAGCCGAGCAGTCTGCTGGTGCGTTCCGGCGAAATTGTCGGCCTCGCCGGACTAGTGGGAGCCGGACGTTCCGAACTGGCGCAGTTGATCTTCGGCGTGCATAAAGCGACGGGCGGAATGATTGAAGTCGATGGTGAACCGGTGGTGATCCACTCCCCGCGCGAAGCCATCGATCTTGGCATTGGTTTTCTCACCGAAAATCGCAAAGAACAAGGCTTATTCCTTGAAATGGCGGCAGCCGAAAACATCACCATGGCAACCCTGGAGCGCGATGCCAGCTGGGGAATGCTCAATCGCAAAAAAGCACAAACCATCTCCGATGACGCCATCAAGTTGCTCAACATCCGCGTGCCTCATGCCCAGGTGCGAGCGGGCGGGCTTTCCGGCGGCAATCAGCAAAAACTGTTGATCTCCCGCTGGGTGGCGATTGGCCCGCGCATTTTACTGCTCGATGAACCCACCCGTGGCGTGGACGTTGGCGCAAAAAGCGAGATCTACCGGATCATGAACGAGATGGCGCGCAAGGGCGTGGCGATCCTGATGATCTCCAGCGAACTGCCGGAGATAGTCGGCATGAGCGATCGCGTTTATGTGATGCGCGAAGGCAGCATTGCCGGTGAGTTAAACGGCAAAAACATCACCCAGGAAAACATTATGACCTTAGCGACTGGCGTCAACGACGCCCATTCCCAGGCGGTGCCCTCATGATGACCTCTGCAAAGACCTCTGCCAAAAAAATGCTGATGAGCGATCTGATGCAAACGGTCGGCATTTTGCCCATTTTGATTCTGATCGTGGCGGTATTTGGCTTTATCGCGCCAAACTTTTTTACCGAAAGTAACCTGCTGAATATTACCCGGCAGGCGTCGATCAACATTGTTCTGGCGGCGGGGATGACCTTCATCATTTTGACTGGCGGAATCGATCTTTCTGTAGGTTCAATTCTCGGCACCACGGCGGTGGCGGCGATGGTCGTCTCCCTTAGCCCGGAGTTCGCCATGCTGTCGATTCCAGCGGCGCTGATGCTCGGCCTGCTGCTGGGATTGTTCAACGGCGCGCTGGTGGCCTTTGCCGGATTGCCACCGTTTATCGTCACGCTAGGCACCTATACGGCGCTACGCGGGGCGGCGTATCTGCTGGCGGACGGCACCACGGTCATCAACTCCAACATTAATTTCGAGTGGATAGGTAATAACTATCTCGGGCCGATCCCGTGGCTGGTGGTGATTGCCCTCGCAGTGATTGTGCTGTGCTGGTTTATTCTGCGCCGCACCACGCTTGGCGTTCATATCTACGCCGTCGGCGGCAATATGCAGGCGGCGCGTCTTACCGGCATTAAGGTCTGGTTGGTACTGCTGTTTGTTTATGGCATGAGCGGTCTGCTTTCAGGGCTTGGCGGGATTATGAGCGCCTCACGGCTGTACAGCGCCAACGGCAACTTAGGCATGGGGTACGAACTGGATGCCATTGCGGCGGTGATCCTCGGCGGCACCAGTTTCGTTGGCGGCATCGGCACCATCACCGGCACGCTGGTTGGGGCGCTGATTATCGCCACGCTAAACAACGGCATGACCCTAATGGGCGTCTCTTACTTCTGGCAACTGGTGATCAAAGGGGCGGTGATCATCATTGCGGTGCTGATCGATAAATACCGTACCCGACATCATCAAAGCGCATAACAACAATACCCTACACATGAGGAATACAGCATGAGATTGAAGCCCTTAGTGACCGCGCTCTGTGCAGGCGCGCTGCTGGCCGCAGCACCGTTCGCCCAGGCAAAAGAACTGAAGTCGATAGGCGTGACGGTAGGCGATCTGGCAAACCCATTCTTCGTGCAGATCACCAAAGGCGCGGAGCTGGAAGCGCGCAAACTGGCGGGCGATAACGTCAAAGTTACGCTGGTGTCCAGCGGCTACGATCTGGGCCAGCAGGTGTCGCAAATAGACAACTTTATCGCCGCTAACGTCGATATGATCATCCTTAACGCTGCCGATTCAAAAGGGATCGGCCCGGCGGTGAAACGGGCAAAAGACGCCGGGATCGTGGTCGTCGCGGTTGACGTGGCGGCAGAAGGCGCCGATGCGACCATCACTTCTGATAACACCCAGGCGGGCGAAATGGCCTGTAAATACATCACCGATCGCCTGAAAGGCAAAGGCAATGTGGTGATCATCAATGGGCCTCCGGTGTCCGCCGTACAAAACCGCGTTGAAGGCTGCCAGACTGAATTTAAACGCCATCCTGACATCAAGGTGCTCTCTGACAACCAGAACGCCAAAGGCAGTCGTGAAGGCGGGCTGGAGGTGATGACCGGGCTGCTGGCGGCAAATCCGAAGATCGACGGTGTATTTGCGATTAACGATCCCACCGCGATCGGTGCCGATCTGGCAGCCAAACAGGCACAACGTAGCGAGTTCTTTATTGTCGGCGTTGACGGAAGCCCGGACGCCGAAGAGGCGCTGAAACGTGAGAACTCGTTGTTTGTCGCCACCCCTGCGCAAGATCCCCAGGTGATGGCAGCGAAAGCGGTAGAAATTGGCTACGACATTTTGCAGGGCAAACCCGCGCCGAAAGAGCCGGTGCTGATCCCGGTGACGATGATCGACAAAAACAACGTCGGCAATTACAAAGGCTGGACGGTGAAATAAGTCCACACGCCGGGCGGCGCAGCTGCCCGGCCACCGCTAAGGAGAACGCTTTCGATGAAACGCTCCGCTATAAACGACATTCTCGGTCATACACGGCAATTCTTTTCGCAACATGACGTGCATCTTCCGCCCTTTGCCAGTTTCACGCCTGCCCAATGGCAACAACTCGACACCACCGCGTGGGAGGAAGTTTTTGATCTCAAACTCGGCTGGGATGTTACCGCTTTTGGTGGCAACGACTTTGCTGCACAGGGACTGACGCTGTTTACCCTGCGTAACGGTTCGCCAAAAGGAATGCCGTATGCGAAATGTTACGCCGAGAAGATCATGCATGTGCGCGATGCGCAGGTAACGCCAATGCATTTTCACTGGCGTAAGCGTGAGGACATTATCAATCGCGGCGGCGGAAATTTGATTGTTGAACTGTGGAATGCCGATAGCAACGAGCAAACGGTTGATAGCGACGTTACGGTGGTGATCGACGGCTGCCGCCAGAAACATACCGCAGGCAGTCAGTTGCGCCTGTCTCCCGGCGAAAGTATCTGCCTGCCGCCAGGCCTTTATCACAGCTTTTGGGCAGAAGCCGGTTTTGGCGATGTGCTGGTTGGCGAAGTCTCTTCTGTTAATGACGATGACCACGATAACCACTTTTTACAACCGCTGGACCGCTACAACCTGATTGACGAAGACGAACCGGCCCAGTTGGTATTGTGTAACGAATACCGCCAGTTCCGCTGAATAAGGAGAACGTTATGCCGTTGATTTCTCTCGCTGAAGGGCTGGCTCATGCCCGCGAACATCACTATGCGTTAGGTGCGTTTAATGTGCTGGACTCACACTTTTTACGCGCGCTATTCGCTGCGGCCAGACAAGAACGTTCGCCGTTTATTATCAACATTGCCGAAGTACATTTTAAATATATCTCGCTGGATTCCCTGGTCGAAGCCGTGAAATTTGAAGCGGCGCGCCATGCCATTCCGGTGGTGTTAAATCTCGATCACGGGCTGCATTTTGAATCGGTGGTGCAAGCGTTGCGGCTGGGATTCAGCTCGGTAATGTTTGACGGCTCCACGCTGGAGTATGAAGAAAATGTCCGCCAGACGCGGGAAGTGGTGAAAATGTGCCATGCCGTTGGCGTATCGGTAGAAGCTGAACTGGGGGCGGTAGGTGGCGACGAAGGCGGTGCGCTTTACGGTCATGCCGATGAATCTCTGTTTACCGATCCGCAACTGGCGCGTGATTTTGTCGACCGTACCGGCATTGACGCGCTGGCCGTGGCGATTGGCAATGCACACGGCAAATATCGCGGCGAACCGAAACTCGACTTCCCGCGCCTCGACGCTATCCGCCAGCAGGCGGCTATCCCGCTGGTGTTACACGGCGGCTCAGGGATTAGCGATGCCGATTTCCGTCGCGCCATAGAACTGGGTATCCACAAAATCAATTTCTACACGGGTATGTCGCAAGCGGCGCTGGCAGCCGTTGAGGCCCGAATGGCGTGCCGTCAGCCGATGTATGACGAGTTCGCCGAGTTACTGCTGGCAGTGGAAGCCGCCATCAGCGATACGGTTGCACAACAGATGCGTATTTTCGGCAGTGCGGGGCAAGCATGATGGAACGTAAAGGGATTATCGCCGCAGGCAATATGCTGGTTGACCACGTCCATCAGATTATCCAGTGGCCAGAGCGCGGCTGGCTGGCGGAGATCACCCACAGCGAACGCTCAACCGGAGGCGCGCCGCTTAACGTCCTGCTGACGCTGGCGAAAATGCGCACCGGGTTGCCGTTACAGGCGGTCGGGCTAATCGGTCAGGACAGCGACGGCGATTACATCATGGCAATGCTTGAGCAATATCACGTCAATCGCCAGCATGTGCAGCGCACTACCTTTGCCCCGACGTCGATGTCGCAGGTGATGACCGACCGAAGCGGGCAGCGGACGTTTTTCCATTCGCCGGGCGCTAACCGACTGCTTGATCTTCCGGCGTTCGATCAGCTCGATAACAGCATGAAGATTTTCCATCTCGGCTATTTACTGTTGCTCGATAGCCTGGATATGCCGGACGATGTTTACGGCACCCGTAGCGCGCGCCTGCTGGCGCAAATGCGTGATACTGGCTTTGAAACCTCGCTCGATCTTGTCTCCCGCAAGGGCGATCCGCGTTATCAGCCGATGGTGCTGCCCGCATTGCGCCATCTGGATTATCTGGTAATTAACGAACTGGAGGCCGGGGAGTTTAGCGGGCTGGAAATTCGCTTACCTAACGGCGAACCGCATATCGTGCATATTGCTGCCGCCGCGCGTGAACTGTTAGATGCGGGCGTACGCCAGCGAGTGGTGATCCACTGTCCGGAAGGTGCCTGGGGAGAGACACCGGAACAGGGCGGCGTGTGGATCCCTTCGCAAAAGTTAGAACAACGGGAAATTATCGGCAGCGTCGGCGCGGGCGATGCATTTTGTGCCGGATTTTTATATGGCTGCCATGAACGCTGGACGCTTACCGAGAGCATAAAACTGGCACACGCCTGCGCGCGGGCAAGCCTGTTATGCGCCAATGCTATCGACGGGGCAAAAACGCTGGAAGAACTGCAAACAGAAATGTCGGATTAGTGCACGTCGGCAGCGAAGACATACCCCAGACCGCGCAGAGTTTTAATCAACATCGGCTGATGCGGGTTTAGTTCGATTTTGCGTCGTAAGCGCATGATTAATACGTCGATGGTGCGATCAAACACCTCCACGCTGTCGCTGTGGGTGAACTCCAGCAACTGCTCGCGGCTTAACACCCGACGAGCGTTTTGCGCCAGGGCCAGTAACAAGCCATATTCGCCCTGGGTCAGCTCGACATGTTGTTGTAGCGGATTGTGCAACTGGCAGCGCGTGGTATCGAGATACCAGCCATTGAATGACAGCCCGGCGTTTTTCTCCTCATTGACCGCCAGCGCGCCAACGCGCCGTAGCACCGCTTTTAGTCGCGCAACCACGACCCGTGGGGTAAACGGCTTGCAGATGTAATCATCTGCGCCCATTTCCAGCCCGACCACCACATCAGACTCACTGCCCAGGCCGGTCAGCATCACCACCGGCAGTGCAGGACGCATTTTCTGTAATTGTTGCAATACCCTCAGGCCGTTGGTATCGGGTAGCATCATATCCAGCACCACCAGCGCGATATCAGGATCGCCCTCAACACGTGATATTGCCTCCTGCCCGGTATGGCAGACCGAAACCGTAAAGACATGTTCACTTAACACGTCCTGCAACAGTGCGCAGATAGCCGTGTCATCATCCACCACCAGCACAACGGGTTTCATAGTTATACTCCGAATTATTCACCTGATTAATCATTGTGCGGACTTCTTGCCGAAGTGAAAGAGAAAAGCAATTTATATAATAAAAACATAAGTCAGGTCACATTATTGATGACACTAATAAATATGCCGTAATTTTCCCTCTTCAGCACAAATGCCTAATAAAATGGTCGATTCTGTTCACACTTCTGCTTATTCAATTCGTCGTTTCCCAATTATGATAACGCCAGCTTTAAATGACGTATTTTGCATGGATTACATATTTACGACATAAATGATAAATGGAGATTTATATGAATAACTCTCGGTTATTCCGTTTGAGCAGGATTGTTATTGCCTTAACCGCCGTCAGCGGCATGATGGTAAATACCGCTAACGCGAAAGAGGAAGCGAAAGCCGCCACTCAATATACCCAGCAGGTTAATCAGAATTACGCCAAATCATTACCGTTTAGCGATCGTCAGGATTTTGACGATGCCCAGCGTGGATTTATCGCCCCGCTGCTGGATGAAGGTATTCTGCGTGATGCGAACGGTAAAGTTTACTACCGCGCGGACGATTACAAATTTGATATTAATGCCGCTGCGCCGGAAACCGTAAACCCCAGCCTGTGGCGTCAGTCGCAAATCAACGGTATTTCTGGCCTGTTCAAAGTCACCGATAAAATGTATCAGGTGCGCGGCCAGGATATCTCTAACATTACGTTCGTTGAGGGTGAGAAAGGCATTATTGTTATCGACCCGCTGGTAACGCCGCCTGCCGCAAAAGCCGCACTTGATCTTTACTTCCAGCATCGGCCGCAAAAACCGATTGTTGCCGTTATCTACACTCACAGCCACACCGACCACTATGGCGGCGTGAAAGGTATTATCTCTGAAGCTGATGTTAAATCCGGCAAAGTTCAGGTGATCGCTCCGGCTGGCTTTATGGACGAAGCTATCAGTGAAAACGTGCTGGCGGGTAACATCATGAGCCGCCGTGCGCTCTACTCTTACGGTCTGTTACTGCCGCACAACGCGCAAGGCAACGTGGGTAATGGCCTTGGCGTGACGCTGGCAACGGGCGACCCGAGCATTATTGCACCGACTAAAACTATCGTCAGAACTGGCGAGAAGATGATTATCGACGGCCTGGAGTTTGACTTCCTGATGACCCCAGGTAGTGAAGCACCAGCCGAAATGCACTTCTATATTCCGGCCCTGAAAGCCCTGTGTACCGCCGAGAACGCCACGCATACCCTGCACAACTTCTACACTCTGCGCGGCGCGAAAACCCGCGATACCAGCAAGTGGACCGAGTACCTGAACGAAACGCTGGATATGTGGGGTAACGACGCGGAAGTCCTGTTTATGCCGCACACCTGGCCGGTCTGGGGCAATAAGCATATCAATGATTATATTGGTAAATATCGCGATACTATCAAGTACATTCACGACCAGACCCTGCACCTGGCGAACCAGGGCTACACCATGAATGAAATCGGCGACATGATTAAGCTGCCGCCTGCGCTTGCCAATAACTGGGCCAGCCGCGGTTATTACGGTTCTGTCAGCCACAACGCCCGCGCGGTGTATAACTTCTATCTTGGCTATTACGACGGTAACCCGGCTAACCTGCATCCGTATGGTCAGGTGGAGATGGGTAAACGTTATGTGCAGGCGCTGGGCGGTTCTGCCCGTGTCATCAACCTGGCGAAAGAAGCGAACAAGCAAGGTGATTATCGCTGGTCCGCAGAGTTGCTGAAACAGGTGATTGCCGCCAACCCGGGTGACCAGGTGGCGAAGAATCTGCAAGCGAATAACTTTGAACAGCTGGGCTATCAGGCCGAGTCCGCCACATGGCGCGGTTTCTACCTGACCGGCGCGAAAGAGCTGCGCGAAGGGGTGCATAAGTTCAGCCACGGCACCACCGGTTCCCCGGACACCATTCGCGGGATGTCGGTCGAAATGCTGTTCGACTTTATGTCCGTTCGCCTCGATAGCGCGAAAGCCGCGGGTAAAAATATCAGCCTGAACTTCAATATGAGCAACGGCGATAACCTCAACCTGACGCTGAACGATAGCGTGCTTAACTACCGTAAAACACTGCAACCGCAAGCCAACGCCTCTTTCTACATCAGCCGTGAAGATCTGCACGCCGTGCTGACCGGACAAGCCAAAATGGCGGATCTGGTAAAAGCGAAGAAAGCCAAAATTATTGGCAATGGCGCGAAACTGGAAGAAATTATTGCCTGTCTGGATAATTTTGATTTGTGGGTGAATATCGTAACCCCGAATTAATGTCACTCGCTTTTGGGGGCGCTGAAGCCCCCAAAAGTATTTATTATAAAAATACATACAACCAATTAATACATAAAATATATAAGTTATGAATGCGGTGGCTGAATAAAGCTATTTTTATTCATCGAGAAAATAGCCATACTGACGCCTTCAATGGATATTGATATTCACTACAGATATTGTTCGCAGCAGACAGGATGTATTTAATATGCCAACAGTTCTCTCTCGCATGGCGATGCACCTCAAAAAAACAGCCTGGATAGTTCCCGTCCTCATGGTTTCGGGATGCTCATTATCTCCGGCAATCCCGGTGATCGGCGCTTATTATCCCAGCTGGTTTTTCTGCGCCATTGCCAGCCTTATTTTGACGCTCATCACGAGGCGAATTATTCAGCGGGCAAATATCAATCTGGCATTTGTCGGAATTATTTATACCGCCCTTTTTGCTCTCTACGCCATGCTGTTCTGGCTGGCATTTTTCTAATCTATTTGAGACGCGCTCATGGAAAGTACGCCGAAAAAAGCTCCTCGCAGTAAATTCCCTGCTCTGTTAGTGGTTGCGTTGGCGCTGGTTGCCCTTGTTTTCGTTATCTGGCGCGTAGACAGTGCGCCATCAACTAATGACGCTTACGCGTCAGCAGATACCATTGATGTGGTGCCGGAAGTCAGCGGTCGCATTGTAGAACTGGCGGTCACCGACAACCAGGCAGTCAAACAGGGCGATTTGCTGTTCCGCATCGACCCGCGCCCATACGAGGCCAATCTGGCGAAAGCCGAAGCCTCCCTCGCAGCGCTGGATAAGCAAATTATGCTCACCCAGCGTAGCGTTGACGCGCAACAGTTTGGTGCCGACTCGGTTAATGCCACGGTAGAAAAAGCCCGTGCCGCTGCAAAACAGGCCAGCGATACATTACGCCGCACCGAGCCATTACTGAAAGAAGGTTTTGTCTCAGCGGAAGACGTTGACCGTGCAAGAACGGCGCAGCGCGCCGCAGAAGCGGATCTTAATGCCGTATTGTTACAGGCGCAGTCAGCCGCCAGCGCCGTCAGCGGCGTCGATGCACTGGTCGCCCAACGAGCGGCTGTCGAAGCGGATATTGCCCTGACCAAACTGCATCTGGAAATGGCGACCGTTCGCGCGCCGTTTGATGGCCGGGTCATTTCCCTCAAAACCTCGGTTGGGCAATTTGCTTCTGCCATGCGCCCTATTTTCACCCTAATCGACACTCGTCACTGGTACGTGATCGCCAACTTCCGCGAAACCGATCTGAAAAATATTCGCTCAGGTACACCCGCAACGATTCGCCTGATGAGCGACAGCGGCAAAACCTTCGAGGGTAAAGTGGATTCGATTGGCTACGGCGTGCTACCGGATGACGGCGGCCTGGTGCTGGGCGGCCTGCCGAAAGTGTCACGATCTATTAACTGGGTCCGCGTTGCCCAGCGTTTTCCGGTCAAAATCATGGTTGATAAACCTGACCCGGAAATGTTCCGCATCGGCGCTTCGGCAGTCGCTAATCTTGAGCCGCAATAATGAGCGCGCTCAACTCCCTGCCATTACCGGTGGTCAGGCTGCTGGCGTTCTTTCATGAAGAGTTAAGCGAGCGGCGACCTGGCCGCGTGCCGCAGACCGTGCAACTCTGGGTAGGCTGCCTGCTGGTGATTCTGATCTCGATGACTTTTGAGATCCCTTTTGTGGCGTTATCGCTGGCAGTGCTGTTTTACGGTATTCAGTCGAATGCGTTTTACACCAAATTTGTGGCGATCTTATTTGTGGTCGCCACGGTGCTGGAGATCGCCAGCCTGTTTTTGATCTACAAATGGTCATACGGCGAACCGTTGATCCGATTGATCATCGCCGGACCGATCCTGATGGGCTGCATGTTTTTGATGCGCACCCATCGGCTGGGGCTGGTCTTTTTCGCCGTTGCCATTGTCGCTATTTACGGGCAAACCTTCCCCGCCATGCTCGACTATCCGGAAGTGGTCGTGCGCTTAACGCTGTGGTGTATTGTTGTCGGCCTCTACCCGACGTTATTGATGACGTTAATCGGCGTGCTGTGGTTTCCCAGTCGTGCCATCACGCAAATGCATCAGGCGCTTAATGATCGGCTTGATGATGCCATTAATCACCTGACGGACAGCCTCGCACCGCTACCCGAAACGCGGATTGAAAGAGAGGCGCTGGCGCTGCAAAAACTCAATGTCTTTTGTCTCGCGGACGATGCCAACTGGCGAACTCAAAGCGCATGGTGGCAAAGCTGCGTGGCAACGGTAACCTACATTTACTCGACGCTGAATCGCTACGATCCCACCTCTTTTGCTGATTCTCAGGCAATCATTGAATTTCGGCAAAAATTAGCCTCAGAAATCAACAAACTGCAACATGCCATTGCCGAAGGTCGGTGCTGGCAAAGCGACTGGCGGATCAGTGAAAGTGAAGCGATGGCAGCACGGGAATGTAACCTGGAGAATATCTGCCAGACGTTGTTGCAACTGGGTCAGATGGACCCGAATACGCCGCCAACGCCCGCAGCCAAACCGCCGTCAATGGTCGCCGATGCTTTTACCAATCCAGACTATATTCGCTACGCGGTAAAAACGCTGCTCGCCTGTTTGATCTGTTACACCTTCTACAGCGGCGTCGACTGGGAAGGCATTCACACCTGTATGCTGACCTGCGTGATCGTCGCTAACCCGAACGTCGGTTCGTCGTACCAGAAGATGGTGCTGCGTTTTGGCGGGGCTTTTTGCGGCGCGATTCTGGCGCTGTTATTCACGCTACTGGTCATGCCCTGGCTGGACAATATTGTCGAATTGCTGTTTGTGCTGGCACCGATTTTCCTGTTGGGCGCATGGATTGCCACCAGCTCTGAACGCTCTTCTTATATCGGCACACAGATGGTGGTCACCTTCGCGCTCGCCACGCTCGAAAACGTTTTTGGCCCGGTGTACGACCTGGTGGAAATTCGCGATCGCGCCCTGGGTATCATCATTGGTACCGTGGTGTCCGCGGTGATTTACACCTTTGTCTGGCCTGAAAGTGAAGCGCGCACACTGCCGCAAAAACTGGCTGGCGCGCTGGGTATGTTAAGTAAAGTAATGCGAATCCCACGCCAGCAGGAAGCCACGGCTCTGCGCACTTATCTGCAAATTCGCATAGGTCTGCATGCGGCGTTTAATGCCTGTGAAGAGATGTGCCAACGCGTAGCGCTGGAACGTCAACTGGACAGCGAAGAACGCGCATTACTGATTGAACGTTCGCAAACGGTTATTCGTCAGGGACGCGACATTCTTCACGCCTGGGATGCGACCTGGAACTCGGCGCAGGCGCTGGATAACGCACTACAGCCGGACAGAGCTGGCCAGTTTGCCGACGCACTGGAGAAATACGCCGCCGGTCTGGCAACCGCACTCAGCCGTTCTCCTCAAATAACGCTTGAAGAAACACCCGCCTCGCAGGCCATCCTGCCGACCTTATTAAAACAGGAGCAACACGTCTGCCAGCTTTTCGCCCGCTTGCCAGACTGGACAGGCCCGGCATTAACGCCCGCCACGGAACAGGCACAAGGAGCCACGCAATGATCAATCGTCAACTTTCACGCCTGCTGTTGTACAGCATTCTCGGCAGCACGACGCTGATTTCCGGCTGCGCCCTGGTACGTAAGGATTCTGCACCTCATCAACAGCTCAAACCGGAACAAATCAAACTGGCCGATGATATTCATCTGGCCAGTTCCGGCTGGCCGCAGGCGCAGTGGTGGAAACAATTTAACGATCCGCAACTGGATGCCCTGATCCAGCGTACACTGCAAGGTTCACACACGCTTGCTGAAGCGAAACTGCGGGAAGAAAAAGCGCAATCACAGGCCGACCTGTTAGATGCCGGTTCACAATTGCAGGTGGCGGCGTTAGGGATGCTCAACCGCCAACGTGTCTCGGCGAACGGTTTTTTAAGCCCTTATTCAATGGATGCGCCAGCACTGGGTATGGACGGGCCATACTATACGGAAGCCACAGTAGGTTTGTTTGCCGGACTGGATCTCGATTTCTGGGGTGTACATCGCTCGGCGGTTGCCGCCGCTATTGGCGCGCATAATGCCGCGCTGGCAGAAACCGCAGCAGTAGAGCTATCGCTGACCACGGGCGTAGCGCAGCTTTATTACAGTATGCAGGCCAGCTATCAGATGCTTGATCTGTTAGAGCAAACTCGCGATGTGATTGATTACGCGGTGAGAGCGCACCAGAGCAAAGTGGCGCACGGCCTGGAAGCGCAAGTGCCTTTCCACGGCGCGCGGGCACAGATTCTGGCGGTCGATAAACAAATTGCTGCCGTCAAAGGGCAAATCACCGAAACGCGAGAATCTCTGCGCGCATTGATTGGCGCGGGGGCCAGCGATATGCCGGAGATCAAGCCGGTGGCATTACCGCAAGTACAGACTGGCATTCCGGCGACGCTCTCTTATGAGTTGCTCGCCAGACGCCCGGATCTGCAAGCCATGCGCTGGTATGTTCAGGCGTCATTAGATCAGGTAGATTCCGCGCGGGCGTTGTTCTATCCGAGCTTTGATATCAAAGCGTTTTTCGGTCTGGACTCCATCCACCTGGATACCTTATTCAAAAAAACCAGTCGCCAGTTCAACTTCATCCCGGGTCTGAAATTGCCGCTGTTTGACGGTGGACGGTTGAATGCCAATCTCGAAGGCACTCGCGCCGCCAGCAACATGATGATTGAACGTTACAACCAGTCAGTACTGAACGCGGTGCGCGACGTTGCAGTCAATGGCACACGTCTGCAAACGCTCAACGACGAGCGGGAGATGCAGGCAGAACGCGTAGAAGCAACCCGCTTCACCCAGCGTGCCGCCGACGCCGCCTACCAACGCGGTCTAACCAGCCGCTTACTGGCCACCGAAGCTCAGTTGCCGGTGCTTTCCGAAGAGATGTCATTACTGATGCTGGACAGCCGCCGGGTGATTCAAAGTATTCAGTTGATGAAATCGCTGGGCGGCGGGTATCAGGCGGCTCCCGTCGTTGAGAAAAAATAAAATGTCTGCCGCGTGATGGCTGTCACGCGGTATTTCGTTTCGTCACGTCAAAACTGACGACAGCCTGTTTTTCGTCAGAGTTTTGAATAAATAGTGCCCGTAATATCAGGGAATAGCCTCAAATAAAATGTGGCATAAAAGATGCATACTGTGGTCGAGAGCGCGTATGCGTGATTTGATTAACTGGAGCGAGACTGATGAAAAAAGTCGTCACGGTTTGCCCCTATTGTGCATCAGGTTGCAAAATCAACCTGGTCGTCGATAACGGCAAAATCGTCCGGGCGGAGGCAGCGCAGGGGAAAACCAACCAGGGTACTCTGTGTCTGAAGGGTTATTATGGCTGGGATTTTATTAACGATACCCAGATCCTGACCCCGCGCCTGAAAACCCCCATGATCCGTCGCCAGCGTGGCGGCAAACTCGAACCTGTTTCCTGGGATGAGGCACTGAATTACGTTGCCGAGCGCCTGAGCGCCATCAAAGAGAAGTACGGTCCGGATGCCATCCAGACGACAGGCTCCTCGCGTGGTACGGGTAACGAAACCAACTATGTAATGCAAAAATTTGCGCGCGCCGTTATTGGTACCAATAACGTTGACTGCTGCGCTCGCGTCTGACACGGCCCATCGGTTGCAGGTCTGCACCAATCGGTCGGTAACGGCGCAATGAGCAATGCCATTAACGAAATTGATAATACCGATTTAGTGTTCGTTTTCGGGTACAACCCGGCGGATTCCCACCCTATCGTGGCGAATCACGTGATTAACGCTAAACGTAACGGGGCGAAAATTATCGTCTGCGATCCGCGCAAAATTGAAACCGCGCGCATTGCTGACATGCACATCGCATTGAAAAACGGCTCGAACATCGCGCTGTTGAATGCGATGGGTCATGTCATTATTGAAGAAAATCTGTACGACAAAGCGTTCGTCGCTTCCCGTACGGAAGGCTTTGAAGAGTATCGTAAAATCGTTGAAGGCTACACGCCGGAGTCGGTTGAAGATATCACCGGCGTTAGCGCCAGTGAGATTCGTCAGGCGGCGCGGATGTATGCCCAGGCGGAAAGCGCATCTATTCTGTGGGGCATGGGTGTGACCCAGTTCTATCAGGGCGTGGAAACCGTGCGTTCTCTGACCAGCCTCGCGATGCTGACCGGTAACCTCGGTAAGCCGCATGCGGGCGTTAACCCGGTTCGTGGTCAGAACAACGTGCAGGGCGCCTGTGATATGGGCGCGCTGCCGGATACGTATCCGGGATACCAGTACGTGAAAGATCCGGCTAACCGCGAGAAATTCGCCAAAGCCTGGGGCGTGGAAAGCCTGCCTGCTCATACCGGCTATCGCATCAGCGAGCTGCCGCACCGCGCAGCGCATGGCGAAGTGCGTGCCGCGTACATTATGGGCGAAGATCCGCTGCAAACGGATGCGGAACTGTCGGCAGTACGTAAAGCCTTTGAAGATCTGGAACTGGTCATCGTTCAGGACATCTTTATGACCAAAACCGCGTCGGCGGCGGATGTCATTTTACCGTCAACGTCGTGGGGCGAGCATGAAGGTGTCTATACTGCGGCTGACCGTGGCTTCCAGCGTTTCTTCAAGGCGGTTGAACCGAAGTGGGATCTGAAAACGGACTGGCAGATTATCAGTGAAATCGCCACCCGTATGGGTTATCCGATGCACTACAACAACACCCAGGAGATCTGGGACGAGTTGCGTCATCTGTGCCCGGATTTCTACGGTGCGACTTACGAGAAAATGGGCGAACTGGGCTTCATTCAGTGGCCTTGCCGCGATACGTCAGATGCCGATCAGGGGACTTCTTATCTGTTTAAAGAGAAGTTTGATACCCCGAACGGTCTGGCGCAGTTCTTCACCTGCGACTGGGTAGCGCCAATCGACAAACTCACCGACGAGTACCCGATGGTACTGTCAACGGTGCGTGAAGTTGGCCACTACTCTTGCCGTTCGATGACCGGTAACTGTGCGGCACTGGCGGCGCTGGCTGATGAACCTGGCTACGCACAAATCAATACCGAAGACGCCAAACGTCTGGGTATTGAAGATGAGGCATTGGTTTGGGTGCACTCGCGTAAAGGCAAAATTATCACCCGTGCGCAGGTCAGCGATCGTCCTAACAAAGGGGCGATTTACATGACCTACCAGTGGTGGATTGGCGCCTGTAACGAGCTGGTTACCGAGAACTTAAGCCCAATTACCAAAACGCCGGAGTACAAATACTGCGCCGTGCGCGTCGAGCCGATCGCCGATCAGCGCGCCGCCGAGCAGTACGTGATTGACGAGTACAACAAGTTGAAAACTCGCCTACGCGAAGCGGCACTGGCGTAAATAAGTCCCTCCTACAGCCTCCTCTGGGAGGCTGTTTTTTTATCCATTCGAACTCTTTATACTGGATACACCCTACCCAATCGTATTATCAAAATGAAAAAAATTATCGCATTGATGTTGTTTTTGACATTCTTTGCCCACGCGAATGACTCCGAGCCTGGCAGCCAGTATGTAAAGGCGGCAGAGGCCGGAGACAGACGCGCACAATATTTTCTTGCCGACAGCTGGTTTAGCTCCGGCGATTTGAGCAAAGCCGAATATTGGGCACAGAAAGCCGCCGACAGTGGTGATGCCGATGCCTGCGCGCTGCTGGCGCAGATTAAAATCACCAATCCGGTCAGTCTGGACTATCCACAAGCAAAAATTCTCGCCGAAAAAGCAGCGCAAGCGGGCAGTAAAGAAGGTGAAGTGACGCTGGCACATATTCTGGTGAATACTCAGGCAGGTAAACCGGATTATCCGAAGGCGATTTCGCTGTTAGAAAACGCCTCGGAAGATCTGGAGAACGACTCCGCCGTCGATGCCCAGATGCTGCTTGGTTTGATTTACGCCAACGGCATAGGCATTAAGGCCGATGATGAGAAAGCGACCTGGTATTTCAAGCGTAGCTCTGCGATTTCCCGTACCGGTTATTCCGAGTACTGGGCAGGAATGATGTTCTTAAACGGTGAAGAAGGTTTTATCGAGAAGAACAAACAGAAGGCGCTGCACTGGTTGAACCTGAGCTGTATGGAAGGGTTTGATACCGGGTGTGAAGAGTTTGAAAAATTAACCAATGGTTAAGGTAGCCCTGATAAAACGCGGTAATCGTCGCATCAGGCGTTGGTGTCGGATGCGGCGTAAACGCCTTATCCGACCTACAAAATCACGCCAAATCAGGCTATTGCGCAGTCTGGCGTAGGCCTGATAAGACGCGGTAAGCGTCGCATCAGGCATTGATGTCGGATGCGGCGTAAACGCCTTATCCGACCTACAAAATCACGCTAAATCAGTCTATTGCGCTGTCTGGCGTAGGCCTGATAAGACGCGGCAGCGTCGCATCAGGCATTGATGTCGGATGCGGCGTAAACGCCTTATCCGACCTACAAAATCACGCTAAATCAGGCTATTGCGCAGTCTGGCGTAGGCCTGATAAGACGCGGCAGCGTCGCATCAGGCGTTGATGTCGGATGCGGCGTAAACGCCTTATCCGACCTACAAAATCACGCTAAATCAGGCTATTGCGCTGTCTGGCGTAGGTCTGATAAGACGCGGCAAGCGTCGCATCAGGCGTTGATGTCGGATGCGGCGTAAACGCCTTATCCGACCTACAAAAATCACGCTAATTCAGGCTTTTGCGCTGTCTGGAGTAGGCCTGATAAGACGCGGCAAGTGTCGCATCAGGCATTGATGTCGGATGCGGCGTAAACGCCTTATCCGACCTACAAAATCACGCTAAATCAGGCTATTGCGCTGTCTGGCGTAGGCCTGATAAAACGCGGCAAGCGTCGCATCAGGCATCCACACATTGCCGGGTGGATGTCCCCGGCAATCTTCAATTACTGATCCGCAGTCTTATCAAATTTGCCCAGCACTTCACGCTCGTAGGCCATCGCTTTTTTGTGGTCAAATTTGTGTTCCCACTTGGCAATCACCAGCACCGCCAGCGCATTACCTACCACGTTCAGCGCGGTACGCGCCATGTCGAGGATACGGTCAACACCGGCAATAAACGCCAGACCTTCCAGCGGAATGCCTACGCTACCCAGCGTTGCCAGCAACACCACAAACGACACGCCCGGCACGCCAGCAATCCCTTTCGAGGTCACCATCAGCGTCAGCACCAGAATGATTTCCTGCCAGATGGACAGGTCAATACCATACAACTGCGCGATGAAAATAGCGGCAATACTTTGATACAGCGTCGAACCATCAAGGTTAAAAGAGTAACCGGTCGGCACCACGAAACTGGTGATCGATGCCGGGGCGCCGTAGGCTTCCATCTTCTCAATAATTCGCGGCAGTACGCTTTCTGAGCTGGCAGTGGAGTACGCCAGAATCAGCTCATCTTTCAGAATACGAATCAGGATCCAGACACTTAACCCGCACAGGCGCGCCACAATTCCCAGCACTACCAGCGCGAAGAACAGAATGGCGAAATGCACCAGCAGCACCAGTTTCGCCAGTGGCCACAGAGAAGAGAAACCAAAGTTAGCCACCGTCACCGCAATCAGCGCAAACACACCCACTGGGGCATAGCGCATCACCATGTGCGTCACTTTAAACATGGTTTCAGAGATGGAGCGGAACACGGTCACCAGCGGTTCACGATGCAACGCAGGCAGGGAGGAAAGCCCCAAACCAAACAGTACCGAGAAGAAGATGATTGGCAGCATTTCGCCTTTCGCCATCGACGCCACAATGTTCGTCGGCACCAGCGACAAAATCGTGCCCATAATGCCGTGGGAACTGCTTTGGACTGCTTCCGTAGTGCTCTGATATTTCGAGATATCGACGGTCGCCAGCTGCGACATATCCACCCCGGCACCGGGCTGGAAGACGTTCGCCAGAGTGATCCCCAAAATGATAGCGATGGTGGTGATCACCTCGAAGTAGATAATGGTTTTCGCACCAATTCGCCCGAGCTGTTTGGCGTCGCCGACACCTGCGATACCCACCACCAGCGTGGAAATTACAATCGGCACAACAATCATTTTGATCAGGTGGATGAAGATATCACCCGCTGGAGAGAGCAAATTGACGACCAGCCAGTCGCGACTGTCGCTATGGTAGTGCAGGTAGCTTCCCAGGAGAATGCCCAGCACCATAGCAAACAGAATCTGCCAGGCCAGGCTGAATTTTATATTTTTCATATGAATGACTTCCTCAATGGAGCGCCGTTCCCCGTTCAGAAACGCGAGAACGTGACATACTGCCAGGGCATGAATTGTGTTGCGTTGGTTTGTAGATTTTTTTAACGCTTATGATCAGTATCATTTGCGCGGTATGTTGCGCAACCCTTTAACAACAGAGCTTTTCGCTGCATTAATGCATAATAACGCGAGTTTATGGCAGGATTAATGAATAACCATTTGTTATGGAAAGATTTTTATTTGTTTAATCTGCAATAATACTGATTAGTGATTATTTTTGGCATATGTTCATTCGATTATTTTTTATGCAGCTCAATGACATAATCTCCAACGCCGGATGATTAATCCGATCGCCGCTGTAGCAGTTTTGCCATATTAATCGACTCAACCAGCTGTGTTCGGTTAACTCGCGGTGAGTTGAGATCCATCACTTTTTGCCATAGTTCGATGGCTTGCGCGTAGTTCGCCTGCATAAACGCATCTGAAGCCAGCAGCATCAGGGCGGTGATTTCATTACTGTCCAGCGCGAGGGCTTTGTCGATCATTGCGCGAGTCTGGGCGGTCATATGCTGGCTGGCCTGGTAATAAAGCACCGTCGCCAGCGCCGCATACAGTTCAGCGTTCTCACCACGTAGTTGCAACGCCTGACGGTACGCCAGCAGCGAATTACTGTAATCGTTTTGCCACAGATAGTACTCGCCCAGTAACGCCCACTGTTCGCTGTTTTGTGGATTAGCGCGGATTTTATCCTGCAATGCCTGAAGCTGCGCTTCCGGGGTTTGCTGGCTGGCAAACTGATGCAGCGGATCGCGCTGACGCTGATACTCCGCACGTACCGCCTGCCATTTTGGGCTTAACAGATAACTGCCGATACAGAGAAATACCATCAAAATCGTGAGTGTTGTCAGCATTTTCACCGGTATTTGTGACTGTTTCATCGCTTCGCCCTCACTCGCCAGAGGATCAGTGCCATCAGCAGTAACAACACCACTGGCAGCGCCCACAACACCAGCGTCTGACCCGTTAACGGTGGGTTATAGCGAACAAAATCTCCGTAGCGTTCGGTCATCCAGCCAATGATTTCGACTTCACTTTTCCCCTCTTCCACCATGCTGTAAACCTGATGGCGCATACTGACTGCCACCGGCGCGTTGGATTCCAGTAAGTTTTGATTCTGGCACTGCGGACAACGTAACTGGCTGGCAATATTTAACGCCTGTTGCTGTTGTTGCGGATTGGCGAATTGCCAGGTGTCTACGACCTGAGCGCGCGCAAAACAGGTAAATAACAGCAGTAGCGTGAGAAGCCCTTTATTCATCGCGCTTCCTCCCCCGCCATCCGCTTAACAATGCGCCTGCAATCATCAACAACCCTCCCCCCCAGATCCAGCGCACACCGCTTTGTACATACAAACGAAAAGCGTAACGATCCGCTCCGGTTTTTTCACCCATGACCGCATACCAGTCATGGATGCCGTTCCAGCGAATTGACGGCTCCATCATTTGCTGACGACGAGCTTCGTAAAAACGCCGCTCCGGCGTTAATTCACCAATACGTTGCTGATGGTCAAACAGTGCCACTATCGCTTTTTCGCTGGTGTAATTGCCTTTGGCTTGCAGATCGAGGCGCTCAAAACGGAAGGTGTATCCTGCCAGCGTCACCTGCTGACCCGGCTGTAAATTCAGGCTGATCTCCTGACGGCTGACGCTGGAGACCACGATCCCCGCGGCAAATAACAGCACGCCCGCATGAGCGACCAGCGCCGGAAGCTGCGCGCGTTTGCCAGAGATAAACGTCGCCAGCACAATCACCACCAGCATCAACAGACCAAACGGTAACGTCGCGCGGTTAAAATACGGTGCGCCAACGGAGAGGCGTCCCCAGCCCAGCAGGCCGTAAATCATCGGATAAAGCGTTCCCACCAGCACGATCAGTAGCACTGCGCAAAACAGCAACAGCGTAGCGAGGATTAACATTTCCCGCGATAACACCGAAAAACGCACCGCCGGGCCACCGTCCCGCGCTCGCCAGCCATACAGAGCCAGAGACGCAAGGCTAATCAGCGCAAACAGGCTGAACAACGGCACGGCGCGGACGTTATCCAGCGCGAACGCATGAACCGAAACCAGAATGCCAGAACGGACAATTAAAGTGCCCAGCAGCGACAGCATCAGAGTAACTATCGCCAGCAGCAGCGACCAGTGACGGAAAATCCCCCGCTGGCGAGTCAGGGACAAACTGTGCAGCAGCGCGGTTGCAGAAAGCCAGGGTAATAAAGAGGCGTTTTCCACCGGATCCCAGAACCACCAGCCGCCCCAGCCGAGTTCGCAGTAGGCCCACCAGGAACCGAGGATGATCCCCGCCGTTAATGCGCTCCAGCCAGGTAACGCCCAACGCCAGCAAATTCGGGCGCTGGCCGCATCAAACTCGCCGCGCAGTAAACTCGCCAGCGCCACGCTCGCCGCCACCATCAAACCGCCATAGCCAAGGTAAAGCAGCGGTGGATGAAAGATAAGACCGGGATGTTGCAGCATCGGATTGAGATCGCGGCCTTCGATTGCTGGGGGGAATATCCGCACGAAAGGGTCGGACCACAGCACCACAAACAGTAGCAGCGCGGCGAGCATGAGAGATAAAACGGCTAGCGTCAGCGGAAATAGCGGATCGGTTTGCTGCCGATAATGCCAGGCAAACAGCGCGCTCCAGGCGGAAAGCAACAGCACCCAAAGTAGCAACGAACCTTCATGACCGCCCCACACCGCCGCCAGTTTGAGATCCCACGACAGCAGGCTGTAGCTATGTTGGGCGACATAAATGACCGAGAAATCACTGATGAGAAAACAATACGTCAGTACGCCAAAGGAGAGCAGCAGGAGCGCGAACTGCGCCAGAATGCCGATGCAAGTGAGTCGCATCATGGCAGGCCAGCGCAACCGCACTCCCGCGAAGGCCGTCAACGGAGTCAACACATTGACCCCGAGACTTAACAACAACGCCAGAAAACCGACTTCAGGAAGGAATACGTCCAGAAACCACCTCTGTTCTGGCTTACGCCACCGTCAACTGTCCGGCGTAGAGAATGAAAAAGCGCAGCATCAACACGCCGACCAGGCTGGCCCCACACGCCGCCAGCACGGCAGGAATGCCGGAACTGCGATTGACCCACGGTTTGAGCAACATTGGCACAATCAGCCCCAGCCCGGCGACACCAAGCCAGAACCACCACGTCCAGAAACCGCCGCCCAATGCCGCCACCAGCGCACGCACTTTACCGTCATCGCCCAGCGCCAGACCGACAAAAAACGCCACCAGCAGGAAGATTTCGCCCCATACCACAGGGATTTCCATACGGTGTACAAAGTGCGCTTCCGTGGAATGCGGGTTACTGCGTTGGCGTATCGCCATGGCGATCAGCGCCACCGCCGCACCGGACGAGATGCCGGAGAAGAGGAACAGCACTGGCAGGATCGGATTATTGAGGAACGGATACGATTTCAGCGCCGACAGCAGAAAACCGGTATAAGCCCCCAGCAGCACCGCCAACACCAGCATCAATGTTTCCAGTCCGCGATGAACGGGCGTCAGCAGGCTCAGAACCTTTTGCACGATCCCCAGCTTCGGCAACCAGCGTTGTTGCAGGGCAAGCAAATCATGTTCAAAGATTTTCGCCAGCCACAGCGCCAGCACCACCATGTAGAGCTGAAACAGCATCACCCCCATCGACATCACCGAGGTAAAACTGTAGTGGAACATCAGCTTCCAGAAGGTCCACGGCTTTGTCAGGTGGAAGACGAGGATCAACAGACCGAGGATCACCGCGCCAGGCCCGACAATCAGCGTGGTGCGCAGCAACGTACTGTCTGCACCGCCCGCCTGCGGGTAGACGCGACGTAACAGCACGGCCAACGTCACCAGACCGGCAGAAATACCAATCAAAAACAGGTAGATGGCAATCGGCCAGTCCCACACCAGCGATTCAAAATGAAATGCGGAAGTCTGCGTCATTGGCTCACCTCCCCGTATTTAAACGGTACGCGGTACAGCTTCGGTTTGGTTCCCAGCGCCAGCTTGTAGCGGTAAGTGGGCTTCTGGCGCAGCAGTTGTGAAATCTCACTGTTGGGATCGTCCAGATTGCCAAACGTCAGCGCCTTCGTCGGGCAAGCTTCAACGCACGCGGGTAACTTACCGGCCTGCAAATTAGTCTTGCGGCAGAAATCGCATTTGTCCGCTGTCTTCGTGACCGGATGGATAAAGCGCACGCGGTACGGACAGGCGGCGATGCAATACTGACAACCGACGCAGAGATCCGGATTAACATCGACAATCCCACTGGCGGCATCGCGAAAAGACGCACCGGTCGGGCAGACGTCAACGCACGGCGCATGATCGCAGTGCTGACAAGACTTACGGAAGAAGCGATATTTCACATCAGGAAATTCGCCCTGCGGCTCGCTACGAATAATCGTCAGGCGCGACACACCTTCCGGCACCTTGTTCACTTCCCGACAAGCATCCATACAGGCGGTACAGCCGATACATAACGACTCGTCATGCACCATGCCGTAACGCACCCCATTGATATTCAACGTTTTCGCCACCACGCGCCCTGCGGTGCCGCTGACGGCTGCCAGCACGCCGACGCCGGTGAGAAACTGGCGACGTGACCAGGTCATGGCTGCTCCTTAAGCAACGGAACAGACGCCGGGTTAAAGTTCGGATTGGTGCGCTGATCGCTGTGGCAATCGACGCAAATCTTAATCCGTCCTTTGTCACTTAACGTCTGCATCGTATCTTGCTGTGGATGCAGGGAATGGCAGCTGGCGCACGCCACTTTGGTTACGTGAACATCGTGCGGCCAGAACGCTTTTTGCAACTGTTCCGGCAGATGGCAGGACATACAAACACTGTTCTGCTCACCAACCTTGTACATCGGCTCGTTAAAGCGCATCACATCTTTCACCCCTTCACGGTGTTGCGGTGATGGCTGGCCGTGACAGTTGGTGCAGGTGACCGGCAGTTTGTTATTCGGGTTGATAACGGAAGCATGTTTGCCATGCATACCTTCGGTATCTGGTTTATGACAGTCCAGACAGGCGGCATCCGGGTTACGCTGCTGGGTAACTTCGTAGCGATCACCAGATGCCTGCGCCGCAGGGGTAGCGGTAATTCCGTTCAGGCTCCACAACAGGCCCGACGCCAGCACCCCGGCAGTTAATAACGAACGTAATACGCTCATATTCACTCCATTGTGTTTTCCGCCCCTTGCGAGGCGGAACGGGGTTATTGGCTTAACAGACCGTTTTTACGTGCCTGTTCTTCCCACTGCGGGATCACCGTTTTGATGAAGTCCTGCTTCTCGGCCTTGATTTGTTCCATGTTCAGGCCAATGGCCTGCTGGGCTTTCTCTTTGGTCGAGATATCCGGGATCTGGATTTCATGGGTGATGCCTTTGGTCGCCAGCAGACGCGCCAGTTTGGTGCGTGCATCCGCCGCTTTATCCATCGCAGTACCGAGCATCCGCAGACCTTCTTCCGGTGCGTGCATATGAATGCCGTGGGAAGCGATCGCCAGATCCCAACGCCACTGGGCATGACGGATATCGTCCTGAATCGGCTTCATTTCGGCTTCCGTCGCGCCTGCATCCAGTGCAGCTTTCGCTTCGAAGTGAGCGTGAACCAGTTGATCTTCAACCTTGATTTTCAGGTCGTTAATCGACTGCTTACGTTCCGCGACCACTTTTTGCAAGGCGGCTTTGTCCTGGGTATGGCAGTTCGCACAAGTCTGGGCGAAGTTATCAAACGGATTACCAATTTTATGGTCGGTGTAGAGTTTGCCTTCGGCGTTCTGCACTTTTGGCATATGGCAGTCGATACAGGTCACGTTGTTTTTGCCGTGAATGCCCGCTGTCCAGGTTTCATATTCCGGGTGCTGCGCTTTCAGCATTGGCGTTTTCGACAGGGAGTTAGTCCAGTCAGAGAAGGCAATTTTGTCGTAATACTGCTCCATATTTTCGACTTTCATGCCGTCATCCCACGGGAATTTAACGGCTTTGTTTTTGCCGTCGAAGTAATACTCCACATGACACTGACCGCAAACCATCGACTGCTGGTCGAAACGTCCAGCTTTCTCAAAAGGTTTGCCAATGGCTTCCATTGCACGCGCCGCATATGGACGGGAAAGGGTTAACTCCGGCTTACCTTTGGCGAACTCTGGTGAGGCGGTGTTATGGCAGTCGGCACAACCTAAGTTGTTGACGATTTCCGGGCCGCCGCGCGCCCATTTACCGTGGAAGTAGCCATCTTCGCCGTCTTTCTGGATCAGGCGCGCCACATCCGGGCTTTTACAACTCCAGCATGCCATCGGTAGCGGACCATCTTCGGCGTTTTTCGGCGCACCGGTACGCAGGGTTTCACGCACATCGGTCACAGCAAAAGCATGTCCACGCGGCTTGTTGTAATCGCGCGAGAAGGGATACCCCGCCCACAGGATCACCAGCCGTGGATCTTCCGCCAGCGCGTCAACACGCTCTGACTGTTCCGAGGTAGCTTTCCAGGAGAGATATTGATCGGGATGCTGTGGGGCAAAGGTTTCATTCTTCGCTTCCACAGTTACAGGTTTCGCGGGAGCGGCCGTTTGTTCAGCGTGAACAGAAGTGAAAAAGAAAAAAGGAATCAACAAGCTGAAGATACGGCGTGCGTTTATTTTTATCCTTGTCATAGGGGCTTTATCCAAATTTTGCCATTGAGGCAATGGCAGTTTTTATTGTTTTTTCATGACAGTAACCGCACATACACTGTCATGACATTGCTCGCCCCTATGTGTAACAAATAACCACACTGTGAATGTTGTCTTTAATCAATTGTAAGTGCATGTGAAATACCACTTTAGAGTTAGTCGATAATTTCCTCCATTTCAAACACATGCATAACTGCATGTTCCAGAAAGAAAATGCCAATTTTTGTTGCTGTCCTTCAAAAATAATCCTGTCGTTTATTTGCACAATTCTACTTTTGCGTGATCTGCCGCCCAAATACTAAACAAAACTGCCAATACCCCTACATTTAACGCTTATGACACATATTATTAACATCCTACAAGGAGAACAAAAGCATGAGCCAAATACACAAACACACCATTCCTGCCAACATCGCAGACCATTGCCTGATAAGCCCTCAGCAGTACGAGGCGATGTACCAACAATCAATTAACGCACCAGATACCTTTTGGGGCGAACAGGGAAAAATTCTCGACTGGATCAAACCGTACCAGAAGGTGAAAAACACCTCCTTTGCCCCCGGTAATGTCTCGATTAAATGGTACGAAGACGGCACGCTGAATCTGGCGGCAAACTGCCTTGACCGCCATTTGCAAGAAAACGGCGATCGTACCGCTATTATCTGGGAAGGCGATGACGCCAGTCAGAGCAAACATATCAGCTATAAAGAGCTGCACCGCGACGTCTGCCGCTTCGCCAATACCCTGCTCGAGCTGGGCATTAAAAAAGGTGACGTAGTCGCGATTTATATGCCGATGGTGCCGGAAGCCGCAGTCGCGATGCTGGCCTGCGCCCGCATTGGCGCGGTGCATTCGGTAATTTTCGGCGGCTTCTCGCCGGAAGCCGTTGCCGGACGCATCATCGATTCTAACTCACGGTTGGTGATCACTTCCGACGAAGGTGTGCGCGCCGGGCGCAGCATTCCGCTGAAGAAAAACGTTGATGACGCGCTGAAAAACCCGAACGTCACCAGCATTGAACATGTGGTGGTACTGAAGCGTACTGGCGGGAAAATTGACTGGCAGGAAGGGCGCGACCTGTGGTGGCACGACCTGGTTGAGCAAGCCAGCGATCAGCACCAGGCGGAAGAGATGAACGCCGAAGATCCGCTGTTTATTCTCTATACCTCCGGTTCTACCGGTAAGCCGAAAGGCGTGCTGCACACTACCGGCGGTTATCTGGTGTACGCGGCGCTGACCTTTAAATATGTCTTTGATTATCATTCGGGCGATATCTACTGGTGTACCGCTGATGTGGGCTGGGTTACCGGACACAGTTATTTGCTGTACGGCCCGCTGGCCTGCGGCGCGACCACGCTGATGTTTGAAGGCGTGCCGAACTGGCCGACGCCTGCCCGTATGGCGCAGGTGGTGGATAAGCATCAGGTCAATATTCTTTACACCGCGCCAACGGCGATTCGCGCGCTGATGGCGGAAGGCGATAAAGCGATTGAAGGCACCGACCGTTCGTCGCTACGTATCCTCGGTTCCGTGGGCGAGCCAATTAACCCGGAAGCGTGGGAGTGGTACTGGAAGAAGATCGGCAATGAGAAATGCCCGGTGGTCGACACCTGGTGGCAGACCGAAACTGGCGGTTTCATGATCACGCCACTGCCTGGCGCTACCGAGCTGAAAGCCGGTTCGGCGACGCGTCCGTTCTTCGGCGTACAACCGGCGCTGGTGGATAACGAAGGTAATCCACAAGAAGGTGCCGCTGAAGGCAGTCTGGTGATCACCGACTCCTGGCCGGGTCAGGCGCGTACGCTGTTTGGCGATCACGAACGTTTTGAACAGACCTACTTCTCCACCTTCAAAAATATGTATTTCAGCGGCGACGGCGCGCGTCGCGATGAAGATGGCTATTACTGGATCACCGGGCGCGTGGACGACGTGCTGAACGTCTCTGGTCACCGTCTGGGGACGGCAGAGATTGAGTCGGCGCTGGTGGCGCATCCGAAAATTGCCGAAGCCGCTGTGGTCGGTATTCCGCACAATATTAAAGGTCAGGCGATCTACGCCTACGTCACGCTTAATCACGGGGAGGAACCGTCACCAGAACTGTACGCAGAAGTCCGCAACTGGGTGCGTAAAGAGATTGGCCCGCTGGCGACGCCAGACGTGCTGCACTGGACCGACTCCCTGCCTAAAACCCGCTCCGGCAAAATTATGCGCCGTATTCTGCGTAAAATTGCGGCGGGCGATACCAGCAACCTGGGCGATACCTCGACGCTTGCCGATCCTGGCGTGGTCGAGAAGCTGCTTGAAGAGAAGCAGGCTATCGCGATGCCATCGTAACCCACAATTGCCCGATGCGAGTCGGTAACGGTTTGTAGGCCTGATAAGACGCGACCGCGGCGCATCAGGCGTTGATTGCCGGATGCGGCGTAAACGCCTTATCCGGCCTACATTCGGCAACGGCTGTAGGCCTGATAAGACGCGACAGCGGCGCATCAGGCGCTGATTGCCGGATGCGGCGTAAACGCCTTATCCGGCCTACATTCGGCAACAGTTGTAGGCCTGATAAGACGCGACAGCGGCGCATCAGGCATTGATTGCCGGATGCGGTGCAAGCACCTTATCCGGCCTACATTTGGCAACGGCTGTAGGCCTGATAAGACGCGTCAGCGGCGCATCAGGCGCTGGTTGCCGGATACGGCGTAACGCCTTATCCGGCCCACATCTGGCAACGGCTGTAGGCCTGATAAGACGCGACAGCGTCGCATCAGGCATTGATTGCCGGATGCGGCGTAAACGCCTTATCCGGCCTACATTTGGCAAGGTTTACCTGGGCGTTAACCTTCTCCCATAAGGGAGCGGGAATTAAAACAATCCCTACATTACCTCTGGAGAATCTGTGATGAATGGTACGATTTATCAGCGGATAGAAGACAATGCGCATTTCAGGGAGTTAGTCGAAAAACGGCAACGGTTTGCCACCATCCTGTCGATTATTATGCTGGCAGTTTATATCAGCTTTATTTTACTGATCGCCTTTGCGCCCGGCTGGCTGGGCACCCCGCTGAATCCGAACACCAGCGTTACACGCGGTATTCCCGTTGGCGTTGGGGTCATTGTTATCTCCTTTGTTCTCACTGGTATCTACATCTGGCGGGCGAACGGCGAATTCGACCGTCTAAATAATGAAGTCCTGCATGAGGTACAAGCATCATGAAAAGAGTTCTGACGGCGCTTGCCGCCACACTCCCTTTCGCAGCTAACGCCGCGGATGCTATTAGCGGGGCCGTTGAGCGCCAGCCAACAAACTGGCAGGCGATTATTATGTTCCTGATTTTCGTCGTGTTCACGCTCGGCATTACCTACTGGGCGTCAAAACGCGTACGTTCTCGTAATGACTACTACACCGCAGGCGGCAATATCACTGGCTTCCAGAACGGGCTGGCGATTGCCGGGGACTATATGTCTGCCGCCTCATTTTTGGGGATCTCCGCGCTGGTGTTTACTTCCGGCTATGACGGGCTGATCTACTCGCTGGGCTTCCTGGTGGGCTGGCCAATCATTCTGTTCCTGATTGCTGAACGTCTGCGTAACCTGGGCCGCTATACCTTTGCGGATGTGGCTTCTTACCGCCTGAAACAAGGGCCGATTCGTATTCTTTCGGCTTGTGGTTCTCTGGTGGTGGTGGCGCTTTACCTTATCGCCCAGATGGTGGGCGCAGGTAAACTTATCGAGCTGCTGTTTGGCCTTAACTATCACATTGCCGTGGTGCTGGTCGGCGTGCTGATGATGATGTACGTCCTGTTCGGCGGCATGCTGGCGACCACCTGGGTACAGATTATCAAAGCCGTTCTGTTGCTGTTCGGTGCCAGCTTTATGGCCTTTATGGTGATGAAACACGTCGGCTTTAGCTTCAACAATCTGTTCAGCGAAGCGATGGCGGTACACCCAAAAGGTGTCGACATCATGAAACCGGGCGGACTGGTGAAAGATCCGATCTCCGCGCTCTCTCTGGGGCTTGGACTGATGTTTGGTACGGCTGGCTTGCCGCATATTCTGATGCGCTTCTTTACGGTCAGCGATGCCCGCGAAGCACGTAAGAGCGTGTTCTATGCCACCGGATTTATGGGCTACTTCTATATCCTGACCTTTATTATCGGCTTTGGCGCAATCATGCTGGTTGGTGCAAATCCGGAATATAAAGACGCGGCGGGCCATCTGATTGGTGGTAACAACATGGCGGCAGTTCACCTGGCCAATGCGGTGGGCGGCAACCTGTTCCTCGGCTTTATTTCAGCGGTTGCTTTCGCCACTATCCTCGCGGTAGTTGCGGGTCTGACGCTGGCAGGAGCTTCCGCGGTTTCTCACGACCTGTACGCCAACGTCTTCAAAAAAGGCGCAACCGAACGTGAAGAGCTGCGAGTCTCGAAAATCACCGTGCTGATCCTCGGCGTGATTGCCATTATCCTCGGCGTGCTGTTTGAGAATCAGAACATCGCCTTCATGGTGGGCCTGGCGTTTGCCATCGCCGCGAGCTGCAACTTCCCAATCATTCTGCTTTCCATGTACTGGTCGAAGTTGACTACTCGTGGCGCAATGATGGGCGGCTGGTTAGGGCTGATTACTGCGGTAGTACTGATGATCCTCGGCCCAACGATTTGGGTACAGATCCTCGGTCACGAAAAAGCCATCTTCCCGTACGAATACCCGGCGCTGTTCTCAATCAGCGTGGCATTCCTCGGCATCTGGTTCTTCTCGGCAACCGATAATTCAGCGGAAGGGGCGCGCGAGCGTGAACTGTTCCGTGCGCAATTTATCCGTTCACAGACCGGCTTTGGCGTTGAGCAGGGCCGCGCGCATTAATCTCCACTAGCCTCTGGTCACCTGACCAACGGTAAAAAGGTGCGATGTACTGCACCTTTTTACCGATTACACCGCCAAAGCGTTATTGGTTCTCTTCAATCAACAACGCTTCCAGCAGATCGAGATCGTGTAGCAACTTTTGCAGCGTTTCGTTGCTGATCTCCCGCGTGGCGCGCAGGTGATAAAGCTCCGCACGTTCAGAACGCAACGCCGCCAGACGGAAGCGACGCTCCAGGTTCTCTTCCTGGACAGAACTTTCAACGTCGTTTCGGCCGTCGGCGCGACGGCGCAGGTTACCGATGACGCGAGAGCTGACTTCGGTAAGCAGCTGGTTGTCGATATTCTCTTCAGTGTCCGCCGCCAGTCGCTCTTCCATTTTCTGGATCGCCACAATCGCCACTTCTGCCGTTGCCGCGCGCGCAATGCGTTCCTCTTTCAGCTGCTGAGAATGATCTGCGACTTCAATGTGTTGCAGCAGAACAGGCAGCATCACCACGCCAACAAACAGCGAGAAGAGAATGACGCCAGCCGCCAGGAACACCAGCTCATAACGCGCCGGGAAGACGTTGCCATCCGGCAACAGCAGCGGAATAGAGAGCACACCAGCCAGGGTGATAGCCCCGCGAACCCCGGCAAAAGACGCGATAAGAATTTCTCGTGTGGTCCACGAACCAAACTCCATCGGTTTCTTCTTCAGGAAGCGGTTACTGAACTTTTTCATCGTCCACAGCCAGCCGAAACGGACCAGCATGAGCGCTGCGTAAATCAAGATGATGTCGGTAAACAGCATCCAGATTTCGACGTTCGGGTCGATCTCTGCCGCCATCAGCGACGTCTCCAGAATGCCTGGCAGTTGCAGGCCCAACAGCAAGAACACCATGCCGTTAAAGACAAACTCCAGCATCGCCCAGGTGCTGTTCGCACGCAGACGCATCGCCAGCGGCGCACGGCGCATCACGCCTGAACGGGTGATGGTCATCCCGGCAGCAACTGCCGCAAGGATACCGGAAACGCCAATATGTTCGGCAATCAGATAAGAGGCGAACGGCAGCAGGAACAGCAGGACTATCTGTGTCGCAGGTTCATCGCCGCCCCAGCGACTCAGGAAGCGCAGCGAGCGACCATATAGCCAGCTCACGACAAACCCCGCGAGAATACCGCCGATCGCGACTTTCATAAATTCGACCGTCGCACCGCCAACAGTGAAGATCATGGTCCCCATAGCGACTGCCACGGCAAACTTCAGCGACACCAGGCCGGAGGCGTCATTCATCAACGCTTCGCCCTGCAAAATGCCCATGATTTTTTTCGGTATTCGCCCTTCGCCAACAATCCCGGAGAGCGCCACGGCATCGGTCGGAGAGAGCACCGCCGCCAGCGCAAAGGCCGGAATTAGCGGAATGCCTGGCACCACCCAATAAATGAGGAAGCCAATGCCGACTACGGTGACTACCACCAGCGCCAGCGCAAGACCGAAGATCTCCCGACCATGTTCGAGAAATTCACGAGTCGGCGTTTTCCAGCCATCAGCAAACAGCAGCGGCGGGATAAACAAAACTAAAAAGAGTTCAGGATCAAACTCCACATGCAAACCAAACGTCGGCCACGCCAGTAGCGCACCAATGGCGATTTGCATAAGCGGAAGCGGGATCTGAAAGGGCATGACACGAGTGACCACCCCGGACAGCGAAACCACGAGGGTCATTATCAGTATGGTAAAGAAGATTTCCATGCGTTCCCTGTTTGCGATGTTTTATGGTTTGAGAAAGGCGTTATGCCTGAATTCTCAGTTTTTTCAGAATATCGCAAAAGCTCACACAATGTACGGAGAAAATAAAAACGGGCAGCCATTGCCACCCGTTTTCAGAATCTTATTAAAGATTAGATAGCCCAGCCACCCGCGTAGAAGGTCACCAGTGCCGCGGCGATAACAACCGTACCAATGTTCAGCTTACGCCATTCGCCAGAAACCAGACGCCCAATAACCAGGGTAGCGAAACCGATCATAATGCCGGTCACGATGTTACAGGTCAGTACAATGAATACCGCCGTCACCAGCCCCGCCATCGCATCGACAAAATCGGCAAAGTCGATTTTCGCCACGTTGCTCAACATCAGCAGGCCAACATACATCAGCGCCGGAGCCGTTGCGTAACCTGGAACAAGGTAAGAGAGCGGAGAGAGGAACAGAATCAGCAGGAACAGCACGCCAACGGTGATAGCCGTCAAACCGGTTTTACCGCCCGCCGCCGTACCCGCCGCAGACTCGATGTATACCGCGGCCGGAGCCGCCCCCACCAGGCCTGAGAAAACGCTGCTCAGGGAGTCGGTGGTCAGCGCTTTGCCGCCATCAATGATCTGCCCGTCTTTATCCAGCAGGTTCGCCTGACCGGCGACTGCACGGATGGTTCCGGTCGCATCAAAGACCGCCGTCATCACCAGCGCCAGTACGCTCGGCAGTACCACCGGATTCAGCGCGCCCATAATATCCAGGCTACCAATCAGCGAGTTACCATTTTCATCGCTCAATGACGGCATAGCGAAAACGCCGGAGAAATGAACGTTAGGATCGAAGATCAGGCCCACAATCGAGATACCGATAATGGTCAGCAGAATGCCGCCCGGCACTTTCAGTTTTTCCAGACCGACGATCACCGCCAGACCTACCAGCGACATAATAACCGGGAAGGTGGCGAAATCACCCAGCGCAACCGGCAGACCGTCGAGCGGATTTTTAATGACCAGGCCAACACCATTCGCAGCAATCAGCAGCAGGAACAGGCCGATACCAATCCCCGTACCGTGCGCCACACCGTGTGGCAAGTTGCGCAAAATCCAGCTACGGATACCCGTTGCAGAAATGACTGTAAACAGCACCCCCATCAGGAACACGGCGCCCAGCGCGACCGGAACGCTAATATGCTGCCCCAGCACCAGGCTGAATGCAGTAAACGCGGTCAGGGAGATAGCGCAACCGATAGCCAGCGGCAAATTGGCCCACAGCCCCATCGCGATAGAACCAATTCCGGCAACCAGACAGGTCGCAACAAAAACTGCTGCTGGTGGGAAGCCTGCTTTACCCAGCATGCCCGGAACGACGATGACCGAGTAGACCATCGCCAGAAACGTTGTTAACCCGGCAACCACTTCCTGACGGACAGTGCTTCCACGTTGTGAAATTTTAAACCAGGCGTCGAGTGAACCGCCGGTACGCGCTGATGGCGTAGACATAAAAAACATCCCCTGAGAGTTTATTTTTCGTCAAGATGCGTGGCGGACAATCCCCTGCCAGCGAAACGTTATCTTCCTGCTCCAGGTTTGCGACAATGTGGGGCGTCGCAAAAAAGCAAACGTTTAGCTCCGCGCATACAAAACGGGTGGTAAAAAAAAGCAAACGATTATCCGGCGATCATAGCGGCTTTTTCAACCTAAGTTTGCTGCTTTTTTCCCTTTTCTTGTATTGACGATGAAAAACCAGGCAATTGATGCGCAAACGTTATCGTCGATGCGCAAAATTACGGCATTTGTAGGTAGCTTGTAGCGAAGAGTTGCAGTAAAAAACCGTGCAAGATGGCAAAAATATTGCGGCTAAAAAACGTCTTTTTGCACTGGCGAAGATACGGAGGCGGCATACAATTAAAGTATCAACACCAACCGGAACCTCCACCACGTGCTCGAATGAGGTGTGTTGACGTCGGGGGAAACCCTCCTGTGTACCAGCGGGATAGAGTGAAAGACAAAGACCGGAAACAAACTAAAGCGCCCTTGTGGCGCTTTAGTTTTGCTCGTCTTCCAGCAAACGCGCGCCAGTACCTTCTTCCCCTAAGCGGTCGCCCGGGTTACGCAACGGGCAGTCGCTACGCGAAAGGCAGCCGCAGCCAATACAACCGTCCAGCTCATCTCGCAGAGCCACTAAGGTATGAATGCGCCGATCTAATTCTTCTCGCCATTGAGAAGAAAGCTGCTTCCACTCTTTGGCGCTTAATGTATGCCCTTCAGGCAACACACCAAATGCTTCACCAATAGTCGCCAATGGAATGCCAATACGTTGAGCAATCTTGATAATCGCCACATATCGCAGCACATCACGCTTATATCGTCGCTGATTGCCGCTATTTCGAATACTGGTAATCAGCCCTTTGCTCTCATAGAAATGCAGTGCAGATACCGCTACCCCACTGCGTTTCGCCACTTCGCCTGGGGTGAGCAAGGCTTTAATGCGGGGTAATTTCTTTTCCATAAATCGCTTTACCTCAAGTTAACTTGAGGAATTATACTCCCCAACAGATGAATTAACGAACTGAACACTGAAAAGAGGCAGATTTATGTCCCATCAGAAAATTATTCAGGATCTTATCGCATGGATTGACGAGCATATTGACCAGCCACTGAACATTGATGTCGTCGCAAAAAAATCAGGTTATTCAAAGTGGTACTTACAGCGGATGTTCCGCACGGTAACGCATCAGACACTTGGTGATTACATTCGTCAACGCCGCCTGTTACTGGCTGCCGTTGAGTTGCGCACCACCGAGCGCCCTATTTTTGATATCGCAATGGATCTTGGGTATGTTTCGCAGCAGACCTTTTCCCGCGTTTTCCGTCGGCAGTTTGATCGCACTCCCAGCGATTATCGCCACCGTATCTAGAATTATTGCCCGCACATTAACTCATGTGCGGGTAATTTCCCTGTCCATTCCATAAACATTTGCGGCGGCATCGCCTTTGCAAAATACCAGCCCTGGCAATAACGCACGCCGCGTTTGCGCAGCCAATTAACCTGCTCCGATGTTTCTACCCCTTCCGCTATCGTTTTTAGCCCCAGACTGTGCGCCAGTTCAATGATGTGTTCCGCAATCAAATGGCTGGTTTTGTGCGTGGTCAGCGTCTCAACAAACGATTTATCGATTTTCAAAATATCGATATTCAATGAATTAAGGTTGTGTAAGTTGGAGTAGCCAATACCGAAGTCATCAATCGCAACTTCATAACCGGCCTGACGGAAAGCATGAATAATCGGCGTCATTTTGGTGACATCAAGAAACGCATGTTCAGTGACTTCAAATTTAATTTGCTGCGGACGCACCGCGTATTGCTCTATTTTCTGATTGGTTCGCGCAATTAAACGCGATGTATGAAAGTCGGAGGCCGACAGGTTAATAGAAACATAGCGATCGGCATGTGTTGCCAGATACGCCCCCAGATCGCTGAATACATTATCAATAACATAATCAGTGACTAACTCAATCATCCCCTCTTTTTCCGCCAATGGGATAAACTCTGCCGGACTCATCACTTGCCCCTGGCCACCTGGCCAACGTAGCAACGCTTCAGCGCCAATACATTTTTCTGTTTTGATATCGATAATTGGCTGGTAATAAAGACAAAGCTGTCTTTTTTCGAGGGCGCGTTGCAATTTGCGTTTGGGTGACTGGTACTCCTGGCTAATCCGCAACCAGAGTAACAGGAGTACCAGACTGCAAAAAATACCTGCGGGCAAAGCAAAGATAAGATGATTATAAAAATGAGCGATAAGACGTTTATTTGAAATGGCAACAATGGCCGCTATCGGGCGTTTTGTCGAATGTACCATTGCATACAAATGACCATTTCGTTGCACCGTTAAATCATTCAGATGAATTAACGGAGTAAACGTTTCAGCCGAGGCCTGATTACTTAACGAAAAAAAGGTTTTCGTCACAGTATCATACACGCCCCATTGCAGCGTCGGATCGTCAGATATCACCTCACTCCAGAATAAAGGATTGATGACCGCCACATAATTACCCCGCTGCATATAAGTCATTTTATAACCGGAGAAAAAAGGGGTATCGCGGTAATAATAGATAGAAATGTCAGGGTCGCGCTTATAATCCGCGGGGGCGATCATATATCCGTCAACAGGGGCGATAAGTGAAGAACATAAAAAACGGTTATCCTGGGCATATATCAGTTCATTGATATAAAGATAGCCACGAATAATATTCAACATTCGCTTCTGATGATCCGGAGTGCAAACTTGCCCCTGATAGCGTTCCGCTTCATCGCTCGCTGAATCTGCCTGTTGAATGACCAGCTCGGATTTATCCAGCGCCAGTTGGGCAAAGACACGAAGCTGATTGTTCACTTCTGATTTTGCCCAAATGAAGGCAATCCATAGTGACAGGATGATGGGAAGAAGTGCTACAAAGATAATGCCCGGCAACGCCAGCAACTTGTGTCGTGCACGATGACTCATTTCTATCAATTCCCTGTCTGGTTATAGCTGGTCATTGCAAGGTGAAAACCCTGGCCACCGACGACGTTAGATAAATCTTACGGTATAAATAGCACTTTTGCCTGATTTGAAATTGATACCTTTATAATCGTTGTTTTAATAAAAATAACACGCTGATATCAAAAAGAATTTACTAAAAAATGCGGGTCAGTCAGGAATGTACGATATTTTGTATTTCCACGACGCCACTGAAAAACCACAAAATAAGCACGCTAATAAAAATAGTGACTCTATCTGGCTAACAAACAACCAATTGTGATATAGTTCACAAAAATAATGAAACATACTAATTGTTTCATTTTGGTATTCTGTAAGCCCCATGATAGCCAGAGTGCATCACACCTCCCGTGAACAACACCGTGCTGTCCAGGGCATCGGTTATTTTCAGAGGAAATGTTCGATGGCTACCCTCACCACTGGCGTGGTTCTTCTTCGCTGGCAGCTTCTTAGCGCCGTACTGATGTTTATGGCAAGCACGCTCAACATCCGTTTTCGGCGGTCTGATTACGTAGGGCTCGCGGTGATAAGTAGTGGCCTGGGCGTTGTTTCCGCCTGCTGGTTCGCGATGGGACTGCTCGGAATCACCATGATGGATATTGCCGCAATCTGGCACAATATTGAGTCGGTAATGGTCGAAGCCACAAATCAGGCACCGCCACAATGGCCGATGATTTTGGTGTGATATGCAGAAGCCTCCATTATGGAGGCTTCTTTTTTATCCCTGGCAGATGCGTTAAACATCTACCTTAAAACAATATAATCTATTGTTTTAAAACAAAATCAGAATGGGATATCGTCATCGAAATCCATCGGCGGCTCGTTAGACGGCGCTGCCGGAGCGGACTGCTGCGGGCGAGACTGCGCGCCGCCGCTGAACTGATTACCCCCCTGCGGTTGCTGAGGCTGGCCCCAACCGCCCTGCGGCTGACCGCCACCGACGTTACCGCCAGCCGGAGCGCCACCGCCCTGACGGCCACCCAGCATCTGCATGGTGCCGCCAACGTTCACCACCACTTCCGTGGTGTAGCGATCCTGACCGGATTGATCGGTCCATTTGCGGGTACGCAGCTGACCTTCGATATAAACCTGGGAACCTTTACGCAGATATTCGCTGGCCACTTCAGCCAGTTTTCCGAACAGCACAACGCGGTGCCATTCAGTCTGCTCTTTCATCTCGCCGGTCGCTTTATCACGCCAGGATTCGGAAGTAGCCAGCGTAATGTTGGCAACTGCGCCACCATTTGGCATGTAGCGTACTTCCGGGTCCTGACCCAGATTACCAACGAGAATAACCTTGTTTACGCCTCTGCTGGCCATGTTCATGTCTCCTGAAAAAAAACGTTCTAATAAGTGTAAACGCGCGATTGTAGCATTACCAATAGCGGTTTTACTATGTTGTGACCTCGGTTCCGCTAAACAATTCTGGTCAAACATTGTTACATAGCGCTCTGGGTTTTGCATTCCAACACTGTATATTCATTCAGGTCATTCTGTGTCATAATTAACCGTTTGTGATCGCCGGTAGCACCATGCCACCGGGCAAAAAAGCGTTTAATCCGGGAAAGGTGAATGGATAAGATCGAAGTTCGGGGCGCCCGCACCCATAATCTCAAAAACATCAACCTCGTTATCCCCCGCGACAAACTCATTGTCGTGACCGGGCTTTCGGGTTCTGGCAAATCCTCGCTCGCTTTCGACACCTTATATGCCGAAGGGCAGCGTCGTTACGTTGAATCCCTTTCCGCCTACGCGCGGCAATTTCTGTCACTGATGGAAAAGCCGGATGTCGACCATATTGAGGGGCTTTCACCCGCCATCTCCATTGAACAGAAATCGACGTCTCATAACCCACGTTCCACGGTGGGGACAATCACCGAAATCCACGACTATTTGCGTCTGCTGTACGCTCGCGTCGGTGAGCCGCGCTGCCCGGACCACGATGTTCCGCTGGCGGCGCAAACCGTCAGCCAGATGGTGGATAACGTGCTGTCGCAGCCGGAAGGCAAACGTCTGATGCTGCTGGCGCCGATTATTAAAGAGCGCAAAGGCGAACACACGAAAACACTGGAGAATCTGGCAAGTCAGGGCTACATCCGTGCACGCATAGATGGCGAAGTCTGCGATCTTTCCGATCCCCCGAAACTGGAACTGCAAAAGAAACACACCATTGAAGTGGTTATTGATCGTTTCAAAGTGCGCGACGATCTTACCCAACGTCTGGCCGAATCGTTTGAAACGGCGCTGGAGCTTTCTGGCGGTACGGCGGTCGTCGCTGATATGGACGATCCAAAAGCGGAAGAACTGCTTTTCTCCGCCAACTTCGCCTGTCCGATTTGCGGCTACAGTATGCGTGAACTGGAACCGCGTCTGTTTTCGTTTAACAACCCGGCGGGGGCCTGCCCGACCTGTGACGGCCTCGGCGTACAGCAATATTTCGATCCTGACCGTGTGATCCAAAACCCGGAACTGTCGCTGGCAGGTGGTGCGATCCGTGGCTGGGATCGCCGCAACTTCTATTACTTCCAGATGCTGAAATCGTTGGCAGATCACTATAAGTTCGACGTCGAAGCACCGTGGGGCAGCCTGAGCGCGAACGTGCATAAAGTGGTGCTGTACGGTTCTGGCAAAGAAAACATCGAATTCAAATACATGAACGATCGTGGCGATACCTCCATTCGTCGTCATCCGTTCGAAGGCGTGCTGCACAATATGGAGCGCCGTTATAAAGAGACGGAATCCAGCGCGGTACGCGAAGAGTTAGCCAAGTTTATCAGCAATCGCCCGTGTACCAGCTGCGACGGAACACGTCTGCGTCGGGAAGCGCGCCACGTGTATGTCGAGAATACGCCGCTGCCTGCTATCTCCGACATGAGCATTGGTCATGCGATGGAGTTTTTCAACAATCTCAAACTCGCTGGTCAGCGGGCGAAGATTGCGGAAAAAATCCTCAAAGAGATTGGCGATCGTCTGAAATTCCTCGTTAACGTCGGCCTGAATTACCTGACACTTTCCCGCTCGGCAGAAACACTTTCCGGCGGTGAAGCCCAGCGTATCCGTCTGGCGAGCCAGATTGGCGCGGGCCTGGTTGGTGTGATGTACGTGCTGGACGAACCGTCTATCGGCCTGCACCAGCGCGATAACGAACGCCTGCTGGGTACACTTATCCATCTGCGCGATCTCGGTAATACCGTGATTGTGGTGGAGCACGATGAAGACGCGATTCGCGCCGCTGACCACGTTATCGACATTGGCCCGGGCGCGGGTGTACACGGTGGTGAAGTGGTCGCGGAAGGTCCGCTGGAAGCGATTATGGCGGTGCCGGAGTCGTTGACCGGGCAGTACATGAGCGGCAAACGCAAGATTGAAGTGCCGAAGAAACGCGTTCCGGCGGATCCAGAAAAAGTGTTGAAGCTGACAGGCGCGCGTGGCAACAACCTGAAAGACGTAACGCTGACACTGCCAGTCGGTCTGTTTACCTGCATTACAGGTGTTTCAGGTTCCGGTAAATCGACGCTGATTAACGACACACTGTTCCCGATTGCCCAACGTCAGTTGAATGGTGCGACCATCGCCGAACCGGCACCGTATCGCGATATTCAGGGACTCGAGCATTTCGATAAAGTCATCGATATCGACCAAAGCCCGATTGGTCGTACTCCGCGTTCTAACCCGGCGACCTATACCGGCGTGTTTACGCCTGTACGTGAACTGTTTGCGGGCGTACCGGAATCCCGCGCGCGCGGTTATACGCCAGGACGTTTCAGCTTTAACGTCCGTGGCGGTCGTTGCGAAGCCTGTCAGGGCGATGGCGTGATCAAAGTGGAGATGCACTTCCTGCCGGATATTTACGTACCGTGCGACCAGTGCAAAGGTAAACGCTATAACCGTGAAACGCTGGAGATTAAGTACAAAGGCAAAACCATCCACGAAGTGTTGGATATGACCATCGAAGAAGCGCGTGAGTTCTTCGATGCCGTACCGGCGCTGGCGCGTAAGCTGCAAACGTTGATGGACGTTGGCCTGACGTATATCCGCCTCGGGCAGTCCGCAACCACGCTTTCCGGCGGTGAAGCCCAGCGCGTGAAGCTGGCGCGTGAGCTGTCAAAACGCGGCACCGGGCAGACGCTGTATATTCTCGACGAGCCGACCACCGGTCTGCACTTCGCCGATATTCAGCAACTGCTCGACGTGCTGCATAAACTGCGCGATCAGGGCAACACCATTGTGGTGATTGAGCACAATCTCGACGTGATCAAAACCGCCGACTGGATTGTCGACCTGGGACCAGAAGGCGGTAGCGGTGGCGGCGAGATCCTCGTCTCCGGTACGCCAGAAACCGTCGCGGAGTGCGAAGCATCACACACGGCACGCTTCCTCAAGCCGATGCTGTAATCGTTAAGGCCGCTTTCTGAGCGGCCTCAGATTATTAACAAAGTGCGCTTTGTTCTTGCCGGATGCGGTGTGAACGCCTTATCCGGCCTACAAAAACATGCAATTTCAATATATTGCAGGGATTGCGTAGGCCTGATAAGCGTAGCGCATCAGGCAATTTTGCGTTTGTCATCATTCTCAGGCCGCTTGCTGAACGGTCTTTTCCTTTCAGAGTTGCACCAGCAATTTACGTTTTTCTTCCGGCAGCAAATTCACCGCCTGCTGATACGACGCATCGACCAAATAATAGATTTGCGAATCCGGCAACGAGCCGTCGAGATATACGGTGCTCCAGTGCGCTTTGTTCAGATGCCGACTGGGACGAACATCGCTATGCTGCTGTCGCAAAAGCTCGGCCAGCGCAGGGCTGGTTTTCAGCGAAACCGCTGGGCGATTTTCCACTTCTTTCACCATCGCAAACAGCACATCTTCCACTTTGATTTGCGTTGCTTTCCAGTCACTATGCACACTCTGTTCTGCGCCTGGTTTTGCCATGCAATATTGTAGCAACTCCGAAATGGTCATTTTTTACTCCCCTTGTAGTGTCGCGATAATGCGACGCGAACCGCCGTGGATGCGATGTTCCCCAAGCCATATTCCCTGCCAGGTGCCGGTCTGAATACGCCCCTGATGCACTGGCAATACGAGCGATACCCCCAGCATCGAGGATTTGATATGAGAAGGCATATCGTCTGCCCCTTCATAGTCATGCTCATAGTTTCCGTTGTCGGGAACGGTGCGTAGGAAAAAACGCTCCATGTCATAGCGTACTGTGGGGTCGCAATTCTCATTAAGTGTCAGAGAGGCGGAAGTGTGTTGCAGCAACAGGTGCAGTAAACCGACATTAACACGCGGCATATCAGCTAGTTGAGTCAGGATTTCATCCGTTACCAAATGAAACCCACGAGATTTAGCGCTAAGCGTGAGCGTCTTTTGAAACCACATGTGCTGCTCCTTGATAAAACTCTCTTAATCAGTTTGCAGCAAGACAGCGAAAGGATAAAGGTGTGATTAAAAAAACAGCATTCGGGAGAGTCAGGCGCTCTCCCGACTTATCAGTATTCTGAATTGATGATCACCTCTTCATCGAATGCACCCGCTTGTGGCAAGGGTTTGTAGGTAGAGTTAGAGGCTCGTAGAATGCGGATGCCACGGATGCCAACATCACGCGCAGCGGTAATATCGTTATCGGAATCACCATAAAAAATTCGGATATTTTTATCCTGTAGCCACTGCGTTTTTGTATTTTGTCCTGCTTTATCGCCCGCAAAAATCACCGGGTTCATACTGGTTGCAGGAATGTGAAAGTCATCAGCCAGCGTTTTTGACACTGTTTCAGTTTTCGTAGGGCTACGACCTGTCACAAAGAAAATGGTGTCGCCACGGCGGACATGCATATCAATTAGCTGACGCGCGACCTCTTTTGGAATACTGAATTCATCCCAACCGTTGTTCATCTTTTCCCAGAATGCCGGGTTTTTTAGATAATCTTCGCTTTCTGGCGAGAACGTTTTTTTGCCGCGCCAGAATCCAGGGCTGGAAAACAGAACAGTGTCATCAATATCAAACCCTACTGCCATCTGTGGACGTCCTGCCAGACTGTTTTCAATTTGGGCGACTGAAACCCAATGAATTGGCGCCTGTTCAGCGAGTTTGGCTACGTTAGTACCCGGATTAAGCGGTGAAGGTGATGAGGCCAGGGCAACAGCGGAACTGTTTAGAGCGAACAATAAGCAAACGGCACTCAATGCCTGTGTGATCTTGCGCATATTTTTCCCTAAATAGTCAGTAAGTTAAAACTTTTTATTGTGAGATTTGTTGAAAAAACCATCTGACCATAACGCCAGCAGCGGGGGAAAGAAAGGATTATCTGCGGTTTTGTTAGAGAAAGGGAGCAGGATCACATGAGAGAAGTTCGTGTTTTTTAATAGCTTAATGTCTAGCCGTGGAGTAGGTATATCCATTTAGTCCGTGGTTAATATCGCTTACCAGAAGTGAGCGGCTTTATATGAGGGGTAGAATATTTCCTTCTCTCTATTCTCAATGATACTAATTATATCAACGAGTTAAAATTGAGCAGGCGGCTGTTCAACCACCTGCTAACGACATTACATCACGGCTGCAAACGCCTTCGCCACGCGATGCACATTTTGCGCATTAAGTCCGGCAACACACATGCGGCCGCTGGCAATCAGGTAAACACCAAACTCTTCACGCAGTCGGTCAACCTGAGCAGCGCTTAAACCGGTATAGCTGAACATGCCGCGCTGCTTAAGCAGATAATCAAAATTGCGTTCTGGCATCTCTTTACTCAATACCTTCACCAGTTCCTGACGCATCGCCAGAATACGGGTACGCATTTCTTCCACTTCTGCCAGCCAGCTAGCTTTTAACGCCGCATCATTCAGCACCGTAGCCACCACCTGCGCACCAAAATTTGGCGGGCTGGAGTAGTTGCGACGAACTGTTGCTTTCAACTGCCCCAGTACGCGGCCTGCGGCTTCGGCATCTTCACACACCACAGAAAGACCGCCGACACGCTCGCCGTAAAGGGAGAAAATTTTCGAGAATGAATTGCTCACCAGAGCAGGTAATCCGGCGCTGGCGATCGCGCGAATGGCATAGGCATCTTCTTCCATACCGGCACCAAATCCTTGATAGGCAATATCGAGGAATGGGATAAGCTCGCGTGCTTTGAGAATTTCAATCACCGCATCCCACTGGTCGTTGGTGAGATCGGCGCCCGTTGGGTTATGACAACAAGGATGCAGCAGCACAATGCTGCGGGCAGGTAATGTTTTCAGCGTCGCCAACAGGTCATTAAAACGCACGCCGTTAGTCGCTTCGTCATACCAGGGGTAAGTATTCACTTCGAATCCAGCCCCCGCGAATATTGCCACATGGTTTTCCCAGGTGGGATCGCTGACCCAGACGCCTGATTCCGGGAAGTAGCGTTTCAGGAAGTCAGCGCCTACTTTTAATGCCCCCGAACCACCGAGCGTCTGAATGGTCGCCACACGCTGTTGTTGTAACACCGGATGGTCAGCGCCAAACAGCAGCGGCGAAATGGCATGGCGATAGCTGTTCAGCCCTTCCATCGGCAAATAAAGCGAAGCGCCATGAGGTTGTGCATTCAGACGCGCTTCCGCTTCCGCGACAGCTTTTAGTTGCGGAATAATCCCGTCTTCGTTGTAGTACAGGCCGATACTCAAATTCACTTTGTCGCTGCGAGTGTCTTCTTTAAAACGCTCCATAAGCGAAAGAATCGGGTCGCCAGCATAGGCGTCAACTTTTTGAAACACGCGATGGTTCTCCAGGTTTACGGGCAGGTGGTTAAAACACAATAAACCGGAAGATGGCGAAGATCGAGAGGATGTTCAGCGACGAACGGCAATTAACCAGAGGGTAAGACTGATGACAAACGCAAAACCACCAGAAGCATGACGTTTATCAGGCCTATGCGAGAATATCAATTTATTGAATTTACAAGATATTACGTGCCGGATAAGGCATTCACGCCGCATCCGGCACAGACAATCAACTATTACAGAACGATTAATCCACGTATTTCATCGCGACCCTTGACGTCAGGCGCGTGATAAGTTCGTAAGCACTCACTTTTGTTATTTCTGCGATACGCTCTACGGGCAAACCTTCACCCCATAAAATGACCTGGTCCCCGGCTTTATCCTGCGCCTGTGGACCTAAATCTACGCAGATCATATCCATCGCCACGCGACCGACAATCGGCACTTCACGACCATTAACCAGCACTGGCGTACCGGACGGCGCGGCGCGCGGGTAGCCATCGCCATAGCCCATCGCCACCACGCCAAGGCGGGTATCGCGCTCGCTAATCCAGGTGCCGCCATAGCCTACCGGTTCACCCACTTTATGCTCACGCACGGCAATCAGGCTGGAGGTCAGTGACATCACAGGCTGGCAACCGAAATCAGCACCGGTGGAGCCATCTTCCAGCGGTGACACGCCGTAAAGAATGATGCCCGGGCGCACCCAATCAAAATGCGACTGCGGCCATAACAAAATTCCACCCGATGCGGCGATTGAACGCTTGCCGGGTTTGCCTTCGCAAAAGGTATTGAAGATATCGAGTTGTTTCTCAGTCGCGCCGCATTTTGGCTCATCAGCGCGAGCAAAGTGGCTGACAATATTCACCGGCTGACGGACGTTTTTACATTGCGTAAGACGTTGATAAAACGCCTCAGCTTGTTCCGGTAAAACGCCCAGTCGGTGCATACCGGTGTCGAGTTTCATCCAGACGGTAACTGGCTCCTCCAGACTGGCCTCTTCCAGAGCAGCGAGCTGTTCTTCGTTATGCACGGCGGTATGCAGATGTTCAGCGGAGATCGTCGGCAGATCGTCTGCTTCAAAAAAGCCTTCCAGTAACAAAATAGGTTGCGTGATGCCCCCTGCTCTAAGCCGCAGGGCTTCTTCGAGACGGGCTACGCCAAAGGCGTCGGCATCAGGAAGCGTTCGCGCGGTTTCAAGAAGACCGTGACCATAAGCGTTCGCTTTCACCACCGCAACCAGTTTACTGGCGGGGGCCAGTTCACGCAGACGTTGCAAGTTGTGTCGCAGAGCGCGGCGGTTAATCACTACAGTTGCCGCTTGCATTTGTATTCCTTGATAAGTGTTTGCTTTAATTACCTAATACATAAAATAATTATTATTCGTCATCGTACTGCGGCCCCGCGTAGTTGTCGAAGCGCGACCATTGACCGTTAAAGGTCAGGCGTACCGTCCCGATTGGGCCGTTACGTTGTTTACCGATAATAATTTCCGCGATGCCTTTCAAATCACTGTTCTCGTGATAAACCTCATCACGATAGATAAACATGATCAAGTCCGCATCCTGCTCGATGGAGCCGGATTCACGCAAGTCGGAGTTGACCGGACGTTTGTCGGCACGTTGTTCCAGAGAACGGTTCAACTGGGACAGGGCCACCACCGGCACATTCAGTTCTTTTGCCAGCGCTTTCAGCGAGCGGGAGATTTCCGCAATTTCCAGCGTACGGTTGTCGGAAAGTGACGGCACACGCATCAGCTGCAGGTAGTCGATCATGATAAGCCCGATGCCGCCGTGCTCACGGGCAATACGACGCGCGCGCGAGCGCACTTCCGTTGGCGTCAGACCGGAGGAGTCATCAATATAGATGTTACGTTTCTCGAGCAAAATGCCCATCGTGCCGGAAATACGCGCCCAGTCTTCATCATCCAGCTGCCCGGTACGGATTTTGGTCTGGTCAACGCGCGACAGCGATGCCAGAGAACGCATCATAATCTGTTCCGATGGCATCTCCAGCGAGAAGATAAGCACCGGTTTATCCTGCAACATCGCCGCATTTTCGACGAGGTTCATCGCAAATGTCGTTTTACCCATCGACGGACGCGCCGCGACGATAATCAAGTCCGACGGCTGCAAACCGGCGGTTTTTTTGTTGAGATCGTCATAGCCGGTGTTTACCCCGGTGACGCCATCGTGCGGCTGCTGGAACAGTTGCTCAATACGCGCCACGGTAGCGTCGAGCACATCGGCGATGTTCTTCGGCCCTTCGTCTTTATTGGCACGACTTTCGGCAATTTTAAAGACACGGGATTCAGCAAGGTCGAGCAAGTCTTCACTGGTGCGCCCTTGCGGATCAAAACCAGCTTCGGCAATCTCGTTAGCAACTGAGATCATCTCACGGACAACAGCACGTTCCCGCACGATGTCAGCATAAGCGCTGATGTTCGCCGCACTTGGCGTATTTTTTGACAGCTCTGCCAGATAAGCGAAACCACCGACGCTATCAAGTTGCCCCTGGCGCTCCAGCGATTCCGCCAGAGTTATCAGGTCTATCGGGCTACCACCTTCCTGCAAACGCGCCATTTCGGTAAAGATATGGCGGTGCGGACGGGTGTAGAAATCGTCTGCCACGACACGCTCGGCTACATCGTCCCAGCGTTCGTTATCCAGCATTAAACCGCCCAACACCGACTGCTCCGCTTCGATCGAGTGCGGAGGCACTTTCAGCCCGGCAACTTGTGGATCGCGTTCGCGAAGCTCAGCCTGCTGTTTGTTGAAGGGTTTATTTCCAGCCATAGTGAATGGAGTTACCTGCTGTTAAAAAAGGACTAGAGAGTATAGCGAGAAACGGTTTCTCGCTACAGCATTTAACGCCCCCGTCTTCCGGTAGAAGCGCGAATTTGCAGGGTTGGGCGATAGACGTAATGGCTGAGCGGTGCGTCTGGCTGCGCAATACGCCGTAAAATTTGCTGCGCCGCCTGTTTCCCCAGAGCCAATGGTTCTACCGCAATTGTGGTTAACGGCGGGTTACTGTAAGCACAAGCCGCCACGCCATCATTACCAATCAACGAAATATCTTCCCCGGCAAATAATCCTCTTTCGCCTAGTGCCGACTCCGCGCCAAAAGCCATTAAATCGTTATAACAAATCACCGCTGTGGGTGGCGAAGGCATATCCAACAGTTGTTGCATCAACTGGTAACCGTTGGCCTGAGTCGGTTCAGCACGCAGCGAAAAAGCATCAGTGCTCCACGGCTGTAAATCATGATGGTTCATCGCCTCCAGGTATCCCTGATAACGCATATGGTGCGTAAGTCCCCCAATAAACACGATGTCTCTGTGCCCTTGTTGAATGAGATATTCCGTAGCTTCCCGGACGCCTGCGTGGCTGTCCACGCCAACGTAATCGACGGGCAATTGTTGCCAGTCCAGAGGGCGCATTGTGATTAATAAGGGTGTGGAACTGTTGGCATAACGCTGTAAATCGGCTTCTGAGGTGCTGTTTACTGGACAGAGGACAATGCCCGCGACGTGGTGTTCCAGCAAGGTATCAAGTACCTGTTTTTGCCGATCGCTACGCTGGGAGGTATTGGACATTACGGTGATAAAACCGTGCTCCGCCAGCGTGATCTCAAGGCCCATTGTAAATTCAGCGAAAAAAGGGTTGGTCAAATCATCAATCACCACGCCGATAGTCAGCGATTTTTGCGAACGCAGATTGGCAGCAAAACGGTTATAGACATAGCCTAATTGCTCAATGGCTTGCTGGACTTTTTGTTGCGTCTCTTTTTTGATAAGCGGACTGTCGTTGAGTACCAGCGACACGGTCGATTTCGAAACGCCAGCCGCACGTGCAACATCGGTTAATGTTACCCGCTTTCTTCCTGTATCCGACTTCGCCATGACTACTCCAAACCCCCATAAGATCAAGGCATTTACTTTATCATAATCTCCTTTTACTCATGCGATCCGTTAACGCCATGGATCGCAGGAGATCGTCGTTTCGATCACAGATTCATACTTCCCTTGTTGTATTTTTTGCACGCCAATCGTACAAATTACGCATAAATTAGATCGTTCCAATTAATTTATAATCACTATTATGTTGTTTTACATTGATATTTTTAATTATTTTTATATCGAAATAAGGAAATTATTATGTGCTCTGTACGCACGATCACTGCATCGGAAGCTGCAGATTTGATTGCTGATGGCGCAGTTGTCACCGTCTCCTCCTCCAGTGGAATGGGGTGTCCTGATGCCGTGCTGGCAGCAATAGGTGAACGCTTTCAACATGCCGGACATCCGCAAAACATCACCAGCATCCACCCTATCGCCGCAGGTGATATGTATGGCGTAAAAGGCATCGATCATCTGGCGCAATCGGGTTTACTGGCAAAAGTGATCGCTGGCTCCTACCCCTCCGGGCCATCATCAATGACGCCTCCGTTAATCTGGCAAATGATCAATGACAACACGATCCCCGCCTGGAATCTGCCTTCCGGGATCTTATTTGATATGCACCGGGAAGCGGCGGCTCATCGTCCTGGCGTGCTGACACAAACAGGCATGGATACCTATGTAGATCCCCTGTTGCAGGGCGGCGCAATGAATGAAAAAGCGGCGCAACAATCTCTGGTTGAACGCGTTCGATTTGCCAACGACGACTGGCTGTTTTTCCCCAGTATCGTGCCGCAGGTGGCAATCATTCGCGCTACCACTGCTGATGAACGCGGCAACCTGACTTATGAACATGAAGGGGCTTATCTTGGGCCGCTGGAGCAGGCTACAGCTGTTCGCAATAACGGTGGCATCGTAATTGCGCAAGTAAAACGGCAGGTTGCCGCCGGAAGTCTGAAACCAAAAGAGGTGCGTATTCCCGGTGTACTGGTGGATTACATCGTAATTGCACCGGAACAAACACAAACCACGCAAACACAATATGAACCAGCCATTTCCGGCGAAATCAGTCGTCCGCTATCCGCCTTTCGTTATATGGAACATGGCCCGGCGCGGGTTATTGCCCAGCGAGTCGCGCAAGAACTACAAAGTGGAGATGCGGTAAATATTGGCTTTGGTATTTCTGCCAATGTACCGCGTATTTTACTGGAACAAGGTCGCCACGGTGATGTCACCTGGCTGCTGGAACAGGGCGCAATTGGCGGAGTTCCACTGCTGGAATTTCAGTTCGGCTGCGCCTCTAATGCAGAAGCATTTTTGCCCTCTCCCCAGCAGTTTACCTATTTCCAGGGCGGGGGTTTTGATCTCACTCTGATGTCATTTTTACAAATCGGCGCAGATGGTTCAGTAAACGTCTCGCATCTGCCTGCCCGTCCACATGTCACTGCCGGATGCGGTGGGTTTATTGATATCACTTCACATGCGAAGCGCATTATTTTCTCTGGCTTTTTCAATGCCGGTGCCCAACTGCAACTGGAAGAGGGTCAGCTGCGTATCATTAAAGAAGGCAAAGCCAAAAAACTGGTACAGGACGTCGCCCACGTGACGTTCTCCGGCAAACGCGCAATAAGACTCGGGCAACAAGTGCAGTACATCACTGAACGCTGCGTTCTGGAATTAACACCAGACGGGCTACTGGTCACAGAAATTGCCCCTGGTATTGATCCTGAACGCGACATTCTCGCCCAAAGCGATGCCCCACTCCGTCTGGCAGACGATCTCAAGCTAATGAATCCCCACTATTTTCAACAAGGACGTCACCATGAATAACGGCACTATTGACCTCCAGCGCAACGGTTTCATTGCCACTCTGGTGATTAATCGTCCGGCGAAACTCAACGCATTAACCCCGGAGATGCTTGAACAGCTGCTGACACATTGCCACACGCTGGAAACGGATTCGGAGATCCGCGTGGTTCTGCTGACCAGCGCCAGTGAAAAAGCGTTTTGTGTCGGTGCGGATATTCATCGCTGGACCTCTCTTTCTGCACTCGATATGTGGCGCAACTGGATCCGCCGCGGTCATCAGGCATTTGACGCTCTGGCACAACTGCCACAACCCGTAATCGCCCTGGTGCACGGACTGTCTTATGGCGGTGGTCTGGAACTGGCTGCTACCGCCGATATCCGTATTTGTAGCGCCGAGGCTCGGATGGCGCTACCAGAAACCGGACTGGCGACAGTGCCTGGCTGGTCAGGAACGCAGCGGCTGACGGCACTACTTGGGCGTTCACTGGTGAAAGAACTGGTATTTACCGGCGAACCACTAGATGCACAGCGTGCGCTGTCCTGCGGGCTGGTGAATCGTGTTGTCGCCAGGGAAACGTTACACGACGCCGGGCTGCAACTGGCACAACGTATCGCCCAACGTGCTCCGGTTGCTGTGCAGATCGCCAAGCAAGTTATCGATGCCGGAGAAGGTATTGCCGTTGCCTCGACGCTTGAAGCGCTTGCTGGCGCTTTTTCCGCCACTACTGAAGATGCTCGTGAAGGAAGTCAGGCATTCGCCGAGAAGCGTCAACCACAATTTCAGGCACGCTGAAAGCCTCTTACAAGGAAAGAAAGATAATGAATATGACAACCTCTGTTCCCCAAACGCCTTCTTTATTTCGGCGAATAATGACAAAACTCGCAGCCTTTGCACCCGGCATCTTTCTTATTGGCTACAGCATTGGGACAGGCAGTATCACCACTATGGCGAAAGCGGGTGCAAACTATGGCGTCTCGCTGATGTGGGCCGTGGCGCTTTCTTGCATTGTTACCTGGTTTTTAATCCGTATTTATGGTCGTTATGCTTCCGTCACTGGTGAACGCGCGTTGACTGCATTTCGTCGCCATATCCATCCTGGCGTTGCTATGTTGTTTCTGATCGGGTTAACCGTTGCCGTCAGTGGTTCCATTATGGGGGTAATGGGCATTCTGGCGGATGTAATGGCAACATGGTCCACGACCTGGTTTAGTGGCGGTATCTCAGCACTCGCCTGGGCTATCGCGATGGTCATCATGATTAACGTGATGCTCTGGACCAACAGCAACGCCGGGTTCGACAAAATCCTCTCCGCGCTGGTTGGCATTATGGGGCTGGCGTTTGTGATTAATTTTTTCATTATGATGCCGCCGGTCGCAGATCTGCTGGCCGGATTTATTCCGTCAGTTCCCGATCCTGTCGCTGGCGATAACAGTACGCCATTTCTGATAATTTCTGGCATGGTGGGTACCACCGTAGCGCCAGCAATGTTTCTTATGCGCACGACTCTGGTAAAAAGTAATGGTTGGGGTGTGGACAATCTGCCTCATCAAAATCGTGATGCCATTGTCAGTGCAGGAATGATGTTCATCATCAGTGCGGCGGTGATGGCTGCGGCTGCGGGTACGTTGTATCAAACTGGCACAGGTTTAAATAACGCCTCGCAAATGGTCATTATTCTCGAACCTATTGCTGGCTCGGCTGCCGTGGGACTATTTGTTATTGGTATTGTTGCTGCCGGGCTTTCCAGTCAGTTCCCGAATTTACTGTTAACGCCCTGGCTGCTGGCTGACTGGCGTGATACCAGCAACGAAGTTAGCCCAGGTTACCGTATCCTGATGACGGTTATGTCTCTGCTTTGTCTGGTTGTGCCGCTGTTCCACGCACGCCCGGTATTGGTGATGATTGCCAGCCAGGCCTTTAACGCCATTATTCTGCCGCTGACTGTTTTATGTATGTTCTGGCTGGCGAACAAGCCTTCGTTAATGGGCGAATATCGTTGCTCACGCTGGGAAAACGTCATGTTTGTTGCCATAAGCGCATTTACGCTAATCATGGGCTATATGGCAATGAGCGGCTTAATCGAAAGTCTGATGAAATAGGTGGGACGCAATGATTGACGAAACGCTAACGGCGCTCACTGATATCAAAATGCCCCATTACTCACCGCTGGCTCAAGCCAGCGGTAGTATCGACCTTAACGGCGCCATTTTACCTGAGTACCGCTGCAACACGCTGGTGCTAGGCAGTGGTGCTGCCGGATGGCGAGCTGCCGTCGAGCTGAAACGGCAAAATATCGATGTAATGGTAGCCTCCAGCAAAGTTTTCTGGGGCACTTCCGCCTGTTCTAGTTCTGATAAACAAACTCTCCACACCGCCAATACCCGTGCAAATGGTGACCATTTTCTGGCATTAAGTGACACTCTGGCGGCGGGCGGTTCGATGGATCATGACACTGCCTATGTTGAAGCCGTCGGCTCAGTGAACACCTGTGAAGTACTGAAATATCTGGGTCTGGATCTGCCAGAAGATCTCTTTGGCGCAACGTTGCGTTATCAAACCGATCACGATGAGTTCGGTCGCGCCACCAGTTGCGGCCCACGAACTTCTCGCCTGATGGTTAAAGTTCTGGCTCTGGAGGCAATGCGCCTTAATATTCCTCTGCGCGATCACACAACGGCGATTCGTATCCTGACCCGCGGTGAAGGAGAAAACAGACGAGTCGTAGGGGTGATCGCTATCGATAAAGCCTGTCGGGATAATCCCTGGCGAATGGTAGTGATTCGCTGCCAACATCTGGTTTTAGCCACGGGTGGGCCAGGTGAACTTTATCGTGACAGTGTCTATCCGGTGAACTGTTTTAGTGCGTTGGGCATGGCGTTGGAAGCAGGTATAAGGCTGGTGAATCTTACGGAGAGTCAGTTTGGTATCGGTACACCGCGCAGCCAGTTTCCGTGGAATCTTTCCGGTACTTACATGCAAGCGATGCCGCGCATCTACTCGCAGGACCACTCCGGACGTCAGTATAATTTTCTGGCAGCTTATTACCCTACGACTCGTATGCTGGCCTCCGCGATATTTCGCAAAGGTTACCAGTGGCCGTTTCACGCGGAACGAATGCTGGAATATGGCTCCAGCCTACTGGATGTCGCGGTGTATGAGGAGACACAAAAAGGGCGCGATGTTTTTCTCGATTTTCTGCGGGAACCCGAACCCGCAGCGGACGGAACGCCATTCAACCTGCGAGAGCTGGATGATGATGTCATCGACTATCTGCAACAAAATCACGCCTTGCTGGCGCAACCGCTGGCGCGATTAACACAGATGAATCCTCTGGCTATTCGCTTGTATCAGATGCATGGTTATGATCTCACAGCCTCACCGCTAAAATTTACGCTAAATAATCAACATCTTAATGGCGGAATTGATGTTGATATTTGGGGGCGTACATCGCTAACTGGTTGTTATGCTGCCGGAGAAAATGCCGGAACACATGGTGTGACGCGTCCTGGTGGGTCGGCGCTCAATGCCGGGCAAGTTTTCGCTCGCCGCTGTGCATTGCATATTGCTCATCAGAAAAGTCAGGACCTCCCTCTCGAGAGGCAACAAATGCTCAGTACGATTAATGAGGCGCAGCAGTACCTGAATCAGGGGCTGCTGCGCGACGACGTGCGAGAAACGATACAAAATACCATGAGCCACCATGCCGCAATTTTGTGTCATACACAGGGGATCAACACTGCCACGCAAACCATAGCAACACTTTGTGAAGATATTCGCCGGGAAGGCATTCAAAGCGATGAAAACAGCCTCGCCCAATCTTTCCAGTGGCGGCAAAGTGCGCAACTGGCGCTGGCTGTACTGCGCTCTTTACAATGCTATATCGAAAACGGTGGCGGGAGTCGTGGTGCCAGGGCTGTCTATGATGGCGAAGCCGGTATCGCACCGCAAACACCAGGTGGGCCGCTCCTGACCTGGCGTTTTCGACCAGAAAATCAGGATGCCCGGCAATACATGATTTGTGTTTGTCTGGAAGCTAATGATTGCCATGCCTGGATTCGCTTGTGCCGTGAGCGGGGCGTATTAACGCTAACCAACTTTGAGCGCCAGTGGCAAAACTGGATTGCGGCGACGCTGTTTCAATACTGACCAGAGATATTCCGGGTTGTGACCACAGCCCGGAAAAAATCCCCGCGCGGCCCGGCGACTACTGTTAGGCTTAAAACAGATATGTCGCTCAGTAAAGGAGTTTAAATGGCAACACGCATCGAATTTCACAAGCACGGTGGCCCGGAAGTTCTGCAAGCCGTGGAGTTTACTCCTGTCGATCCGGCAGAGAATGAAATCCAGGTCGAAAATAAAGCCATTGGCATTAATTTTATCGACACGTATATCCGCAGCGGCCTTTATCCGCCGCCATCGCTACCCAGCGGATTAGGCACAGAAGCGGCTGGCATAGTGAGCAAAGTCGGCAGCGGCGTGAAGCATATTAAAGCGGGCGATCGCGTGGTTTATGCGCAGTCAACGTTAGGGGCTTACAGCTCTGTGCATAACGTCAATGCCGATAAAGCCGCAATTCTGCCCGCGGCGATCTCTTTTGAGCAAGCCGCTGCATCATTCCTGAAAGGCTTAACGGTTTATTATCTGCTACGCAAAACGTATGAAATCAAACCTGACGAACAGTTCCTGTTCCATGCGGCTGCTGGCGGCGTTGGCTTAATTGCCTGTCAGTGGGCAAAAGCCCTAGGGGCAAAACTTATTGGCACTGTGGGCTCCGCGCAAAAAGCGCAAAGTGCATTAAAAGCGGGTGCATGGCAGGTGATTAACTATCGCGACGAAAATCTGGTCGAACGATTAAAAGAGATCACCGACGGCAAGAAAGTGCGCGTGGTATACGATTCCGTGGGCAGAGACACCTGGGAACGGTCGCTGGATTGCCTGCAACGTCGCGGTTTAATGGTCAGTTTTGGCAACTCATCAGGCGCAGTGACGGGTGTGAACTTAGGCATTCTCAATCAGAAAGGCTCGCTGTATGTGACACGCCCTTCCCTGCAAGGCTATATCACTACGCGGGATGAGTTAACCGAAGCCAGTAATGAACTGTTTTCTTTGATTGCCAGCGGTGTAATTAAAGTGGATGTCGCAGAACATCAGAAATACCCGCTGAAGGATGCGCGGCGTGCGCATGAGATTCTGGAAAGCCGGGCGACGCTGGGTTCCAGCTTACTGATTCCATAAAGAAATTGGGCTTCCACCTGGGAAGCCCTTTCTTTTATAGTTCGGCTGTATGTAGGGTACAGCTCGATGAATTTGTTTGACGCGCAATAGTGACAGATTTGATTATCAATTCCTATTTTGTTCTAAGGATAAAACCTGAGGTTGTGATCATCCGCACAATCCCTTAGTAACGCCAGCGGTCATAACGCTGATATTTCGGCACTTTTGGTGCTTTAATCGCCTTGATCACCCACACTACCGCAATCGCCAACAGCAGCCACGGCAGCAGCTTAATCATCAATGCCAGCATCCCACCGAGGAACATAATGGCCGTCGCCACAACCAGCGCAGCGATAATGCCCAGCAATGAAACGCCAGTGACCATCAACATGACAAAAAAGCCAATCACAAAAAGTAGTTCCAGCATGATGTTCTCCCAAAAATGAAATCTCTTGCTGGCTTTACAAGAATCATGCCAGAAATAACATATTGATTTATCAACAAAACGCCCCGCGTCGAAGCGCAGGGCGTGGTGAATTTGACTACTTTGTGGTGAAAAATTAACGCTTATCAGCCACCAGTTTGAGCGCATGTTCCAACACGTTAATGTCAGCGCCCGCTTTATGGGCATTTTCACTTAAATACCGCCGCCACTGACGCGCGCCGGGAATCCCCTGGAACAGCCCCAGCATATGCCGGGTGATATGGCCCAGATAAGTTCCCTGGCTGAGTTCACGCTCAATGTACGGGTACATGGCGCGCACCACTGCCACCGGGTCGGCATCGGAATCCGAGGAACCAAAAATCTCACGATCCACCGCCGCCAGAATGCCTGGGTTTTGATACGCTTCACGCCCGACCATCACGCCATCCATATGTTGCAGGTGTGCTTTAGCCTCTTCCAGTGACTTGATGCCGCCATTAATCGACATAGCCAGATGCGGGAAATCACGCTTCAGTTGATAGACACGCGGGTAATCGAGCGGCGGGATCTCACGGTTTTCTTTCGGACTTAAACCAGAAAGCCAGGCTTTGCGCGCATGGATAATAAACATCTCGCATTCGCCTTTGCCGGAAACAGTGTCGATAAAATCACAGAGAAATTCATAGCTGTCCTGGTCGTCGATGCCAATACGCGTTTTCACCGTCACTGGAATCGACACTACGTCGCGCATCGCTTTTACGCAGTCAGCCACCAGTTGCGCATTCCCCATCAGGCACGCGCCAAACATGCCGTTCTGTACCCGGTCTGACGGGCAGCCGACATTCAGGTTGATCTCATCATATCCGCGCGCTTCTGCCAGCTTCGCACACTGCGCCAGCGCCGCCGGATCGCTACCGCCCAACTGCAACGCCACCGGATGCTCTTCTTCACTGTATGCCAGGTAATCACCTTTACCGTGAATAATCGCCCCTGTGGTCACCATTTCGGTATAGAGCAGCGTATTACGGGAGAGCAGACGCAGGAAATAACGGCAGTGTCTGTCCGTCCAGTCGAGCATAGGAGCAATAGAGAAACGGTATGCGGGATAAGCGGTTTGTGATTCTGCTGACATGGCGATTTTTTAAGCATCTGGTGAATTGGGGGCGCTACTATAGCATAACGAATATGCGATCAGGCAATGTGGCAGCTTCGATGCCCGGTTGTCGGCGTTTAAGTGAGAATTATGGTAAAGTAAGGACATTCTTAACCCCACTTTCGAGGTGCACAATGGAAAAGACCACAACGCAGGAGTTATTGGCGCAGGCTGAAAAACTCTGCGCGCAGCGTAATGTGCGCCTGACTCCGCAACGTCTCGAAGTGCTGCGCCTTATGAGCCTGCAAGAAGGGGCTATCAGCGCCTACGATCTACTTGATTTGCTGCGCGAAGCCGAGCCGCAAGCCAAGCCGCCGACGGTTTATCGCGCACTCGATTTTCTGCTTGAACAAGGTTTTGTGCATAAGGTGGAATCCACCAACAGCTATGTGCTCTGCCATCTGTTCGATCAGCCCACCCATACTTCAGCCATGTTTATTTGCGATCGCTGCGGCGCAGTGAAAGAAGAGTGTGCAGAAGGCGTGGAAGACATTATGCATACGCTGGCGGCAAAAATGGGTTTTGCCCTGCGGCATAATGTGATTGAAGCACATGGTCTCTGTGCGGCATGTGTGGAAGTTGAAGCGTGTCGTCATCCTGAACAGTGCCAGCATGATCACTCTGTGCAGGTTAAAAAGAAACCGCGTTAAGAGGGCGTACATCCTTGTACACGTCGGGCAGGAGGGATTAATTACCAGCGGTAATCATGGCGTTTTTCCCAGCTATCAACCTCTTTTTCTGCCTGATCTTTCTGGTAACCGTAACGTTCCTGGATTTTACCCACTAACTGGTCACGCTTACCTTCAATGACCGTCATGTCATCATCGGTCAGTTTGCCCCATTGCTCTTTCACTTTACCTTTGAACTGTTTCCAGTTACCGCCGACTTCGTCTTTATTCATATTCAAATCCTCATCGTTAGGTGGTGAATGAGTGTACGCTCACTTTTCTTCTGAACGTGGGATTAAGTGTAGTCAGGAATTTGGCTTAGGAATATTTATTCAGAACTTTTAACCGTCATGTTGCTGAAAACCAGGTTCCATTACGCCAGTGACGACGCCAGATAACCGCCAGTGAAAGCCCGCGCAGCGCCAGAAAGACGGTTAACGCCAGCCATAAACCATGGTTACCCAACCACGGCAACGTCAGTAGCGTCAAAGCGAACCCTGCTGCTGCGACTGCCATACTATTGCGCATTTCGGCAGCGCGCGTTGCGCCAATAAACATACCATCCAGCAGATAACACCAGACTCCTACCAGCGGTAAAATAACCTGCCAGATTAGGTAGCGATCGGCCAGATTCTGGATCTGCGTTAACGACGTTAGCAACGCGATGATATGTTCACCCGCCAGCAAATAAACCACCGAAAACAACAATGCCACGATCCCCGACTGGCGGCACGCTGCGCGCCAGACATCCAGTAACTGGCTACCGTCGCGCGCACCATACGCCTGACCGGAGTGGGCTTCAACCGCGTAGGCAAAACCATCCAGCGCATAGGCTGTAAAGGTGAGTAACGTCATCAGGACTGCGTTGACGGCGATAATATCGCTCCCCAGTCGCGCGCCAAGCACGGTGATCGCGCCGAAACAGAGTTGCAACAACAGCGAGCGCAGCATGATATCGCGGTTAAGCGCCAGCAAGCGACGGAAGTTTCCTCGCCAGGCAGTTTTCAGCATTTCGCCGGAGATGCCACGTAGTTTGAGGATTTTACGCACCATTAGCAGACCAATCAGCAATGTTGCATATTCCGCAATAACCGTCGCCAGCGCCGCGCCCTGCACGTTCATATGCAGCCCCATCACCAGCCAGACATCCAGCACAATGTTGAGGATATTGCCAACCACTAACAAAATCACTGGCGCGCGGGCATATTGCACGCCGAGCAACCAGCCGAGCAGCACCAGATTCGCCAGCGACGCCGGTGCGCTTAACCAGCGGATTGCAAGAAAGCGCCGCGCCTGTTCCAGAACCGCTTCGCTACCACCAACAATATGCAGCGCCAGCTCGATAATCGGCGTACGCAGTAACGCAATCAACGCTCCGGCCCCCAGTGCCAACAGCAACGGTTGCACCAGCGCACGGGCTAATGCCTGAGGATTTTTGGCACCATAAGCCTGCGCAGTAAGCCCGGTAGTGCTCATACGCAAAAACAGCAACAGCATAAAGAGAAAACTGGTCGCCGTTGCGCCAACCGCCACGCCGCCCAAATAAACCGGACTATCAAGATGACCAATGACCGCCGTATCAACCAGTCCCAGCAAGGGAACGGTGATATTGGAGAAAATCATGGGTAAGGCGAGATGCCAGAGTGCTTTATCAGATGAAGTGAGGAATGCCATGCAGACAAGCCTGATGAAGAGAGATGAAAAACAAACCGCGATGCCAGGCGGCATCGCGGTATCAGAGATAGATTACAGCCAGTCGCCGTTGCGAATAACACCAACCGCCAGCCCTTCAATGCTGAAGCTCTGCTGACGAAGGTCAACGACAATGGGTTTAAACTCGCTATTTTCTGGCAGAAGTTCGACTTTATTACCCTGTTTTTTCAGACGCTTAACGGTAACTTCGTCATCTATACGCGCGACAACGACCTGACCATTACGCACATCCTGGGTTTTATGCACTGCCAGCAAGTCGCCGTCCATAATGCCGATATCTTTCATCGACATCCCACTGACGCGCAGCAGGAAATCGGCATTCGGTTTGAACAGGGAAGGATCGACCTGATAATGACCTTCAATATGCTGCTGCGCCAGAAGCGGTTCACCGGCAGCCACACGGCCCACCAACGGTAACCCTTCTTCCTCTTCCTGCAACAGACGAATCCCGCGCGATGCACCGGAAACAATTTCAATAACGCCTTTGCGTGCCAGCGCCTTCAGATGTTCTTCTGCCGCATTTGGGGAACGGAACCCCAAACGCTGCGCGATTTCCGCACGCGTCGGCGGCATACCTGTCTGGCTGATGTGATCACGGATGAGATCAAACACCTCTTGTTGCCTGGCCGTTAACGCTTTCATTCCGCCCCCTGGGTGTATATACAGTTATGCTGTGAGTATATACAGCAAAAGGTGATTTTGGAACCATAAACTACACAATAAACCAGAGATTTATCGAATTCTGGAAGGGTTATCCAAAATGCGACCATAACAGAATGCACCAGGTAATCACGGCGACGATAATGGCGATCAGCACCGCGGCAGAGCCCATATCTTTCGCCCGCCCGGAAAGCTCATGGTATTCAGAGCCAATACGGTCAACCACTGCTTCGATAGCACTGTTGAGGATTTCCACAATCATCACCAGCATGACAGAACTAATAAGCAATACTCGGGTTATTGCATCCACATCCAGCCAACAGGCAATAACCACTGCCAACAATACCGCGACACCTTCCTGACGGAATGCCGCTTCGTTGATCCATGCGGCACGTAAACCTTTCCAGGAATAGCCAGCAGCTTTGATAATTCGGGTGAATCCAGTGGTATTATTGGCCATCGAAAGAACCTTTTTACATTATGAGCGTCAATATCAGTGTACCGTTGAATCCGAAGATTACGGTTAGCGTAACGTCGCGCGAAACATGAGCGGATACCACAGAATTTCCCATGACTTTCTGCTATCCTTCCCGCGCATTTGCATTATTAACCAGAGGCTTTACATCGTTTATGTCCGGCTGGCCACGAATTTACTACAAATTACTGAATTTACCATTAAGCATCCTGGTAAAAAGCAAGTCTATTCCGGCAGATCCTGCCCCGGAACTGGGACTGGATACCTCTCGTCCAATTATGTACGTTTTACCGTACAACTCAAAAGCGGATTTGCTGACGTTGCGCGCCCAGTGCCTGGCGCACGACCTGCCTGACCCATTAGAGCCGCTGGAAATAGACGGCACGCTACTGCCGCGCTATGTGTTTATTCATGGCGGGCCGCGTGTTTTCACCTATTACACACCGAAAGAAGAGTCTATTAAGCTTTTCCACGACTATCTCGATCTGCACCGTAGCAACCCAAATCTGGATGTGCAAATGGTGCCAGTATCGGTGATGTTTGGTCGTGCGCCAGGGCGTGAAAAAGGTGAAGTTAACCCGCCACTGCGCATGCTCAACGGCGTACAGAAATTTTTCGCCGTGCTCTGGCTCGGTCGCGACAGTTTTGTTCGCTTCTCTCCGTCAGTTTCGCTGCGCCGTATGGCGGATGAACACGGCACGGATAAAACTATCGCTCAGAAACTGGCACGCGTGGCGCGTATGCACTTTGCCCGCCAGCGTCTGGCTGCTGTGGGGCCGCGCCTGCCTGCTCGTCAGGATCTGTTTAACAAGCTGCTCGCCTCCCGCGCCATTGCCAAAGCGGTAGAAGATGAAGCGCGCAGCAAAAAAATCTCCCATGAAAAAGCGCAGCAGAACGCGATTGCGCTGATGGAAGAGATTGCGGCGAACTTCTCTTACGAGATGATCCGCCTGACTGACCGTATTCTGGGCTTCACCTGGAACCGACTTTATCAGGGCATCAACGTCCATAACGCCGAGCGCGTTCGCCAGTTGGCCCACGACGGTCATGAGCTGGTGTATGTGCCTTGCCACCGCAGTCACATGGACTACCTGCTGCTTTCTTACGTGCTGTATCACCAGGGGCTGGTGCCGCCGCATATCGCCGCCGGGATCAACCTGAATTTCTGGCCTGCCGGGCCGATTTTCCGCCGTCTGGGTGCGTTCTTTATTCGCCGCACGTTTAAAGGCAATAAGCTCTATTCTACGGTTTTCCGTGAGTATCTCGGCGAACTGTTCAGCCGTGGTTATTCCGTCGAGTACTTTGTGGAAGGCGGTCGTTCGCGTACAGGCCGTTTGCTGGACCCGAAAACCGGTACGTTGTCGATGACCATTCAGGCGATGCTGCGTGGCGGCACGCGTCCGATTACGCTGATTCCGATCTACATCGGTTATGAGCACGTCATGGAAGTGGGTACTTACGCCAAAGAACTGCGCGGCGCGACGAAAGAGAAAGAGAGCCTGCTGCAGATGCTGCGCGGTTTAAGCAAGCTGCGTAATCTCGGTCAGGGCTATGTCAACTTCGGTGAACCAATGCCGTTGATGACCTACCTTAACCAGCACGTGCCAGACTGGCGTGAATCTATCGACCCAATCGAAGCGGTGCGTCCGGCCTGGTTAACGCCGACGGTCAATAATATTGCTGCCGATCTGATGGTACGCATTAACAACGCAGGCGCGGCAAACGCCATGAACCTGTGCTGTACTGCGCTTCTGGCGTCACGTCAGCGCTCACTCACCCGCGAGCAGTTAACCGAGCAACTCAACTGCTATCTGGATTTGATGCGCAACGTGCCTTACTCCACGGACTCTACCGTTCCTTCAGCCAGCGCCAGCGAGCTTATCGATCACGCGCTGCAGATGAACAAGTTTGAAGTTGAGAAAGACACTATCGGCGACATCATCATTCTGCCGCGCGAGCAAGCGGTGCTGATGACCTACTATCGCAACAACATTGCGCATATGTTGGTGCTGCCTTCGCTGATGGCGGCAATTGTCACCCAGCATCGCCACATCTCCCGCGACGTATTGATGGAGCACGTCAATGTGCTTTACCCAATGCTGAAAGCGGAGCTGTTCCTGCGCTGGGATCGCGACGAATTACCGGGCGTGATTGATGCGCTGGCGAATGAAATGCAACGTCAGGGGCTAATTACGCTGCAAGATGATGAATTGCATATCAACCCAGCGCATTCCCGCACGCTTCAGTTGCTGGCCGCAGGCGCGCGCGAAACGCTGCAACGTTATGCCATCACTTTCTGGCTGCTGAGCGCCAACCCGTCGATCAACCGCGGTACGCTGGAGAAAGAGAGCCGCACCGTGGCGCAACGTCTCTCCGTGCTTCACGGCATCAACGCACCGGAGTTCTTCGACAAGGCGGTATTCAGTTCCCTGGTACTGACGCTGCGTGATGAAGGGTATATCAGCGACAGCGGCGACGCCGAACCGGCAGAGACGATGAAGGTCTATCAGTTGTTGGCGGAGTTGATTACATCAGACGTGCGTTTGACGATTGAGAGTGCGACGCAGGGCGAAGGGTAATCGGTGAGAGTTGCCGGATGCGGCGCAAACGCCTTATCCGGCCTACAATGACCTGCAAATTCAATAAATTGCGATTCACCGGGTAGGCCTGATAAGCGAAGCGCATCAGGCAATTTTTCCCGGACAAAAAGGCCGGATGAACCTCCGGCTTTTTTACATCATCAGAAATGCCAGTAACTCATTGCCAGCCCTAAAAACAGCACCAGGCCAACATAGTTATTATTCATAAATGCTTTAAAGCAGGCTTCGCGCTCGCGGTTAGCAATCAGTTTTTGTTGATATACAAACAGCGCGCCCGCGACCAGAATTGACCAATAATATCCCCAGCCTAAGCCATTTAACTCGCCGATAATCGCCATCAGCACCAGCACGCCAATCTGCAAAATACCGATAATCAACTTATCGTATTGACCGAACAAGATAGCGGTGGACTTAATGCCAATCTTCACGTCATCGTCACGGTCGACCATCGCATATTGCGTGTCGTAAGCCACCGCCCACAGAATATTGGCAAGGAACATCAGCCAGCAGCTTAACGGCACCGATTCACTCACCGCGGCAAAAGCCATTGGAATCGACCAACCAAACGCCGCCCCCAGCACCACTTGCGGTAAATGGGTATACCGCTTCATAAACGGGTAAACCCACGCCAGCGCCAGTCCGGCAATCGACAACAGAATGGTCATCGTGTTCAGTGTCAATACCAGTAAGAACGAAAGCAGCACCAGCACCACAAATAGCGTTCGCGCCTCTTTCTCCGTAACCGCACCGCTGGGAAGTGGTCGGTTTGCCGTGCGCTTAACATGGCCGTCAAACTTACGGTCAGCATAGTCATTCACCACGCAACCGGCGGCGCGCATCAGCCAGACGCCTGCGACAAACACCGCCAGGATCCAGAGTTGGGGAACACCTGGGGTCGCCACCCACAGCGCCCACAACGTTGGCCAGAGCAGCAGTAACGCGCCAATTGGCTTATCCGTACGCATTAAGCGGTGAAACGCCAGCAGCTTATTTTGCGTCAGACTCCACTCCATATTTTTTTCCTCTTAGTACAACGGTGACGCCGGTAAAAATAGCTCGGTCAGCAGCAGTGGCTTACCGCTTAATCGCAGGCGAGAACGTCGCCCCCACAATCCGGCATCACGGCCTATCTCAATAAAGTCCCGGGTTAATGTCGATGATGTGAACAGATAGCGGCCTAACGGCGTTTTACCTAATTTTTGTAACGCCAGCTCGGGGCCACTTAACGTTGACACTGGAACGACGGTACGTCCGGCGAGCCAGGGTTCACCATCAGCACATAACAATATTTCTCGTAACCAGTAACGGGGCTCTTTCGGCAGCAGCGGTAATTCTTCGGGGATTTCATTCTGCTCGACAAACCCTTCGCGGATCATCGTCACGCTCACCGTTTTTCCCTGCTGTTCAAAACGTTTAGTCATGGAATCTTCCAGCAACAACCAGTCGAGCAGTTGCGGTTCCAGCGCAGGGATCTCTGCAAAATAGCGCAGCGCACGCAGTTGCGTTAACGCGGGGTGTGACATGCCGAACTCTCCGTTACATAACGTAAAGGCATTGTATCGCAGAAAAGCGATAACGGGAGATGTAAAGCATATTAAGTGATCTAATACGCAACAAAAACGCAACAATCACTGGGGGGAGAAAAAAAGGTGCGCCCGAAGACGCACCAGTTGTTGCAAAATCAGCACTGTGGGACCTAATTATCCCTTGCCTTTTACACTGCTGATAAAGGTGGAACGGGCAGATGTCGATCCCAGACGTTCAGCTTCATCAAGCAGTTTTAACGCCTTATCAACATCACCTTTCGCGACAGCGTTTTTGATCGCGGTATTAAAATAACTTTCCGTGTCGTTGAGCATCGGTTCGCTTTTCTTCGCTGGCGCCGGAGCGGATGCAGCCACGGCTGGTGCCGCCGTGTTGCCTACCGTAACCGGAGCTGGAGCGGATGAACCAAATAGCGGTCCCACCAGCACACTGGAGCTGGAGTTGGTTTTCACTTTCAGTTTCAGCAGACCATCAGTGGTATGAAGGGCAACCGGATCTGGAATATCTGGCACCGAGTTACCGACACCTTTGGCATAGGCTTTAGCCGGGTCGAGCAGTTGCGTCGTCTGCTGGAGATCTTTTTCCGTGGTAAAGACCAGAACATACAGTTTTTGCTGCCCCAACGCTGGCGTCAGGCGCATCACTCCTTCCAGACGATCGGCGCTCATGACGCCTGGTTCCTGGTAGGTGAAATAACTGCTGGGGAAGAAGGCTGATGGGGTCATGCTCTGATCAAGAATCAGCACATTTGGCGCAAATACACTGGTTTGTTTGTTCACTTCGCTGGTCAGCGTAAGGGTCAGTTCGCCAATGTTTGCCGGAACGCTGTATGCCGCAACCGGACCACTGATGCCGGGAACGTTCAGTTGTTGGCCGCCAGTCGCTAACTGGGTAGTCTGAGTTTTGGATTGATCGACGGGTGTCCAGGTTAATTGTTGCAGCGCAGCAGATGGAATGGCAGGCGCGTCACTGGTGTTTTGCGGTACGTAGTTGACGTCGGCGAGGCTAATTCCAGGCGCGCTCGCCAGCAACCCTGCTGATAAACAGAGGGCGATGAGACTTTTATTCATTTTCATTGTTTTCACCTCAAAATCTGGAGTTCAGCGGTAGCCAGGCAATAGCGCGCTAAACCGATAATCAGAGGGGCTTGCGCCCCTTATAGATAATGACAACGTGTTTTTATGCCGGATGCGGTGCAAGCACCTTATCCGGCCTACGCTATGTTATTACCACCAGATTTCCATCTGGGCGCCGAAGGTCCACTCGTCGCTATCACCGCGACCGAAGCTACCGCCTTCGAAGCTCGCCGGAACGGCTTTACCGTAGTTCGGGTTGGAAGAGGAACTACCGTTGTAGTCATAGCCCCATTTCTCATCCCACTTGGCGTAGGTCGCGAAGACACGAATAGCCGGACGTGACCAGATGCTGTCGCCAGCCTGCCATTGTTGTGCGAGGGTAATTTTGTACTGATTGTTCTTATCGCCAGTGCGCTGGGATTCGACGTTGTCGTAGCCGATCTCCATCAAGGTGCTCATGATTGGCGTCCACTTGTACATCGGGCGAATACCGACGGTCCACCACTTGGTGCCGTTATCGTTATCCCAGTTGATGTCCTGATACATCCCCACGTACATCATGTCCCAGTTGTCGCCCATCGAGATCGCACCATGATCAAGAATACGCAGCATGTGACCGTTGTTGTTGATGTTGTAGGCAAAGTGTTCGTTATCAAACGCGACGCCAGAGCCCTGCGACAGACCTTTACCCTGCGAGGTCATCGAATCAGTTGCGTACTGAACAACAAACTTGTTGAAGCCCTTCAGGATGCTCTGAGTATGTTCAGCAGTGAATAACCAACCGTCTTTCGATGCGCCATCAACCAGACGATAGTTATCACGCAGGTTAGCGCGACCGTAGTCGACACCCAGTTCTAAGGTTCCGCCTGGGTTGATTTCCATCTGCGCTAAACGCACGTCGAAGACATCGTTCGCGGTTTCGTTGGTGTAGTCATAGATATTGTTGCTGGCGAAAGAAGAAGAACCACCAGCTTCAGAAGAGCGGGTTGCTGCCAGAGAGAGCTTACCGAAGCCAACATCGATGTTTTCCAGACCGGCACCAGGACCAGAAATATCCCAGTAGTAGAAGTCGATCATATGAACGTCATGACGTTGATAGAAACGCTTACCCGCCCAGATGGTGGAACCTGGCAGCCATTCAATCAGGTTTTTACCCTGCACGTTCGCTTCACGGAAGGCCGGATCGGTGGCTTCCCAGTCATTCTGTTGCGCGACGGAATAGGCCACGTTAGTGTCGAAATAGAAGCTCTTATCGCCCTCTTTCCACACTTCCTGACCCAATTTTAATTCAGCATAAGTTTCACATTCGTTGCCAAGACGGTATTTACTTTGAGCACCAGTGGTCTGGAAACACTGTTGTTCACCGCCACTCCCTGTCCAGCCGATACCGGAACGAGCGTAACCGTGGAAATCCACAGCCATTGCCTGAGCAGACATTACGCCCGCTGCGACGGCAACCGCCAGAGGAAGTTTGCGCAGAGTAATCATCATTCTATCTCCTGAGTCATTGCTTTTCTTTTTTCACATCACCTGTCACAGGTTTTGTGTCTTTTGTAGGGTGCTTAAACGCCCGGCTCCTGATGCAGTCGACGACATGCAGTGCCATCCTCACGGAACAGATGGCAACGCTCTGGCGGCAGGCCGATAGCGAATGTGGCACCTTCTTCTACCAACACCACGTCAGACTGGCGGTACACCAGGTTTTGACGAATGGAAGGGATCTGGATATGAATTTGGGTTTCGTTGCCGAGTTGCTCGACGACCTGAACTTCACCTTCAAGGATGACGTCGGCGATATCACTTGGCAGTAGATGTTCCGGGCGAATGCCCAGTGACATGTTGGCTCCGACCTGAACGTTGTGGCTTTCAACCGGAAGCCAGACTTGCTGGAGGTTTGGCATCGGCAGCTCAACCTGAACTTGATCGATTGCAACGGCGGTCACTTTTACCGGCAAGAAGTTCATTTTCGGCGAACCAATAAAACCAGCGACAAAGCGGTCCGCCGGATAGTGATACAGTTCGAGGGGTTTCCCGACCTGCGCCACGCGCCCGGCATCCAGCACCACGATTTTATCGGCCAGCGTCATCGCCTCGACCTGATCGTGGGTGACGTAAATCATCGTGCGGCCCAGACGTTTATGCAGGCGGGAGATTTCGATACGCATCTGCACACGCAGCGCAGCGTCAAGGTTGGATAGCGGTTCATCAAGTAAAAACACGCTTGGCTCTGCCACCAGCGTTCGACCAATCGCCACTCGCTGACGCTGCCCGCCGGAGAGTGCCTTCGGTTTGCGATCAAGCAAGTGCGCCAGTTGCAGTACTTCCGCCACCTGGTTAACGCGCTGGTTGATCACCTCTTTCTTCGCGCCCGCCAGTTTCAGGCCAAAGGACATGTTTTCTGCCACTGACAGATGGGGATAGAGCGCATAGGACTGGAACACCATGCCGACGCCGCGTTCTGCTGGCGGGGTATCGTTCATTCGTTTCTCACCGATGAACAGGTCGCCGCTGGTGATCGTCTCAAGACCGGCAATCATGCGCAGTAACGTTGATTTACCGCAGCCAGATGGCCCGACAAACACCACGAACTCACCTTCGTGGATCTCGAGGTTGATATCTTTCGATACCACCACATCCCCCCAGGCCTTCGTTACATTTTGCAGCTGTACGCTCGCCATGCCCTTCTCCCTTCGTTACAACCTGTCATCGACAGCAACATTCATGATGCGGTGACTATGCTTGATCGACAGATAGCTTAAATCCTCCACCCCCAGGCTTTTTTATGGGGGAGGAGGCGGGAGGATGAGAAGGTGGTGTCTGCGTACTAATCCGAAGGAAAGTAAGGAAATTCGTGATGTTGCTTGCAAAAAACATGGCGATTTTGTGTGCGCCTCCCCGCAATACTGCCGTTTCTGCGACATGGATCACACAAAACGAAGGTGGGGCGTAGGGGCAAGGAGGATGGAAAGAGGTTGCCGTATAAAGAAACTAGAGTCCGTTTAGGCGTTTTCACAAGCACTTCACCAACAAGGACCAGAGATTATGAAAATAAAAACAGGTGCACGCATCCTCGCATTATCTGTTTTAACGACGATGATGTTTTCCGCCTCGGCTCTCGCCAAAATCGAAGAAGGTAAGCTGGTAATCTGGATCAACGGCGATAAAGGCTACAACGGTCTTGCTGAAGTCGGTAAGAAATTCGAGAAAGATACCGGAATTAAAGTCACCGTTGAGCATCCGGATAAGCTGGAAGAGAAATTCCCCCAGGTTGCGGCAACTGGCGATGGTCCGGACATCATCTTCTGGGCGCACGACCGCTTTGGCGGCTATGCCCAGTCTGGTCTGTTAGCTGAAATCTCTCCGGACAAAGCGCTCCAGGACAAGATTTATCCATTCACCTGGGATGCCGTGCGTTTTAACGGCAAACTCATTGCTTACCCGGTTGCAGTTGAAGCGTTATCGCTGATTTATAACAAAGATCTGCTGCCGAACCCGCCAAAAACCTGGGAAGAGATCCCGGCGCTGGATAAAGAACTGAAAGCGAAAGGTAAGAGCGCGCTGATGTTCAACCTGCAAGAACCGTACTTTACCTGGCCGCTGATTGCTGCCGACGGTGGTTATGCGTTCAAGTATGAAAACGACAAATACAACGTGAAAGACGTTGGCGTGGATAACGCTGGCGCGAAAGCGGGTCTGACCTTCCTGGTTGATCTGATTAAAAACAAACACATGAATGCGGATACTGACTACTCCATTGCAGAGGCAGCCTTTAACAAAGGTGAAACTGCGATGACCATTAATGGTCCGTGGGCATGGTCTAACATCGACACCAGCAAAGTGAACTACGGTGTGACGATGCTGCCAACCTTCAAGGGACAACCTTCCAAACCGTTCGTTGGCGTGCTGAGCGCAGGCATTAACGCGGCCAGTCCGAACAAAGAGCTGGCGAAAGAGTTCCTCGAAAACTACCTGCTGACCGACGAAGGTCTGGAAGCGGTGAATAAAGACAAACCGCTGGGTGCCGTGGCGCTGAAGTCTTACCAGGATCAGCTGGCGAAAGATCAACGCATCGCCGCCACTATGGATAACGCCAAGAACGGTGAAATCATGCCGAACATCCCGCAGATGTCCGCCTTCTGGTATGCCGTGCGTACCGCAGTAATCAACGCAGCCAGTGGTCGTCAGACCGTTGATGCCGCGCTGAAAGATGCACAGGGTCGTATTACCAAGTAATGCAGAGAAATGCCGGATGCGGCGTGAACGCCTTATCCGGCCTACGAAGCCGAAACGTATGTAGGCCTGATAAGACGCGTCAGCGTCGCATCAGGCAGTTGTTGCCGGATGCGGCGTAAACGCCTTATCCGGCCTACGAAGCCGAAACGTATGTAGGCCTGATAAGACGCACCAGCGTCGCATCAGGCAGTTGTTGCCGGATGCGGCGTGAACGCCTTATCCGGCCTACGAAACCGAAACGTATGTAGGCCTGATAAGACGCACCTGCGTCGCATCAGGCAGTTGTTGCCGGATGCGACGTTTACGCCTTATCCGGCCTACGAAAACGAAACGTATGTAGGCCTGATAAGACGCACCAGCGTCGCATCAGGCAGTTGTTGCCGGATGCGGCGTAAACGCCTTATCCGGCCTACGAAGCCGAAACGTATGTAGGCCTGATAAGACGCACCTGCGTCGCATCAGGCAGTTGTTGCCGGATGCGGCGTAAACGCCTTATCTGTCCTGGAATGAGGAAGAACCCCATGGATGTCATTAAAAAGAAACATTGGTGGCAAAGCGACGCGCTGAAATGGTCAGTGTTAGGTCTGCTCGGCCTGCTGGTGGGTTACCTTGTTGTTTTAATGTACGCACAAGGGGAATACCTGTTCGCCATTACCACGCTGATTTTGAGCTCAGCGGGGCTCTATATTTTCGCCAATCGTAAAGCCTACGCCTGGCGCTATGTCTACCCGGGAATGGCCGGGATGGGGCTATTCGTCCTCTTCCCTCTGGTCTGCACCATCGCCATCGCCTTCACCAACTACAGCAGCACCAACCAGCTTACCTTTGAACGCGCTCAGGAAGTTCTGTTGGACCGCGCCTGGCAGGCAGGGAAAACCTATAACTTTGGTCTTTATCCCGCGGGTGATGAGTGGCAACTGGCGCTCACCGACGGCGAAACCGGCAAAAATTATTTCTCAGACGCTTTCAAATTTGGCGGCGAGCAAAAACTGCAACTGAAAGAAACGGCCACGCAGCCTGAAGGCGAGCGCGCGAATCTGCGCGTGATTACCCAGAATCGTCAAGCCCTGAGCAACATTACCGCCATTTTGCCGGATGGCAACAAAGTGATGATGAGCTCCCTGCGCCAGTTCTCCGGCACTCAGCCGCTGTACACATTAGGCGATGACGGTACGCTGACCAATAACCAGAGTGGCATAAAATATCGTCCAAACGACCAGATTGGTTTTTACCAGTCCATCACTGCTGACGGCAACTGGGGTGACGATAAACTCAGTCCAGGCTATACCGTGACCACCGGCTGGAAAAACTTTACCCGCGTCTTTACTGACGAAGGCATTCAGAAACCGTTCCTCGCCATTTTCGTCTGGACCGTAGTGTTCTCACTTATCACTGTCTTTTTAACGGTGGCGGTCGGCATGGTTCTGGCGTGTCTGGTGCAGTGGGAAGCGTTGCGCGGCAAAGCGGTCTATCGCGTCCTGCTTATTCTGCCCTACGCGGTGCCATCGTTCATTTCAATCTTGATTTTCAAAGGGTTGTTTAACCAGAGTTTCGGTGAAATCAACATGATGTTGAGCGCGCTGTTTGGCGTGAAGCCCGCCTGGTTCAGCGATCCGACCACCGCCCGCACGATGCTGATTATCGTCAACACCTGGCTGGGTTATCCGTACATGATGATCCTCTGCATGGGCTTGCTGAAAGCGATTCCGGACGATTTGTATGAAGCCTCAGCAATGGATGGCGCAGGTCCATTCCAGAACTTCTTTAAGATTACGCTGCCGCTGCTGATTAAACCGCTGACGCCGCTGATGATCGCCAGCTTTGCCTTTAACTTTAACAACTTCGTGCTGATTCAACTGTTGACCAACGGTGGCCCGGATCGTCTTGGCACCACCACGCCAGCCGGTTATACCGATCTGCTCGTTAACTACACCTACCGTATCGCCTTTGAAGGCGGCGGGGGTCAGGACTTCGGTCTGGCGGCAGCAATTGCCACACTGATCTTCCTGCTGGTGGGTGCGCTGGCGATAGTGAACCTGAAAGCCACGCGAATGAAGTTTGATTAAGGGAGATAACAAAAATGGCAATGGTCCAACCGAAATCGCAAAAAGCACGTTTGTTTATTACTCACCTGCTACTCCTACTTTTTATCGCGGCGATTATGTTCCCGCTGCTGATGGTCGTCGCCATCTCGCTGCGCCAGGGGAACTTCGCGACCGGTAGCCTGATCCCGGAGCAAATCTCGTGGGATCACTGGAAACTGGCGTTAGGTTTTAGCGTTGAACAGGCGGATGGCCGCATTACGCCACCACCATTCCCGGTACTGCTGTGGCTGTGGAACTCGGTAAAGGTCGCCGGTATTTCCGCGATTGGTATTGTGGCGCTCTCCACCACCTGCGCTTATGCCTTCGCCCGTATGCGCTTCCCTGGCAAAGCGACGCTGCTGAAAGGGATGCTGATTTTCCAGATGTTCCCGGCAGTACTCTCACTGGTGGCGTTGTATGCGTTGTTTGACCGTTTGGGCGAGTACATTCCGTTTATCGGTCTGAATACCCACGGCGGCGTTATCTTTGCTTACCTGGGCGGGATTGCGCTGCACGTCTGGACGATTAAAGGTTATTTCGAAACCATCGATAGCTCGCTGGAAGAAGCGGCGGCGCTGGATGGTGCGACACCGTGGCAGGCTTTCCGCCTTGTCCTGTTGCCATTATCTGTACCGATTCTGGCGGTGGTGTTCATCCTGTCGTTTATCGCTGCCATTACCGAAGTTCCGGTCGCGTCGTTGTTACTGCGTGACGTGAACAGTTACACCCTGGCCGTGGGGATGCAGCAATACCTTAACCCGCAAAACTACCTGTGGGGTGACTTTGCCGCCGCTGCCGTGATGTCTGCATTACCAATCACCATCGTCTTCTTGCTGGCTCAACGCTGGTTGGTTAACGGCCTGACGGCAGGTGGTGTGAAAGGTTAAAGATGTTGTTCTGCCAATGTTATGCCGCTAGACCCTCAACTTACGTTATCCTAACTTGTGACTGTTATTCGGCGCTCTTCGGAGCGCCTCTTTTTTACTCCCGCTTCAGCCGTTTCGAATTACACAGCCACAGGGTGATCACCAGTAACAGGATCGCAGCCGAGTAGATCAACACATCCAGTGGCGATTTATGATCGACGATGATCAAGCGCACAATGGCGGTGATCCCAATATAGACAAAGTAACGTAGCGGGAAGTGAAAACCGGACTGAAAGTACTTCACAATCAGTGCGATAAATTCGAAATAGAGAAAGTAAACCACCAGCCCCTCTACCAGCTCATATTTACTGGTTTGTTCTGGCGCGAACAGCACATCAGCCAGATGCACCGTTTCTTTGCCGAGGAAGACAACCAAAATCAGGCCGAGACACAGCAGGCCAAGATTGAGAACGGTCTGCAAAATGGTGGAGATAAACTCCACGCGCGGACGAGAGAGTGACGTCATAGCAGTACCTCCTTCACAGTGGCGAGCTTCCTGTATAACGCAAAAATGTGACGGAGATCTATATTTTTTGTGTATGTTTTGTTCAACCTGGATTTGGGGCGCGCCTCCACCAACGCCGGATGCGCCTACCCGTAGGCCGGATAAGCCGCGCCTGGCGGCGCATCCGGCAAGGCAAATCGCACCAAAGCCGGTAATGCAAAAATCACCCATTCAGGTGATTCCCAGCCACCAACAAAGCGCGAAAAATCGACAATGTTCCTCTGGAACAAATGAAACGTAACCTGATAAAGGTGGTAAAAATGAAGCCTTATTTTGCTGCTTTGTTGTTATCAGTCTCTGTTCTTCCTGCTTATGCTGGTCCGCTCGGCACTGCTGATAAAGCCGACCTACCGCAAAGCAATGTCTCCAGCCCAATGATGGCCCAGTCGCTCAGGCAACCAGACCTGCAACCGATATCGACGGACAGGAAGACAGAATGTTTTCGCCTTTACACACCAGATCGCAAACCGGGGGTGAACTGCGTTCCTGATGGCTCAACAGGCCATTAAGAATGAAGGTGCCAGTGAGTGCGAAAACTGGCACCTTTCCCATGACTTAGCGGAAATTGACGCTACGGTCGCTAGTCATGTCATACAACTGGAACTTACGCCCAAGTTGCTGACCACCGTCACGCGTCAACGGCGTCCAGCCAATTGCCGCACGGCTGCGTGTCGGGCCAGACGAGAAGAGATCCAGCGGTACAGAGACATACACGCCTTTGGTGAAGTCCCCTTCACCGTACTCCTCTTTCGAAACATTAGTGATCGTGGCATAGCCACCCACCACCACGCCGCTATCAAAGCGTTTGGCTATTTCCAGCGTGCCGCCTTTATCCCCTGCCAGATACTGCCCGACGCTCGCTTTCACCAACACGTCCTGGGCGAAAGATGGCGTCCAGTACGCGGTCAGATGCCCGGTTTTCACGCTGTAGTCGGTGAATTTCATCATATCTTTTGCGCTACGCCAGTCGCGCTGTTTAACGTAGTTGGCATCCAGACCAAACGCCCAGTTGCTGTCCAGCGGGCGATACAACACTTCTGCCCCCGCACCGCCAAACATGGTTTCGAGATAACCTCCGTAGACCTGACCGTAGAAGCCGTTGCCCAGATGCTGGAAGTAGTTGGCTTGCAGGTTATTCACATAGACATCATTCTGCACATACTCGCGCACATGGGTACGAACGCGCGGTAAGTGCGAGTCCTGCGGTGGATTGGTGTAGTTAAACTTGTCGTAGTTGTTAGCCAGGTTAGCAAACAGGCTGCCGGTGGTCAGCAGATGATCCGTCAGCCACAAATCTGCCGTTCCCATCACGCCCAGCTGATACATGTAAAAGTTTTCCGGGCCACCGACCGACTGGTTCAACACCGGATCAATATGGAAATCAAAGCGTGATTTGTCGATATACCAGCCCTGCTCGGTGGACTTCGGAACCACTGGCTCGACGCGTTTTTGCGCCAGCGTCGTTTCGTGGCCCAACGGCTCTCCGGCGAGATGATTTTTCAGGCTGGCGACATCGGTTTCCGTCGTCACCTGCGGCATGTTAAGGCGGTTTTCCGTGATACGGATCGTTTTGATCCCATCCGGCAGATCGTTCATCACGATCCGATTGGCGCGGATGATCCCTTCGCGCGAATCACGATATTTCACTTGCTCGCCGGTGACATACAGCGTATCGCCTTTCGCCTGGATCTGCGGATCGGCAAGTCCGGCGTTGTATTTCAACAGCGTTAACTGATTCGCCACCACCGAATGCTGCAAAATGGCATCCTGTGGCTGCGGTTGATATTGCGGGCGGGCGTTATCGTTGTACGAAGGACGTAGATCGTTAAAGTTGGTGCGCAGCGTGACGCCAAACATAAAGGTGTTACCACGTTCATAGCTAAGGTTAACGTCGGCCCAATCGGTAACGCGATAAATCGCACCGACGTTAAACTTACTTTTTTGCTCCAGCTTCCCGGCAAAATCCTGCTGATAATTATTGCCTTCATACTCCAGTTTCAGGCGCAGCGGTTGCCAGGGCGTCTGGTATTCCACGCCGCCAAACAGTGAGGCAGGACCGTGGAACATCTGGCTACCGTCGATAGATCCCGCCTGTTTGTAGCTGTTATCGCGATAGCAATATTTATCACTGGCTGAACAGAGCGGATTTTTCACATTACCGCTGGTGCCCAGATATCCCCAGCCCAGGCCGAGCGTAAAATCGAACGGCCCCCAGGCTTTGCTGGCAACAAGATATTCCGCATCAAACAGCCCCGTGCCACCGATATCCCGCGCACCAACCGCAACCTGTGGCAGCCAATAACTCTCTTCCCACAAACGCAGTTTGAGATCGAAGGCTTTATCTTTATACGTTTGATCGCCAGAGAACGCTTCGACGCTGCTGTACTGCCGGGTGCGCACGTCGGTGTAGCGCAGCGTTGTTTCCAGCCACGGGAAGAGTTGCACTGAAGCTGAGTAATAACGGTACTGATCGTTATCGCGATAGTTGAGGCTCAACTCCCCTTCCCGCGCCATGCGCGCGGTGGGCGTTTGTAATAAACCGACGCCACCGAAATCCGATTGCGACGGACCAATGGGCGCAGGATATGTTTCGCCGTAGCAAGCCGTGCTAATGCCCAGCGCCAGTAAGCTAAGCAGATGTCTTTTTTTCATTATTGGGGTATCCGCTGCGTCAGAGTCTGAAGAATGTCGGCGTTAAGGGCATCAGGCGTCTTACTCCAGACGGAGTCCGCGAGGCCAACATAAATAATGCTGCCAGGCATCGGCTCTACGTGACGCCTGTTCCAGTAAGCCACCGGCGCTTTTTGCGTGCGTCCGTCCGGGTAAACCACCCACGCGTAGCTGCGATCCGCACCGCTGAGCAGGCTCTGGTCAGAGAGATAGCTCGCCACGTCGCGACCGGGAGTGAATGGCTGCTTGCCAGGACGGCTGATAAGCCCGAACAACGTGACCGTTGACGGCGGCGGTCCGACCCAGAGTGTGTAGTTGCCCTGCAACGGCGGGTTACCGCGTTCGGCAACGCGCACGATATCAGGATCAAGATTGATTTTTTGTCTGCCCGTCACCTTCAACGCCTGAATTTGCTGGCGTAAGGCGTTAATCGCAGCGGCATCGTCGGCGCTGGAATTTGCGGCCTGTTCAGCCAGCCGTGTCAGCAACGCCTGCTGCTGACGCAATGCTGCCGCCGTTGCCAGCTCTTCGCTAATCACCGCACCGGGCCACCAGCTGTTTGCCAGTCGAGGTTGGCCTACCAGATCGATTAAATTCTCTGCGCCCGTCAGCGTTTTGGCCTCACTGCTGCCATTGCTGAATACCTTGACGGTTCCCGCCGCGAAGACCGATGACGCCCCCACACTCAAAAGCAACGCGACAATAGTTTTTTTAATCATTGTTTTGCCGCCTTGATGAGCGTGGTTTTCACCGGGAAATAATCCGCGCCGAGATACTGTTCCGACTGGCGAATTTGCCCTTCGCTGTCGATCCAGTAGCGGTTATGCCAGCGCGCCTGGTCGGTGGAGACTTCTTCGTCCAGCACGCGAACCGGGGTTTCATCGCTGCCGACTTTGACGGTATCGGTGCCATCCCATTTGAAGACTGAGCGTGCGGTGGCGTAGCGTACCTGCTGGTACTCGGTCCAGCCCATCGTGCGCGTCCAGGTTGCACCATCAATGATTTGTGCGGGTTTAATCAGCGGGTCAGCAGCCAAGTTATTCACTTCAATCAGGTTGTCGCCGCCAAGCAAAGTCTTCACCAGACGACCATGTTGTGTGACGAGAGTGGCCTGATCCTGAGTGACCCATTTTTGTTGTCCGTCTTCAGCGAAGGCCAGCACCACAAATAACTGCGGCCCGCCATTAAGCTGCATGTACTGGCTGGCGTAGGGCATATTTTGAATATCATCGTCCGTCAGCTGTACGCCTGGCGTGCCGAACAGACTGTCCCACAGTGAATTGCCCAGCTCTTTAGTCGTGGCTGAACAGGCCTGTAATAACAGGCAGATAAGAATGAGTGCAGGTCGCTTCACGACTCTTCTCCAGAGGGGCAGAATAACCACACCGGAGTGTGGTTATGGTTAATCCCCGCCATACTGAATTATTTTGGGGATACATACGTTATTACTGGGTACTGGTGGTCGTGGTTGTGGTGGTCCCGGTATTAGAACCATCACCGCCACCGGTTGCCGCGAGCGCGACACCCACCGCCGAGCTTACGGTGCTGACGCTGGTCGCGGAGGAACTACCCGCTGAAACCGACGTTGCTGCCGACCCTGCCGCTTCGCCCACCTGTACAGGTGCAGCCCACGCAGAAGTCGCCGCAAGCGCAGATATGGCAAAAATGCCATACAGAACTTTTTTCATAACAAGTTCCCTTCATTGAATGAATGGAGATTTACCCAAAAACATTTCAGGCGGGATCGAGTATACACAACTAAAGCATGCGAATTACGGCGCGGGGAATTAGTGAAGGAGTTTTAGGATAATTGGAATTAATATCAAATATAAGTTTCAACTTATATATAAATAAGATTAAAAACATAAGGTTAAAATAAAATAAAAAGTAATTAATCTGCGTATTTTCCGAAATTATTGCAGGCTAAAAATCTATTTTAGGATTAACCTCACGGTATGATTTTCGTTAAATCTCCGACAAGGGGATTTATCTGATAAAACAATGCCGACTTATAATCGGCATTGTTATTAAGGTTATTTAATCAATCGTGCTATGTATTAATTGCCGAATACGATGTACATATCGGCATAGACCTGTAGGCCTGATAAGACGCGACCGCGTCGCATCAGGCACTGGTTGCCGGATGCGGCGTGAACGCCTTATCCGGCACGATGATTAACCGCGCCACGCTTTATAGCGGTTAATCAGACCATTGGTTGAGCTATCGTGGCTGCTGATTTCTTTGTCATCTTTCAGCTCTGGCAGAATACGGTTCGCCAGCTGTTTACCCAGCTCAACGCCCCACTGGTCGAAGGTGAAGATGTTCAGGATCACGCCCTGAGTAAAGATTTTGTGCTCATACAGCGCAATCAACGCACCCAGGCTGAACGGAGTGATTTCGCGCAGCAGGATGGAGTTGGTCGGGCGGTTACCTTCGAACACTTTGAACGGCACCACGTAGTCAAGCGTTGCCGGATCTTTACCCTGATCGCGATATTCCTGCTCAACCACTTCACGGGATTTACCAAACGCCAGAGCCTCGGTCTGAGCGAAGAAGTTAGACAGCAGTTTCTGGTGATGATCAGAGAGTGGGTTATGGGTGATAGCCGGAGCGATGAAATCGCACGGTACCATTTTGGTTCCCTGGTGGATCAGCTGGTAGAACGCATGCTGACCGTTAGTGCCTGGTTCACCCCAGATAATCGGGCCAGTCTGGTAATCCACTACGTTACCGTTACGGTCAACATACTTACCGTTGGATTCCATATTGCCCTGCTGGAAGTACGCCGCGAAACGGTGCATATACTGGTCGTACGGCAGAATCGCTTCAGTTTCCGCGCCAAAGAAATTGTTGTACCAGATGCCGATCAGCGCCAGCAGTACAGGCAGGTTTTTCTCGGCAGGCGTAGTGGAGAAATGCTTGTCCATCGCGTGTGCGCCAGAAAGCAGTTCAACGAAATTATCAAAGCCGATAGAGAGAACAATCGACAGGCCAATCGCTGACCACAGGGAGTAACGACCGCCGACCCAGTCCCAGAACTCGAACATGTTGGCGGTATCAATACCAAATTCGCCAACGGCTTTGGCATTGGTGGAGAGCGCCGCAAAGTGTTTCGCAACGTGTTTTTCATCACCTGCCGCTTTCAGGAACCAGTCACGCGCGCTATGGGCGTTGGTCATGGTTTCCTGAGTGGTAAAGGTTTTAGATGCTACCAGGAACAGCGTGGTTTCCGGATTTACTTTTTTCAGCACTTCCGCGATGTGAGTCCCATCAACGTTAGAAACAAAGTGCATGTTCAGGTGGTTTTTGTAAGGGCGCAGCGCTTCAGTCACCATGTACGGACCAAGGTCAGAACCGCCGATCCCAATGTTCACCACGTCGGTGATGGCTTTGCCGGTATAGCCTTTCCACTCACCAGAAATAATCGCTTCTGAGAAGGTTTTCATCTTCTCCAGCACCGCGTTGACTTCCGGCATAACATCTTTGCCATCAACCAGAATCGGCGTATTGCTACGGTTACGCAGCGCTACGTGCAGCACGGCACGGTTTTCGGTGCGGTTGATCTTCTCGCCAGAGAACATCGACTTAATCGCGCCCGCCAGATCGCACTCTTTCGCCAGATCTTGTAATTTCGCCAGCGTTTCTTCGGTGATGCGGTTTTTGGAGTAATCCACCAGTATCTGATCGTCGAAGGTTGCGGAGAACTTAGAAAAACGATCGCCGTCTTTAGCAAAAAGATCGGCGATCGTAACGTCTTTCATTTCATCGAAGTGTTTCTGTAGTGCCTGCCAGGCCGCGGTCTGCGTTGGATTGATGTTTTTCATTAGCAATACTCTTCTGATATTGAGAATTGTGACTGTGGAAGATTGTAGCGCCAGTCACAGAAAAATGTGATGGTTTTAGTGCCGTTAGCTCAGCTAACCACTGAAGAGGATAAAAAGTATAGACGTTATAAGCACAATTTCTGACCACGCCCGCTGCATGAATAATCCGCATAATCCCGGCGTTGACACACTCCCCTACACCTTTTATTTATAAATACGGTCTGCGCCTGCACCGGTTTCTGTTTTGCCTTTGTGCCAAGGTCGCTTCTTTCATTCCCTGACACGAGGTTGTTATGCCCGATATTGTTGTCTCCAAATTTGGTGGTACTAGCGTGGCTGATTTCGACGCCATGAACCGCAGCGCCGACATTGTGCTTTCTGATGTGAATGTGCGTTTAGTCGTGCTTTCTGCTTCTGCGGGCATTACCAATCTGTTGGTTGCACTGGCTGAAGGTCTGGAACCGGTTGAGCGTTTCGAAAAACTCGATGCCATTCGCAATATTCAGTTCGCCATTCTGGAGCGCCTGCGTTACCCGAACGTCATCCGTGAAGAGATTGAACGTTTGCTGGAGAACATTACCGTTCTGGCCGAAGCTGCTGCACTGGCAACCTCTCCAGCGCTAACTGATGAACTGGTCAGCCATGGCGAACTGATGTCTACCCTGCTGTTTGTGGAGATACTGCGTGAGCGCAATGTTCAGGCCCAGTGGTTTGATGTGCGTAAAGTGATGCGCACAAACGATCGCTTTGGCCGCGCGGAGCCAGATATTGCTGCGCTGGCGGAACTGTCTGCGCTGCAACTAACCCCACGTCTCAGCGAAGGTTTAGTCATCACCCAGGGCTTTATTGGCAGTGAAAGTAAAGGGCGCACCACAACGCTTGGTCGCGGCGGTAGTGACTACACGGCAGCACTATTGGCAGAAGCGTTAAACGCTGCTCGCGTCGATATCTGGACAGATGTGCCGGGGATTTATACTACCGACCCGCGCGTCGTGCCTGATGCCAAACGAATTGATGAAATCGCCTTTGAAGAAGCAGCTGAAATGGCAACCTTTGGTGCCAAAGTACTTCATCCGGCAACCTTACTGCCTGCAGTTCGCAGCGATATCCCGGTGTTTGTCGGTTCAAGCAAAGATCCGCGTGCTGGCGGTACTTTGGTGTGTAATAAAACCGAGAATCCGCCGTTGTTTCGTGCGCTGGCTCTGCGTCGCAAACAAACGCTATTAACCCTGCATAGCCTGAATATGCTGCATTCTCGCGGCTTCCTCGCGGAGGTTTTCGGCATTCTCGCACGGCATAATATTTCAGTGGATTTAATTACTACGTCAGAAGTGAGCGTGGCGTTAACCCTCGACACTACCGGTTCAACGTCAACTGGCGATACATTGCTGACACAATCGCTGCTGATGGAGCTTTCAGCTCTGTGCCGGGTAGAAGTGGAAGAAGGCCTGGCGCTGGTGGCTCTGATTGGTAACGACCTGTCAAAAGCCTGTGGTGTTGGCAAAGAGGTGTTTGGCGTACTTGAACCGTTCAACATTCGCATGATTTGCTACGGCGCTTCCAGTCATAACCTGTGCTTCCTGGTGCCTGGCGAAGATGCGGAACAGGTGGTGCAGAAACTGCATAGTAATTTGTTTGAGTAAAAACAGTGCGGCCCGGATGATACTTGCCGGGCCGAATTTATTCTCCCATCACTGTCGCCATCAACAACCTATCCAGCTCCCTGGCATCACCATCCCTACTATCCGGTAACACAGGCGGAATTTCCCCACGCGCCAGTTCCGCATGGATAAACGCATGTAGCAATGGACGGCGTGGGCCATATTCCGCTTCACCCGCACGCTGTTTACGTTCCAGTAATTCATCTATTTCTGCGCGTAAGGCCGCATCCAACTCACTTCCCGCCAGCAATTCGGAAAAACGCATTGGCGGTACGCCTTTTCCCGCTTCAACCCAACGCACGGCCAGCAGCGGACGCAGCACATAAAAGTATTTTTTCAGCCGCACTTCGTCGCCTTGTAAATAACCGCGAAAATTTTTCCGCGCCATCGAATAATAATGCCAGCGCGCACGCAACGGAGAAAACCACGTTGGGACCATTGCCTTAAGCGCCGTTATCGTCTCTTCATCTTGCTGATAGACCACCGGTGAATCCAGCCATTCAATTAGCGTCGGGTTCGCACCTTTCAGCAATCCCAGCGCTTTGCGCCATTCCCAACCGGAAACATCTAACTCGTCGTCGATAGGCAGTTCGATAACATCGCGCGGTGACTCTACCCGCAGATACCATTCCAGCGGATGGACATACAAAAACCGCACATCGTAATCGCTGTCGGGCGAAGCAAATCCCCAGCCGCGACTCCCCGATTCGCAGGCGTACAGCACTTTCACGCCATAGCGACGTTCAATTTCCTTTAACTGCTGCGATACCCGTTCACGCATCGCAGCACTGACTCCATTTAATGGCATTTGACTCATCCTTTGATATTAACTACCCCGAACAAGACCACTGAAAACAGAGATGTTATCAATGAGATAGCGTTATTGCGAGAAACAGGCCAGAAGTAAAATCACAACTTTAACGCATTGAATAACAAAGAATTAATTAAATTTTATAAGTTAGCGGTCATTTATTTTCGTTAAATTTTTATCTGTATTTATCGCCAATTATCTAAGCAGATAAAAATAAAGAGAAGGCAAATGAATATTATCAGTTCTGCTTGCAAATAAATTCCCGTACACTGAACTATCCGATTAACAAAGGGCACCATCATGGCACTCCCCCGTATTACTCAAAAAGAGATGACTGAGCGTGAACAGCGCGAACTGAAGACGCTGCTGGATCGCGCGCGTATTGCACATGGTCGCGTGCTGACCAACGCCGAAACCAACAGCATTAAGAAAGAGTACATCGATAAATTAATGGTTGAGCGTGAGGCTGAAGCGAAAAAAGCCCGCCAGTTGAAGAAAAAGCAGGCTTATAAACCGGATCCTGAAGCGTCATTCAGTTGGTCGGCAAATACGTCGACGCGCGGCAAACGCTGATTAACGACCTTTTTTCTTCCGCCCCGGCGAGGCGAAACGCTTGCCGTTTGATGCCGGGCGGCCACCTTTCTCCGCCGTTTTTTCTACCTTCACCACCGGGCGTTTGATGCCTGCCGTTTTCGGTTTGGCCTTCGCTTTGGGCTTCGCCTCGGAAGAGGAATTTTCAATGAGCTTAAAGAGATCGATAAGCTCGTCGTCGGTTAAATCGCGCCATTCTCCCAGCGGAATGCCGCTTAAGCTGACGTTCATAATGCGCGTACGTTCCAGCTTTTTCACTTCGTAACCAAAGTGCTCGCACATGCGACGGATCTGACGGTTCAGCCCCTGCACCAACGTAATGCGAAAGACAAACGGCGCTTCTTTTTTAACTTTGCACTTTTTGGTCACTGTCCCGAGGATTGGCACCCCCGCACTCATGCCGCGAATAAACTCCTCGGTAATCGGTTTATCCACCGTTACCAGATACTCTTTCTCATGGTCGTTACCCGCACGGAGGATCTTATTCACCAGATCGCCGTGATTGGTGAGGAAAATCAGCCCCTGGGAGTCTTTATCCAGGCGACCAATCGGGAACACGCGTTTGCTGTGGTTAACGAAATCGACAATGTTATCGCGCTCGCCATCTTCGGTGGTGCTGACAATACCGACGGGCTTGTTCAGGGCGATAAGTACCAAATCTTCGGCTTCCCGAGGCTCAATCAACTGACCGTTTACTTTCACAACGTCGCCGGGTTTCACCTGATCGCCAATGGTGGCACGCTTGCCATTAAGGAACACATTGCCTTGCTCGATATAGCGATCCGCTTCGCGGCGTGAGCAAATTCCGCTTTCGCTGATGTATTTATTTAAACGGACTGATGAGTCGGGCAGCATAAATTCTCCTGTAAAACGCGGAATATACCGTACCTCTTAGCGGGGAAAAACAGGGTTATGCGGCAACGTCGAAATTAAATGTGATCTGCCGCGCCTTTTATCACAAAAGTGTCACCAGAAGCCTGATGCAAATTTGCCTGGCGAAAACCAGGATAATCAACCTATTACGAATCTCTGCACACCTGTGCTGATGACTGCTACGCAGAGAAACAAATGTGCAAGATAAAGCGCCATTTCAGCCCAAACAAAGAGTGAAAAATCGCTTTTAAAGGTCACCATGATGGAGTTATATCAGATCAAGCGGTTAAAAAGCATATTTGCACAAATGTGCAAAATCAGGAGGCGGCGATGGAAAACAGTGACGATATCCGTTTGATTGTGAAGATTGCCCAACTCTATTACGAACAGGACATGACGCAGGCGCAAATCGCCCGCGAACTGGGTATTTATCGGACCACCATCAGCCGCTTACTTAAACGGGGCCGCGAACAGGGAATTGTCACCATCGCCATCAACTATGACTACAACGAAAACCTCTGGCTGGAGCAGCAACTGAAGCAAAAGTTTGGTCTGAAAGAAGCTGTGGTGGTATCAGGGCGCGATGAAGAGGAAGACACTCAGTTGGCGGTAATGGGGTTACACGGCGCGCAATTGTTAGATCGTTTGCTGGAACCTGGTGATATTGTTGGTTTTTCCTGGGGCCGCGCGGTGAGCGCACTGGTTGAAAACTTGCCGCAGGCGGGGCAATCGCGGCAGTTAATTTGCGTGCCGATTATTGGCGGCCCGTCCGGTAAACTCGAAAGCCGCTATCACGTAAACACATTAACCTACAGCGCGGCGGCAAAGCTGAAAGGGGAATCGCAGCTCGCGGATTTTCCAGCTCTGCTGGATAACCCCTTAATTCGTAATGGGATCATGCAATCTCAGCACTTTAAAACCATCTCAGCCTACTGGGATAATCTGGATGTCGCCCTCGTGGGGATTGGCTCACCGGCTATTCGCGATGGCGCCAACTGGCATGCATTTTATGGCGGCGAAGAGAGTGACGACCTGAATGCCCGTCAGGTTGCCGGTGATATTTGCTCACGCTTTTTTGATATTCACGGCGCAATGGTCGAAACGAATATGAGCGAGAAAACACTCTCTATCGAAATGAATAAACTAAAGCAGGCACGTTATTCCATTGGCATTGCCATGAGTGAAGAAAAATACAGCGGAATTATTGGTGCACTGCGTGGAAAATATATTAATTGTCTGGTAACGAATAGCAGCACAGCTGAACTATTACTGAAATAAAAATCTTCCCGATGTTTACCGTAATAAAAAATTACGGCGGGCCTCTATTACCTAAAATCAGGAGTCTGTTATGCAAACGTGGTTAAATTTGCAGGATAAAATCATTATTGTCACCGGTGGCGCATCCGGTATTGGTCTGGCGATTGTGGATGAATTATTAGCACAAGGCGCGAATGTTCAGATGGTCGATATTCACGGTGGCGATGGTCAATATGAAAGTCATAAAGGTTATCAGTTCTGGCCGACCGATATTTCCAGCGCCAAAGAGGTAAATCATACGGTAGCGGAAATTATCCAGCGTTTTGGTCGCATCGACGGTCTGGTCAATAACGCCGGGGTCAATTTCCCGCGTCTGCTGGTCGAAAGAATTGGGTAAACACGGTATCCGTGTGGTCGGTATCGCGCCGGGGATTCTGGAAAAAACCGGGCTGCGCACGCCGGAATATGAAGAGGCGCTGGCGTGGACGCGCAATATCACCGTCGAACAGCTGCGTGAAGGCTATACCAAAAACGCCATTCCTATTGGGCGCGCCGGAAAATTAGCAGAAGTCGCTGATTTTGTTAGTTATCTGCTGTCTGAACGCGCCAGCTATATCACCGGAGTAACCACTAACATTGCGGGCGGAAAAACGCGCGGCTAAGGAGGCTTTATGGTCAATGCCATTTTTTGCGCCCACGGCAAATTAGCCTGCGCCATGCTGGAATCGGTTCAGATGGTGTACGGCGACGCCAGGGTCGAGGCAGTTGAATTTGTGCCCGGCGAGAACGCCGGAGACATTGTGGCAAAGCTGGAAAAGTTAGTGAGCATTCACAATCATGACGAGTGGCTAATCGCCGTGGATTTACAGTGCGGTAGCCCGTGGAATGCAGCAGCGACGCTTGCGATGCGCAATCCGCACCTGCGGGTGATAAGCGGCCTTTCCCTGCCACTGGCGCTCGAACTGGTCGATAACCAGGACAGCATGAACGTTGATGAACTGTGTGAACACCTGACGCAAATCGCAAAGCAAACCTGCGTTGTCTGGAAACAACTGGCAACGGCAGAGGAGGATTTCTGATGAACATTACGCTCGCCCGCATTGATGACCGCCTGATCCACGGCCAGGTCACTACCGTCTGGTCGAAAGTGGCTAACGCCCAGCGCATTATTATCTGCAATGACGAGGTGTATAACGATGAAGTTCGCCGGACATTATTGCGTCAGGCCGCCCCGCCGGGAATGAAAGTTAACGTGGTCAATATTGAAAAAGCTGTCGCGGTGTATCACAACCCACAATATCAGGACGAAACCGTATTTTATCTTTTTACCCGACCTCAGGATGCCTTAGCGATGGTTCGCCAGGGAGTAAAAATCGGCACCCTGAATATTGGCGGCATGGCCTGGCGACCCGGTAAAAAACAGTTAACCAAAGCAGTTTCATTAGATGACGATGATATTAACGCATTTCATGAGTTAAATAATCTTGGCGTCACGCTGGATTTACGCGTTGTAGCGTCAGATCCTTCAATCAATATTATCGACAAAATAAAAGAACAGTTAGTCGCAAATTAAATAATAGCGCCTGTGTACATATGCTTTAACAGGCAGGGATGACGACACTTAAAAGGTGACAAATCATGGAAATAAGTACCCTACAAATCATTGCCATATTTCTTTTTTCCTGTATTGCCGGAATGGGCAGCGTGCTGGATGAATTTCAGACTCATCGCCCGTTAATTGCCTGTACGGTGATTGGTTTAATTCTCGGTGATTTAAAAACCGGAATTATGCTCGGTGGTACGCTGGAATTGATAGCTCTCGGCTGGATGAACGTCGGCGCGGCGCAATCTCCGGATTCTGCACTCGCCAGCATAATCTCCGCCATTCTGGTTATCGTTGGTCAGCAAAGCATCGCCACCGGTATCGCCATCGCGTTGCCTGTGGCTGCGGCAGGCCAGGTGCTGACGGTGTTTGCCCGCACCATCACCGTTGTGTTCCAGCACGCGGCGGATAAAGCAGCGGAAGAGGCGCGGTTTCGCACTCTCGATATTCTGCATGTCTCCGCGCTTGGCGTGCAGGCACTGCGCGTTGCGATTCCGGCACTGATTGTCTCGCTGTTCGTCAGCGCCGATATAGTGAGCAATATGCTGAGCGCCATTCCCGAATTTGTGACCCGTGGACTGCAGATTGCTGGCGGTTTTATCGTGGTGGTCGGTTACGCCATGGTGCTTCGCATGATGGGCGTGAAATATTTGATGCCTTTCTTTTTCCTCGGTTTCCTCGCAGGTGGCTACCTCGATCTCAGTCTGCTGGCTTTCGGTGGCGTCGGCGTAATCATGGCCCTGCTCTACATCCAGTTAAATCCACAGTGGCGTAAAGCTGAACCACATCCCCAGACCACCACTATCACCGCCCTTGACCAACTTGATGATTAACGGAGCCATCATGGAACAGAGAAAAATTACACGCAGCGATCTGGTGAGCATGTTTCTGCGCTCCAACCTGCAACAGGCGTCCTTCAACTTTGAACGCATTCATGGGCTGGGCTTTTGTTACGACATGATCCCCGCCATCAAGCGACTCTACCCATTAAAAGAGGATCAGGTTGCGGCGCTCAGGCGACACCTGGTGTTCTTCAATACCACGCCAGCCGTATGTGGTCCGGTCATCGGCGTGACCGCCGCCATGGAAGAAGCGCGGGCCAACGGTGCAGAAATTGATGACGGCACCATTAACGGCATCAAAGTTGGCCTGATGGGACCATTGGCAGGGGTTGGCGATCCACTGGTCTGGGGAACGCTGCGCCCGATTACCGCCGCGCTCGGCGCATCTCTGGCACTTTCGGGCAACATTCTCGGCCCGCTGCTGTTCTTCTTTATTTTCAACGCGGTACGTCTGGCGATGAAGTGGTATGGCCTACAACTCGGCTTTCGCAAAGGGGTGAATATCGTCAGCGATATGGGCGGGAATGTGCTGCAAAAACTCACCGAAGGCGCGTCGATTCTCGGACTGTTTGTGATGGGCGTGCTGGTCACCAAATGGACGTCGATCAACGTGCCGTTGGTGGTTTCACAAACGCCTGCCGCCGATGGCGCCACCGTCACCATGACCGTGCAGAACATTCTCGACCAACTTTGTCCTGGTTTGCTGGCGCTCGGTCTGACGCTACTGATGGTGCGTCTGCTCAACAAAAAAATTAACCCGGTATGGCTGATTTTCGCCCTGTTTGGTTTAGGGATTATCGGCAATGCGCTGGGCTTCCTGTCCTGATTCTTCGCCCCGGCGCAACCGTCGGGGCCATCGTTCAACACGAGGTGGTTTATGAAAACAACAGCTCTGCGTCTTTATGGTAAACGTGATTTACGCCTGGAAACCTTTGATCTTCCTGAAATGCAGGAGGATGAAATCCTCGCGACGGTGGTCACCGACAGCCTGTGCCTCTCTTCCTGGAAAGAGGCCAATCTGGGTGAAAACCATAAAAAAGTACCCGACGATGTGGCGACCAATCCCATCATCATCGGCCATGAATTTTGCGGCGATATTCTGGCCGTGGGTAAAAAGTGGCAGCACAAATTTCAGCCGGGCCAGCGCTATGTGATTCAGGCCAACCTGCAATTGCCGGATCGCCCGGACTGCCCCGGTTACTCTTTCCCGTGGGTGGGCGGTGAAGCCACACATGTGGTTATCCCAAATGAGGTTATGGAACAGGATTGCCTGCTGGCATACGACGGCGAAACCTACTTTGAAGGTTCGCTGGTTGAACCGCTTTCCTGCGTGATTGGCGCGTTCAACGCCAACTATCATCTTCAGGAAGGTAGTTATAACCACACGATGGGGATTCGCCCGCAAGGACGCACACTGATCCTCGGCGGCACCGGACCAATGGGACTGTTAGCGATTGATTATGCGCTGCATGGGCCAGTTAACCCGTCGCTGCTCGTCATTACCGATACCGACAACGACAAATTGAGTTATGCGCGCAAGCACTATCCATCAGAACCGCAAACACTGATTCATTATCTCAATGCCGCCGATGCAGCATTTGATACGTTAATGGCACTGAGTGGCGGTCACGGCTTCGATGATATTTTCGTCTTTGTGCCTAATGAAGGACTGGTGACTCTCGCCTCTTCCTTGCTGGCGACAGATGGTTGTCTGAATTTCTTCGCCGGACCGCAGGATAAGCACTTCAGCGCGCCAATTAATTTCTACGATGTGCATTATGCCTTTACTCATTACGTTGGCACGTCGGGCGGCAATACCGATGACATGCGTGCGGCGGTCAAACTGATCGAAGAGAAAAAAGTGCAGGCCGCAAAAGTGGTAACACATATTCTTGGACTGAATGCTGCGGGCGAAACCACGCTTGAATTGCCTGCCGTCGGCGGCGGCAAAAAGCTGGTGTATACCGGGAAAGACCTGCCGCTGACGTCACTCACGCAGATTCAGGATCAAGCACTGGCGGCGATTCTGGCGCGTCATCAGGGGATCTGGTCCGGTGAGGCGGAGCAATATCTGCTCACTCATGCAGAGGCAATTAGCCATGATTAATCGCGATACTCAACTGTGCATGTCGCTGGCCGGTCGCCGCGGCAACTTCGGCACGCGTTTTCACAATTATCTGTATGAAAAGCTGGGGCTGAATTTCATCTACAAAGCGTTCACCACCCAGGATATTGAGGCGGCGGTGAAAGGCGTTCGCGCATTAGGTATTCGCGGCTGTGCCGTGTCGATGCCGTTTAAAGAAAGCTGTATGCCCTTTCTCGATGCGATCGATCCGTCAGCGAAAGTCATTGATTCAGTGAATACCATCGTGAATGACGACGGCAGGCTGACCGGGTTTAACACCGACTACATCGCGGTGAAAAACCTGATTATTCACCACCAGCTCAATAGCGCCGCACGCGTGATGATTCGCGGCAGTGGCGGCATGGGTAAAGCGGTCATTGCCGCCTTTCGCGACGCGGGGTTTACCGATGTCATCACCGCCGCCCGCAACCACGAGAGCGGCCCGGCGCTGGCGAAGCAGTATGGCTTCCAGTGGCAACCGCAGCCAGAAGGAATCGACTGCGACATTCTGGTTAACGTTACCCCTGTCGGCATGAGCGGTGGTAAAGAGAGCCATGAGCTGGCCTTCAGCGAAGCGATGATCTCTACGGCAAGCGTCGTTTTTGACGTCGTGGCATTACCGCCGGAAACGCCGCTCATTTGCCTGGCGCAACGGCTTGATAAGCAGACGATCAGCGGCGCAGAGGTGATTGCTTTACAGGCCGTCGAGCAGTTCGCGATGTATACCGGTGTGCGACCTGATGCGCGGCTGATTACTGAAGCGGCACAATTTGCACGAGAAGGATAAGAAACATCAGCGCATTAAGGGGCGCTCTGATTGGTGGCAAAGTGCACGTTGTTCATGCCGGATGCAGCGCAAACACCTTATTCGGCCTACAAAATCGCGAAAATTCAAGATATTGCGATTAGCTTGTAGGCCTGATAAGCGTAGCGCATCAGGCAATCTTACGTTTGTCATCAGCCTCAGCGCCTTGTTTGCTAACCGTCTTCAGAACGCCTGGTACAATGTGTGACATCGTGAGCCACGTCAGTAAGTGGTTAAATTTGCAGTGGTAGCATTCCTTCCGTGTTTTCTTACTAACCGGAGAAGTAATGGAACTGCTTTTATTGAGTAACTCGACGCTGCCGGGTAAAGCCTGGCTGGAACATGCACTGCCGTTGATTGCTGAACAGTTGCAAGGTCGCCGTTCAGCGGTGTTTATTCCTTTCGCTGGCGTAACGCAAACCTGGGATGATTATACGGCCAAAACGGCTGCGGTCCTTGCCCCACTTGGCGTTTCTGTCACCGGTATTCATAGCGTGGCCGATCCTGTTGCCGCGATTGAAAATGCTGAGATCGTAATTGTCGGCGGCAGCAATACTTTCCAGTTGCTGAAAGAATGCCGCGTACGCGGGCTTTTGGCACCCATTACCGACGTAGTAAAACGTGGCGCGCTGTATATCGGCTGGAGTGCAGGCGCTAACCTTGCTTGCCCAACTATCCGCACCACCAACGATATGCCGATTGTCGATCCGCAAGGTTTCGATGCGCTGAATCTGTTCCCGCTGCAAATCAACCCACACTTCACCAACGCGCTGCCGGAAGGCCATAAAGGGGAAACGCGCGAGCAGCGTATTCGCGAACTGCTGGTCGTCGCGCCAGAACTGACCATTATTGGCCTGCCGGAAGGTAACTGGATCACAGTAAGTAAAGGTCACGCTACGCTGGGCGGCCCGAATACCACTTATGTATTTAAAGCTGGTGAGGAAGCGGTGCCGCTGGAAGCGGGTCACCGTTTTTAAGTGAATTGCCGGATGCATGATCCGGCATCTTGTACATAGTGCCTGATGCGACGCTTGACGCGTCTTATCAGGCCTACAGGATTCACAATATTAATACTCGTCCCGTCCCTCATCTTCATCAGGCTGTTCCAGCACACTGTAAGCCACCGAACAAAACAGCGAGTTCAGACGCTGCATATCGCCCAGTAAGCCTAAATGCAGCGAACTGGTTTCAATGCTTTGCACGTTTTGCTGATGCAGGCGATCGACGTGAGCATGGGAATAACGGCGATTAAGAATGCGAAAGCGATGCTTACTACGGCGCAAACGACGAGCGCTGGTGACATCGCCAGAGAAGAACACCGACATTGCCAGCTTTAAATTACTGAGCAATTGCTCATAGAGCGCATCCAGTTCCTTCAACCCATCAAGCGAAAATGCCCGCCGTGCTGCCAGTGATTTGTCAGCGATTTCGCTGCCCATGCGCTCGACGATATCGGAAGCCTGCTCCAGGTTGAGAGCCATTTCGATAATCTCCGCCCAGCGGCGCGACTCTTCTTCTGCCAGCTCTTCTTTTGGCATCCGCGCCAAATAAAGTTTAATCGCGGTGTAGAGGACGTTGATATCATCCGCCAGCTTGCGCAACTCCTTCTCTTCACGCGGTTCACCGTGCATCACTTTATTCAGCCCTTCCATCATCTGTTCCATCGCGTCACCGATGCGCAGTGTTTCACGGGCGGCATTCGCCAGAGCAAGAGTCGGAGTATCCAGCGCACTAACGTCCAGATGTTTTGGTTTCAGATGGGCATCCAACTCAGGTTCATCGCGAATAATCGTTTTGCAAAATCGCGCCATTGGATCGACAAACGGCAGCATGACCAGGCAACGAACGAGGTTGTAGAAGACGTGGAAATAGATAACCAGTTCCGCTTTTGGCAAAGGCAGTTTATCCATTGATTCAGCCAGAACATGGACAAATGGCAGGATAATCAAGCTCCCCACCAGCTTAAACAACAAACTACCCATCGCAACACGGCGAGCGGCGGCATTGGCGGCACTGTTGTTGAGCATCGCCAGCAGGCCGGAACCGAGGTTGGCTCCGATTACCAGACAGAGCGCCACCGGGAAGGAGATAATGCCTGCGGCGGTCAGAGTCGCGGTCAGCAGTACAGCTGCAAGGCTGGAGTAACTGATAATGGCGAACATCGCGCCAATCAGCGCATCCAGCAGAATATCGCCAGTCAACGAAGCAAAGATCACCTGAACGCCGTTTGCCTGGGTGATCGGCGTTACGGCCTGCACAATCAACTCCAGCGCCAGCAAAATCAGCCCAAGACCAATACCGACGCGGCCCAGTTGCCCGGCGCGTGACTGTTTGCGTCCGAGGAAAAAAATCACGCCAATAAAAATGAGCAGCGGTGACAACCAGGATAAATCGAAGGTGAGGACCCGCGCCATTAGCGCCGTCCCGACATCAGCCCCCAGCACAATCACCAGCGCGGGCGCGAGAGCAACCAGATCCTGGGCGACAAACGAGGTCACCAGCATGGTGGTGGCATTACTGCTCTGCACCAGTGCGGTAACGCCGATCCCCGCGCAAAAGGCGAGCGGCTTTTTTTCGACGCTCCGGCTAAGGACAGTACGCAGACGCGCGCCGAAGACGCGCATTACGCCTGTTCGAACAATATGCGTCCCCCAGACCAGCAGGGCGACGGCAGAAAGCAGGTGAAGCAAAGTTAGCACGGAATCAGGTTCTCCTTTTTGTTATGCATTTTCCTGTTAAGATTTTTCTAATCACGTTGTTTTTATCCAGGCATTTCTCTTGTATGTACTTTCAGTATAAGAGATTTATACAAGAAAGCATTTAAAAAGGCATTTATATAAAAATCCACCTGTATCTGTTGCTATTTCTGTCACACTTTCCCCTGTCGTTTACACCAGATAATCGTTGTCACTTTTGTGACCTCTGAGAAGATAAACAACGAAATATTTAAGACCAGAACCTGTGAATGAAAATAATTAAGTAACAACGGTATTACGGAGATTGAACAGCTTACGGTAGCAAAACGCATAAATTCCTGAATTGCCAAAAAAGAGAAACTAAACAATTTTTGTTTTAAAAAAGATTGCGCAGAAAAGAATAAAGAGAACAATAATACTATTTGTAGCGTAACAGTGGCGACTGCATAAGCGTAAAAACCGCCTTCAACACCGATAGCTTTAAGTAAGGAAATTGAATGAACGATATCGGAATAAAAAGGGATACGACCATTACCAACCGAGTAGAACAGATAGGTGGCTATCGCGATAACATCCATGACACCCCAAAAGAGAAGAATGTATTTTTTATATTGACGTTGCATAAAGTAAATCCTTTTCACGAAAACAAATATTACCAGGAATTATTATAATTGCGGGCGTTTTTGGATTAACACTCCACCCGTATTTTTTAAACCTCTGTCAGCCATACCTTCACTAAATAAGACATCGATACGCCCTTTACTTTTATCTTGATACAAGATACTGCATGAGATACACCTTACCCCCTCTTTGGATTTACGAAAATCTAACCAATAACGACCATCATAAAATACCCACTCCACACCTGTTTTTATATTAATTATCCAATCATTATAACCTGTTGGTTTTTTTCCTAATAGTTCAGTAACTTCGGACTCTGAACATCCTTCGAAAGCAAAAAAATCTATTTCATCAATTTTTATCATGTTCAATAATCCATTATTTATGACATTAAAAACCGGGGCAAATACCCCGGTGTTATCACTTACTCGGCATCATACCCCAGATTCGGCGCCAGCCAGCGCTCAACTTCGGTAACGCTCATTCCTTTACGGCGGGCATAGTCTTCAACCTGATCGCGCTGAATTTGCGCCACTGCGTAATACTTGCTGTCTGGATGACTGAAGTACCAACCCGAAACCGATGCACCGGGCCACATGGCGAAGGATTCCGTGAGTTTCATACCGGTATGTTTTTCCACTTCCAGCAGCTCCCAGATTGTGGCTTTTTCCGTATGTTCCGGGCAGGCCGGATAGCCCGGTGCCGGACGGATGCCCTGGTAGTTTTCGCGGATCAGCTCTTCGTTACTGAGGTTCTCGTTCGGCGCATAGCCCCAGTAGACTTTACGCACACGTTCATGGAGATACTCCGCAAAGGCTTCGGCTAAACGGTCAGCAAGCGCTTTCACCATGATTTTGTTGTAATCATCGTGCTGCACTTCGAACGCATCAGCCAGCGCGTCTTCTTCCAACCCACCAGTCACGGCAAATGCGCCGATGTAATCTGCTTTACCAGAAAGCTTCGGCGCAACGAAGTCAGCGAGACAGTAGTTAGCGAAGCCCGTTTTTTCGGTCTGTTGACGCAGATGGTGGCTGACGTTGATCACATGTGTACGCGTTTCGTCACGGTAGATTTCAATGTCATCGCCCACACGGTTTGCCGGGAACAGGCCCACCACGCCACGCGGATTCAGCGTTTTCTCGGCGCTTAATTTATCCAGCATGTCGTTGGCGTCTTTAAACAGCCGCTGCGCCTCTTCGCCTACCACTTCATCTTCCAGAATGCGCGGATACTTCCCGGCCAGCGACCAGGTCATAAAGAACGGCGTCCAGTCGATGTAATTACGCAGCGTTTCGATGCTGGCTTCAACTTCCTGCACACCGAGACGGTGCGCCACCGGCGGCGTGTAAGTCTGCCAGTCAAAAGCGAAATCGTTATCGCGCGCCGCTTCCAGCGTGACCGGTGGTGTGCGCGGTTTCTTGCGCCCGTGTTGAATACGCACGGTTTCGTACTCCTTGCGGGTACGAGCAACGAAATCATCACGCTGAGTGTCAGAAAGCAGCGCCGCCACCACACCAACGGTGCGCGAGGCGTTCTGAACATACACCGTCGGGCCGCTGTAGTTTTGCTCGATTTTCACCGCCGTGTGCGCTTTTGAGGTGGTCGCACCACCAATCAATAGCGGAATGGTGAAGCCCTGACGCTCCATCTCTTTCGCCACGTTGACCATTTCGTCAAGCGACGGCGTGATCAATCCTGAAAGGCCAATCAGATCGGCATTCACTTCTTTGGCGGTGCGGAGGATTTTTTCCGCAGGCACCATCACGCCGAGATCGACGATTTCGTAGTTGTTACATTGCAGCACCACGCCAACGATATTTTTACCGATATCGTGGACGTCGCCCTTCACGGTGGCGATCACCATCTTGCCGTTGGTTTTGCCCTGCTCTTTGCTGGCTTCGATAAACGGTTCGAGATACGCCACCGCCTGTTTCATGACGCGCGCCGATTTAACCACCTGTGGCAGGAACATTTTCCCTTCGCCAAACAGATCGCCGACCACGTTCATGCCGTCCATCAACGGGCCTTCAATCACCTGAATGGGGCGCTCCGCCTGCTGGCGGGCTTCTTCGGTGTCCTGTTCAATAAATTCGGTAATACCTTTGACCAGCGAGTATTCCAGACGTTTATTCACTTCCCACGAGCGCCACTCTGCCTGCTGGGCATTAGCGGTATCGTCGGTTTTGCTGCCGCGATATTTCTCGGCAAGTTCCAGTAAACGCTCGGTGCCATCGTCGCGACGATTGAGGATCACATCTTCCACCGCGTCGCGCAGTTCGGCGGGCAGGTCGTCGTAAATCGCCAGTTGCCCGGCGTTGACGATCCCCATATCCATACCGTTGCGGATAGCGTAGTAGAGGAACACAGCGTGAATGGCTTCGCGCACCGGATCGTTACCACGGAACGAGAACGACACGTTAGATACGCCGCCGGAAATCAGCGCGTGCGGCAGTTCGCGTTTGATGTCTTCACACGCGCCGATAAAGTCCTGCGCGTAGTTGTTGTGCTCTTCAATGCCAGTTGCGACCGCGAAAATGTTCGGGTCAAAGATGATATCTTCCGGCGGGAAGCCGACTTCCTCGGTGAGGATTTTGTACGCCCGACGGCAAATCTCGATTTTCCGTGCGCGGGTATCGGCCTGACCCTGTTCGTCAAAGGCCATTACCACCACCGCTGCACCGTAACGACGCAACAGTTTCGCATGATGGATAAAGGCGTCGACGCCCTCTTTCATTGAGATAGAGTTAACAATGCCTTTGCCCTGAATACACTTCAGCCCCTTTTCGATGACCTCCCATTTTGAGGAGTCGATCATAATCGGCACGCGGGCGATATCCGGTTCCCCCGCAATCAGGCTGAGGAAACGCACCATCGCCGCTTCGGCGTCGAGCATCCCTTCATCCATGTTGATATCGATAATCTGCGCGCCGTTTTCCACCTGCTGGCGCGCCACATCCAGCGCCTCGCTGTATTTATCTTCTTTAATCAGGCGTTTGAATTTGGCAGAACCGGTGACGTTAGTCCGCTCACCGACGTTAACAAACAGGCTGTCATCGCCAATGTTCAGCGGCTCCAGACCGGACAAACGGCAGGCTACGGGAATCTCCGGCAGTTTGCGCGGCGCTAATCCTTCTACTGCGCGACTCATCGCCGCAATATGCCGTGGCGTGGTACCGCAGCAACCGCCGACGATATTGAGGAATCCCGCTTCCGCCCATTCGCGGATGTGCTTCGCCATCGTGTCGGCGTCGAGATCGTATTCACCAAAGGCGTTGGGCAGCCCAGCGTTCGGGTGAGCGGTGACGTAGCATTCCGCAATCCGTGACAGCTCTTGCACGTACTGGCGCAGTTCATCTGGCCCCAGCGCACAGTTCAGGCCAAAAGTCAGCGCTTCGGCGTGGCGCAATGAGTTGTAAAATGCTTCGGTGGTCTGCCCGGAGAGTGTGCGCCCGGAGGCGTCAGTGATGGTGCCGGAGATCATAATCGGCAGTTCAACGCCCAGCGCTTCGAACTCCGTTTTCACCGCAAAAATCGCCGCTTTGGCGTTGAGGGTGTCGAAAACGGTTTCAATCAGAATCAGATCCGCACCACCTTCGACTAATGCTTTGGTGGATTCGCGATAAGCCGCCACCAGCTGGTCAAAAGTGATGTTGCGGAATGCTGGATCGTTTACGTCCGGAGATATAGACGCCGTGCGGTTGGTTGGGCCGAGAACACCAGCAACGTAGCGCGGTTTCTCCGGCGTGCGCGCGGTCCACTCATCAGCACAGGCACGCGCCAGTTTCGCCGCCGCAAAGTTGATTTCTGCCGACAGGGATTCCATCTGGTAATCCGCCATCGCAATCGTCGTGGAGTTGAAGGTGTTGGTTTCGATGATATCTGCGCCCGCTTCAAAGTAAGCGTTGTGGATGGCGGAGATCACTTCCGGTTTGCTGAGAACCAGCAGGTCGTTGTTACCTTTAAGATCGCAAGGCCAGTCGGCAAAACGTTCACCGCGAAAATCTGCCTCGTTCAGTCGATAACTCTGGATCATGGTGCCCATACCGCCGTCCAGCACCAGAATACGTTCATTTAACTGCGCACGCAGTTGTTCAACTTTGCTGCTCACACTCGCTCCCGACACGCTCAACCCAGACTGTAAAAAAATTCAACAGACCATACTGGCATAAACGCATCAGTGGTAAAAGCGACCACCACGCAACATGAGATTTGTTCAACATTAACTCATCGGATCAGTGTGGCAACTATTGCATTACACCGCAATAAAAATGAAAATGATTTCCACGATACAGAAAAAGGAGACTGTCATGGTCGCACCCATTCCCGCAAAACGCGGCAGAAAACCCGCCGTTGCCACCGCACCCGCGACTGGACAGGTTCAGTCTTTAACGCGTGGGCTGAAATTACTGGAGTGGATTGCCGAATCCAATGGCAGTGTGGCGCTAACGGAACTGGCTCAGCAAGCCGGATTACCCAACTCCACTACTCACCGCCTGCTAACCACGATGCAACAGCAGGGCTTTGTCCGTCAGGTTGGCGAACTGGGTCACTGGGCGATCGGCGCACATGCTTTTATGGTCGGCAGCAGCTTTCTCCAGAGCCGTAATTTGTTAGCCATTGTCCATCCTATTCTGCGCAATCTGATGGAAGAGTCTGGCGAAACAGTAAATATGGCGGTGCTGGATCATAGCGATCACGAAGCGATTATTATCGACCAGGTACAGTGTACGCATCTGATGCGTATGTCAGCCCCTATCGGCGGTAAGTTACCGATGCACGCTTCCGGTGCGGGTAAAGCCTTTTTAGCCCAATTGAGCGAAGAACAGGTGACGAAACTGCTGCATCGCAAAGGGTTACATGCCTATACCCACGCGACGCTGGTTTCTCCTGTGCATTTAAAAGAAGACCTCGCGCAGACGCGCAAACGGGGTTATTCATTTGATGATGAAGAACATGCGCTGGGGCTGCGTTGCCTGGCGGCGTGTATTTTCGACGAGCACCGCGAACCGTTTGCCGCGATTTCGATTTCCGGGCCGATTTCACGTATTACCGATGACCGCGTGACCGAGTTTGGCGCGATGGTGATTAAAGCGGCGAAGGAAGTGACGCTGGCGTACGGTGGAATGCGCTGACATTTTCGCCTCTGATTTATACAAACCGAACGCTAAACCGCTGCCTGCGCCGATACGCATAAACATCTTCCACATGCCCTTCTCGTATGCGGTTTTGTAGCGCGCGCCAGTAATCGGCGCGGAACAGATCGGCGTGCATTTCTTCAAACAGTGGCCCAATGTGCGGGTCGGCACATAGCCAGTGGCGGAATTCTTCTGGGAAAACATCGCCCGGCGAAACGCTGTACCACGGCTCACTAGCAAGTTCGTCTTCCGGGTAGCGCGGCGGTGGGATATCGCGGAAATTCACTTCCGTCATGTAGCAAATTTCATCGTAATCATAAAACACCACGCGCCCGTGACGGGTGACACCGAAGTTTTTAAACAGCATGTCGCCAGGGAAAATATTGGCGGCGGCAAGCTGGCGAATGGCATTACCGTACTCTTCAATGGCGTCGCGCAGCTGCTGACCTTCCACTTGTTCCAGCCAGATATTGAGCGGCACCATTCGCCGTTCGATGTAGAGATGGCGAATCACAATCTGTTCGCCGAGATCGGTGATTTTTTCCGGCGCCTCCTGGAGCAGTAATTCCATTAATGCCGGGGAAATATGCCGCTTCGCCAGCACAAAGTTTTCAAACTCCTGGGTGTCCGCCATTCGGCCCACGCGATCGTGCTCTTTAACCAACTGATAGCAGGCGCGGACGTGAGCCGCAGACATCTCTTTCTGCGGCGCGAACTTGTCTTTAATCACTTTGAATACCCGATCAAAGCCCGGCAGCGTGAACACCAGCATCACCATTCCACGAATGCCCGGCGCTTCAATAAATTGCTCATTACAGCCCTGTAGATAAACGAGATATTCGCGATAGCTTTCGGTTTTGGCGTGCTTTTGGCAGCCGATAGCCATATACAGTTCTGCGGTCGTTTTGCCCGGTAGAATTTCCCGTAGCCACTCGACCAGTGCGGCAGGTAGCGGCGCGTAAACCATAAAATAGGAACGCGCGAAGCCAAAGACGATGCTCGCTTCGGCGGTCGTCGTCAGGCAGGTATCAATAAATAACTCGCCATCGTCCGTCTGGTGGATCGGCAGCAAAAAGGGCAATGTGCCGGAAGGCGTTATTAGTTTGCCTACCAGCCAGGCGGCTTTATTGCGGTAAAACAGTTCGTTCGCCACCTGTAAATGGCTTTCGGCGAGGTTATCAGTCCCCACCGTTTCGGTCAGATGGCGAATGATATAGTTGATATCACGGCTTTTATTCTGCCAGCGCAGGCGCAGCGGCAGATCGCTGATAACACGCATTAGTAGCGATTCCCAGCCGTGATCGGGATAAAAGTCTTTCGCCAGCGGGCGTGGAATGGTACGAAAACGGCGCTCCGGCTGGGAGCTAAAGATAAAAAGCCGCTCGGGAGTAAGCGAGCGGTGGTCAAATAACCGACAGTACACGGAGTTAAAAAAGCTCTCCGCAATCTCGAAGCGCGGATAATCCGGCAACAGCCGGGTGTAATGCTCTTTGACGCGCAGTAAAAATTCCGCGTCCGTGCTTTGGCCGTTAGTGATACAGCGCAGCTGTTCCACCACCAGACCCACGTGATGATCATAAAGATGGATACGGTTTTTCATCGCCTGCTGGACAGCGTGCCAGTCGGCTTGCTCGAAACGCTGCTGCGCCCCGGAAGTCACTTCGAGGAATCGACCATACTGAGCGTCGAAACCTTGCAAAATGGTTTGTGCAATCAATAATTCCAGGCCACGCGGCATTTAGCGCCCTCATCAGGAGCAGAGAATTGCCGGATAAGACGCGCAAGCGTCGCATCAGGCATTGATTGCCGGATGCGGCGTGAACGCCTTATCCGGTCTACGCGTCTGCAACATTTGTAGGCCTGATAAGACGCGCAAGCGTCGCATCAGGCGCTCATTGCCGGATGCGGCGTAAACGCCTTACCCGGCCTACGTGTCTGCAACATTTGTAGGCATGATAAGACGCGCAAGCGTCGCACCAGGCGCTCATTGCCGGATGCGGCGTGAACGCCTTATCCGGCCTACAGTCAGCAACATTTGTAGGCATGATAAGACGCGCAAGCGTCGCATCAGGCGTTGATTGCCGGATGCGACGTGAACGCCTTATCCGGCCTACAGTCAGCAACATTTGTAGGTTGCTTAGAACTGCGATTCTTCAGTGGAGCCGGTCAGCGCGGTGACTGAAGACGTGCCGCCCTGAATAATGGTCGTCACTTTATCGAAATAACCTGTACCCACTTCCTGCTGGTGAGAAACGAAGGTATAGCCATCTTTCGCGGCAGCGAATTCCGGCTGCTGCACTTTCTCAACGTAATGCTTCATGCCCTCACCCTGCGCATAGGCGTTTGCCAGGTCGAACATGTTGAACCACATGCTGTGGATGCCTGCCAGGGTGATGAACTGGAACTTGTAACCCATATCCGACAGCTGCTGCTGGAAGCTGGCAATAGTTTTGTCGTCGAGGTTTTTCTGCCAGTTGAACGACGGCGAGCAGTTATAAGCCAGCAGTTTGCCCGGATATTTCGCGTGGATGGCTTGTGCAAAGCGACGCGCCAGTTCCAGGTCTGGCGTGGAGGTTTCACACCATACCAGGTCAGCATACGGCGCATACGCCAGGCCGCGGCTGATCGCTTGTTCAATACCTGCATGAGTACGGAAGAAACCTTCGTTGGTGCGCTCGCCGGTAATAAATTCGCTATCATACGGGTCGCAATCGGAGGTGATCAGATCCGCCGCATCGGCATCGGTACGAGCAACCAGCAGGGTTGGAACGCCCGTCACGTCAGCAGCCAGACGCGCAGCGACCAGTTTCTGGATCGCTTCCTGAGTTGGTACCAGCACTTTGCCGCCCATATGACCGCATTTTTTCACGGACGCCAGCTGATCTTCGAAGTGAACTGCCGCTGCACCGGCTTCAATCATCGCTTTCATCAGTTCAAAGGCATTCAGGACACCGCCAAAACCGGCTTCCGCATCAGCAACAATCGGCAGGAAGTAATCGACATAGCGCGGATCGCCCGGCTCAATGCCTGCAGACCACTGGATCTGATCGGCACGACGGAAGGTGTTGTTGATCCGCTCCACCACAGCTGGCACCGAGTTTGCCGGATAGAGCGACTGATCCGGATACATGCTGGCCGCCAGGTTAGCGTCCGCCGCAACCTGCCAGCCAGACAGGTAGACCGCTTCAATGCCCGCTTTCGCCTGTTGCAGCGCCTGACCGCCAGTCAGTGCACCGAGGCTGTTGATGTAGCCTTTTTTCGACTCACCGTGCAGCAGACGCCACATTTTCGCCGCACCCAGCTGCGCCAGCGTGCATTCAGGATTGACTGAACCGCGTAATTTCACCACATCTTCCGCGCTGTACGGGCGAGTAATGCCTTCCCAACGCGGTTGAGTCCACTCTTTCTGTAATTCTTCAATTTGTTGTGTACGGGTTTTCATGTGCAGATGCTCCATAGTTATGTGGTGGTTTACGCTAACAGGCGGTAGCCTGGCAGGGTCAGGAAATCAATTAACTCATCGGAAGTGGTGATCTGTTCCATCAGGCGTGCGGCATCGTCAAAACGCCCCTGGGAGAAACGTTCTTCGCCCAGTTCGTTGGCAATGACTTTCATCTCTTCGCCCAGCATCTGGCGGAACAAGGCTTTGGTCACCGGTTTGCCATTGCTCAACGTTTTTTGATGATGGATCCACTGCCAGATCGAGGTACGGGAAATTTCAGCCGTCGCCGCATCTTCCATCAGGCCATAAATCGGCACGCAGCCGTTGCCGGAGATCCACGCTTCGATGTACTGCACAGCCACGCGAATGTTGGCGCGCATACCGTCTTCGGTGCGTTCCCCATCACAAGGTGCCAGCAGCTGATCGGCAGTAATCGGCGCGTCTTGTTCGCGCATCACCTCAAGCTGGTTTTTGCGGGAGCCGAGAATGCCGTTGAATACTGCCATTGCCGTATCAGCAAGGCCCGGGTGAGCGATCCATGTGCCATCATGACCGTTATTGGCTTCCAGAGATTTATCCGCTTTTACTTTGTCGAGCACCTGGTTATTGCGCTCTTCATCTTTGCTCGGAATAAACGCCGCCATGCCGCCCATCGCAAAAGCACCGCGTTTATGGCAGGTTTTAATCAACAGGCGTGAGTAAGCATTCAGGAAGGGTTTATCCATCGTCACTGCCTGTCTGTCTGGCAGGACGCGATCGGGATAGTTTTTCAACGTTTTGATATAACTGAAGATGTAATCCCAGCGACCGCAGTTCAGACCAACAATATGGTCACGCAGCGCGTGAAGGATTTCATCCATCTGGAACACGGCAGGCAGCGTTTCAATCAGCAACGTCGCCTTGATAGTGCCGCGCGGCAGATTAAAGCGATCTTCTGCATAGCTGAAGACTTCGCTCCACCAGGCCGCTTCCTGCCAGGACTGGGTTTTCGGCAGATAGAAATAGGGACCGCTGCCCTTTGCCAACAGTGCCTGATAGTTGTGGAAGAAATAGAGCGCAAAATCAAACAGGCTGCCAGGAATTGCTTCGCCGCGCCAGGTGACGTGTTTTTCCGGCAAGTGCAGACCGCGTACCCGACAAATCAAAACCGCTGGATTGGGCTTGAGCTGATAAATTTTGCCTGCTTCATTGCTATAGCTGATGGTGCCGTTAACCGCATCGCGCAGGTTAATTTGCCCGTCGATCACTTTGTTCCAGTCTGGTGCCAGTGAATCTTCGAAATCGGCCATAAAGACTTTCACATTGGCGTTGAGCGCGTTGATCACCATCTTGCACTCTACGGGTCCGGTAATCTCTACGCGACGATCTTCTAAGTCCGCAGGAATCCCACGAATTTTCCAGTCAGCATCACGAATGGAAGCTGTTTCCGAAATAAAATCAGGCAACGTTCCGTTATCAATATCTTGCTGCTGCTGAATGCGCGCTGCCAGAAGTTTATTGCGTTGTGGCGTAAAATGCGTCACCAGCTCAGTCAGAAATTCTACCGCTTCGGCAGTAAGAATTTGCTTCTCCTGCTCGCCATACGGCCTTGTGAAAGCCAGTTCATCGGTTGTTGTTGCCTGTTCAGTCATCGTGCAGCTCCTCGTCATGGATCCGAAAACTTCCCCACTGTGAACGAAGGATCGTTGTGCGCTTTTCGTTCAGCACAACTAAGACTACTCATTTAAAAATCAAAATCAAAAACAATTTCCATTTTAATTAAAAATACTTGATAACTTATTGATAACAATATAAATAAAATTTATTCACCTGCTGAGGTGCGTTTCGGAAATAAAAAAGGCACCCGAAGGTGCCTGAGGTAAGGTGCTGAATCGCTTAACGATCGACTATCACAGAAGATTAATCCAGCGTAGGATTCATACGGCGTAGATCGTATGGCGTGATCTGGTAGACGTAATAGTTGAGCCAGTTGGTAAACAGCAAATTGCCATGACTGCGCCAGCTCGCACGCGGTTTGTTTTGCGGATCGTTGTGCGGAAAATAATTATACGGTACGTCCGGGTTTAGTCCGGCTTCCACATCGCGGAAATATTCCTGCGCCAGCGTTTGCGCATCATATTCGGGATGGCCCGTCACAAAGGCAATGCGCTTATCTTTGCTGGCAAACAGATATGCATCCCCTTCTTCCGTCTCTGCCAGAATTTCCAGATCGGTATAATCACGAATCAACGCTGCCGGAAAATCAGCGTAGCGCGAATGCGGTGCCAGGAATGAATCATCAAAGCCACGCGTCAGAAGCGCATGAGGGTGGAGAATGTGGTGCTCATAAACGCCAGAGAGTTTGTCGGTGCGGGTTTGCTTAGGAATGCCGTAGAGGATATTGAGCGCGGCCTGTACCGCCCAGCAGACAAACAGCGTCGAGGTGACGTGATCTTTCGACCACTCCAGCACCTGTTTGATCTGCGGCCAGTAAGCGACATCATTAAACTCCACCAGACCCAGCGGCGCACCGGTGACTATCAGGCCGTCAAAGTTCTGTTCCTGAATATCTTCAAAGTTGCAGTAGAAGTTGTTTAGATGCTCTGCGGGCGTGTTGCGCGATTCACGGGAATCGATGCGCAACAGCTGAATATCGACCTGTAAAGGCGAGTTTGAAAGCAGGCGTAAGAACTGATTTTCAGTTTCGATCTTCTTCGGCATCAGGTTAAGGATAAGCACCTTTAGCGGACGAATTTCCTGACCAGACGCGCGAGAAGTTGTCATCACAAAGACGTTTTCTTCACGCAAGAAATTGACGGCGGGTAGCTCGTCCGGCACACGAATCGGCATAACCTGATTACCTCACTACATACGCTTATACGTTTAGACATCCAGATAGCTGAAGATAACCAGAAAATTTGCCAATGTCGAGCCTGCATGTTGAAGGTGAGAAAGTTTCAAGGAAAAGGCTACGTTAGAATATAAGAATGACTAAAAGGAGAGAAAATGGTTATTAGTATTCGCCGCTCACGGCATGAGGAAGGGGAGGAACTCGTTGCGATTTGGTGTCGTTCTGTCGATGCCACCCACGATTTTTTATCAGTAGAGTATCGGGCCGAGCTGGAAGAGCTGGTGCGTTCCTTTCTGCCGGAAGCACCGTTGTGGGTCGCGGTTAATGAGCGGGATCAGCCGGTTGAGTTTATGTTGTTAAGTGGGCAGCATATGGATGCGCTGTTTATCGATCCTGATGTGCGCGGCTGCGGCGTGGGTAGGATGCTGGTGAAACATGCGCTCTCAATGGCACCGGAACTGACAACCAACGTTAATGAACAAAATGCACAGGCGGTAGGGTTCTATAAGAAGATGGGCTTTAAGGTTACCGGGCGTTCTGAGGTGGACGGATTTGGGGAAACCGTATCCGTTGCTGAATCTGGCGTATGTGGGGGAATAAGCTGCCCCCCTACCGTGCCTGCGTAGGCTGGATAAGACGCGCCAGCGTCGCATCCGGCATTTTTTTTGCACCAACGCAAAAAGGCCATCCGTCAGGATGGCCTTCTGCTTTATTTGATG
>NZ_RHJO01000060.1:0-1037 GCF_004211985.1 Escherichia sp. E10V10 | reverse complement strand
CTGAAATCCCGCGCCAGCCGTTCAATACCGGCACCGATGCGCACCGATGTCCAGCCATTCCACTCCCGGCCATTTACCCGTAGCGTGACATTGTCGTTCATTGCACTGGCACCTTCAGAGGGATCACCGGCACAAAGCCGGGATGCGTAATGGCATTACGCCGGATAATGTCCGCGTCACGCGCCGCGTTATCAAACCAGGTCGCCGCCAGCACCAGCGCGGGTAAAACCTCATCCGGTGTGCGCTGAATGATCCGTGCAGACTGTTCAAGGCGCGTGTTGATATCCGCATTCAGATCTGCTTTCACCCGGCGCAGCGCCAGAAACAGCGCATCGCTGGTTGTACGGGACAACTCCTTATCAATTGCCGTATTCAGTGTGTCGCGAATGTCAGTCAGTTCTTCCCACGTCGGCAGGTCAACCGTGTTTTTCACCGCCGATGCATTGTTCAGTGCCGGATGCGTGACGGAAGGCCAGCCAGTGCTCTGCGCGGGTGTTGTTGCCTGCCCCACTGCGGAATTCTGCATCACCGCGGAAGTTGTTGGCGCAGGCAATCGGGTGACGGCATACGCCGCTTCGCTGATTGCGGTCGTACGAAGGGTGCTGGCAACCACGTTACGCTGCTGCGTCGCCGTGGCGGTGGTTTTACTGTCCGTTTTCCAGACGCCGCGCGGTTGCAGATCGCTGCCGAGGCTGACACCGGAAAGCGTTTTGATCATGGTGACCAGGTCGCTGGCGTTACCATAAAGGCGTTTCCCGGTACGCCACATTTTCTGCACCTGCTCAACGAAATTTTTGCCTGACGATGGCGGCGGCAGAAGTACCGAGATATCCCCCTGCAACAGCCTGGCGGCATCCGATACGGCAGAATCCACCACTTTCATCGCATCAGAAACATACCCCAGCATTATGCTGGCATTACCGATAACGTCGTTCTGCACGAAATCCGCCACACCATCGATACTGAAACCGCTGAAGCTGTCACTGATGCAGTCATCCAGTGCAGAACAGGATGACATCAGCGTCTGCGCCGTCGCC
>NZ_RHJO01000059.1:0-1519 GCF_004211985.1 Escherichia sp. E10V10 | reverse complement strand
CACCTGTCACGTACAGGTGGCTCTCTTTTTAGATCCACGGTCTTTGTTAGGAAAAATCTACAGAAAAAGGGAATATATTTGTATTTTTCTCAACAATAGCCACATCTCTCCTGTTGTTTAATAACGCTCATGGCAATTATCGCTGGTGTTCCTTAAATTAATTTTCATAAAAATCTCAAATTCCTGCTTCCGCTAAAACCCCATATAAAATTCACACAAACCGCATTACTTTTCTGAACAAAAAAGCCACTAACCATCTATTAATATGATTTTTATGCCTTTTCTTTATTTCACTTGCATAAGTTTTAGGATTATTAGATGTGTTTTTCTAACCGACATAAAAAAACCACATTAACTCCACGTACAAACCACTAAAACCAATCAATACAACGAACAACTAACACTTTAATAAATTTATTGCATCTAATATTACAGATATTCTTATTTAGCAACTTGCATGCTTACGCCTTACAAGGCTTCAGGAAGAAAAACAGTGCAATAAGAAACATCTCGCCATTTAAATTTAAGGATGAAAGTGAGTGATATGAAGTTAAGAAAACATGCTTTATCAACCCTGTCCATAGCCATTTCAACGATATTATTTACACCCATATCCCTGGCCGTAACCCCACCCACAGATGCAAATAGCGTTGTTATCATTAATAATGGCGAAGAGGTAAAAATCATTGCCTCTGAAGGTTACGATCCCGGATGGGATAATTTTACTTCTTTGACTGTAGGTAAAGACTCTAATGGCTCATTACTTATTGATAATCTTTCATTTATTACTGCCAGTGCTACCGTAGGTAATAACTCTGAAGGTACCCTCACTTTATCCAACCATACCAACTGGCAGTTTAATAGTTCTACATCCAACTTGTATTTGGGTACAAATGAAGGTTCCGGCACGGTATATGTGTTAGAAGGCAGTAAGATAAGTGGCCTGCAGGAACTAAGGATTGGTGAGTATTATGGTGATGCCAAAGGGTTGATGGTTATTGATGGGGAAAACTCATCGGTTTCCTCTAACATTGCTCTTGTTGGCGATCAGGGAATTGGCAATTTACGTATTACGAATGGCGGTACACTCACTACCTCAGCTCAGGTAGCTATTGGATATTCTTATCCAGGCAATAGTGCATCAAAAAATCGTGATAGTTATGGCGAGGTTCTGGTTGATGGTAAAAATTCAACATTGAATGCTAAATATGTTTATCTTGGTGGATTCAGCCCAGATGTTGCTTTTAATACTACCGGTATCCTTACCGTTAATAATGGTGCAACAATCAATGCCAATTCGTTTATCTGGGTTACTCTCGCACCTGGCGCCACAGGCGTTTTAAATATTGGTGGTGCGCAAGGTGAGGCTGAACAGGCTGCTGGTTCGATTAATACGCCATTTATTCATTTGGGAGCCGCAGATGCTTCTTCCTCTTCGATAGTAAACTTTAATCACTCCAGTACCGATTTTCTGCTGGCCTCACCTATTCAGGGGAACGGCCAGGTTAACCAGGTAGGT
>NZ_RHJO01000058.1:0-1887 GCF_004211985.1 Escherichia sp. E10V10 | reverse complement strand
TTGGTTTGGGAGAAGCGGCAAAACGGAATGTGGGCACAGGAGATAATCAGATACCGGATATGGGAGCATTCGCTTCTGGTTCGGGATGGTTCAGGCTACCAGGTGGATATATTGTTCAGTTTGGCACTTTTTCAGGAAACACGACCCGCTTTATCAGTGGACACTTCCCTATACCATTCCCTAATCAGCCGATGGTTTCAGTCAGTGTTATGTCTGATGCCGTTCAGTCAGACCCGTCGAATCCTGCCCCGCAGGTTTTGTCTGTAAATTTTGAACATATCAGTAATTCAGCGTGGCGTGTGGCAACCAGTGATATCTCACAGCAATACAGATTCAGTTATATTTCGATAGGACGGTAGAAATGCAGAAATATATTTTCAGTGCCGATAAAAATGCGTTTTTCCCTGTGGAGCTTAAAATCGCTTATCAGGAATCCGGCGAATGGCCCGGTGATGGAATCGAAATTGACGACACTGTTGCCGCCGAATTTATGAAGGAAGCACCAGAAGGAAAATACAGAGGTGTCATCGACGGAATGCCTGCATGGATTGATATTCCACCGCCAACTCATGAGGAACAAATTGCCGCAGCCGAACTGGAAAAGCAGCAATTGATTAATCAGGTCAACGAATACATAAACAGTAAGCAATGGCCTGGTAAAGCGGCGATTGGTCGCCTGAAAGGTGAGGAACTGGCGCAATATAATTTGTGGCTGGATTATCTGGACGCACTGGAACTGGTCGATACTTCCGGTGCGCCAGATATTGAATGGCCTACGCCTCCGGCAGTTCAGGCCAGATGACGTCCGGCGCTGTGCTGGTATCTGTTGCCGTCACCGCGTCAATATAATCCAGCACAGCGTTAAGTCGGGTGTTTTCTGGCTGCGTCAGCTTCCGCCCGGCCTGTAATTTCAGCTGAATCAGACTGATGGAAGCCATTGCAGCATCAATCAGCGACTGGCGCTGTGCTTCTGCCGCTTCTACTGCGGCGCTATGCTGTGCCTCGGTATCCGTCACCCATTTCTCACCATCCCATTTATCGTATGGCGTTAACGGGGCGATAGTGGTTGTATTTTCAGGATAATCACCCGGAGCTGTGATTTCTTTCGATTCTCCTGTTTCGGTGCTATAGATGATTTCACCGCGATGGTCTGGCACATATTCCCATGAGTTAAAATCTGCAGAACGGCAGATTGCATAACCAGCTTTATGTGTAACTGGTGCATCTAAACAAGAACATGCCGGGATACCGACGCCAACCGCAAGATATTCAGTTGATGTGGAAATATATTCCCGCGTTTCACCATCATAATTATAAATGGTAATGACTCCCGCTTTTATGGCAATGAGTTCGTTATTTAATACGGCTTTATTCATCAGGCAGCCCTCACGATATAATTAAAGGCAATGTTACGAGGACGGTTTTCGTTTGCAGTTGGAACAATTCTTGAAGCATCAAGGCCAATCACTTTTGGGTAAACAGCGCCATCTGTTCTTTCTGTCACCATACTTCTGATTAAGGAGAAATAACTATTGTTCGTTGAGGGGTTCAAAGGCACTACTGCCCCCTTAAACGAGCCTACTGATTCCCATATTGAATAATTTTCGGTGTTTACAGTCTTGAACTCACCATAGATATTACGTATGGCATCGCCCTGAGCGGATAATATTGCCCTCCCCGTATCCATACCACGTCCGTCATCCCAGCCACGAATAAACTCACCACGTAAATCAGGCAATTTATTTGTCGGGTAAGCCTTTGCCAGCTCCGGGTATTCTTCAGCAGAAAAAGCTGCTCCGTTGCATTTCAGCCAGCCTGTTGGCGGAGTGGCTGAAGGCCACGGAACAGGAACCCCAACAGGTAATGCAGAGCCTTCTCCCAAACCAA
>NZ_RHJO01000057.1:0-3931 GCF_004211985.1 Escherichia sp. E10V10 | reverse complement strand
GTTTTTGTTGACCACTACATTTCAACCTTTTCCCCGGCTTCAACATTGTTGAGCACTTCAGTAAGGTTGCCGCGTGCGGTACGGAAGTTGATGGATTGCATAAAAACCTCGTGTACTCGTTATGTGTATACAATCATGGGTTTTAATGACACGAAATACCACTTCTTTGCGCCTTAAATTATCGGGCAATCGTCAAATTTCCCCAATCCTGGCATCATTGATGTGAGTGATCACACCAAACACGGCATTACTGCCCATGCATCCATCGTCATCCTTTGGCAACCTTCCTCCTTCCAGGCTCTTAAATTCTTCAGGTGCTGACGCGGATACTTTCGGTATCTCTTTACGCTATAGCACATACAAGCAGTGAACTATCAACTGGTGCGAGTGTAGGGGCTCAATGCTAATGTCTATTTGAGGACTGCAGATGTTTTCCTCGGCTGGGTAAGTTGTTAACCCCAGAATTTGGGCCAAGTATTGTATGTGGCGAAGCTGGTACAGGAACAAAGGGATAACCGTCGTTTTAAAGCTCTTCCATCGGTGAATAGCCCCGATGTGACCCGGAACAAGTCTCAGCATTCACGGGATGAAAACGATTTGCTTGATGCGATGATAAAACTACAGAACGGCTCTGGGCAGAAGGTCTAAGAATACACGCCTTGCTCTAGTCGTGTTATTAACGCTATTACCGTTTGGATTCCTGATTCGCTCCCCATAAGTTCTTCAGGGGTTTGCCACCGTAACGCTCGGTTGGGTTCATGGCACCACTTTTGGGCCGCACTTTCGTTACCTTCAAACAATTGCGTAGCCAGTTGATGGACATCTTCTCTGTTCAAGGAGTCAACTCCACTATTTAGTTATCGTTTTCTTAATCTGTTTAATGACTGGATATGAACTTCGCTACTCATTTTAGCAATGAGTAACAAGTCAATGTATCAGATGCATTCGTGACTAATACAAATAAATGCGTATAACCATTTGACAATAAAGGTTTAGATGAAAAAAAGAGAGAGTGAAATCGAATTTCACTCTCTCCATTCGGGCGCTAGGCTGGTTAGCCTCATTAAATATGATGTAACCAACGCGTCCCCCTGTATGCTAGACGCTTACAACTATAATCACTGTACATCATGGATGCAACTTTTTTGCTAATAACATTCAGCAGAGGTTGCAATGAAGTGTATGTATGTCGAACGCTACCAACCTGCATCAGTCAATGGAACCTGTTGAGTTGTTCAGCTATATCGACGTTGTTTGATTTACTTTCCATTGCCCATACAGTACTGACCGCGTATCTATAGAAAGGAGTGGTTTATCATTGATTGTAAATCATAAAAATGGCAGCCTCACCAATTATCAGACTCTGTTTGTCCGACAATATCTCAAATGATACAACCAGTTCTAATCAAGATAAAAGAAAGGTGGTTTAATATAATAACCTAGGCAGCACTCCATTATATCCCTTTTATTATTAACGAAAACAACCGAACAATCGTTGGACATGATCTTTTACATCCAGTATACCAAACAACTCTCAATTTAAACTGAGAATGTAATTTGATAATAACTATCCAGATACTGGCTGGCGAGAGAATTTAACATATGGTAATTATATGTTCTATAAATAATTATTTCGCCATTTTAAATCCTATTAATATTATCTGGGTTATTTACACTGAAAGTAAAATATTTACTTTATTAGTGGATGGTGAGTGGAATTGTAAGTGTTTTAGTTGGTGCTTATATTTTTTTTGATATTAAAAATATATGATTGATGTCTATTATTTCCTCAACAATCTGTTCCCTGGTGTTACCATTTAAAATAGCCATGGATAATAGCAAGTAGCCCGTTTTAGTTCCAAGTGTTTTTTATCGCGCCCAATAAAATAATGGTGTTGTTGATATTCTTCAGGCCTAATATGAAGAGGTAATGACATTAGATGTGCACGGTAGGTACGAATAATAGAAATATCGGTTCGTTATATTTTACAGAGTAAGTTATGCGTTAAACTATCAGATTCTTATATGAGCACATTGCCCTTGCATAAATACAATTGCAATAATTTTCTACTCGAATTAAAAGATCGGTTTTGGAGATGGAAAAGTAACTTTTATAAATTTTGAACTATCGATTTAAGCTTCTAAACCATCCATTAAACTATTGTCCTTACTTGTATCACTTTTTAACCAAAGTCTCCAGGGTTTTCTCAAAACCCCTGAGCCTGCTAACGAAAATTTTACTGCTTAAAAAAAACGCAATACTGCAATCAGTATCTGCGATATGCCGAGAAACTTTCGCGAAAAAACGTCTTTGCGTGATTATATCTCTGATTGCTTAGGATGACTACGACATAGGGTCACTTTTTCCTTAAAAATGGTCCTATGTGCACCTCGCATAGGGTCACTTATTGATGAAAAGTGACCCTATGTAATCACGATATAGGGTCACTTTTTTTAAAAGTGGCACTATGTACAAAAATCATAGGATCATTTTTCTCGAAAAAGTGGCACTAGATATATGTATAACTTAAATGGCAAAACAGTACTTATCAACTCACAATAATACCAATACCCATTGTCAAAAAAGCTACTTTTATGTAGCATTAGAAAACATCCTCATACGACCCTCCCATTCCCATCTGACGTGCTTTTCAAACTGTTAACTTCCAGCTGCATTCCAGGCATTCAAAATGCCTCAAAAAAACACAAAAAAAAGTCCCATTTGTGAAAAAAAACTGATAATCTCTTCGGTATGGTTATTTTAAATCAAGAGGTCGCATATCTAATTCGAAACTATTAAAGTCACCGGAGATATCACTCAGTTTGTTGTGTTCACAAATTTATGTGTTTCGGGAAGAAACTGAAGACATGATCACAATTTACTGGATCGTGTGGAAGGAAAGGAGTCATCAGGAGATAAATTTACCGTGACCAGGCAATACGGTGAAGAAGGAGTATCTGGGGGTGTATGTACCAAAAGTTGCATTATAATTGGTAATGCAAAGAAAGTTACAATTACATGGCATAAGTTTAGCACGTATAAAACGAGGTCACTGAGTTACATTTAAAAACTTGTTTTTGTAATGAAGAGCGAAAATATGCGAAAAACACATTTTGTGAACCATGCGATCTGGGAATATTGGATGGTTGCGGAGACGGACGGATTACTATAACCATTACGGCAAGAACGTTCTATTTTAACAGCACGAAATTAAGAGGCTTTGATGATGTAAGTACCGCTATTTCATTATTGTTTAGAACAGTTAATGTTGACGAGTGTGCCCCAAATTTCTTATCTGCTAAATTTTCTCCTGCACAGTTAAACTTCGGCAATCAGAATACTATACACTTTTACAAACATATTTTTGAAATGAACAGCTCGTTTACTCTGGAATATAAATTAAATTTTCTGGATTATTTGTCGGTTAGCGATTATAACGTATATGGTTTACAGTATTACTCGAAGTCTCAACATGTAAAGAGAACGCATAAAGAAAATACCTAACGTTTATTTTATTTACCTTTTTGATTATTTTGTCGAAAAAAAATAAAACAGAACTAAAGCGTGCGGATATATATATCTACGGGATTGTCCACCACACTGAACATCAAAAGAGAAAGCTGCCGGTTAAAGGAAAAACGCAAAGTGGGAATGCTGGCAAAAAACGCTACGCCAATCAGTGATGATGAAATGGCGGAAACAGACATCTGAACCTGGCTCTTGACAGATTGTGTAATGGTTCATGCTAATGTCACACGTGATAATACCCAGCCAGAAAGGCTGGGTATTTCCGATGACTACGGATACATATCAATGAACACTTCGCGCAGATAAGAGTATTCCTGCTTATTCTGACAATAGTATTCCACTCTCAGCGTGCTCTGATCCACGCCCTGCGGGGGCATATCACAGCCCGCCAGATCGTCTATG
>NZ_RHJO01000056.1:0-2996 GCF_004211985.1 Escherichia sp. E10V10 | reverse complement strand
TTCTTTGTCGATCCAGTTTTTGTTGATCGACAGATCCATCAATTTATGGACATTTTCGTCGTCCCAGGTCTGGCAAAATGTTGCCAGGTTCTGACGCGCATTACCGTCGAGAAATAATTCATCATTGATAATTTGAAATGCGACATCATCACGCATTTCATGCAGCGGAAAATGTTTAGATTCAGCGATGGTGGAAATAGATTTTGTACCAAAACGTGAATCGAGAAGTTCCGACCTTAAATCCGTTACTTGCTTCTTATCCATTTCAAACTCCTTAAAATGATTGGATCGCAATAAAAAAAGTAGGATTTATCGATAAAGTAAGCAAGCTTTAAGGTCTGAGTTTTAAATAACAAAATCCTAATTTTATTTTGTTGCTGATAATAATTTCATTGTGTTTTTTCAAGAAAAAACAAAAGGATGAGTCATGTATTGATGATTGCATCGAGGTTTTTATCGTTATTTTAATGTATTATTTCATCTACCATAAGTGTCACGTAAAAATTAGCCAGCAAAATATCAATATTAGTTAGCGGTTAATTTTTTAAACGTCTTTAAAGATTATAGAAAAAATAGATAATTACCAGAATTCCCGCCAACGATGTTGATGGGGTAGGTTATTATTTCAGTAGTAATACTCCGGTATAGGTAACTGCGTGAAGGAGTTGTTGCCCTGGATGTAAACTGATTTTTACCCTACGTGTCATATGGACGTTCACTTATTATCTTTGAAGGCTAGGCAAGATAACGTCAATACGGCGTTGGGGAACGTTTACACGCCAACTTCCGAAACTGATAAGTCTTCCTTTTAATTAATAGTGTAAAATTCAGGTATAACTCTGACAGGAGGAATTATGCGTAAATACATCACCAGCAGCGAATGGGCGCTTTTCTTTAATGCTATAACGGGTACGCGAAATGAAATCCGTGATAAAGCATTGCTACATATAACTTACATTCATGGACTTCGCGTCAGTGAGTTGATAGACCTTAGACTGGGAGATCTTGATATGACTGAAAAAATTGTTTTTATTAGGCGTCTGAAAAATGGATTATCAACTTCACATCCATTACAGCCAGAAACAATAGAATTATTGCAACGCTGGTTCCTGATTAGAAAAAGATACGCTAAAGGTAGTCAGGATGATTATCTTTTTCTGTCAAGCCATGGAAAAAAATTTTCCAGACAATGGATTTATAAACTCTGCGCACGATATAGTCAGCGTGCGGGTCTGAGAATTAAGGTTCATCCGCACATGTTGCGTCATGCCTGTGGTTATGCTCTTGCTAATCAGGGACTGGATACCCGTCTGATTCAGGATTATCTGGGTCACAGGAACATTCATCATACTGTACTGTATACGGCCAGTAATCCAGGTCGTTTTCATCGGGTCTGGCGCAGTTAAATTTTTACGCAAGGAGTGAGGAATTGCATATCCATAATATTTTTATTATCTGTTCTGTGAAATAGTGTATATATAGGTCCTCTTTTTAAAACACATTTATTAATACACAGCGCCCCCATGGCATCATATATATGAAAATCAAAAATCTCTTTGTATGTCCCAGTAAATTCCTGGCTGGCATATAAACCATCAGGAAGAAGTGTCTCTGGCAGGGAAAAACTGTTTATTTCTTTAAAAGTATAAATTAATTCAGAATCTGTTTCTCTGGAGGGTATCATTTCACCTGAAATCATAAAATCAGACATTTCATTAACAGGATCATAAATTGATACTATGGACTGAAAAAGGTTACGGTTATAAATAAAATGATCGCCGCTCTGGGTATGGATAAAGTCCATTCCCAGATTCACAGGCATTTTAAGGTTTGGAACAGAAGGATGATTGCCCTCAGCTATCTCAATCATTCTGAATTTTGTGCACGGTGAGGTTCTGTACAATACGGGCTGGGCATACTGCATATCCCAGGCATCCGCATTGCGATACTGCACTGGTGACACCTTGAACTGTTGCCTGAAAGCACGGGAAAAAGCCTGGGGCGAACTGAACTCATACATTAGTGATATATCTGTTATCCGGCGACTGGTATGACGCAAAAGTAAAGCGGCAAGTGTTAGTTTTCTGCGACGTATGTATTGCGCCACACTGATCCCCGTTACATCCTGAAACAGTTTGTACAACCAGCGTTCTGAATAGCCTGAACGTTCAGCAAGAACTTTTACTGACAGTGAGCTGTTCAGATTCCCTTCGATAATTCCCGCCAGTTGCTGGATTAAATTCATTTGCTATACCTGTGGGTCCACTGTTCTTAAGAGCAATCGGTGTTTTATTCTGCTTTCCTGACTTTAGCACGTTTAGCCATAGCCTGATGGGGTCATCGTGTCACTCTTGACCGCTCTGTTTCATCTGACCGGAGCCATTAATGTCTTCCCGAAAATTTCTTACTCACCATGAAGTCAGCCTTTTGCTACAGGCGGTGCTGAAGGGGCGCCACCCGGAACGTGATGCCTGCATGATACTTCTTGCCTTTATCCACGGACTCAGGGTCAGCGAAATGCTTTCGTTACGTCTTGCTGATCTTGAGCTCGAGTCCCGAAAACTGTGCGTCCAGCGCCTGAAAAACGGCTTCAGCACCGTGCATCCCTTACTGACTGAAGAAGTACAATGTATCAGGAACTGGCTCAAAGCCCGGGAAACTATGAAATTACCTACAACAGAAGAAGAGAGGGACTGGCTGTTTATTTCCAGATCAGGGCGTCCGCTTACCCGTCAACGATTTTATAACTTGCTGGCTGAAGCAGGAAGAAATGCCGGGCTGGCTGTTGCTGTCCATCCACATATGCTGAGACATGGGTGTGGTTACGCGCTGGCTGATAACGGCATCGATACACGCCTGATTCAGGATTACCTGGGACACCGGAATATCCGGCATACGGTGATTTATACAGCTTCAAATTCGGCCCGCTTTGAACGGTTATGGAAGCCGTCAAAAAGGGCGAAAAAGCAACTTTTTGACCCAAACTGTAAACTGCC
>NZ_RHJO01000055.1:0-2066 GCF_004211985.1 Escherichia sp. E10V10 | reverse complement strand
CTGACGTCACCGTGGATAAAAAACACGCCGTTGCCGACGGAAAAGAATCTGTAACCTATATCGCGACAGTAAAAGATGAGAAAGGCAACGCCCTGGCAAACCATAAAGTAACATGGCATGCCTCCGGCGCTGGCGTCATCCTTTCTGCAGCAACCACGCAAACTGATGCCTCCGGGGTAGCCTCGGTCACACTGTCGGCGCTGAAAGCCGGTACGGTCAGCCTCTCAGCACAGGCTGAAGCAGGCGTTGCGTTTAATGCTTCCCCGGTAACCTTTACCGGCGACACCCGCACCGCACAGCTTACTGACCTTAAAATCAGTAAACAGAATGCACTCGCCAACGGCACCGATGAAGTCACCTTCACGGGTACAGTGATGGATGCGAACAGTAACCCGCTGTCGGGTATCAGCATCAACTGGAGCGCAACACCTGCCACTGGCCACCTGTCCGCGGCCTCTGGTACGTCAGACAGCAACGGTAACGTGACGGTATCCCTGACATCAAAACAACGCGGGGCGCATCAGGTTACCGCTCTGGTGAACGGTAAATCAGTTACCTCAAACAGCGTGACATTCACCGAGGATGCCGCCACGGCCAGCCTGTCTGCCCTGAATGCAGACAAAACCAGTATCACCGCCGGTACAGGCAGCGTCACGCTGACCACTCAGGTGCTGGACGCATCCGGCCATCCGGTAGCGAATAAATCTGTTGTCTGGAAGTCTGACAATGCCGCGGGTGTTTTCAGTGAAACCACCTCAAATACCGATGCCCAGGGTAACGCGAAGGTGACCTACAGCAGCACCCGTGCACAGGCCACCACGATCACCGCATCCGGCGACAATAACAGTCAGAAGACCGTGAAGCTGACCATCACGCCCGATGTCAAGAGCGCAAAACCTGTTGACGTCACTGTCAATAAAACCAGCGCAACGGCGAATGGCAAGGATCTGGTCACCCTGACCGCCAGAGTGGAAGATCAATACAAAAACCCCGTCAACCAGAGTGATGTTAGCTGGCAGATCCAGCCGGCAGGTAAGTATCATCTTACCGGCAGCCCGCAAAAAACCGACGATCAGGGCCGGGTTACCGCGACGCTGGCTTCAGAGGATGTGGTCGCCTGTCAGGCCGTGGCAACCGCCAACGGTGTGAACAAATCGTCTGCCACCATCAACTTTAGCGCCGACGCAGCCACCGCCACAGTCTCTACACTCACTCCGTCCACAACAGCGGATGTGGCAGCAGGCGATAGCATGACGCTGAAAGCCACAGTGGTGGACAAAGCCGGTCATCCTGTCGTAAATCAAAGGATTAACTGGAGTACCGATAATACCAGCGGGTCTTTCCAGTCCAATAATTACAGCGACACCAACAGTCAGGGTATTGCAGAGATAACCTATTCTGCTACCCGGGCCGCGGCCACGCATGTCACGGCAGAAAGTAATAACAGCCGCCAGACCGTGGCGGTGAATGTGATTGGTAATATAGCCACCGCGACCCTGTCTGACAGCAAAGTGGACAAAACTCAGGCCGTCGCCGATGGCAACGAACCGATAACCTGTTCTGTCGCGGTGAAAGATGCGAACGGCAATACTCTGCCTGGCGCACAGGTCAACTGGAGCAGCAATGATCCGAAAGTGATCTTTGCCAGCACCAGCAGCCTTGCGAATAATCAGGGGGTTGCAACCATGCATTTCACCTCCACCCGTGCCGGGAAGGCTACTGTTTCTGCCACCACCGCGAACGGTGCAGCGAAACAAACCACCACGCTGACGTTTGTTGCCGACGCCAAAAGCGCCGTGCTGAAAAGCATTTCACCGGATAAAACCACCCTGCTGGCCGACGGAAAGGACAGCGCCACACTGACTGCTGTCGCAGAAGACGCACAGGGTAATCCGTTAAAGAATGTCCAGATCGACTGGAGTTCAACCAGCAACACCGCACAGTTAACCGCCACGACCACCCAGACAGACGAGCAGGGACATGTCACAGTCCAGGTCAGTTCTCCGGCGGTGGAAGAGATTACGCTGACTGCCACGCTGCAGGGTCAGAAGCTGGCTTCTCCGGTC
>NZ_RHJO01000054.1:0-1095 GCF_004211985.1 Escherichia sp. E10V10 | reverse complement strand
GCGGCTTGCCTATAACGGGCATCGTCACAGAGAGAACGGTCAGGGCAGTAACACCGACAAACCTGATAAAGCGATGGAGGCATGATGGAACTGTGGCTGACGGTGAACGGTAAACGCACCTGCGCCAGCGCACCGCTGGATCCGCTGACCCGCGCCGTGGTGATTTCCCTGTTTACCTGGCGGCGGGCGGAGCCTGATGACAACGCCGACGTCCCGATGGGATGGTGGGGGGATACCTGGCCTGCGGTACAGAATGACCGTTACGGCTCCCGACTGTGGCTGCTTCAGCGCAGCAAACTGACCAATCAGCTGGTGCAGACGGTAAGGGGGTATATCCGCGAATGCCTGCAATGGATGATTGATGATGGCGTGGTGTCCCGTATTGATCTGGATATCCGCCGCACCGGGATTAATGAACTGGGTAACAGTATCACTCTCTGGCGTCGTGACGGACCGGTAATGATTTCTTTTGATGATCTGTGGAGTGCGATAACGCATGGCGGACAGTGAATTTCAGCGCCCGACGCTGGCAGAAAATATCAGTATGCTCCGTAACGATTTATTCGCCAGGCTGGACGTCAGCGACACGCTCCGGCGCATGGATGAAGACGTGCGGGCAAAGGTGTATGCGGCGGCGCTGCATACGGTTTACGGTTACATCGATTATCTGGCAATGAACATGCTGCCTGACCTGTGCGATGAGTCCTGGCTGGCGCGACATGCTGCGATGAAACGGTGTCCGCGCAAGGGGGCCACGGCTGCCAGCGGGTATATGCGCTGGGAAGGTGTCAGCGATGGCCTGAAGGTGACCGCCGGGAGTGTTATTCAGCGCGATGACCTGGTGCAGTACACGGCAACTGCCGATGCAACCAGCTCCGGTGGTGTCCTGCGCGTGCCGATCGCCTGCTCAAGTGCAGGCGCGGTCGGTAACGCTGACGACGGTACGGCATTAATCCTGGTCACGCCGGTGAATGGTCTGCCGTCTTCCGGCGTGGCAGATACACTGACAGGCGGATTTGATACTGAAGAGCTGGAAACGTGGCGCGCCCGCGTCATTGAGCGGTATTACTGGACGCCGCAGGGCGGGGCTGACGG
>NZ_RHJO01000053.1:0-5596 GCF_004211985.1 Escherichia sp. E10V10 | reverse complement strand
CACAGAATCCTAAACAGGCTCAACGCCTGGTATCTTTAAGTCCTGTCGGGTTTCGCCACTTCTGATTTGAGCGTCGATTTTTGTGATGCTCGTCAGGGGGGCGGAGCCTATGGAAAAACGCCCCGGCGGGGCGTGGCCTTATCCTGGCTTTTGGGTTGCTTTCCCCTTACGTTTATCTTCTGTCTTACTTGCCACTTAGTACGTTCCGTCCGCTCGCCGCAGACAAGTGACCGAGCGTAGCGAGCGAACGGGCGAGGAAGCGGAAAAGAACCGGAGATAACATGGAGCACTGACGCTGTGATGACGAAACAACAGAAAACTGCGCTTAATATGGCGAAGTTTATCCAGGGGCAGACTCTGCTTCTGCTGGAAAAGCTTAATGAACTTGATCTCGATGCTGAGGCGGATCTTTGCGAAAAGCTGCATGAAGATGTGGAACAACTCTGTCGCTCTCTGACTATTCGTCTGGATGGTCTTCAGGGGGATTTATAATGGCCCGTGTATCAATTAGCGAAGCGGCTCGTCTTGCCAGTGTCAGTCGTCCTACTATTTACAAGCTACTTAAATCTGGTGAGTTAAGTTACACCTCTGTTGTAAAGCATGGTAAATCCGTAAAAATCATTGATACAACTGAACTTATGCGCGTTTTTGGCACCCTTAATCTTGACAGTGAACGTGACAGTAGTGCTGTAACATTTGACGATCGCTCTACAGGGATTAACAGTGAATTTTTACAGGATTTACAGCATCAGGTGGCGCTTCTGCAGGCGGAAAACGCCGGGCTAAAAGATGCGGTGAATGCCCGGGACGAGCATATCAGTTCACTTCGTCAGGCTATGCAGCTTCTGGAGCATAAGCAGCCCCCGTCTGAAATGCCGGAGCCGACGACAGCGCCCTGGTGGAAGTTCTGGCAAAAATGAGCGTCTTTAATGCAATTTAGTGAAATCTAATGCAATTACCGCATTAAACCAGAGGCACGTTACCGACTGTATACAGTCGCGTGCCAAAGGGTTCCCCTTTGAAACCCACCCGGGAATTTTGCGCATGCGCAAAACCGCACACCCGTGGCCCTAGTCAGGGCTCGCCGCCCCGACTCCCTGCCAGCTCCTCACGATCCCGCAATAAATTGCGGGTCCGTTCACCGCTTTATTTCGCCAGTTTGTGTCAGACTGTGATCTGAATGGCGCAGACTGGCGCGGAGGCTGAACGATGAAAGAATGGTTTACGACCCTTATCGATGATCTGAAATTCCTGGGGGCGGAGTTTAAAAGTGAGTTTTTTGATCCGGAGATTAAGCCAGTGACGGCGGAGGAGCATCAGCCGAGGATGGATGACATGCACCGTTCTACCGTAGCCGGGAAGTTATCCCGGGGCGTTTTGCAAATCAGGGACGGGAAACTGACCGTTTATGGCATGAAACAGAACCGGTAGTTCATCCCTAACCCGGATTTTAGGGCTGGAAAACCGGGAAAAATCCCGGTTTCAACTGCTGTTCTGCGCCAGACCGGATGTCATGCACTGCGCTGCATAACCATTCACAGGCCGTAAACTCTCTCAGTGCCTTTCTGGCGGGGTTTCGCCGGGTAAGCTGTGGTTTTCATCGGTTTCGCGCTGAAATCGCTCTGAGCGCGTTCTGGTGGTGCCGACAACGGATGTTATGGTAAATCAGAGTCATCTGCAGGTACAAAAAAAGCCCCGCAGGACTTTTGGTGACTGACTTATTTCCCCTGAGGATTTACTGGATTTCAGTTTATCTGTGTTCCCCGTTTTTTTTTATTGTCGCGCTGGCGTTTATCAGGTTCCCCTATTGATTCGGCAATTCGTTTAGGACCAGGCTTAAGACCCATGACAGTTATCCTTTGTAAATTCAGGAGGAAATCCCTCCGTCTGAATATGTCTCTGTAATAAAAAACAATCAATGTTATCCATTCCCTTTATTGTGATTCTCACATAACGGATGTTAAATGTTTCCACCCCCACCCCATCATTCCTTACCGACGCTCAGCGTCACCTCTGCCTAGTAACATATTGCTACATATGGAGAAATCAGGGCTGAGTTCCTGCAGGTGTATGATCAATGTCTATTAACCATACAAAATTAAAGGACTTGATATGGCACAGTCGAAAACCGGCTCACAGATACCCGCTATCTGCTGGCCGGTGCCAAAAAACAACCGTGGCCGGGAATTCCGTAACCTGGAGGATATACAGGCGCATCTTGAGGGGGAAGCCACCGGGCACTGGCTTATCGGACGTAGCGGCATGTGGCACGGCGGTATTCATATCACGGACACCACCACGCCGTGGTGTGCGCTCAGCGGGCAGGCGGTAAATGAGGCCGTTGATTTCCCTGTGCCGTTTAAGGGGGAGCAGGCCGTGCGCTGCATGGCGGACGGTGAGGTGGTGGCGTACCGGATTAACCGGGATTACCTCAGCGTGCCGTGGTACTGGGGGGATTTACGCTACTCCGGGTCTTTTGTGCTGGTCAGGCACTGTGTTCAGCCCGGGGAAACGGCAGAAAGCGGACTGACCTTTTACACGCTGTATATGCATCTCGCGCCGTGGCTGGCCTACCCGGAGCAGGACAGCACGGCGTTTAAGGTGGCAGACGGCCAGCTCCTGAAGGCGTATGTGGATGAATCCCGGCAGTGGGTGGCGGCGGAGCTGCCTGCCGGGACGCGGGTGATGTGGGATAAAGCGGTCAGCGATGACACGATGACCGGGAGCAACGGGCGACAGTACGCGCACGTCACGCTGGCGGAGCCGGTTTCGGGCCGCATGAGCCTGAAAACCGGGGACCGGGTGTGGGTTGTGTGCGACAAAGGGAACCTGGTTCCTGAACGTGACAGGGCCACCTGTCCGGCGTGGTGGACGCCATTCCTGCCGCCGTCACGTGAAGCCGTGCAGTTTGATACGGTGGTATGCCCGACCCCTTATCCGATTAAGGCCGGGGACCCGGTGGGACATCTGGGGTATTTTCAGGCGCCCACGGAGGACGGGCATGAAAAGCGCTATCAGGTGCATATCGAATGTCTGACCACGGACAATTTGCCGCATTTCCTGAGAAACCCGGAGGGTGCGGGTCGCGACACGCCCGCCTTTGCGCGCTGTCCGAAGGGGATACCGGTGTACCTGCAATTCAGAAGCGGAGAAATACAGAAGGGGCTGATAGCCACGACGAGCGTAACGGTAATGCCGCTGTCCGGGCAGGCGGTGACAGACAAAGAGGGTAAGCGTTACTGGCCGGATGGTTCGTCGCGCGGGCTGCTGGCGGAGTCGGATGTGCTGCTGCTGTCGCGGTACGATCTGGCCGGTCGGGGGTTTGAAACCACGGAGGACAGTCCGTCGAGCTTTGACCATCTTGACGGGAAGACGCAGCCGAAAGGGCTGGTAAAGACGATATTGGAGCGTTTTTTCAGCGTGGCGGACAATGACGATAATCACTACAGCAAAGGGGTTGCGTTCAACTACCGGCAGTTGCTGAATCAGATTGATGCTCCGAAAGCGTCGTGGTATTTGCCGGAACAGTACCGGCGTGCGGTGCAGAACCCGGCAATGCGCGATCACCTGTACCGGCTGTGTGTGAAGCATCCTTGTGAGTGGTACTACTCTTCGGAATCCCCGGTGTGGAAAGCGTTCTTTACGCCGCAGAAGAAGAGGGAGGAGCCGGAATGGTACGCGTACAGCGAGAAGTTTCTGACTGACCTACGCTGGATTCACCGGGTGCCGTGCATGTTGGAAAATCAGTGGCATATGCACCCGCTGGTGTTTCTCGATGCACTCAGGGAGCCGAAAAAGCAGGGATGGGCACACAGCCCGTTTGCTGATCTGATTGGCCATGCTGAGTCCGTCAATGATTATACCGCCTATAACCGGACCTGGCCGCATCCACACCCTACGCATAAACAGGCATATACCCACACTAATCTGACATCGATGGCAATCGCTCAGGTAATGGTGGCGATGGAAAAGTATGAAATGTTTGCGACTGGGCGGTTTCAGATAACGCCGACGGTGATGAAGGAAAGTGTCTATAAGCTGAATCTGGACGTAAATGCACGGTATGACGAGACGATGCAGGACCGGATGTTTGAGGAATATATTATCAGGGTGAAACGTAAACCTATTATTGATTATCTGGAGGGAAATGGCAGCGTGGAGGAGGCCGCCTATGCCTGTGCACTGGAGTTTGCGTCGGTGGGCGTACAGAAGGGATTGCCTATCAGTCCTGATCCCCATGAGTTTGAGGTGGCTCCAGATGGCAATGTGCTGAAAGATAAGCATGGTAACCCCGTTCATAAAAGACGATATGCCAAGCATGACGGAGTGACGTATTACTCGGGTGATGGGCTAAACAAGGCTCTGATTATGCCGGATGCGATAATTAAGGCTCTGGAGGCGTCAAAACATGATGGTAAATAAATATCTGGCTGTTGTTTTACTTTTCGGAGTAACACCGCTTTCCTGGGGGGGGCCGCAGGCCGGGGACTATAGAGTTAAGGTGAGCCACGAACCTTTTGCTGAAACACTAAATCTGTCTGGTATTCAGAAAGGTTATACCGATGAGTGGAAGCGCATTATGCAACAGCAACTAATGGAGCAGGTTAATTACGCTGGGCATTATCGACTGTATGTCGGCTATGGAGACGATCTTCCTAATGAATGTGGGGATGGCCACCCGCTATGTGGCTGGGTTATTGATAAAACTACGGGGCAGGTTGTGTCAACTCTGCCTAAATTTATTACGATCGAAAATGACATGAGTCATCCGAGTACAGTGCAAAGTTGTGCTGTTTACTCCCCTGAAGATGAGAACGATCCACCTCCACCTGGAGCAATGGCTGATTTTCCAATATTTTATCGTGACAGTACCTTATTATGGATGAATGGTACGTTACTATCGGCGTCAAATCCGAATAATGATAAATGTGAATATAAAATATACAGTTTTAAAGGTGGTAAATTCTCAATAATTGGGAAAGGAGACCCATCGGATGACCCTCATTTTCCGCATGATTAGTTGAGTAAAGCGGGGTTAGGGGGAGCCACACGGAGAGTAATGCTTAATGCAAATGACAAATGGTTGACCACAAAATAAAAAGGATCTTCTTGAGATCCTTTTTTTCTGCGCGTAATCTCTGGCTCTGTAAACGAAAAAACCACCCGGCAAGGTGGTTTTTCGAAGGTACAGTAAACCGGCAAGTTTCTGAACCGTGGTAACAGTCTTGTGCGAGACATGCCACCAAATTTGTCCTTCCAGTGTAGCCTCAGTAAGGCCACAACTTCAAGAACTCTGGATACATCTCTCGCACATTCTGTTTACCAGTGGCTGCTGCCAGTGGCGTTTTATCGTGTCTTTCCGGGTTGGACTCAAGTTGATAGTTACCGGAACAGGCGCAGCGGTCGGACTGAACGGGGGGGCGTGCATACAGTCCAGCTTGGAGCGAACTGCCTACCCGGAACTGAGTGTCAGGCGTGGAATGAGACAAACGCGGCCATAACAGCGGAATGACACCGGTAAACCGAAAGGCAGGAACAGGAGAGCGCACGAGGGAGCCACCAGGGGGAAACGCCTGGAGCCTGTACATAGATTTGT
>NZ_RHJO01000052.1:1034-1551 GCF_004211985.1 Escherichia sp. E10V10 | reverse complement strand
ACGGCTGGCGCGGGATTTCAGTGTGGAGATCACCCGCCAGTGGCCGGGAGATGAGGGTATTACTACGCTTCAGCCGCGCATTAAAAACGGTTCAAAAGTGGAGGTGCTGATTGGTGATGAGCTGGTGATCACCGGCTGGGTGGAGGCGACGCCCGTTCGTTACGATGCCCGTTCGGTCAGTACCGGTATTGCCGGACGCAGTCTGACGGCTGACCTGATTGACTGTGCAGCCGAACCGACACAGTTTAACGGACGCTCGCTGGTGCAGATTGCGCAGGCGCTTGCTGCGCCTTTCGGCATTGAGGTGGTGAACAGCGGTGCGCCGTCGGGTGTTATTCCTGATGTTCAGCCTGATCACGGTGAAACGGTGATTGAGGTAATCAACAAAATACTCGGTCAGCAGCAGGCACTGGCTTACGACGACCCGCACGGCAGGCTGGTGATTGGCGGTATTGGCTCAACGCGGGCACATACTGCGCTGGTACTCGGGGAAAATATCCTTTCCTGTGATACGGAG
>NZ_RHJO01000052.1:0-820 GCF_004211985.1 Escherichia sp. E10V10 | reverse complement strand
TTACCGTCCGATGTATATCAGACAGACAGGGCAGGCTACGGGGGCAGGCTGTATTGCCCGTGCGGACTTTGAAGCCCGACAACGGGCGGCGCGGACGGATGAAACCACCTATGTGGTGCAGGGCTGGCGACAGGGTAACGGTACGCTGTGGCAGCCCAACCAGCGGGTGATTGTCTTTGATCCGGTCTGTGGTTTCGACAATACCGAACTGCTTGTTTCGGAAGTCACGTTTACTCAGGACCAGAACGGCACCCTGACGGAAATCCGTGTCGGCCCACCTGATGCTTATCTGCCTGAACCCGAAGCCCCCGGCGCGCGGAAAAAGAAAAAAGCCAGAGTACAGGAGGACCCGTTCTGATGAGGACGATTGAAGCCATGCAGCGACAACTCCTCGGCCTGATTGGGCGGGCCGTGGTGAAAAGCATCAGTGCCGCCACGAAATGTCAGACCGTGGATGTGTCCCTGATTGCCGGTGAACCCAAAGCCGGGGTTGAACATCTTGAACCCTACGGTTTTACCGCAAGGGCAAACAGCGGTGCGGAAGCGGTGGTGTTGTTTCCGGATGGCGACCGTTCTCATGCGGTGGTTGTTACGGTGTCGGACCGGCGCTACCGCCTGAAAGGGCTGCAGACGGGGGAGGTGGCTGTCTATGACGATCAGGGGCAGTCCGTGACGCTGACCCGGGAGGGGATCGTGGTGGACGGTGCAGGTAAAACGATCACGTTTCGCAATGCGCCTAAGGCACGTTTTGAAATGGACCTGGAAGTGACAGGACAGGTGAAAGACCTGTGCGACTCCGGCGGCACCACCATGTCAGCGA
>NZ_RHJO01000051.1:0-1560 GCF_004211985.1 Escherichia sp. E10V10 | reverse complement strand
CTTCTCCCAAACCAAGGTTTTCGAGAGCCGTTTTCACCGTGCCATCCGATTTGATATCGCCAAACGGATTCTTGCGGCTTAACAGCAGCGCACGAAGCGCGGTAAGCAGCTGGTCGTGCCGCGCCTTCTCCAGGCTGGCACCGGATGCCTCCACCACGCTACAAAGCTCTTCCTGCAACATGTCAAAGTAGTCATCATCCAGATCGGTGGCAGGCGTGCCGGTCTGGGGGTTGCCACGGGTAAAACCGTTCTTACCCGCGCCGAACTTATCCTTCTGCGCGGTTTTCGTGTCTATGCGATGCATGGATTACTCCGGATATTTAAAAATTACGTAGGTATGAGACGGACAGAGTTTGTTAAGCACACATTCGACAACGGTGTCGCCCCAGATACGCAGTGCGGAATCACAGGGATCGCCACATGTCATCCAGGTGGTGTTTGTGGCGGCTGGCATGTTGACCTGCCAGTAATACCGCCATTCCGGCGCATTCACCGCGTCAGTACAGGCCGATGAGCAGGTGAACGTGCTTTTGTCGTATCGCGTGATGGTAGCGTCTGGTCTGCCCAGGGCAGCAAGCTGTGCAAGATAAAAATTCTCGTTGATGCCGCCCTCCAGGTTAACCTTCGCATCCAGCCGTTGCTGACGCTGGCGAAGGGTCTGTGTCCCTGCGGGAATACATTCATCCGGCAGACCGCACAGACGCTCCCAGCGGTTTATCAGTTCAGTGGTGGTGCGCGGATCCAGCTCCCGCATCAGGGCATCCGCACGCTGATGAACGCGGGTTAATGACGGTGCCGCACCGGCAATCGACGGATCGCTGGCTGACCACGCCGGACCGGGGGGCAACAGTGCCGACAACAGACGGATGTAATCATCGTTTGTCACGTCCATGAAATCGTCCCCAGTACCGCCAGTTCATTTTTTGCAATGGAGATATTGTCTGCCGGTGCAAGCAACTGATGGCTGTATTCCCCGTTCGCACCGGAAATCGCCTCACTGATACGCGATACCTTCAGTTCTCCCTGCGGATAACCATCACGCAGCAGGAACGAACGCAACTCCGCGGTGATGGCAGCCCGTATTTCCGGTGTGTCCGGCGTCACGCGGATATGAAAATCCACCGTATGTGCCACCGGCCTGAACACATACAAATCAGAGCCTGCCACCGGGGCCAGTGGCCCGATATGTTGTCTTGCCGCCGTTTCCGTTGATTCTTCCGGAATGGGATTAATCAGGTCACTGCTGGCAATCATCACACCGACAGTTCCCGTTCCCATCCAGTGACGGTATGTCCATGCGCGGGTAATGCCGGGCACTTCTTTAGCCCAGACGACATAGTCCCCGTCAGCCCCGCCCTGCGGCGTCCAGTAATACCGCTCAATGACGCGGGCGCGCCACGTTTCCAGCTCTTCAGTATCAAATCCGCCTGTCAGGGTGTCAGCCACACCGGAAGACGGCAGACCATTCACCGGCGTGACCAGGATTAATGCCGTACCGTCGTCAGCGTTACCGACCGCGCCTGCACTTGAGCAGGCGATCGGCACGCGCAGGCCCCCCCC
>NZ_RHJO01000006.1:0-56834 GCF_004211985.1 Escherichia sp. E10V10 | reverse complement strand
TTGGTATTCATTTATCGTCTTGCGACGTTAAGAATCCGTATCTTCGAGTGCCCACACAGATTGTCTGATAAATTGTTAAAGAGCAGTGCCGCTTCGCTTTTTCTCAGCGGCGCGGGGTGTGCATAATACGCTTTCCCGCTACAGAGTCAAGCATTTTTTTGCTTTTCTCTGCCGGAATTCTCAGGAGAATCCCGCTGACCCGGCGGCTTGTTCGCCGTTGTTCCGTGTCAGTGGTGGCGCATTATAGGGAGTTATTCTGAAGAGACAAGCGGAAAATATAAAAAATTTATCGTTCGTTCAATTCTTAAGCGAAACACCTTAAAAACGACCATTTCCGGTTGGAAATTAGACAAAAAGCGAGCCCCGAAGGGCTCGCTTTTCTTATTTACTGGACGGCGACAATCCGGTCTTCATTAACTTCCAGGCGAATAACTTTACCCGGAACCAATTCACCAGACAGTATTTGCTGTGCCAGCGGGTTTTCGATCTGCTGCTGGATAGCACGTTTCAGAGGACGTGCTCCATAGACCGGATCGTAACCGTTCTCGCTCAGCAGTTTCAGCGCCTCGTCAGAAATGTGGATTTCATAACCACGTTCTTCCAGACGTTTGTACAGACGTTTCAACTGAATCTGCGCAATCGACGCAATGTGCTGTTCACCCAGCGGATGGAAGACCACCACTTCATCGATACGGTTAATGAATTCCGGACGGAAGTTATGGCTTACCACACCGAGCACCAGCTCTTTCATGCGCGCATAATCCAGTTCACCAAAGCGTTCCTGAATCAGATCAGAACCGAGGTTAGAAGTCATAATGACCACCGTATTACGGAAGTCGACCGTTCTCCCCTGCCCGTCAGTCAAACGTCCATCATCCAGTACCTGCAACAGAATGTTGAAGACATCCGGATGCGCTTTTTCCACTTCATCCAGCAGGATGACGGAATACGGACGACGACGCACCGCTTCAGTCAGGTAGCCACCTTCTTCATAACCGACATATCCCGGAGGCGCACCAACCAGACGAGACACCGAGTGTTTCTCCATAAACTCAGACATATCGATACGGACCATCGCCTCGTCGCTATCAAACATAAAGTTCGCCAGCGCCTTACAAAGTTCAGTTTTACCCACACCTGTTGGGCCGAGGAACAGGAATGAACCAATCGGGCGATTTGGATCCGCCAGCCCCGCACGGCTACGACGAATAGCGTTAGATACCGCATCAACCGCTTCGTTCTGACCAATAACGCGCTGGTGCAGTTCTTGCTCCATACGCAGCAGTTTTTCGCGCTCACTTTCCATCATGCGAGAAACCGGAATCCCCGTCCAACGCGCCAGCACTTCAGCAATTTCGGCGTCGGTCACTTTATTACGCAACAGACGCATAGTTTTACCTTCGAGCTGCGTTGCGGCTTCCAGTTGCTTTTCCAGTTCCGGGATTTTGCCGTATTGCAGTTCAGACATCCGCGCCAGGTCACCTACACGGCGAGCCTGTTCAATGGCGATTTTTGCCTGCTCCAGTTCCGCTTTAATGGTCTGCGTACCAGAGAGCGACGCTTTCTCTGCTTTCCACTCTTCTTCTAACTCGGAGTACTGACGTTCTTTGTCGCTCAGTTCTTCGTTGAGCATATCCAGGCGTTTTTTACTGGCTTCATCAGACTCTTTCATTAACGCCTGTTGTTCCAGTTTGAGCTGGATGATACGACGATCGAGCCGGTCGAGTTCTTCTGGTTTTGAGTCAATCTGCATACGAATGCTGGATGCTGCTTCATCGATCAGGTCAATGGCCTTATCCGGCAGCTGACGGTCAGCAATGTAGCGATGAGACAACGTCGCCGCTGCAACAATTGCCGGGTCAGTAATTTGCACATGGTGGTGCAGCTCGTAACGTTCTTTCAGGCCACGCAGAATAGCAATGGTGTCTTCAACAGAAGGCTCGGCAACAAACACTTTCTGGAAGCGACGTTCCAACGCAGCATCTTTTTCGATGTACTGGCGATATTCGTCCAGCGTCGTAGCACCCACACAGTGCAGTTCACCACGCGCCAGTGCCGGTTTCAGCATATTCCCGGCGTCCATTGCGCCATCGGCTTTACCTGCGCCAACCATAGTATGTAATTCGTCGATAAACAGGATGACGTTGCCTTCCTGTTTGGAGAGATCGTTAAGCACGCCTTTTAAACGTTCTTCAAACTCACCGCGATATTTCGCCCCAGCCACCAGCGCGCCCATATCCAGCGCCAGTACGCGGCGGCCTTTCAGCCCTTCCGGCACTTCGCCATTGATAATACGCTGCGCCAGACCTTCAACGATGGCAGTTTTACCAACACCAGGTTCACCAATCAGCACCGGGTTATTTTTAGTACGACGTTGCAGTACCTGAATGGTACGGCGAATTTCTTCATCACGACCAATCACCGGATCGAGTTTGCCTTGTTCGGCTCGTTCGGTAAGGTCGATGGTGTATTTTTTCAAAGCCTGACGTTGGTCTTCAGCTCCTTGATCGTTCACGCTTTCACCTCCGCGCATTTGTTCAATCGCTTGAGTAATGTTGGCGGTGGTCGCCCCTGCAGCTTTCAGGATGTCGGCCAGCGTGCCGCGAGACTCAAGTGCCGCCAGAACGAACAGTTCTGACGAGATAAAGTTATCACCACGTTTTTGCGCCAGCTTGTCGCAAAGATTAAGAACGCGCACCAGATCCTGTGATGGCTGGACATCACCACCAGTACCTTCAACCTGCGGTAAACGGTTTAATGCCTGAGTGATATCTGTGCGCAACTGGCCTGCATTAATGCCAGCGGATGTTAATAAAGGACTAACCGAACCCCCTTCCTGATTCAGCAGGGCGCTCATTAAATGAAGTGGTTCGATGAATTGGTTGTCGTGCCCGAGTGCAAGTGATTGGGCATCGGCAAGAGCAAGCTGGAATTTATTAGTAAGACGATCCAGACGCATAACTCCTCCCATAACGGATCAAAGTTGCTACTGGAGATTAAATGAGGTCATCCCTCAATTATTCAAGGTTATTGACCAGATTAATGTGAAAAGAAAATCACGCGTACCGGATCGTCTTGATTCTTTAGGTTATATCAGCCAAATGAAACTTGCCATACGACCGGCGGTCTTGTCGCGACGATAAGAGAAGAAAGTCTCATTTTCCGTATATGTACAACGGTCGCCGCCGAAAATTTGCTCAACACCAACACTCGCCAGACGCTGTCGGGCAAGCTGATAAATATCCGCCAGATACTTATCACCATGCTGAATGAAAGCTGTACTCGCGTTGGCGTCTACTGCCATAAACGCCTCGCGAACCTCCGGCCCCACTTCAAACACGCGTGGACCGATTGCCGGCCCCAACCAGGTAAGAATGTTTTCGGGCTTATCGGCAAAGCAGGAAACCGTCTCTTCCAGCACGCCTGCGCACAGTCCACGCCAGCCAGCATGGGCAGCCGCGACTTCCGTTCCTGCCCGATTGCAAAACAGCACAGGCAGGCAATCGGCTGTCATTACGGCACAAACCGTGCCGGGTGTGTTGCTATACGAGGCATCCGCCCGTTTTGAGGTATAAGGTTCGCCAGTAAGCTTAAGCACATCTTTACCGTGTACCTGCTCAAGCCAGACCGGTTTTGAAGGCAAATTACCCGCAGCAAAAAGCCGCTTGCGATTTTCCTCGACGTGCTCCGGGTTATCACCACAATGAGCACCGAGGTTGAGCGAGTCGTAGGGCGGCAAGCTCACGCCGCCGATACGGGTAGAGCTACAGGCCGCAACACCTTTTGGCAGCGGCCACTGCGGGACAATCAGCTTACTCATAACCAGTCCACTTCATCCTTATGCTCTTCGAAATCGGCGCGCATCACCTCAATCAGCTCCACCATATCTTGCGGAATAGGCGCATGCCATTCCATTTCGATGCCGGAGATCGGGTGATAAAGACGCAGCATGGTTGCATGTAGCGCCTGGCGGTCAAACTTACGCAGCGTGGAGATAAACGCTTCCGAAGCACCTTTTGGCGGACGCGGACGGCCACCATAAACCGGATCGCCCACCAGCGGATGGGTGATATGGGCCATATGCACGCGGATCTGGTGCGTACGTCCAGTTTCCAGACGCAGCCGCAGACGCGTGTGCACACGGAAGTGTTCCATAATGCGATAGTGAGTGACCGCCGGTTTGCCCATGGGATGTACCGCCATGTGAGTACGTTTGGTCGGGTGGCGGCTGATTGGCTCATCCACCGTGCCACCAGCAGTCATATGACCAATTGCTACCGCTTCATACTCACGAGTAATTTCACGTCGTTGCAGAGATTCCACCAGGCGCGTCTGGGCTGGAACGGTTTTTGCCACAACCATCAGGCCAGTGGTGTCTTTATCCAGACGATGGACAATACCCGCACGCGGTACATCGGCAATGGGTGGATAGTAATGAAGCAACGCATTCAATACCGTGCCATCCGGGTTACCCGCGCCAGGATGTACCACCAGGTCGCGCGGTTTATTAATGACGATAATGTCTTCATCTTCATAGACGATATCCAGCGGGATATCCTGCGGTTCAAAACGCGCTTCTTCTTCAATCTCGGCGTTGATGGCCACCAGCTCGCCACCTAATACTTTTTCTTTCGGCTTATCACAAACTTTGCCGTTAACCAGCACGCGCTGGTCGAGGATCCATTCTTTTATTCGCGAACGTGAATAATCCGGGAACATTTCGGCTAAAGCCTGATCTAAGCGTTGACCGAGTTGGTTTTCGGACACTGTTGCAGTGAGTTCTACTCGTTGTGCCATATATACTGCTTCTTCGTTTATCGTTGGGGTTTTACGGCTTTGCCGTTTAATATAGTGTGCTATTGTAGCTGGTCTTAACCGGGAGCAGGAACAGAGAATCTCCCGTATTACATTTTGAGGAAAGTCAAAACGTCATGACGCGCATGAAATATCTGGTGGCAGCCGCCACACTAAGCCTGTTTTTGGCGGGTTGCTCGGGGTCAAAGGAAGAAGTACCTGATAATCCGCCAAATGAAATTTACGCGACTGCACAACAAAAGCTGCAGGACGGTAACTGGAGACAGGCAATAACGCAACTGGAAGCGTTAGATAATCGCTATCCGTTTGGTCCGTATTCGCAGCAGGTGCAGCTGGATCTCATCTACGCCTACTATAAAAACGCCGATCTGCCGTTAGCACAGGCTGCCATCGATCGTTTTATTCGCCTCAACCCGACCCATCCGAATATCGATTATGTCATGTACATGCGTGGCCTGACCAATATGGCGCTGGATGACAGTGCGCTGCAAGGGTTCTTTGGCGTTGACCGTAGCGATCGCGATCCTCAACATGCTCGAGCTGCGTTTAGTGACTTTTCCAAACTGGTGCGCGGCTATCCAAACAGCCAGTACACCACTGATGCAACCAAACGTCTGGTGTTCCTGAAAGATCGTCTGGCGAAATATGAATACTCCGTTGCAGAGTACTACACCGAACGTGGCGCATGGGTTGCCGTCGTCAACCGCGTCGAAGGCATGCTGCGTGACTACCCGGATACCCAGGCTACACGTGATGCGCTGCCGCTGATGGAAAATGCTTACCGCCAGATGCAAATGAACGCTCAGGCTGAAAAAGTCGCGAAAATTATTGCCGCTAACAGCAGCAACACTTAACTGGTGTGATATACGCAAAACGGCAGCCCTGGAGCTGCCGTTTTTTTATTCGATTTGAACGCTAACTAAAGCGATTCAGTCGCGACTGATCCTATCAAATATGGCTCGCTTTGAGACATTCCTCAAGTAAAAAAACACCTCTTCCTGCGATTTCTCACAAAAAAACTTCGTTGACAAAAAGTGACAAAATTATGAGATTTTCATCACACATTTTGACATCAGGAGCGGTATGCTGAATTCACCAAGACGGGAAGACAAGAGGTAAAATTTATGACAATGAACATTACCAGCAAACAAATGGAAATTACTCCGGCAATCCGCCAACATGTCGAAGACCGTCTCGCCAAACTGGAAAAATGGCAAACGCACCTGATTAATCCGCATATCATTCTGTCCAAGGAACCACAAGGGTTCGTTGCTGACGCCACTATCAATACACCTAACGGCGTTCTGGTTGCCAGTGGCAAACATGAAGATATGTACACCGCTATTAACGAATTGATCAACAAGCTGGAACGGCAGCTCAATAAACTGCAGCACAAAGGCGAAGCACGTCGTGCCGCAACGTCGGTGAAAGACGCCAACTTCGTCGAAGAAGTTGAAGAAGAGTAGTCCTTTATATTGAGTGTATCGCCAACGCGCCTTCGGGCGCGTTTTTTGTTGACAGCATGAAAACAGTACGGGTACTGTACTGAAGTCGCTTAAGGAAACAAACATGAAACAAACGCCGTTTTTCTTCGCATTCTTTTTTACCTTCCCCTGAATGGGAGGCGTTTCGTCGTGTGAAACAGAATGCGAAGACGAACAATAAGGCCTCCCAAATCGGGAGGCCTTTTTTATTGATAACAAAAAAGGCAACACTATGACATCGGAAAACCCGTTACTGGCGCTGCGCGAGAAAATTAGCACGCTGGACGAAAAATTGCTGGCGTTACTGGCAGAGCGGCGCGAGCTAGCCGTTGAGGTGGGAAAAGCCAAACTGCTTTCTCATCGCCCGGTACGTGATATCGATCGTGAGCGCGATTTGCTGGAAAGATTAATTACGCTTGGTAAGACACACCATCTGGATGCCCACTACATTACTCGCCTGTTCCAGCTCATTATTGAAGATTCCGTATTAACTCAGCAGGCTTTACTCCAGCAGCATCTCAATAAAATTAATCCGCACTCAGCCCGCATTGCTTTTCTCGGGCCCAAAGGCTCTTATTCACATCTTGCGGCGCGCCAGTACGCTGCCCGTCACTTTGAGCAATTCATTGAAAGCGGCTGCGCCAAATTTGCCGATATTTTTAATCAGGTGGAAACCGGCCAGGCCGACTATGCCGTCGTACCGATCGAAAACACCAGCTCCGGTGCCATAAACGACGTTTACGATCTGCTGCAACATACCAGCTTGTCGATTGTTGGCGAGATGACGTTAACTATCGACCATTGTTTGCTGGTTTCCGGCACCACCGATTTATCGACTATCAACACGGTCTACAGCCACCCGCAGCCGTTCCAGCAATGCAGCAAATTCCTTAACCGTTACCCGCACTGGAAGATTGAATATACCGAGAGTACGTCCGCGGCAATGGAAAAGGTTGCGCAGGCAAAATCACCGCATGTTGCTGCGTTGGGAAGCGAAGCTGGCGGTTCCTTGTACGGTTTACAGGTACTGGAGCGCATTGAGGCGAATCAACGACAAAACTTCACCCGATTTGTGGTGCTGGCACGTAAAGCCATTAACGTGTCTGACCAGGTTCCGGCAAAAACCACACTGTTAATGGCTACCGGACAACAAGCCGGTGCTCTGGTTGAAGCGTTGCTGGTATTGCGCAACCACAATCTGATTATGACCCGTCTGGAATCACGCCCGATTCACGGTAATCCGTGGGAAGAGATGTTTTATCTGGATATTCAGGCCAATCTTGAATCCGTGGAAATGCAAAAGGCGTTAAAAGAGTTAGGGGAAATCACCCGTTCAATGAAGGTATTGGGCTGTTACCCAAGTGAAAACGTAGTACCTGTTGATCCAGCCTGATGACAAAAGCCGGATGATGTGAATCATCCGGCACAGGATTATTACTGGCGGCTATCGTTCGCCTGACGCAATAATACGCGGCTTTCATTCTGGAAGCGTTGTGCGTAATCGCCAAACCAGTGCTCCACCTTGCGGAAGCTGTCAATAAACGCCTGCTTATCGCCCTGCTCCAGCAACTCAATCGCCTCACCAAAACGCTTATAGTAACGTTTGATCAACGCCAGATTACGTTCTGAAGACATAATAATGTCGGCATAAAGCTGCGGATCCTGGGCAAACAGTCGCCCGACCATCGCCAGCTCAAGACGATATATGGGCGAAGAGAGTGCCAGAAGCTGCTCAAGCTGAACATTTTCTTCTGCCAGATGCAGGCCATAAGCAAAAGTGGCAAAGTGGCGCAACGCCTGGATAAACGCCATATTCTGATCATGTTCGACGGCGCTAATGCGATGCAGTCGCGCGCCCCAGACCTGAATTTGTTCAAGAAACCATTGGTACGCTTCTGGCTGGCGTCCATCACACCAGACCACGACCTGCTTCGCCAGGCTGCCGCTATCCGGACCAAACATCGGGTGAAGCCCCAGCACTGGACCATCATGCGCCGCCAGCATGGCCTGTAACGGCCCATTTTTCACTGATGCCAGATCGACCAGAATACAGTCTTGCGGTAAAGGCGGTAATTTGCCGATAACTTGTTCTGTAACATGAATCGGCACGCTGACAATCACCATACCGGCATCGGCAACAATCTCAGCCGCGCGATCCCAGTCATGTTGCTCCAGAATCCGCACCTGATAGCCAGAGAGCGTCAACATCTTCTCGAACAAGCGCCCCATCTGACCGCCGCCACCAACGATAACTACTGGACGTAGTGAAGGACAAAGCGTTTTAAATCCTTTGTCGTTTTCGCTGGAGTAGGACTCACGCATTACCCGACGCAGAACATCTTCAATCAGATCTGGCGGAACGCCGAGGGCTTCCGCCTCTGCGCGCCGCGAGGCCAGCATGGATGCCTCGCGCTCCGGTACATAAATGGGCAACCCAAAGCGGCTTTTCACCTCACCGACTTCAGCAACCAGCCCCAGACGCTTTGCTAATAAATTCAGCAGCGCTTTATCGACTTCATCAATTTGATCGCGTAATGCGGTCAACTCAGCAACCATAATAAACCTCTTAAGCCACGCGTGCCGTCAGCTGCCCATTCAGATCCTGATGAATTTCACGCAGCAAGGCATCGGTCATTTCCCAACTTATGCAGGCATCTGTTACGGATACACCGTATTTCATTTCACTGCGCGGTTGCTCGGAAGACTGATTGCCTTCGTGGATGTTACTTTCGATCATCAGACCAATAATTGAGCGATTGCCATCTTTAATTTGGGCAACCACGGATTCTGCCACCGCAGGCTGACGGCGATAATCTTTATTGGAATTACCGTGGCTGCAATCTACCATCAGTGAGGGGCGCAGTCCCGCCTGTTCCATCTCTTTTTCACATTGCGCGACATCCGCCGGGCTATAGTTCGGTGCTTTTCCGCCACGCAGGATCACATGTCCGTCCGGATTACCCTGAGTTTGTAGCAGCGCCACCTGTCCTGCCTGATTAATACCAACAAAGCGATGCGGTTGTGCAGCGGCACGCATAGCATTGATTGCCGTTGCCAGACTGCCATCAGTGCCGTTTTTAAAACCAACCGGCATGGAAAGCCCGGATGCCATTTCACGGTGCGTTTGCGATTCCGTGGTACGAGCACCAATTGCCGACCAGCTAAATAGATCACCCAAATATTGCGGGCTGTTTGGATCTAACGCTTCCGTCGCCAACGGTAATCCCATATCTACCAGTTCCAACAGCAACTTACGTGCAATCTTTAATCCTGTTTCAACATCAAAGGAGCCATCCATATGTGGATCGTTAATCAACCCTTTCCAGCCGACAGTGGTACGGGGCTTTTCAAAATAGACGCGCATCACCAAATAGAGGCTATCGCTGACCTCTGCGGCAAGGGCTTTAAATCGACGAGCATATTCCAGTGCAGTTTCAGGATCATGAATGGAACAAGGACCACACACCACCAGCAACCGGGGATCGCGCCCGGCGATGATATCTGAAATAGTTTTACGCGAATCAGCAATCTGGGCCTCTTGTTGTCGGCTTAAGGGAAAAGCTGCCTTCAACTGTTCCGGGGTCATCAGAACCTGTTCGTCGGTAATATGTACGTTGTTCAGCGCGTCTTTTTGCATGATGGCGATCCTGTTTATGCTCGTTTGCGATAGTTGATCCTCAGCGAGGATGACGCAACGATATCACAACAAGTAAAGATTTCAATCCATATTTCGTAAATAATATTTTACACCAGCAATTCAGATACGTTTTTACCACCAATAAATGTACAAATAAATTTACACACACAATAAAAACAATCCGCTATGCTTTGAAAAAGGAGAAAAAACAATGAAACACTTTATCGCCCCTTTGTTAGCTTTGGTTGTTAGCGGCTGTCAGATTGATCCCTATACTCACGCACCAACCTTGACCAGCACTGACTGGTATGATGTTGGTATGGAAGATGCGATATCAGGCGTTGCTATAAAAAATGACGATGCTTTTAACGATTCACAGGCTGATCGGGGGATATATCTTAAAGGATATGCCGAAGGGCAAAAGAAAACCTGCCAGGTCGATTTTACTTATGCCCGAGGGCTTTCCGGTAAAAGTTTCCCTGCCAGCTGCAACAATGTAGAAAATGCCAGCCAATTGCATGAAGTATGGCAAAAAGGAGCTGATGAAAATGCCCGCACGATGAGACTTAATTAATTTAAATCCCACCACAAAATTAATCATAAGATTTAACTTATTCGATTTTTAATTCTCTTCTGGATGACGACTACACAAAAGAATGATATTTTAATAAACATTCTGAAAAATTTTCGATGCGTTTCGAGCGAAGATGGTGAGGATCCCTGAATGCGCTTTTCTCACCTACTGTTCTTACTGCTGCTATTCCTTCTGGCAGGCGCGCCATTACTCGCTCAGGAAACCACTGACGTTGCGAAAAATGTGCGTTTAATGGTTTCCGGTATCGTAAGCTACACTCGCTGGCCGGCGGTATCTGGTCCACCAAGACTATGTATTTTTTCATCTTCACGATTTAGCACCGCCCTGCAAGAGAAAGGTGCGACGCCTTTGCCTTATCTGCCTGTCATCGTTAACAACAAACAAGAGGCGATGATTTCAGGCTGCAATGGTTTTTATTTTGGCAGCGAGTCACCGACATTCCAGACAGAATTAATCGAACAATATCCGTCTAAGGCGTTATTATTAATTGCCGAACAAAATACCGAGTGCATTATTGGCAGCGCATTTTGTCTGGTCATCAACAATAATAACGTCAGGTTTGCCGTAAACCTGGATGCCTTATCGCGTAGTGGTGTTAAGGTCAACCCGGATGTCTTAATGCTCGCACGGAAGAAAAACGATGGATAACGATAATTCTCTTCATAAGCGCCCCACGTTTAAAAGAGCATTACGCAACATCAGCATGACCAGCATATTTATCACTATGACGCTGATCTGGCTGCTGCTTTCCGTGACGTCAGTACTAACCCTGAAACAATACGCGCAAAAAAACCTGGCACTAACCGCTGCGACAATGACTTACAGCCTGGAAGCTGCGGTCGTTTTTGCCGATGGTCCTGCAGCAACAGAAACTCTGGCCGCACTAGGTCAGCAAGGCCAATTTTCAACCGCAGAAGTGCGTGATAATCAGCAAAACATTATTGCTTCCTGGCACTACACTGCCAGAGAACCGGGAGATACCTTCAGTAATTTCATTAGCCACTGGCTCTTTCCGGCTCCCGTCATTCAGCCGATTCGCCACAATGGCGAAACTATTGGCGAAGTGCAGTTAACCGCACGCGACAGCTCAATTAGCCATTTTATCTGGTTTTCACTCGCTGTCCTGACTGCATGTATTCTGCTGGCATCAGGCATCGCGATTACCCTCACCCGCCATTTGCACAATGGTCTGGTTGAAGCGTTAAAAAACATCACCGATGTCGTACATGATGTGCGTTCCAACCGCAATTTTTCCCGACGAGTTTCGGAAGAACGTATCGCAGAGTTTCACCGCTTCGCTCTCGACTTCAACAGTCTGCTGGATGAAATGGAAGAGTGGCAGCTTCGCTTACAGGCCAAAAATGCGCAGCTTCTACGTACCGCGCTACATGACCCATTAACCGGGCTGGCTAACCGCGCAGCGTTTCGTAGTGGCATCAACACGTTGATGAACAGTTCCGATGCCCGAAAAACGTCGGCATTACTGTTTCTTGATGGCGATAATTTCAAATATATCAATGATACCTGGGGTCATGCGACGGGAGATCAGGTCTTGATTGAAGTGGCAAAACGATTAGCTGAATTTGGTGGGCTGCGACATCAGGCATACCGCATTGGCGGCGATGAATTCGCTATGGTCCTCTATGGCGTGCAGTCGGAATCTGAAGTGCAGCGGATTTGCACGGCACTGACACAAATTTTTAATCGACCATTCGATCTTAATAATGGCCATCAAACCACTATGACATTAAGCATTGGTTACGCGATGACCATTGAGCACGTCTCCGCCGAAAAATTACAAGAGCTGGCCGACCATAATATGTATCAGGCCAAACACCAGCGCGCTAAAAAGCTGGTGAAATAACAAGGAAATATCTACATGATAAAGCAACTGGTAGTTCCCCTGGTGTTCTCTTCACTGATACTGACTGGCTGCCAGTCACCACAAGGGAAGTTTACTCCAGAACAAGTCGCCGCTATGCAGTCTTATGGTTTTACTGAATCCGCTGGCGACTGGTCGCTGGGCTTATCTGATACCATTCTGTTTGCTAAAAATGACTACAAACTGCTCCCGGAAAGTCAGCAACAGATCCAGACCATGGCCGCAAAACTGACCTCCACAGGCTTAACCCATGCCCGTATGGATGGACATACCGACAATTACGGCGAAGACAGTTACAACGAAGCTTTATCGCTGAAGCGGGCAAATGTCGTCGCCGATGCGTGGGCAGAAGGTGGACAAATTCCTCGCAGCAATCTCACCACTCAGGGCTTAGGGAAAAAATACCCCATCGCCAGTAACAAGACCGCACAGGGTCGCGCCGAGAACCGTCGCGTCGCTGTGGTGATTAGTGCACCGTAAACGCAATTTCAATAAATAAAAAAAGGGCCAGCCAATTGGCCAGCCCTTCTTAACAGGATGTCGCTTAAGCGAAATCTTAGTTAAGACGCTCTTTGATACGAGCAGCCTTACCAGTACGCTCACGCAGGTAGTACAGTTTAGCTTTACGAACAGCACCACGACGTTTGACAGAAATGCTGTCAACTACCGGAGAGTGAGTCTGGAAGACACGCTCAACGCCTTCGCCGTTGGAAATTTTACGAACAGTGAATGCAGAGTGCAGACCGCGGTTACGAATAGCGATAACCACGCCCTCGAATGCCTGCAGACGTTTTTTGGAACCTTCAACAACCCATACTTTCACTTCCACGGTATCACCCGGACGGAAGGAAGGTACGTCCTGCTTCATCTGCTCTTGTTCAAGTTGCTTAATAATGTTGCTCATAATTTAATCTCTTATCCTGGGTAAACTGATATCTCGGGGGCTTACGCCATCCCATCATGTTTATGTTGCTGTTGTGCGTGTTCCGTTTTGAACTCCGCCAGCAACCTTGCTTGCTCTTCAGTCAGAGCCAGGTTTTCCAGAAGTTCAGGTCTTCTAAGCCAGGTACGGCCCAGCGACTGTTTCAAACGCCAGCGACGTATCTCGGCATGGTTACCCGACAGTAACACTGGCGGAACTTCCATCCCTTCTAACACCTCAGGCCGCGTATAGTGCGGGCAATCCAGCAATCCTTCAGCAAAGGAATCTTCCGTTGCCGAGGCCTCATGTCCCAGTACTCCCGGAATAAACCGGGAAACGGAGTCAATCAGCGTCATTGCTGGTAACTCACCACCACTGAGAACGTAATCGCCGATTGACCATTCTTCGTCAATTTCGGTTTGGATTACGCGCTCATCTATACCTTCGTAGCGACCGCACACCAGAATCAATTTTTGATTCGTTGCCAGTTCGCTGACGCCCGCTTGATCAAGCTTGCGCCCCTGCGGTGACAGATAGATCACCTTTGCGCCTTCACCCGCCGCGCTTTTTGCTGCATGAATGGCGTCCCGCAAGGGTTGCACCATCATTAACATCCCCGGTCCGCCGCCGTAAGGACGATCGTCCACGGTACGGTGCCGGTCATGCGTAAAGTCGCGAGGACTCCAGCTCTGGATGCTCAGCAGGCCATTTTTAACTGCCCGGCCAGTTACCCCGTAATCGGTAATTGCGCGGAACATTTCAGGAAACAGGCTAATTATGCCAATCCACATAGCGCCGTCTTTTACCGTTTATCCGGTGGTTTAAAAACCAGGATCCCAATCTACTTCGATTGAACGAGTAGTGAGATCGACTTTCTTGATAACCTGCCCATCGAGGAACGGTACGAGACGTTCCTTGATACCAAACGCATCTTTCAGGTTTGCCTTAATGACGAGAACGTCATTAGATCCGGTTTCCATCATATCGACGACTTTACCGAGATCGTAGCCTTCAGTGGTTACTACCTGGCAGCCCATCAGGTCTTTCCAGTAGTAGTCGCCCTCTTCAAGCTGAGGCAGTTGCGATGAATCCACGACAATTTCACAATTCGTCAGCAGGTTCGCCGCATCACGATCGTCAACGCCTTTCAGCTTGATGATCATGTCCTGATTGTGGTGCTTCCAGCTTTCCAGCTGGACTTGCTGCCACTGACCCGCCTTCTGGATAAACCAGGGCTGATAGTCAAAAATGCTTTCGGCGTCTTCGGTGGAAGAAAACACTCTGAGCCACCCACGAATACCGTAAGACGAACCCATTTTTCCCAAAACGATGGGATCAACAGGTGCTTGCGCGGTGAGTTGTTTGCTCATCATGACCACCGTGACAGATTAAGCTGCTTTGTTTACTTCTTTGATCAGCGCAGCAACGCGATCAGAAATAGTTGCGCCCTGGCCAACCCAGTGAGCGATGCGATCCAGATCCAGGCGAGTGCCTTCTTCTTTTTCGCTAGCGATTGGGTTGAAGAAACCAACGCGCTCGATGAAGCGACCGTTGCGTGCATTACGGCTGTCAGCGACAACAACCTGGTAGAACGGACGCTTTTTAGCGCCGTGACGTGCTAAACGAATAGTTACCATAACATCCTCTTGTGTGAATAAAACAACCGGACCCCATCGAGGAACGGAGTCCGGTGTCATATTAAAAGCCCGAAAATTTTACTGATTTCTGGAGAAAATGCAATCAGCAGTTAATAACTCTGTCGCATAAGGTCATTTAGCGACCAGGAAATCCCGGTGGCATCATCCCTTTCATGCTTCTCATCATCTTCGCCATTCCGCCCTTCTTCATTTTCTTCATCATGCGCTGCATGTCGTCGAACTGCTTCAGAAGACGGTTAACGTCCTGCACCTGCATACCGCAACCGGCAGCGATACGACGCTTACGCGAACCTTTGATGATTTCTGGCTTAGCGCGCTCTTTCATCGTCATCGAGTTGATGATGGCTTCCATACGCACCAGCACTTTATCGTCCATCTGCGACTTGACGTTATCCGGGATCTGCCCCATGCCCGGCAGCTTGCCCATCAGGCTGGCCATGCCGCCCATATTTTTCATCTGGCGCAGCTGCTCAAGGAAGTCGTTGAGATCGAAGCCGTCGCCTTTTTTCAGCTTGCTGGCTAATTTCTCTGCCTGCGCACGGTCAACTTTGCTTTCGATATCTTCGATCAGCGACAGAACATCGCCCATGCCGAGAATACGGGAAGCGATACGGTCCGGGTGGAACGGCTCCAGCGCCTCTGTTTTCTCGCCAACACCGAGGAACTTGATAGGCTTGCCAGTGATGTGACGAATAGAGAGCGCCGCACCGCCGCGGGCATCGCCGTCCACTTTGGTCAACACTACGCCGGTAAGCGGCAGCGCTTCGTTGAAGGCTTTCGCGGTATTCGCGGCATCCTGACCGGTCATGGCGTCAACCACAAACAGGGTTTCAACCGGATTAATCGACGCATGGACTTGTTTGATCTCGTCCATCATCGCTTCGTCAACGTGCAGACGACCGGCGGTATCCACCAGCAGCACGTCGTAGAATTTCAGTTTGGCTTCTTTCAGCGCCGCGTTAACGATATCTACCGGCTTCTGACCAACATCAGAAGGGAAGAAATCAACGCCCACCTGCTCTGCCAGCGTCTCAAGCTGTTTGATTGCCGCCGGGCGATAAACGTCGGCAGAAACCACCAGCACTTTCTTCTTGTGCTTCTCGCGCAGGAACTTACCGAGTTTACCCACGCTGGTTGTTTTACCGGCACCTTGCAGGCCCGCCATCAGCACGACCGCAGGCGGTTGCGCAGCCAGGTTCAGGGTCTGGTTCTCTTCGCCCATCGCCGCAATCAGTTCGTTACGGACGATTTTGACGAACTCCTGCCCCGGCGTCAGGCTCTTATTAACTTCATGACCAACCGCTTTCTCTTTTACGCGATTGATAAACTCACGCACTACCGGTAGAGCGACGTCCGCCTCCAGCAGCGCCATGCGCACTTCGCGCAGCGTATCTTTTACGTTGTCTTCAGTGAGGCGTCCACGGCCACTGATATTGCGCAGCGTGCGCGACAAACGATCGGTTAAATTATCAAACATTGTCTCTCGCCTGGGGTGGAAACGGTTGGCCGCAATCGCGACACATCATCAGTATTTTGCCGCAGTATAACATGAAGGCGTCTTTGTTGTTATGCAACGGTTGGAGCAGCGTTCACCTGACGCTATACTGCTTCTCTTTCTTATTGCTCAAACTGTCGACATTACTATGCCCGTTTTTGCTCTGCTCGCGCTTGTCGCCTACTCCGTCAGTCTTGCGCTGATTGTTCCCGGTCTGCTGCAAAAAAACGGCGGCTGGCGGCGCATGGCTATTATTTCTGCGGTCATCGCGCTGGTCTGCCACGCAATCGCTCTGGAAGCCCGCATCCTGCCCGACGGTGATAGCGGACAAAACCTCAGCCTGCTGAACGTTGGTTCATTGGTCAGTTTGATGATCTGTACGGTAATGACCATTGTGGCTTCTCGCAATCGTGGCTGGTTGCTGCTACCCATTGTCTATGCCTTTGCGCTTATCAACCTGGCGCTGGCGACCTTCATGCCCAATGAATACATCACCCACCTGGAAGCCACGCCTGGGATGCTGGTGCACATTGGCTTATCGCTCTTTTCCTACGCCACGCTAATTATCGCCGCCCTGTACGCGTTGCAACTGGCATGGATTGATTACCAACTGAAGAACAAAAAGTTGGCATTCAGTCAGGAAATGCCGCCATTGATGAGTATCGAGCGTAAAATGTTCCACATTACGCAGATTGGCGTGGTGCTGTTAACGCTTACTCTTTGCACTGGCCTGTTCTACATGCACAACTTATTTAGCATGGAAAATATCGATAAGGCCGTGCTCTCTATCGTGGCGTGGTTTGTCTATATTGTGCTGCTGTGGGGACATTATCATGAAGGATGGCGTGGACGCCGCGTCGTCTGGTTTAACGTCGCGGGTGCAGTCATTCTGACACTGGCCTATTTCGGCAGCCGAATTGTCCAGCAGTTAATCAGCTAACCCCAGAAAAGGAGTTTCCCCTGGAACACATTTCTACTACTACGTTGATCATTATTCTGATCATCATGGTGGTCATTTCAGCCTATTTTTCCGGGTCCGAAACCGGAATGATGACCCTCAACCGCTATCGTCTGCGACATATGGCGAAACAGGGTAATCGCTCGGCCAAACGCGTCGAAAAATTGCTGCGTAAGCCAGACCGCCTGATTAGCCTTGTGTTAATCGGCAATAACCTGGTCAATATTCTTGCCTCCGCGCTCGGCACTATTGTCGGGATGCGTTTGTACGGCGATGCGGGCGTGGCAATTGCGACTGGTGTGCTGACTTTTGTCGTACTGGTTTTTGCTGAGGTATTGCCGAAAACCATTGCTGCGCTGTACCCGGAAAAAGTCGCTTATCCGAGTAGTTTTCTGCTGGCTCCGCTGCAAATTTTGATGATGCCGCTGGTCTGGTTGCTGAATGCGATTACCCGCATGTTAATGCGCATGATGGGCATCAAAACCGATATCGTGGTTAGCGGCTCTTTGAGCAAAGAAGAGTTGCGTACTATCGTGCATGAATCGCGTTCACAAATTTCCCGTCGCAATCAGGATATGCTGCTTTCGGTGCTCGATCTGGAAAAAATGACCGTTGATGACATCATGGTGCCGCGCAGTGAAATTATCGGTATTGATATCAACGATGACTGGAAATCGATTCTGCGCCAACTCTCCCACTCACCTCACGGGCGCATCGTGCTCTACCGTGATTCGCTGGACGACGCCATCAGTATGCTGCGAGTACGTGAAGCCTGGCGGTTGATGTCGGAGAAAAAAGAGTTCACCAAAGAAACCATGCTACGCGCCGCGGACGAAATCTATTTTGTCCCGGAAGGCACGCCGCTCAGCACGCAGCTGGTGAAGTTTCAGCGCAACAAAAAGAAAGTCGGCCTGGTCGTCAACGAGTATGGAGACATTCAGGGGCTGGTGACGGTTGAACATATTCTGGAAGAGATTGTCGGCGATTTCACTACGTCGATGTCGCCAACACTTGCCGAAGAAGTCACGCCGCAAAACGACGGTTCGGTGATTATTGATGGCACTGCCAACGTGCGGGAAATCAACAAAGCCTTTAACTGGCATCTACCGGAAGATGATGCCCGCACGGTTAATGGCGTCATTCTTGAGGCACTGGAAGAGATTCCTGTCGCAGGCACCCGCGTACGTATTGGCGAGTACGATATCGATATTCTCGACGTACAGGACAATATGATTAAGCAGGTAAAAGTTTTTCCTGTGAAACCGCTGCGCGAGAGTGTGGCGGAGTAAAAAAAACGGCCCGGCATTCGCATGCTGGGCCGTGATTTATTACGAAAACAGATATTAAGCTTTTGCTTTCGCTACAGTAACCATCGCCGCACGAATCGTACGACCATTCAGCGTATAACCCTTCTGCATAATGCCCAGTACGTTACCTGGCGCAACGTCATCAGATTCCACCATTGCGATGGCCTGATGCACATTCGGGTCCAGTGGGACGTTAGTTTCGGCGATCACTTCAACGCCAAACTTACGCACAACATCCAGCATCGACTTCAGCGTCAGCTCAATGCCTTCAACCATCGCGGACATATCCGGGTTAGCTTTATCAGCCACTTCCAGCGCACGATCCAGGCTATCAATCACCGGCAGCAATTCGTTGATGAATTTCTCCAGCGCAAATTTGTGGGCTTTTTCGATATCCAGTTCAGTACGACGACGCAGGTTTTCCATTTCGGCTTTTACGCGCAAAATGCCGTCACGTTCACGGGTCTGGGCTTCAGCCAGCTGAGCTTCGAGATTCGCAATTTTTTCATCGCGCGGATCCACCTGCTCAGCAGAAGCTTCTGGCTCAACTGCCTCAATCTCTTCGTGCTGATCCATGATAATTTCTTCCGGGGCTTGCCCCTCAGGCGTTTTCTGTTCTTTACTACTCATGAATTTCTCCGCGTTTTTTTCGCATTCATCTCGCTAACTTCGCTTATTATGGGGATCAGTTTCAGGGTTTCAAGGGAAGCACTCACATTGTCATCAATCTTCGCAACAAGGACCTCGGAAAAATGAATAATCATTTCAAGTGTATTGGCATTGTGGGACACCCACGGCACCCTACTGCACTGACAACACATGAAATGCTCTACCGCTGGCTGTGCACAAAAGGTTACGAGGTCATCGTTGAGCAACAAATCGCTCACGAACTGCAACTGAAGAATGTGAAAACTGGCACGCTCGCGGAGATTGGGCAACTGGCTGATCTCGCGGTAGTCGTTGGTGGCGACGGTAATATGCTGGGCGCGGCGCGCACACTCGCCCGTTACGATATTAAAGTTATTGGAATCAACCGTGGCAACCTGGGTTTCCTGACTGACCTTGACCCCGATAACGCCCAGCAACAATTAGCCGATGTGCTGGAAGGCCACTACATCAGCGAGAAACGTTTTTTGCTGGAAGCGCAAGTCTGCCAGCAAGATTGCCAGAAACGCATCAGCACAGCGATAAATGAAGTTGTACTTCATCCAGGCAAAGTGGCGCATATGATTGAGTTCGAAGTGTATATCGACGAGATCTTTGCGTTTTCTCAGCGATCTGATGGACTAATTATTTCAACGCCAACAGGCTCCACTGCCTATTCCCTCTCTGCGGGCGGTCCTATTCTGACACCCTCTCTGGATGCAATTACCCTGGTGCCCATGTTCCCGCATACGTTGTCAGCACGACCACTGGTCATAAACAGCAGCAGCACGATCCGTCTGCGTTTTTCGCATCGCCGTAACGACCTGGAAATCAGTTGCGACAGTCAGATAGCGCTGCCGATTCAGGAAGGTGAAGATGTCCTGATTCGTCGCTGTGATTATCATCTGAATTTGATTCATCCGAAAGATTACAGCTATTTCAATACATTAAGCACCAAGCTCGGCTGGTCAAAAAAATTATTCTAATTTTACGCCAGCCTCTTTACTGTATATAAAACCAGTTTATACTGTACACAATAACAGTAATGGTTTTTCATACAGGAAAACGACTATGTTGGCACAACTGACCATCAGCAACTTTGCTATCGTTCGTGAGCTTGAGATTGATTTTCACAGCGGCATGACCGTAATAACCGGTGAAACCGGCGCGGGTAAATCTATTGCGATAGATGCCCTCGGCCTTTGTCTCGGTGGTCGCGCTGAAGCCGACATGGTGCGTACCGGCGCTGCTCGCGCTGACCTGTGCGCCCGTTTTTCACTGAAAGATACGCCAGCGGCTCTGCGCTGGCTGGAAGAAAACCAACTGGAAGATGGCCGTGAATGCCTGCTTCGTCGCGTAATCAGTAGCGATGGTCGCTCCCGTGGTTTCATCAACGGTACAGCTGTTCCTCTGTCACAACTGCGCGAACTGGGTCAGTTGCTGATTCAGATCCATGGTCAGCACGCTCATCAATTACTCACCAAATCCGAGCACCAAAAATTCCTGCTTGATGGCTATGCCAATGAAACCTCTCTGCTCCAGGAAATGACCGTACGTTATCAGTTGTGGCATCAAAGCTGCCGCGACCTCGCGCACCATCAACAACTAAGTCAGGAACGCGCCGCCCGTGCGGAACTGCTGCAATACCAATTAAAAGAACTTAACGAATTTAATCCGCAGCCCGGAGAGTTTGAGCAAATTGACGAAGAGTACAAACGTCTGGCGAACAGCGGTCAATTACTGACTACCAGTCAGAATGCATTGGCATTAATGGCCGACGGTGAAGACGCAAACCTGCAAAGTCAGCTTTACACGGCTAAACAACTGGTGAGCGAATTGATTGGCATGGACAGCAAACTGTCCGGCGTACTTGATATGCTGGAAGAAGCTACCATCCAGATTGCTGAAGCCAGCGACGAACTGCGCCACTACTGCGATCGTCTGGATCTCGATCCCAACCGACTGTTTGAACTTGAACAGCGCATCTCAAAACAAATTTCGCTGGCACGTAAACATCACGTCAGCCCTGAGGCATTGCCACAGTATTACCAGTCGCTACTGGAAGAACAGCAGCAACTGGACGATCAGGCCGACTCACAAGAAACGCTCGCGCTGGCGGTAACGAAACATCATCAGCAAGCACTGGAAACGGCACGCGCGTTACACCAGCAACGCCAGCATTATGCAAATGAGTTGGCACAGCTGATCACCGATAGTATGCATGCACTCTCTATGCCGCATGGGCAGTTTACGATTGATGTTAAATTTGACGAGCATCACCTGGGCATTGACGGTGCCGATCGTATTGAGTTTCGGGTAACCACCAACCCAGGTCAGCCAATGCAGCCTATTGCCAAAGTCGCATCCGGTGGTGAGTTGTCCCGCATCGCATTGGCAATTCAGGTCATTACCGCGCGTAAAATGGAAACCCCGGCACTGATTTTTGATGAAGTGGATGTAGGGATTAGCGGTCCAACAGCGGCAGTTGTCGGCAAACTGCTACGTCAGCTTGGCGAATCAACCCAGGTGATGTGTGTTACCCATTTGCCGCAAGTCGCAGGATGCGGTCATCAACACTATTTTGTCAGCAAAGAAACCGATGGCGCGATGACAGAAACGCATATGCAATCCCTGGATAAAAAAGCGCGGTTACAAGAGCTGGCGCGCCTGCTTGGTGGCAGTGAAGTCACACGTAACACACTGGCGAATGCGAAAGAACTGCTTGCGGCGTAAACTTTTTTCCTGCTTCACGGTCAGAGTAAACAGCAAAACGCCGTAAGACCGGAAAGCAAAAGGTTTTAAAGTGATGAAAGGTCTATTATCATCGGCATATTACAGATGAGCCACGTACTGCTCGGGCCCGAAAAGGAATCAAATCACTATGCGCTGTAAAACGCTGACTGCTGCAGCAGCAGTACTATTGATGTTGACCGCAGGCTGTTCCACTCTGGAGCGAGTGGTTTACCGTCCTGACATCAACCAGGGGAACTATCTGACCGCTAACGACGTATCCAAAATACGTGTTGGCATGACGCAACAACAAGTTGCGTACGCATTGGGTACACCGCTGATGTCCGATCCATTTGGTACGAATACCTGGTTTTATGTGTTCCGTCAGCAACCAGGTCATGAAGGTGTCACGCAGCAAACGCTGACGCTGACCTTTAACAGTAGCGGTGTGTTGACCAACATTGATAACAAACCCGCGCTGACTGGCAACGAATAAAATTTGCTGTTTATAGCGATTAAAAAAAGGTGCTCAATGAGCACCTTTTTTCTGTCTGTTATTTATTCGCTGATTTTTCTGCTCGTTGCCTGCGAAGCTCTTTCGGATCGGCAATGAGAGGACGATAAATCTCCACCCGATCTCCATCATGCACGGTATCGCTCAGTTTTGCCGGACGGCTGTAAATGCCGACTTTGTTTTTAGTTAAATCGATATCGGTACGCAATTCCAGCAAGCCACTGGCGCGAATTGCTTCTTCAACCGTCGCGCCCTCCTGCAATCTTACCCGTTGCAGGTATTGTTTCTCGGGTAATGCGTAAGCCACCTCAACGGCAATTTTACCTGGCACTGTAGACCTCTTTTGCACGAACAGTAAAAGCCTGCACCATATTAGCTGCCAGCTCTTTAAACACGCGCCCAAAGGCGAGTTCAATCAACTTATTGGTAAACTCAAAGTCGAGATGAAACTCAATACGGCACGCGTCCTGGCTCAACGGCGTAAACCTCCAGCCGCCGATCAATTTCTTAAACGGTCCATCAACCAGACTCATCAGAATACTTTGGTTACTGGTCAACTGGTTGCGGGTAGTAAACGTTTTGCTGATCCCAGCCTTTGACACATCTACCGCAGCGGTCATCTGCCCAGGAGTGGACTCCAGAATCCGGCTTCCAGTGCACCCTGGTAAAAACTGAGGATAAGACTGAACGTCATTCACTAACTGATACATTTGCTCCGCGCTGTAGGGTACCAGTGCGGTCCGGCTAATCTGAGGCATAACAATTTCCATCAACAAAAATCCAACAAATAATATCATTTATCCTGCCGTAAAAAAAACGCTATCCCGACGCTGGGTAACATCCGGTTCATGCTAAGATAGAGCCTTGTCCCCCGCAGGATTGATATGGGGTATTTTCGATTTCAGATTACCGATGATTCACGACGCTTATGACGAAGAAAAAAGCACATAAACCTGGTTCAGCGACCATCGCGCTTAACAAGCGCGCCCGTCACGAATACTTTATTGAAGAAGAGTTCGAAGCGGGACTTGCCCTGCAAGGCTGGGAAGTTAAATCCCTGCGCGCAGGAAAAGCCAATATTAGCGACAGCTATGTCCTTCTGCGCGACGGAGAAGCGTTCCTGTTTGGAGCAAACATCACGCCGATGGCAGTGGCTTCCACGCACGTGGTGTGCGACCCTACTCGCACCCGCAAACTGCTTCTCAACCAGCGCGAACTTGACTCTCTCTATGGCCGAGTGAACCGTGAAGGTTATACCGTAGTAGCGCTCTCCCTGTACTGGAAAAATGCCTGGTGCAAAGTAAAAATCGGCGTCGCGAAAGGTAAGAAACAACACGATAAACGTTCTGATATCAAAGAACGTGAATGGCAGGTTGATAAAGCACGTATCATGAAAAATGCGCACCGTTAAACCTATATAAGCGATACTAATCAAATCTTCACCGCGCCTCCCTATCCGGCGGCGCGAATGAACATCTTGTCGACTGTCAAATCTGACACTGATGTAGCCATCCCATTGCTTAATCGAAGAAAAATCATACTATGCAGGCGCTAATTCCAGGATGATAACGCCTTTGGGGCTAGTCATGGCGCTCAAAAATCTGGTATACTTAACGTTACACATTGGGGCTGATTCTGGATTCGACGGGATTTGCGAAACCCAAGGTGCATGCCGAGGGGCGGTTGGCCTCGTAAAAAGCCGCAAAAAATAGTCGCAAACGACGAAAACTACGCTTTAGCAGCTTAATAACCTGCTTAGAGCCCTCTCTCCCTAGCCTCCGCTCTTAGGACGGGGATCAAGAGAGGTCAAACCCAAAAGAGATCGCGTGGAAGCCCTGCCTGGGGTTGAAGCGTTAAAACTTAATCAGGCTAGTTTGTTAGTGGCGTGTCTGTCCGCAGCTGGCAAGCGAATGTAAAGACTGACTAAGCATGTAGTACCGAGGATGTAGGAATTTCGGACGCGGGTTCAACTCCCGCCAGCTCCACCAAATAAATCAAGGGGTTACGTGAAGGCGTAGCCCCTTTTTCTTTGGTAGTGGCGACAAAATGGCGACAGAGTTTTGCGTCCGTCTTGCCTGTCGCCATCTTGAAATCAAGCCAAGAGGTTTCACATGGAAGAACTTCACTTTGTTTACATCAATGCAAATGGTCGTATCGGTGTTCACTCAATACAGAGCATCAGTTATAGCGAAAATCATATACAGGGCATTTGTAAGAACACCGACCGAATAAAAACCTTCCGAAAAGACCGCATTCTTAAACAATACGATTCACAAGAACAAGCCATTCAGGAATGCGAGACATTCCTCCCCGAAAACTACTCACATCTCACTAAGCCGTCTGGCCCGAAAAAAAATACATTCGATGTATGTTTCACCGGATTTAAGAAAGCAGATAAAGAAAGGTTGGTTGATAAGGCGAATGAACAAGGATTAACGGTAAGAACCTCTGTAACCCAAAACCTTCAGATGCTCTGCTGCGGTTACAATGCAGGCCCATCAAAAGTATCGGCAGCAAGGATGAAAGGCACTATCATCATAGATGAGCCTGGCTTTATACATTTTCTTGAAACAGGTGAGATCCCAGATGAATAAAAACCTGCCGTAGCAGGTTCTCTTTCTTAAAAATTCATATGGCCCTGACCACCTGGCAATGGATGTGGAGGGGCTGTGGCAATCACTGCAGGTGTCACAATAAACCGGACCACTGTTTCATGGGTAACAAAAGTGCTCCCGCAGTTAATATTTTGGCACTGGCAGTAACGCTCTTTGGTGCTTTCTGTTACTTGAAAACTGCTCCTTGTGTGCGCCGCATGACCACACTTTGGACAATTCATCATATCCAGATCCCTACCTTTGCTATCAGAATCATTGCAATGATACACAAAATATCAATATTGAGAACCATTTATTCCATTTCAAGATCATCAATTTTCACTTCAAGTTCAATACTGGTCGTAAAACCGTTATCCGGGCTGACGGTATGTGTCAGAGTCGTAATCGTCCATTCCGCATCATCTATCGGCTGTTTAAAGCCACTGACTTTTACAGGCATTTCCGTATAAAGATCTGCCCGTCCTTCTGCCAGTTGCAGCGAGAATGACGCAACACCGCGTTGCAGGCGTTCCCACTGCATTTTTGCCGCTCGTTCGGCGTTGCTCCGGTTGGCATAAGTGCGATTAAGTACCAGCACGTTTTCATCCGTCCCCACCAGGTAATCGCCCTGCTTCGCTTCCGGCTCTTTCTTCTGCTTCTTGGTCCTGCGCTTACGCTTCACTGTAGTGCTTTCTTTCTTCGCAGGTTCGCGGGTATGCAACCAGCTGGCAATGACGCCCGTGTAGGCTCCGCGATCCGCCAGGGTAAAGCGGTGACTGTCGCCGTCCTTACGTGTGATAGTGATCACCGGCAGAGGTTTACCGCTGGCGCTTTTGCCCTGTCCCTGCCGGATGAATAACAGATTGCCATTTTTCACCGACGCAATAGCACCGTACTGGCGCGCCAGCCGCATCAAAAAACTGCCGTCACTCTCATTAGTCTGGTCTATATGCTCCACGGGCTTATCCGACAGGTCTTTACCCAGTGCCATCTTCAGTTTGTGCCGCGCAGCTATTTCCTTCACCACTTCCCCAACGGTGGTCTTGTGCCACGACTTTTCACGGCGGGTATTCAGCGTTTCCCGAAAATCAGCACTTCGCGCCCGGATAGTCAGGCGGTCCGGTGCGCCAGTGTGTTCAATTTCATCCACCGTGAATGCCCCTTTCGGGAAAAGTGGCTGCCCTTTCCAGCCCAGCGCCAGCGTAATGACCGCACCACGACGCGGCAGCACGATTTTTCCGTCGGCATCATCCAGTTCCAGATCAAGCTGGTCCGCTTCAAAGCCCCGGTTATCCGTCAGCGTAAGCCCCATCAGGCGGTTGTCCAGCACAGTGGTGATATCCTTGCCTTCAATACTGATGCTGAATGCCGGAGTTTTGTTGCCTTTGTTAAGCAGTTCAGAGCTGAAATTCACGACAACAGCCCTCCCACCGTTTTACTGATATCGCCTAAAGCAGATGTTGCCGTTTCCTGCAGATTATTCAGTTGCGCACTGAGATCACTGAACATATCGGACAGGGATTCATCCACCCGTTTGAGCGACAGGGTGAACTCAATCCGGCGCGGCATACCGTCGCGGAAAAACTCCGTTTTAGTCTGATTCAGTCCCTCAATCACATACATGCCGTAAATCGTGCCGCTGCCTTCAATCAGGGGCCATGCTTTCCCCTGTTCTGCCATCTGCTCTAGTGCCAGCAACGACAGCCTGCCGCCTGTTATCTCCGGCATAAGAACACCGGAAAGCGTCAGCATGTCGTTGTCCGGTCCCAGAAACTGCGTGGACGGACGACGATTTACCCGACTGTTTGCCGCATGTCGCCAGCTGCGTTGATACTGCAGCTCCTGATACGGTACGGTGCGCAGCATAAACACGTACAATCCCAGCACCATCATCATACGTCGTATCCCCCCTGATCGCTGTAGTTACTCCTGGCTTTTGCCTTCAGCCTGCGTTCACGTTCATCAAGCTGGCGTGCCACCTCCCGCGCAATATCCTGCGCACTTTGTCCTGGCTGCGTCTGGATGATGATCTGCGTCGGTGCCTCAATCCGGTGAACGGGCGGCACAGCAGCTGCGCGACTCACCATCGCTTCACCGCCTTTCGCGGGAAGCGCCAAAGGATGCAACGGTGGAAGCTCTGCTGGCGCGGCAGCAACGCCCATCATTCCGGCGACAACCGCAGCCAGTGCAGCGGTATTTCTCCGGCTGGTCACGTTTGCCGGACCGTTGACAATTTCCGGCCCGTTTTCACCGACAATGCCGAACTGCCCGCGCGGGATATACCCGCCGCTGTCATACATCCCCGCAAAGCCATATCCCCATGACGGAAAACCACCCGATGGCATTATCACTTTACCGTCTGCATTCACCGTCGCAGGTTGCTGACGCGTCACGCTTTCCGGCAGTTTCGCTTTTGCAGCCTCTTTACTGACAATGCCGAGTTTCTCCAGCAACCAGGAAACGCCGGATTTCAGGGAGTCCAGCGGGTGCATGACCATATTCAGCCCTTCCGCCAGTGCCTCCCCGAATCGTCGCCCCATTGCCGCTGCGCTCTGCAGTTCGGCAGAGGTCGACTTAACAGGCGTCAGCAGGTCAGTAAACCAGCCCCACAGCGCCTGCACTTTGTCGCCAATCCACTGGAACACAGGCTTAAGTGGTTCGAATGCGGCACTGATGGGACCAGCCGCTGCTTTGAATCCTTCCACCACGCCACCGAGAAATGCGGTGATGGGTTGCCAGTATTTCCAGACAACCAGCGCCACACCCGCCAGTGCAGTAACCACAAGACCTATCGGACTGAGCAGAGCACCTAACAGACCTGATACGGCATACAGGGCAACGCGCAGCATCGCCAGCGAACCGGATGCCAGCACACGCAACACCGCGCCTGTGGCGGTCAGCCCGCCGCGTAGTGCTGCCAGTGGATTCATAAACATCACGGCAACAGCACGTAAACCGGATAAACCGGACCGCAAGAGTGCAACAGGCGCAGCTGCCACAGTTTTCAGGGCATTCCCTGTCAATGCTGCCGTGCGGCGCAAAGACAACAGCGGCGCAGTAAGCAAACCCGCAGTGCTCCCCGATGAAGCAAGCCCGCGTCGAAGCACTGCCAGTGGAGCGCCAGCCAGCCAGGACAACGCGCTGCTGGTTCGTGTTACTGCATCCGTAACGGAAGGTAACGTTTTGATACCCAGCACAGAGAATCCCAGACGGATCACTGCCAGCGGCCCCAGCACTGCAGCCAGCACCACCGCTAAGGTGCCGAGTCCCACGGTAACGGCAGCCACCACAGCGGCTACTTTCATCAGTGTGCCCGTCAATTCCGGGTTAGCTTCCACCCAGCGACGCAACGCCCCCGTGACGCTTTTCACCGTGTACAGAATATCCATCAGCGGCTGGCGCAGCGTTTCGCCCAGGCTACTGAAGGTGTTCTGCGCTCCGGTTTTGACCAGCAACCACTGAGCAGAAAGTGAGTCCTTGTTGATGTCGGATTCTTTCTGCATGGAGCCGAGCGCATCATTGCCCGCTGTCAGTTTTAACTGACGCTGCAGTTCCGGCAGGTTGTTTGCCAGTTTCGCCGCGTCATCGCCAAACTCTTTACCAAACAACATGGTCATGGCAGACAGACGCTTATCCTGCGGCAGTTCGTTCACCTTCTCCAGCACACGCTGGATAGTTCCCATCGCATCCTTCGTCATCTGCTTTTCAATCACTTCAGGATTGAGTTTCAGCAGATTCATTCCTTCAAAGAAACTCTTACTTTGCATGGTGGCAATGGACAATTCACGCACCATCGCGTTTGCTGCACTGGCTGCAACCTCCGGCGCAGCGCCCAGTGTCAGGAAGGTGGAACCCAGCGCCGCCGCTTTACGATAATCCAGACGGTCAGCCACACCGCCCAGGCGTTGCATGACATCAATGATGTCCGCTCCTTTCGACATGGCGTTATCATCCAGATAGTTCAGCGCATCACCGAGCTGTTCAATATTGCGGGTAGGGATTTTGTAGAGCTGGGCGATTTTCCCCAGACTTTCTGACAGTTCATCCGCTGGCAGTTCAAAGGCTGTTGCCGCCTTTGCCGCCGTGCTGGCGAAGGCCAGCAGGTCACGTTTCTGGTCTTCCCAGCTGTCGTCAGGGTTTGCGACGTTCATGCGCGCCCCACCTTCAACCAGTGCGGCGAAGTCCACCGCACCGTTTTCCATCGGCAACTGTTCGCTGGCAGCCTTGATGGCATCCTGCATTTCATAAAAACGCGCAGTGCGGTTGCCATTATCGTCACGCAAACCATTGACCTGCTTTGCCACACCTTTCATGGCATCTTCCATACTGGTATAGCTTTTTACTGCCGCCATCACTGGCGCGCCCATTGCCAGCCCTGCAGCCGTGGTGGTGGCTCCGGCCCCGGCAATACGATCCCTTACCTCAAGACGACTGGCGTAAGCCCCCCGGGCGGCGTGCATTTTTCGCTGTTGCTCCCCGACACGTCGTAACCTCGATTCCTGCTCAGAAAGCTGCCTGTTATAACGCATCGTTTCACGGGTAATGCGGGCCGTCGCACTGGCGCCATCATTAGCTGAAATACCAGCACGATAAAGTTCTGCACGCACAAGCGCCGTCTGCTGCTGCAGCTTTTTCTGGCGTTCTTCCAGGCGCTGAACAGCCAGCCGTTGACGGCCCAGAGCGACAACCTGACGTTGCGAAGGCGGCCCCATCGCTCCCAGTTCCTGACTGAGCAAATTTGCACGCTGGCGGGCATAGTTCAGCCTGTCGCCTAATTTCTGATTTTCTGCCTGCAGCTTTCGGAAGCTGTCCAGACTGCTCCCGGCCTGATCAAGCTGCTTTATTGCATCGCGGGATTTTTTGACAGCAGCAGCCAGTTCTCTTGAACTGGCCTGCGCAGATCGAAATGGGCGGGTGAGCTTGTCAACCGCATTAAGAATGACCTGCAGACGCAGGTTATTGTCACTCATGGCTGGCCCCACTTCTCTGAATCGCTTTATACCGCCATTCCAGCACTTCGGTCAGCGGCATAACGTCAGTAACGGATGGCGGCCAGTGAAAGATGGTGGCGATATCAGCCACCAGATCGTCAACCGTCAGGCTGTCGGTAAACCGGCAAGCACCGACTTCTTCAACAAAAAAGTGACAACCTCAACCGACATGGCAGTGAGATCTGCCGGGTCCATCTCTGCAATTTCCTGTGCAGTCAGTGCCGGACTGGAGATGCGGGGGATCACGGTCATCATCGCGTTCACATCCATATCCATAATGGCCTGCAGGCGTGTACCGCGCAGCGCTCCGGACTGCGGTTTACGCAGCACAATTTCGGTGATTTCAGTTTTACCACGCATGATGGGGGTATCCAGTTGAATGGTCTTTTCAGTCTGCTTATCGCTCATTTTGCTGTCCTGTAAATTGGGTTCTGGCGCGGTATCCCGCGCCGTTCAGATAGATCAGAGGCCGAGGGCGTTGCGGTGCGCTTCCATCAGGTCCACACCGTCCACAATTTCCACCATGTTGATAAGGTCCACTTCATAAAGCACCTCACCATTGATGGTCAGCTTCGCGTAGCTGTTGGTGCTGGTCACTTTGGTGGTGTTGCTTTCACCCGTCTTCCACTCGCCGGAATCCACTTCTTTGTGGCGCCCACGCACCACAAGCTCCACGGCCTGCACTTCCCCGGTATCATCACGCTGGATAGAGCCGGTAAAGCGCAACTGGATACCATCCACCGTAGCTTTGCCCATCTGCTTAAACAGCAGCAGCTCAGTGCCACCAATGGAAAATTCAGTATCCAGTGCGCCGTCATCCAGCCCCAGATCCACATCCACCGCACCCGGCATTCCGCCGCCGCGATACTTCTCATATTTGCGGGTAAATTTCGGCAGCGTCAGCGACTCAACGATCCCCTGCCAGTTGTTCCCGTCGTTAAACAGGTTCAGGTGTTTTAATTTACGTGGTAAAGCCATGTTGTCCCCTTACGCGCTGACCTGGCTGGAGAAATTCACCAGGTACTGATCGGTGATGCGCTGGCGCAGCATCAGGTTTTCAAGTGGCGGCACTGGCGTGTAGTCGTAGTCGATGGTGAGTTTTCCGGCTTTCAGAGTGTCTTTGTCATTCACCGACTCGTCCAGCCAGCAATCACCACCAATGAGATAGCCCTGACTGACCAGGCTGCGCATTTTGGCGCGGATACCTTCGATAATGTCGCGGGCCAGCGACGGGTTCAGCGGTTTGTCCACCGCCCACATATGCGCTTCTGCCATCGTGTCCATCAGCACCTGCGCCGTGCGGGTGTAGTTTTCGAAGGCAAAGAGCGGATCATCGCTCAGGCAGCGGGAACCCCAGAAGCGGAAACCATCCTTGCGCACAAGCGTGGTGACGTCGTTCTGGTTAAGCAGTCCCGCATCGGTTGCCGGGTCCTGCAGATCCCAGAACACATCAGCAGAAATTCCGGTGACACCGTTCACGCCCACGTTGGACAGGCTTTTGTGCCACCCGGTCTGCTCATCAATTTTGGCGCGCAGACCAAGCGCACGGGCGGTGGCATAAGCCGTTGCTTCGGCATTCAGCACCGTGTCCCAGCTGATAAAATCCGGCCAGATCAGCATCCCTTCACGCTGGCTGAAGTTTTCGCGGTAGGTGATCGCCTCCTGTACCGTCTTGCAGCCATACGCTGACAGGTAAGCAAACCCGCGCAGGCTTTGCGCCACACTCAGCAGCTCAGTCGCAACGGCTTTGTTATCGTGACCCGGCACGCCGAGAATGCGCGGTTTAACGCCGAGCTGTGACTGGGCAGATAACAGGGCTTTCATACCTGTTTTTTTACCCTCGGCGGTCACTGCGCCAATGATATTGGTTGTGGTTTCTTCTTCCGTTTCACCCTGTGGCACACGCACAACAACGGTCACGGGTTTTGCCTGGTCAGCGATGGCATCCAGCGAACGGGCCAGCGTGCCGGACTCACCCGCTTTACCGCTGGCGGTCAGTACATCAGTGATCAGCACGGGTTTATTAAGAGGAAACATTTTTGCATCGGCATCATCGCCCGTGCAGACCATGCCCACGATGGCGGTGCTCACCGTGGTAATGGATCGGGTGCCTTCGTTGACTTCAACAACGCGCACCCCGTGGTGGTAATCCTGAGCCATAAGGCAGTCTCTCCGGTTGTAGAGGGGGTCTGCCTATGTTCTGGTTGATACGCGCAGGGTGCACGCGATGGGGTTTGTATGGAAAATGGCACAACGGCGGGATGACAAAATCCCCGCAGGCGCGGGGGAAGACTTTACTGTGGAGGAGGTTCTGGCCAGTTGATGGCTGGTGCCATACTGACGTCAATGGAATTCAGTGCGTCATGATAATCCAGCCACAAATTATACTCTCTCAACTCTTCGGTGTTCATACGTCCGATGGCAGCTTTACCCGGCCATTGCTTATTGTTCATGTACTCATTGGCATCATCGATACGTCGTTGTTTTTCACGGGTTGCCGAGTCAATGATTTGTTCTGGTGTCGGTTCCGGTGCATCTGCCCATGCAGGCATTCCGTCCATTCCTGCAACCCTGACTTTGCCTGGGTTAATCCTCACAAACTCCAGAAAAACATCGTCTCCAACTTCCACACCACTTTCAGGCCAGGTGCCTGAACGCTCATAGTCTGCCTTCAAAATAAATGGGTAAAAGGCATTTGTTTTACTGTCATACAGATATTTATTCATATATTCAGTGACCTATTAAAATACAGGAACCACCAGAAATACTATCGCTGGCGCGCGACACAATCGTTGAAACAGGCCCTTTTCCAACATTTATTGCAAATGTGGTAATCCGGCCGCTGGATGGTTCATATCCTGCGCCCACAGCAAAACCTAAAATTCCTCCGGGGAAAGGAACAGGCAAGGTAATAACCTGATCGCCATCATGAGGAGGGATATAAACCCATTGAATAATTTTTCCCGGCAGTTTTTGCCAGTAACGTTCCGACTGAAAACTTCGCATATCCGGGATAGAATCAACATCCTCTGTACCTACCTTTCGTTTTGCAGCCTCTTTCACACCCAGATAATCACAAATTTCAGGGGCACCCTTTCCGCTTAATTGGGTCAGCGTATTGTCCAGCGGTTGTTTACCTGACAGCGCATTCAACATCGTCGTGGCAAAGTTCGGGTCATTCCCCAGCGCCGCCGCCAGTTCATTCAGCGTATCCAGTGCCGCAGGTGCAGAACCCACCATTGCCGCAATCGCCGATTTCACAAAAGCCGTGGTGGCAATCTGTGTATTGTTGACCGACTGTGCCGCAGTCGGTGCTGTTGGCGTCCCGGTAAGTGCCGGACTCGACAGCGGCGCTTTCAGTGCCAGCGCATTGTTAATGGTGGTGCTGAATTTCGGGTCATTGTTAATGGCTGCGGCAATTTCTTTCAGCGTGTCCAGCGTGGCAGGCGCACCGTCAATCAGGGTGAGCAGTGCCGCCTGTACAAACGCAGTGGTCGCAACCTGCGTGGTATTATTCCCCGCCGCTGGCGTTGGCGCTTTGGGTGTTCCGGTAAACGTCGGGCTTTCTTTGGGTGCATACTGTGAATGCGGGTCCGGCGCGGCAAGATGTTTTGCCATCTTGTCATCCACGTACACCTTCAGCTCCAGTGCCTTGTCATCCACATACTTGCGGGTTGCCAGCACGACGGCAGGGTCGATTTTCAGGGTGATATTGTCCGTGCTGCTGGTTATCAGCACCATGCGCACGGTCTGGGTGCGTCCGCTGCCTTCAGCCAGTTGCGGCTTGTAGCTTTCCGGGCAGTTGCCTACGGCAATCAATGCCCCTGACTCATCAAACAGGCCCACTTCACGTATCCACCAACCGCCCTCGTTTTCAGGGATCACCTGTTCAGCAATAATCTGGCTGCTGTTCTGCGGGTCGATATAGAGCATATTCAGCGCAGCCCGGCGTTTCTCATTTACCAGTGCAGTCTGCTTTGCGTCCGGCGTCGGCAATGTTCCGCCGCCATCGCCCACCGCCATATGGGTAATTTTAAGCGGCACACCAAGTGCAGTGGCGCTGGCAAGTTTCGCCGCGCCAATATCCGTCAGCAGGGTATAAAATTTTGTGCTCATGGATTCACTCTCATTGTGTCAATAACATGGACCGCTCCGCCTTCATGCGCGGTGCCGCCAGAAATAATTGTTTCGTTGATATACGGATAGATCGTGATTTCTTCGCCAAGATAGCTGACGGCCCCCACCCAATGCGGACCGCTGGTCTGCAGATTGATGGACATGCCGATCATGTGACGGCTACATGGTTTGGCATCGCTTATCAGTCGCTCAAGTTCCAGATAGGTATCTTCAGTGATGCCCTGATCCTGCACGCCGATATCCAGGCGAAACGTGCCTGGTGTTTCTCCGGTCTGCCACCACTCAATAATGCGGATCAGAAAGCCGAACGGCTCCACCACCCGCCGCACGGCACTGGTGGTTCCTTTGTGCTGATGAATATAAAAAGCATCCTTCACCACCTGGCGTTTGACGCTTTCTGTCCAGCTCTCGTCCCAGCGATCCACAGAGAACGCCCAGGCGAGATAAGGCAGGAAACTGACCGGACAGGTAGCCGGATCCCACAAGTCACGTAGCGGCACCTGCAAATCAGAAATCCCGCTGCAGGTTTGTGCCAGTCGGCGCTCCAGTGGTGTTGAACCCGGTGGCAGCAGACTATTCATCCGTTCCTCCGTTGGTTACGCTCCACTGCGTACATGATGCCGCCTGTGTTTTGTTCAGGACCACATCCGCCAGAGGAGAAGCCAGCTCCACACGCTGCACACCCTCAACATGCAGGGCGGCAAAGATGGCGCTACGGCGAATATCCCGACCAAGACGCGTCTGACTGGCGATGTACTTCTGCAGGCTGGCTTTTGCCGCTGCCATTACCGGCTCTGCTTCCGGTCCCGGATAGAGAAAAATGGTGGCTTCCACGCGATACGGGATTATTTCTGCGCTGCGAACCGTAAGACGGTCAGCCACCGGGCGGACGTTCTCACTGTTCAGAGCTTTTTCCACCACATCCAGCAGGTCTTTTTCTGCAGTTCCATCGCCTTCGCGGCTAAGGACAGTCAGCACCACCTCTGCAGGTGCCGGGCTGGTTGCACTGGCATCCGCCACCCGACCGTCGGCGCTTCGGGCATGAAATTCATAAGCTGCAGTTGGCCCCGCAACTGAAAGCCCTTCAAAGGCTGCAGGCACACGCAGGCGTAACGCTTCATCACTTTCCATCACAGCAGCAACGGGCGGCACAGCGTCATTATCAGCAGGCGTCACCGTCAGGCGTTTCACGTTGTAATTGGCAGCGAGCTGGTCCAGATCGCCCCCTATGGCATAAGCCACCATCACTGCCTGCGCGGCTTCGTTAATGCGCTGGCGCAGAAGCAACTCACGGTAAGCGTTCTCCTGCAACAATTTGGTGACGGGTTCAGATTCCAGTTCCAGCGTGCGGATCACGGCTTCCTGCTCATCCTTCGGATGAAGCGCCACAAATTCTGCCTTGCGTTCGGCAAGCAGCGTCTCAAAGTCGGGCACATCCACAATCTGCGGTGCAGGCAACTGCGAAAGGTCAATCACTGCCATTCTCTGCTCCTGTTGATACGGAAAGGGACACAGGCACACCGTTATTCTGCCGCCCGGTCAGCTCCACCACCATAGAACCGTCAAAGTTGCTGTTGATGGTGATGGAATCCAGCGTCAGCCGTGGCTCCCAGCGACTCAGCGCCACATACACTGCCGACATGACCTGCAGGCGCAATGCCGGATTTTGTGGCTGGTCTATCAGTGCCGACAGCAGGGAACCATATTCACGGCGAGCAATGCGGCTACCCTGCGGCGTCAGCAGAATGTCCCGCACCGACTGGCGCAGATGGTCAATATCAGTAATGGCTTTGCCGCTGGTATTGTTCATCCCGCTATAAAGCGTCATACCGGGCCTCCGGTTGTGTCGCCGCCTTTCAGGACGCCAGTATGCTGATGTGCATCAACCACAATCCCGTTAGAACTCATCGCTCCGCCGCCCTGGGTAACGCCACCATTGATCACCACTTCGCTGTTAATGCGCGTGCGGTCAGCCTCCAGTACAAACTCACTGGTTTTCAGGGTGATATTGTCAGCGGTCTCAATGACCATTGATTTGATGCCCCTGACATACCAGCGCCCGGTGGCGGGTTCGTATTCAAACCAGCCACCGTCCGGGTACTCAACCACGTTGCCGTCCTCAGAGTCTGAAGGTGGCGGAAACTGATTTGAGTAGACAGCAGGCAGGGCAAACGCGGTTTCCAGATTGCCACCCAGGCTGAACAGCACAACCTGCTCACCCACAGACGGTTTCCACCAGGTGCGCGATTTGCCCGCGCGCAGTGTCAGCCAGTTAATCCAGTTGGTTTCAAGGTCGCCCGTTTTCACCCGACACAGCCAGTTTTCCCGGTCCACTTCGGTGACTACACCTGTGCGGATCAGATTGGTGATAAGGCGCATGATTTCGGTTAATTGTGCGTTCATAGGGAAAGGTTGCCATCAGGGGAAGAAAGGCGGCAGTGCTGCAACTTGTATCAGTGCTGATACAAAGATCACCCCGCCAGCCATTGCAGAATCATGTCACGGGTCATTACCTCAACATCATCATTTACACCCAGAAGGCGACGCTCTGCGTAACGGACCTCCGGTCCCTTACGACTGACGCGATCGCGCAGGCCGTAGTGATGAACACGGGCAATGCGCTGTACCTTGCCTTCAAACTGTACGCTGGCAGAATCCGCGCTGGCGGCGGTTTTCAGGTATTTTGTGGTGCGCAGCTTTGCAAACATCTGACGTTTGATGCGCCCCTTTTTACTGCGTGCTGTTACCCGTCGCGGTTCATAACTGCTGCCGTCAGGGTTGCGTTGCATCCTGATATTCTGCTGCTGTGTCCGGCGCAGCTCCTGCGCCAGCTGGCGCATCATGTGGCTTCTTGCGGCTGGCTCAAGATTCGCCAGCAAGGCACTCAGCCAGTCGTCCACCTTCTGCAGTTCAGCCACGTTTCACCGTCCACATTTCTTCAGGTTCATCGGGTTCCGCTACCGCTTCAACACTCGACACACTGCCGTCAGTGCTGACCAGCACACGCTCCGTCAGTTGCAGGTTGAGGCTGATATCACAGACATCGTTGCGCAGAATATCCACCTCAAAGGTGAATAGCTTTTCCCGTAACGCCGGGTTATTCATGGCATCGGGCTGGTTATCCCGCAGCCACAGCAAAACCGGGGCCATCAGCAAATTCTGGTCGCCGCTGAAATCCTCAATCACCACGTTCAGGGTGTAGCGGTACTCCCATGACATGGAGCTGGCCCCCGTGGCAACCAGCGAACCGTTATCCACAAACAGATGCAGTTTGTCCGGGTTATTACGGACATAAGGCACTGCTTTATTAAGGGCGTGGCGCAGGGATTGTGGTTTGTTCACTGTTTCGCTCCTGACACGCAATAATCATGTCCACTTTGTCTGCACAGACCGCCCAGGCGGCCTCCGTTTCATCCAGCAACGCGTTCAGATCACCGTTAGTGCGCGGCGCTGCCTGATCCAGCCGACACGGCGTCACTCGCGGACAACCACTGACGGTAAGCTGCACCTCCGGTGAGTGCCGGACGTTCCCGCAGCCGGATAATGTCAGCAGGCAAAGGAGTATCAGCCCAGCGGCGTAAATCCTCGTTCTCACGTTTCAGTTCCTCAATCCGGTGTTGTCGTTGTCTCAGCAGCGCGCTGGTCTGTTCTGCGTCGGCATAGAGCCGCGCCTGCTCCCGGTTATTGGTTTCAGTCAGAATGGACAGGCTGATAAGCTGGCTGTTGCTCTTTGCCAGTGCCTGGCTTTTGCTCTGCAGCTCGTCCGCCTGCTTGCTGATGGTCCGGTTGGCATCAGCCAGCCGCCACGTCTGCCAGCCCAGCGTCGCCAGTAATAACGCCAGCACAACCAGCAGCAACCGGTTCATGCTGCTACCTGTTGCGCCATCTGGTTACGGGTGATCCGGAAGGCAATAACGGTCAGCAGATAAAAGACCAGGGTAATGGCCCACCCCGTCCAGGCGAGACTTACGACAATCAGCAATCGCATCACCCAGCTGATAAATACGTTTTCTTTTCGGGTAATGGTCTTCAGCAAAGATGCCCTCAACTCCTGCCAGAGCGGGCCGTTCTTAATTAACGCAGCCAGTGATACCGGAATTACCGCCCATGTCAGCAGACAGGCTACCCAGACACCGGACGCTGCCAGTACCGGAAAAATCCCCTGCGGATACACCATTGCTGCGATCAACAGCGCCATCCATAACATCAGAAACAGCCCGCTGATTACTTTCTTTTTCATTTCAGTTTGCTCCCTGTAAGCACCAGGCCATCTCCCGCGCACGGCGGTTATCCAGCCCCTGATTAAACACACCTTTTACATACACCCAGCGCGGCAACTGTCGGCACGCATCCGCCCAGCGCCGCTGATTGAGCAATTTCACCAGCGTGGAACTACAGGCATTGCCCGTCCCCACGTTGAAGGCAAACGACACCGTAGCGTCATACACCTTCTGCGGTGGCTGTTGCTTCACACACCTTTCCAGCGCCCGCTCCACACGCAGCACGTTGGAGATCAGCCCTTCTGCTGCCTGTCGCTCCGTAATGGTTTTGCCGGGAATGACGCCCGACGTATTACCAATGCCGTCGGTCCAGACACCCGCGCTGCACTGATACGGCTGCAGACGACAACCTTCGTAATCGGCAATCAGTTTCAGCCCTTCCACGGAGGTGTGAAGCTGCTGAAAACCCGGCAGCGTGGCAGCAATAGCCAGCACGGCCCCGACAAGGCAGCGTTTAACGATTGATGGATTCATAGTCCTCCCGCGAGATCTGCCCGTCGCGCAGAAGCTGGTAGGCTTTGTGTTTGTAGTACCAGTTGATAGCCAGCATCAGCACACCGATCATCAGGCCGCCCAGCGTTGAGGCATCCTTGATGGACAAATCGCCCAGCCAGGCCAGCACGACGGCGATGCAATACGTGATAAAGGCGCTGATTCGCTCAAGCGTCATAATTCAGTCCCATAACTGAACGGTCTGCACGGTGGTGGTAGTCGGAGTGTCCGGCAGCTCCACCTGCAGCCCGTGAGGTAAAAAGGGGCCGTATTCGGCAAGCCCCGGATTTGCCTTCAGTACCTGCTCCGTGACACCCTGCGTGCGCCCGTAATGACGCCAGCAAAGCGCGTCCACCGTGTCATACTGATGCGCACGCACTTTCATCAGATAAGCTCCACTGTACAGTGCGGCGCATCCTGTACCCGGCTGATGGCCCAGCGGGCGTCACGCCACAAATCACCGCTTGCTTCTGCCAGTTCCTCGCCCCGCTTCACACCGGACGCCGTGGCGTCATAGTCCTGATAACGCTCGTTGAGCATGGCGCGTGCCCAGCAGTAAACCGCGTTGAAATAGTGCTGAATGCGCTCACTTTTGCCGTCCAGCTGTTCCGCCGGAACCTCTGCCAGCGAGGCATACCCCAGCATCTGCTGGCGTCTGCGAAACTCATACAGCTCTGCGTTGACCTCCGAAATTGCCGACAGCGCAACCTGTTTTAAACGCGGCTGCGTCACCGTGCCGTCAGTGCGCATGACACTGCGAAACTCCGACAGGTCCACATCAGGCCAGAACGGCGTATTTCTGATGATTTCCGCCTGTTCCGGTGCCTGTTCTGGCGCAACAAACTTCATGCTGCTTTCTCCTGATATAAAGGGCGGTGGACGGGGTTTTGATGTGGCTGTGCCTTTCGCCACCCCGTGCCGCCCGTGCGCGGGGGCACGTTCTGTCAGCAGCTGTCATTGCGCAGTCTGCGCTCCAGCTGCTGTTTGTCTTTTTTCACGCCACAGCGGGGATCGAGCTGTAACGCATGGTTGAGATGATTAAGGGCGGACGCCGGATTGCTTTCACTCAGGACCGCGCCAATCGCTTTATGCAGACGTGCCCGTGACTGGTCCGGCATATCCAGACCGTCTGTCAGCTCCAGCGTCTGCAGCAGCGGATCGGCATCAAAGCCGGTGGCGGCAAGCATTGCGCTCTGCGCCGCGTCTGCCATTTCCTCTGCCAGCACGGTCTGCACGTTGCGGTTACCCAGCGGCATCACCCAGCCATGACGCAGGGCATGACGCCCGATCTCCAGCGCCCCGGCATAATCTCCGGCATCAATGCGCCACAGCATCACGTACATCAGCACGTCATCCTGTTGAGCGCCTCCGGCAGCCAGGACACCCTCTGCCCAGGCGGCGTACTTCGGCAGCAGCTCCACCTTGATTTCCGCTTTTTTGACCGTGGACTGAACACCCTTGAGACGGCGGCGGTCTTCCGCCAGTTGCAGCAGCATCAGGTCATAGCCCGACGCGTGGCGAACGCTGCCGCCCTCGCGGGCGGCCTGTTCAGCCTGAACGCGCAGGCGATGCTGCCGTGCGGGACTCAGGCTCATGGTTTACGCTCCGGCTTCTGCTGCGGCGGCGCTGAAGTCGCCAATCTGGATGTTTTCCACCAGTGCGGCGCAGCGGTAGTCCTCAACCACGTAGGCTTCGTTAACGGATTCAAAATTTTCAATCCGGTCACGTTTCGGGTTGTCGATAACTGAACGGCGGCGGGTGTCTTCCTGCCAGTAGATGGACAGGTTATCCAGACGGGTGATCAGCAGCGCATTCGGCGGGAAGAACGGCGCACGCACGGCCTGCAGGCCACCCATGCGTTTCTGGCTGATGATCATATCTGCAGCCAGTTTTTCACTGTTTTCCTGCTCTTTGTTGACCAGCGGGAAATACTTGTCAGACAGCAGTTCACGACCGCAAATCACCACCAGATCGTCATCGTCCTGGTAGACCACGTCGATAAGCTCATTAACGGCATCCATCACTACGGCGTCCAGGTTGGCATATTCGCCACCTTTGCCGACTTTCACTGCGCCCGGTGTGGTTTCACCGCCCGTGGTGGTGCTGCCCATGACGTGATCCGGTGCATCCTCACGGATTTTCTGCAGCCAGCCTTTGTTCACATCCTGCAGCAGCGGGTTTTCGCTACGGTTGGAGGTTTTCGCACGCTTCACGCCGTTAAAGCCGATCATGATGCGGTCCAGTGCCTGACGTTTTACGATGGCGTCACGGATACGCACCTGGAAATCCTGAAACTTCGCCCACAGATCCAGCTTCGCGTAGGTCAGCACCGTGTCAAAGTTGGTCTGCTCGCATTTGTATTCCACATCGACCATCAGCGTCGGATCGACGGGTTCACGCTCTTTCGCGGAGGTATCAGTGGTTCCGGCAATGGTACTACCAACACCCAGCCCCAGCAGTTGACCGGACTGTTCAGTCACCGGGGTGACATTAATCAGCGTCAGGAAAGCGGCGGACTGCTGGATCTGGTCTTCCAGCGTCTGCTGCACGGACGGCTCCACGGTGAACTTGCTGGACAGTTCTTCAACTGCCACACCGTTCAGACGCGCCAGCTGCTGCAGGTAAGCGTTAAAAGCAAAGCGGGTATTCTTCTTCATCGGGTTTTATGCTCCATCAGCAATTGGTCAGAGTGTCAGCGGGGGCGTTACCGCCTGTTGCACGCTGGCGGTAGTCCTGGCGGCTGTCTTCATGACTCAGCTTATTCACCAGTTCGTTAAAGGCGGTTTGCTGCTCCTGCAGAGCAGTCTCCAGCTCAGACAGGCGTTCTTCCTGCTCAGACAGGGATTTTTCGGTGCGTGCGCTCAGGTTCTGCTGCTCAGTGGCGACCAGCTCCACGGCCTTATGCACATCAGAGAACCGGGCATCGTCGGACTGCTCTTTTTTGGTGAACAGCGCCGTGACACGGGTAAACAGGGACGGCTTGTCCTCCTGGATTTCTTCCAGTTCGATCACCGTTTCCTCTGCAGCGGTAAAGAGATTGGCAGGATTCTGCTTGCGGTTTGCCAGCGGGTTATGGGCTGCACTGGCGCTGAATGTCAGCATTTCCGTACCCAGACTGGCAGGGTCATCAGTGGCAGCCAGGCCGACCAGGTAGGCTTTGCCCGTATCAGCGAACTTCGGGCTGACTTCCATAGAGGTGAATAATTTCTGGCCTTTTTTCACCAGTTCCACCAGGGACTCCGTTGGCTCAACGTCGGCATACAGCGCCATCTTGCCTGCCAGCGGACCTTCCGTGATTTCTTCAGCAAACAGCGCCGTCACCTTGCCGTAGCGGTTAAAGGTGCTGTCCGGCAGATAAGACTTGATGTGCTCAAGGTTAATCAGCGCGGTATACACCGCCGGGTTGTAGCTGGCTGCCATCTGTTCCAGCCATTCACGCTGGATTTCGCGTCCGTCGGTGGTGGCACCTTCCACCCCGATGCGAAAACGCTTTGCTTTCACTGTCATGAGCCGTGCTCCGTTAGAAAAAACTTACTGGAGCCTTATGGTTGCGGTGATGGGGGCAGTGAAACAATGCGCGGTATTTGTACCGACAACCACACAAACCGCAGGCGGGGAAAGCCTTCATTCAAGGCTGTAGGTTTGTGCCATGAACACCACACTGACACCCGCAGATCTCGATCCCCGTCGGCAGGCCATGCTGCTGTACTTTCAGGGATACCGCGTCGCCCGCATTGCTGAAATGCTGGGCGAGAAAGTTGCAACCGTTCACAGCTGGAAAAAACGCGACAAGTGGGGTGACTATGGGCCGCTGGATCAGATGCAGCTCACCACCGCCGCACGCTACTGCCAGCTCATTATGAAGGAGCACAAAGAAGGGAAAGATTTCAAAGAGATTGACCTGCTGGCGCGCCAGTCGGAGCGCCACGCGCGGATCGGCAAGTTTAACAATGGCGGCAACGAAGCCGACTTAAACCCTAACATCGCCAACCGCAACAAAGGCCCACGCCGTCAGCCGGAAAAGAATGTTTTCACCGATGAACAGATTGAGAAGCTGGAAGAAATCTTCCATTCCTCCATGTTCAACTACCAGCGCCACTGGTGGGAAGCCGGAAAAACCAACCGCATCCGCAACCTGCTGAAGTCACGCCAGATCGGCGCGACCTTTTACTTTGCCCGTGAAGCCCTGATTGACGCCCTGCTGACCGGACGTAACCAGATTTTCCTTTCCGCCAGTAAGGCACAGGCCCACGTCTTTAAACAGTACATCATCGACTTTGCCAAAGAAGTGGAGGTGGAGCTGAAAGGCGATCCGATGGTGCTTCCTAACGGGGCCACGCTTTACTTCCTCGGCACCAATGCCCGCACAGCCCAGAGTTATCACGGTAACCTGTATCTGGATGAATATTTCTGGATCCCGAAATTCCAGGAGCTGCGTAAAGTGGCTTCCGGTATGGCTATTCACAAGAAATGGCGACAGACCTATTTTTCCACGCCATCCAGCCTGACCCATAGTGCTTATCCGTTCTGGTCCGGTGCGCTGTTCAACCGTGGGCGCAACAAAGCCGACAAGGTGGACATCGACCTGTCCCACAGCAATCTGGCCCCCGGCCTGCTGTGCGCAGACGGGCAGTACCGCCAGATAGTCACCGTGGAAGATGCGGTGCGCGGCGGCTGTAACCTGTTCGACCTCGACCAGCTACGCATGGAGTACAGCCCGGACGAATACCAGAACCTGCTGATGTGCGAGTTTGTGGACGATCTCGCGTCCGTGTTCCCGCTCAGCGAGCTGCAGGCATGCATGGTGGACAGCTGGGAAGTCTGGACCGACTTTCATGCACTGGCCCTGCGCCCATTTGGCTGGCGCGAAGTGTGGATCGGTTATGACCCGGCAAAAGGTACGCAAAACGGCGACAGCGCCGGATGCGTGGTGGTGGCACCGCCAGCCGTGCCGGGTGGTAAGTTCCGCATTCTTGAGCGTCACCAGTGGCGCGGGATGGACTTTCGCGCCCAGGCGGACGCCATCAAAAAACTGACCGAACAGTACAACGTGACCTATATCGGCATCGACTCGACAGGTGTCGGTCACGGGGTTTACGAGAACGTGAAAGCGTTCTTTCCTGCCGTCCGGGAGTTTGTCTACAACCCCAACGTTAAAAACGCCCTGGTACTCAAGGCCTACGACATTATCAGCCACCGTCGTCTGGAGTTTGACGCCGGACACACCGACATTGCGCAGTCATTTATGGCAATCCGTCGCGCCACCACCGCCAGCGGCAACCGCCCGACCTATGAAGCCAGCCGCAGCGAAGAAGCCAGCCATGCCGATCTGGCCTGGGCAACAATGCACGCACTGTTTAACGAACCGCTGCAGGGCGAGTCCGCCAATACCAGCAATATTGTGGAGATTTTTTGATGAAAGAACATATCGCGCCAGGCGAAACCGTAACTGCAGAAGAAACTAAAAAATCCGTTGCGGAGGCTTTCAGCTTTGGTGATCCCATTCCTGTACTGGACCGCCGCGAACTGCTGGACTATGTGGAATGCGTACAGATGGATCGCTGGTATGAGCCGCCCGTCAGCTTTGACGGACTGGCGCGCACCTTCCGCGCCGCCGTGCACCACAGCTCCCCGATCAGTGTTAAGCGTGACATTATCAGCAGTACCTATATTCCACATCGCCTTCTCAGCCAGCAGGCATTTACCCGTTTTGTGCAGGACTATCTGGTTTTTGGTAACGCCTACCTGGAGAAACGCACGAACCGTTTCGGTGAAGTTATTTCACTGGAGCCTGCACTGGCAAAATACACCCGGCGCGGGCTTGACCTTGAAACATACTGGTTTGTGCAATATGGCATGACCACACAACCGTATCAGTTCACGAAAGGCAGCATTTTTCATCTGATGGAACCTGACATTAATCAGGAGATCTACGGCCTGCCCGGCTATCTTTCTGCTATTCCATCCGCCCTGCTCAACGAGTCTGCCACGCTGTTCCGCCGCAAGTATTACATTAACGGCAGTCATGCAGGCTTCATCATGTACATGACCGACGCCGCGCAGAACCAGGAGGATGTGAATAACATCCGCAAGGCAATGAAAAGTGCTAAAGGACCGGGCAACTTCCGCAACCTGTTTATGTACTCGCCTAACGGCAAAAAAGATGGCATTCAGATTATCCCGTTGTCGGAAGTCGCGGCGAAGGATGAATTTCTGAACATCAAGAACGTCAGCCGCGATGACATGATGGCGGCTCACCGCGTACCGCCGCAAATGATGGGCATCATTCCCAACAACACTGGCGGCTTTGGTGATGTGGAAAAAGCGAGCCGTGTCTTCGTCCGCAATGAACTGATGCCACTGCAAAAGCGACTGCAGGAGCTGAATGGCTGGCTGGATAAAGAGGTGATCCGTTTTGAAGCTTATGATTTAGGACTTAAGGGCAAACGAGGCTGACATACTCATAACATCAATAACCGACCAACTCTCACAACGCCTCAGCAGCATTCTGCGGGGCGTTTCTTTTTGCCCTGACATCTCCCCCCTCCACTAAATGAGGCCGCCAGCGGGCCAGAGGCTGTGCCGGATTTTGGCCATTTTACCCCGTTGCGCGCGCTCGTATCCCCGCCACGCCTGCCCGCTTTATGCAGTGGTTTTCATGCACATGCATGACATAAGCAAAAGCCCGCCATTCCTGGCGGGCCTGAGCTAAAAAGATCCTCAAACGATCATGCGGATTCATGCGGCATAGACATGCACCTGTGCGCCTTTAATCAAACAGGGAATAATTATTTGTTCAGCGGGCGTAGCAATATAGCGACGGCTATTGGTTTGGAAGGGCTTATGATGACTGTTTTTGGTTAGAGTTTGAACGCCCAACATCGCCGGGCGGTGGTATTACTACATCATGGCAATGAGAAGGGGTGAACCCTTTGCCAGTTTGTCCGACGATGATGTCCATCCAGAGTAAGCGTTTATTCTGTTGAGATTGTAGATATTTCGGCTTGTTTTTTCTCTATGTACATCCGGCATTCCGCAAGGCATTTACCTACGGCACCACCGAAGTTTGGCCCTGACGAAATCAGCAATGCATCGACATTCTTGATTGATTCAAAGAAGGAAGGTGAGGTTTCAGGATTAAGGTATGTCATCAATAACAACCTTGCTGAAAGGGTACGATGCGATGATGTAATGTAGCTTTCATGTGCTACATTTCTCTTATCAATAAAATCGTTATTACCCTTAAGAATGTAATCCATTGCAAGGTTATAATCGTCTTTGTACCTATTAGATTCAAGCGCTAAGGATAGATACTGGGCACATGATTCCCGCACGTTCCGACATTCTTCTTTTTTTATCTCAATTTCCGTAGCAATTTGAGTTTGCACTTTCAGTGCTTTGGTTTGCTGCGCAATATTTTTGTCGAATTCAGCTGCTTGCCGTTTTGAGGTGATTTCAAATTGGCGGTGTGAACGATTCATGGCCCGCCATGCAACAAAAGCAGTTGCCGCAGCTGGCAGAACCGCTTTTGCGAGGTCAAACCATGGAGTCAGTGGCTCCTTTTGACTCGCAATTTGTACCGTTACCACGTCTTTAGCGGGCTTCAGTACTTCAAGTAACTGAATGATGTCCATTGCCTTTTTCCTGAGAAAAAGAAACCATCATAGCAAAAAGCCTGCCGCTTGCTAGGGGCTTCCCACGCCTAACCCTTCACGAAATTGAATCCTCTCCGGCCTTTTCGTTATCTGTCCGCATTGAGGGCGGCTAACGCCTTGTACAGCTCATTGTTCAACCTTGCTGACGCCAGAAGCAAGTTCAGACGCCAGCAACGTTTCTTAATGCAGCCAGCTGTCGTCTTCCCATACCTGCTGCATAATTTTCATCACTTGTTTTTTTTCTTCGTCCAGTTTCAGTCCGGTCAGTTCCACACCGTTAGAGCTACCTTTGCGGATGCGAATTACCGTTTTGGGATACAGGGGGCGCAGATTGCGGTAAAGCTCGGATTCAAGGGCGTCCAGGGTAGACTGGCTAATTTTTTGCTCTTTATCGATCATTATTTCAATGCGCATAAATTACCCCTCAGTTAACAACATCCATTGAGCGGTTATATTCGTGGGTTCTGATTTTTGCCATGAGTTCATCCGTCAGTTCTGAAATCCAAAGCAGCGCAAGCTCTTTTTCCTGATCACTACATTCACTGGCCACTACAAGCTTAAGAAAAAAATCAATTCGCTGGAGTTTCAACGACTCTAAAAAATAATCCTGCATCTTCCCTCCTATCTCACTGTGGGTAGATAATACTGTATACTTAACCACTGGTTTTACATACAGTACATAATAATATCGTTAAAGTAAAAAGTTTTTTTAAAATCAATAGGATTTATCCTGTGCTTATTATTTAGAGCATTAATTGTTAATCAGCGTAATTAATACAGGTTCCGCCACTTATCATCTTCCTGCAAACGCTGGTTCCGATAGAAGATACGCAGGCCTGCTCCTGACGGAATACTGCCACCGCGAAGGAGCAAATCGACCTCTTTCTCGCTGCCATCAAATCCTCTGGAATTCAGCTCATAGACGAGCTGTTGTCGCTGATGGTCTGTAATTCGCTGTTTGTAGTCTTTACGCCGTTTCGGTTTAACCAGGCGTAACCTTGCTACCAGTTCCCGGCGCTCTTTTTTGCTCATACTGTGCAGGTATTCGTGCAACTCTTTGTCATCCATGCGGGTGATATCCGTTCTGGTATCCCCATCAGCTGATTTGTCTTTCTCCGGTTGGTTCAAATTTTCAGCAAGGGGACAGTTATTGCCACGAGTCCAAGGGGCGCAAGCGCCCTGGTCGGCTGCCGCCTCCTGAACGTCAACGGCTTTACGAACCATTTTCCACTTCACTGCATGAGTGCAGATCTTGCCCTCTGCAATGGGTGACCAGATGCCATAAATACGAATGCCGTGATCGCCATAGGCGGTCGGCTCTTCGTTGATTTCATAAGCGGTTCTGATGAGGTGATATTTACGGGGTACCAGTACGCCGCCCTGCTTCATGATGTAGGTGGCAAAACAACCAGCATCAGCAGCAGCCAGAATGGCATCAAGACGCGGGTTATCCAGTACCGGCGCACCTGCTTTTTTGTCACCCTGTTGCCTTGCCGCCTGACCAGCCAGCAAGCGAAGTTCACGGTAAGCCTGACGCCCCGGAATACCAAAGAAGCGGAATTGCTGAACACGATGCAGAGACGCCCAGGCATTCACGTATTCAGCGTTATCACGCAGAGATTTACCCGTTTCCTTGCTGATCTCGCCAGCCAGACCACGACCGTCAATGTTCTTACTGATATATTTCGCGATGTAGCTTGTCGGCGTTCCTTTGCGCGGGTTAATCAACTCAGACTTAAAGCGCGGCCCAGTGTTATTGCCCAGCTCCTCGCGGTCTTCACGGATGGCAAACTTACGCAGTAATGCAGTGATGGCACGGCGGTCTTTTTTGCGCATGAAACACAACAGGTGCCAGTGAACTGTGCCATCATGATGCGGCTCAGCCACCCGCACGCCATACCAGCGCAACCCGGCTTTGTGCATCGCCTTACGAAATGCAGCAAACATGCCGACCAGATAATCGCTGCTTTGTCTTACCGTCGCGTTTGTCCAGGTCGGGTTTGGTCTGCCGTTATTTAGCGTGGAATGGAAACGCGACGGACAGGTGATAGTGTAGAAAACGGCGCAGTCACCGCGCATTTCCGCGATAAGCTCCAGACCTTTAACACAGGCCATCATCTCATTGCGGCGATGCGCAGGGTTGCTGCTGCTGGCGTTTACCACATCCTCCATGTCCAGCGTGTCGCCGTCTTCGTTCACCAGTTCATGAGAACGGAAAAACTCCAGCGACTTACGGCGCTGCTCACGTTTATGCATCACGGCTTCATAGCTGACATAAGGAGATGCTTTTTTGCTGACCAGGCAAACAGCGCGCAACTGCTCTTCCCGCCATTCGCAACGCATCTTCCATAATTTCCGATACCACCAGTCGGCGCACAACATACGCGCCAGCGAACCCGGAATGAGTTCATAGGGCACGGGTTTACGGCGGTTTCTTTTCCGACGGAGTTGCTCAAACGCAGGTGGGATGACATCCAGACGCAGGGTTTCCGCTGCCACCTTTTCCCATGTCTTGCGGATTTCTTCTGGCTTAACGTCATCGGTGGCATACAAATCACCACAAGCTGCATCAAGGCACATACTCATATGCGCAGCTACCAGGGTGGACAGGCGTTTCACCTGATCCTGACTCATTTCAGGCAGGATCAGCAGGCCGTCCAGCCCTTCATGGCTTGCCATAAAGCGAAAAGATGCAGATAGCTGACTGTCGCGTACATGCTCCAGTCGTTCCAGACATGGCTTAATCGTCTCACGTAAATAGCGGGAATAAGCCTTTGGCCTGCCCAGGCTGCTGAAGTATTTAATACGTTGCATCAGCGGCTTGCTGATATGGGAAGGCTGAGCGTTGACATCCGCCAGAATGACCATGTCCGGATTAAAACGCTGCTGCTCATGCGCCAGCTTTGCCCGGCTAATTAGCTTATCCTGCTCCATTTCGCGCTGGACAGGATCACGGGATTCATTAAAGAAATAACGCTCCCAGACCTGATCACTCAGTGCCTCGCGGCGCAGTTGTTCCTGCTCGTTATCGGCAGCGTACAGAGTGATCAGGTTTGAAAGCGCAGAAACCGGCGCAACTTCCGCCGGGTCCAGATAAGGGTTAATGGCCTTTTTCGGGCTGTTCCATGAGAATGCTGCGGCAGCCTCGTTAAAGCCGCAGCAGTTGTTCATATCGGCATGACTCATGCACGTACTCCGTACACGGCAGAACTGTCCACGCCACGCGAATAATCAAATCCCACCCAGCAGCGCGGCCCGGAAACAGCAATGATTTCTGTTGCTGATTTACCCTCGCCAGCTGCCACACCGATGCTGCGTTTTGCCTTGATGTAGTGGTGAGTAAAATTGCGATACAGCGAACGGATCAGGGATGTGTCACTGTTAGAAACAATGACCGGATGTCCTTCTGATGACCGATGTTCAAGAACAGATGCCAGGTGATACTGGTCATCTTCAGTGAAGCCGTCAGTGTGATAGCCGGAAAACGTACCGTCATACGGCGGATCGCAATACACCACATCCCCCGCCTTCAACATCGCCAGCGTTTCATCAAAGCTGGCGCAGATAAACGTTGCTCGCTGGGCCTTTTCTGCAAATGCGCGAATTTCTTTTTCAGGGAAATACGGATTTTTATAATTACCGTAGGGAATGTTGAAATGCCCGCTCTTGTTATAGCGACATAAACCACGGTAACCGTGACGATTGAGATACAGGAAATATACCGCTTTCATGAAATCAGTAATTTCAGTGGAGTAATTAAACTCCTGCCTTATGTTGTAATAAGCCACCTCCCTGTTTGCTTCCTCAAATAAAGCTCTGGCACGAGATATAAACGCCTCACAATCAGCAGCAACCTTTTTATAGAGGTTGATTAAATCAGGATTAATATCCGCAACAAGATAGCTGGGGTAATCCGTCTCCATCATCACTGCACAGGAACCCGCGAAAGGTTCAACCAGTCGCGGGCCAGCAGGAAGATGCTTTTTCAGTTCGGACATTATGGCGGTTTTATTTCCCGCCCATTTCAGGATGGTGCTCATACAGCACCTCCGTTGTAATGTTTGCCTTTCAGCTCTGCGATTTCCTGACAGGTAATGCAAAGCTGCACACCCGGAATGGCACGGCGGCGTGCTGGCGGAATTGGCGCTTCACACTCAACGCAAAGCACGCGGGACACGCCCGGCGTTTTGGCACGGGCAGCACGGATATGGCGCTGGCGTTCTTCTTCAACGCGCTGCTGTACGAGATCCATTGCATCAGCCATTAGTGGATCTCCTGCGCTTCGTTCTGGATTGCTTCAGCGGTCACACGCAGCAGTTCTGCCGCTTCGACGTGGTTTAGCTGGCGGGATGTGATATGACACGCAAGACTATCAAGGCGGGCAGCCATTGCTTCAGCCCTTGCCCGGCGTTCTTCCAGACGAGCCTCTGTCAGTAAAAGATTAAGCCCTGCATCATCCGGTCCGGTTTTAGTGGCGCGGGTTTCAATATTACGCATTGTCAATTCTCCTGAATTTAGATAAAGGGATGCCCGGCGGGTTTACGCCATGAATTTCATTAGTTGGTTAATTCGGCATGGTTAGCCGTCTGGGAAATAAGCTCACCACTGCACGAAAATGATTCATTGCTTTAATCAACTCCCGCTTTTCGTCAGTGGTCAGCTCATTAATGCTGATGCTATGACGTTCAGCTGGAATTTTTGCCATAAAGAATATGGCAGCCAGTGCCCGTTTATTTTGTTCGCTATTAATATCCCGTGGATCACGCATATCTTTAATAAACCGCTCAAGCTCTGACTCAATATTCATGCCAAAAACTTTCGCCCTTAACTCCGCAATGTGATTAAGTCCATTCAGGCGTTCACCGGGGCTTAATGGAACAGTTGCTGCAGCGCCATTAATTGCCATACTTCATATCCCCCAAACGCAGCTATCGTTCTTTGTTCTTACGGTAACGCTCAAGAGGAGATACATTTTTTCGTATCGTCTCTTTAACCTGCTCTCCCCGTAAAAACGTCCCATCCTTTAACGTGAAAAAGTAACTGCCATCGCCCGACAATGACGGATAGCAACAGAGCAAATCATCTTCAGGTACTGAATAACTCTCCCCTCTGTAACGAAACTGATAAACCACTTCACTTTCTGCCGCATACATTTGGACTTTCTCCGTTTCCTCGTGGTCAATTCAGACAGCAATTCATCTTGTGAATGACATGGATGCCAGCGTTTTCCATCCTCACCCGTGATCCAGCCGTGACCGTAGTACATTGCCGGACTTTGTTTTACCAGCAGCGACGCAAATGATGGTTCTTTCGTCAGCATAAGCACCTCACAGCAAACCGAATGAAGCACCGAGGCCAGTCACAGTATCAACTGCACTCGCCATCGCAGGGTTAGCCTGTAAACGGGCCTGCAATGAAACAGCCGCCAGCGCCATCAGTCGTGTTACAGAATTAATGCTGCTGATGGCATCACGACGACCGGCACTGGTTTTTACATCGCCAGATACCGCACCTGCAGCAACACGCCCGATCTCTGCGGTTGCACTCATGACGTAATGCGGCAGTTTCTCTTTTGCTACCTCATTAATCGGTACACATGGCAGGCAGTGAATCTGTGCCAGAAAACCATCTATCAGCGTTGAATCTTCAGTCAGATCGGTAAGCAGCCAGATTTCTGGCGCATTGAGCTGATGCGGTTGATCTGGGTTGAGTTTGTTTCGCAGAGTCTGGACATTCATTCCTGCACGTTCTGCCAGCTTCGCCATATTGTGACGAAGTGCAAAAGCTCTACAGGCTTCATCAAAATGCGGGTGTTTGGAAATCTTATAATCAAACATGCTACCCCCTTAGAAAGTTCTCATAATTGAACTTACTTACCAACAATGACGCGGAAGTTGGAATGACCGAGGGATTCACGGACCTGATCGGTTTTGTACATTAAATAACGCAGGCTTACGCGGCCTTTGTTTTTTTCTTTCTTGACCATGTATTTAGCAAGCTGACCATGGTGAATTTTTTGATACACGGAGCCGCGGGAGATACCTTCCCATTCCGCGAACTCTGCAGGCGTAGCCATCTCTTTTGGTACACGAATTGAAATATCAGTGCTCATAGTGCAGTATCTCCCGATTAAGGTTTGGTTTACGTCGTTTTATCTCGTTTTACTTGATTCAATATTTGATACATCGAGATACTACGATCCAATATTTGATACGTCAACAGGATTAAAAAATGATACATGTAAAGGTTGGAGAGAATACAGGGGGAAGAGAGGCTATCCATAGACTAATGGCAGCCTATGATTTCAAGTCCAGACAGCAACTTTGCGATCACTTAGGCGCATCAAAAAGCACCATGGCAAACAGATACTTAAGAGATAGTTTTCCTGCAGAGTGGGTGATTCAGTGCGCCTTGGAAACAGGAGTTTCTTTACTGTGGCTAACCACCGGACAGGGGGAGCCAGGTTCAAACATTGAACCCCAAAAAAATATCAATTCCGTGAACTCCAGCAAGGTTATACCTCTTTCTGAACTAGTATCTCCTGAAATTGACAAGGCGACTCTCAACGGTGGTTTATTGATCGATGCTGGAAAAGCAATCATTGATAGCAGCATACTCCCCTCAGACTCAAGCAACCTACTGCTGGTGACTACTTCTGGTGATTCTTATTTAATAGATCGCAACCAAACACCACCAGTAAATGGTATGTGGTTAGTCGATATCGACGGGATAAAAAGCATTGTTAAATTGACTCGACTCCCGGGAAACAAATTAGTAGTACATCAGGATGATTCATCGTTTGAGTGTGGCCTAGATGACATTGAGGTAGTAGGCCGCGCACTGAAAATCATTAAGAGCCTTTGATATGACCATCAGAAAACAGCCGAACGGAAAATGGTTGTGTGAGTGCTATCCCAATGGACGCAATGGTAAGCGCGTGCGTAAGCAATTTGCTACGAAAGGCGAAGCCATTGCTTTTGAAAGCTTCACAATGGAAGAAGTGAATAAAAAACCGTGGTTGGGTGAAAAGGATGATCGGCGACGCCTATCAGAATTAATTGAGCTTTGGTATTCCCTGTATGGTCAGACACTCGCAGACCCCAAGCGCCTCATGGCGAAACTTAGAATTATCTGTAATGGTCTAGGCGACCCCATCGCCTCAGAACTGACAGCCGGTGACTTTACGAAATACCGCGAAGCACGGTTAAAAGGTGACGTTCGTAACGAAGACGGCACACTAATGTCGCCAGTAAAACCACGCACGGTGAATCTTGAGCAACGTAACCTATCATCGGTTTTCGGCACATTGAAAAAACTAGGCCACTGGTCAGCACCAAATCCTCTCGCCGGGCTGCCAACATTTAAAATCGCTGAGGGGGAACTGGCGTTCCTGACCTCGGAAGAAATTAAACGTCTGCTAGATGCCTGCGCTGATTCTCAAAACCCCAGTCTGCTTTTGATTGCAAAAATATGCCTGGCCACCGGCGCACGCTGGAGTGAAGCCGAAAACCTGCAGGGCCATCAGTTATCTAAATACCGCATCACTTATACCAAGACGAAGGGTAAGAAAAACCGCACCGTGCCGATATCTCAAGATCTGTATGACGAACTCCCCAAGAACAGAGGGAAGCTATTCACCCCGTGCAGAAAAGCCTTTGAACGAGCAGTAAAGCGAGCTGGCATCGAGCTGCCAGAGGGCCAATGCACTCACGTGCTACGTCATACATTCGCCAGCCATTTTATGATGAATGGCGGAAACATACTGGTGCTGCGCGATATTCTGGGCCATGCCGATATAAAAATGACGATGATCTATTCTCATTTTTCACCAGAACACTTAGAAGATGCAGTAACTAAGAATCCTTTAAATTATATTGAGTGAAAATCATGTTAAGTGATACTTGTTATACAGTGATTTATATTGCAGCAATCGTTTTATTAGTATTTATTACAATAGTAAAAAAATGGTACATGCTTGATAAAAGAAATTTATTTCGTCAGAAATTATTTTGGATTTCAGTTTTAACACCTTTATTTTCCTTTATCTATTTTGGTTTTTTCACATGGTGGGGAAAAGAACCAGTACTCTCCGCACATGGCTATTCAAGATTTTACGAAATAAGCAAATTCCCTCTACTATTGCTAGCTAGTGCAGTTCCTTTGGCTTCGATCGTCAACAATATACATCGCACTATACAAACCGAAGCTCAGATCAACACCGCTGAAACGAAAAATGCAGTCGATAGATATTTAGCACATGAGAAAAACTTTATTGAGAAAACAAAGGAAATATTCGCCTACAATCTTCAAAGCGCGAGAGGCTCAGATGGAAACCTCATTAAATTCAATGGCGAACCAAATATCACTTTGTTTACAGCAGATGAAATTAAAATTTCCAACCCATATCTTTTATATACAAAAATATACAACAAATCAACTATAGAGACCACATCTAACTTCACCGCAAGCCCTGATTTTTTAGTGCAATTAAAGGAGTACTTAAACACAATTAATAATACTCTGTCGGTTCAACACTCTATAGATGAATATAATCCATTAAGTTACATGATTCGACTTAACACTTTGTCATATAATACAGCCTCGTTATTAGACCTGATATGTACATCCCCCATATCTCATGTATACTGTTTGATAAAATATGATGGGTATCAATTAAAAACATTTACACTTGAAGAACAAGTATTCGCCGATATTTTAGAAATATCATATCTTCTATCAAGAAAACTAATTCGTTTGATATATAATGAAGATATACCACATTACGACAACATTTATAATTACTTATATGTTGGTAAGTTGAGGTTTAAATTCAGAAAACACGCCTATTCTTTACAAGCATTTTCTTCGCAGGAATGGGCTGATTACGTTTCTGAAGCACTAACTCTAGTTCCTAACGAAGTTGGCGGCACTTTGGCGGCAGCGCATTAAAAATTAGTAAAATGGACAAACACTACATAACAATAACGCACTGTTTTTAAATGCAAACTACTGTTTTTGCTATAGTAAAAATGGTATGTAGGAATTTCGGACGCGGGTTCAACTCCCGCCAGCTTCACCAAAATTCTCCATCGGTGATTACCAGAGTCATCCGATGAAGTCCTAAGAGCCCGCACGGCGTAAGCCCTGCGGGCTTTTTTGTACCTCGAATTTGTCCCGCAAAGTCTGATGCCAACTAATTAAATCCGAACCTTTTAGGCACCTTGTTAGGCACCTCGTAAAGCTTTATTGTTTTCGAGGTGCCTAAAACTATGGAAACCCGGCAATGGCAAGACAAACCAAACCTCTCTCCGTTAAGGAAATCGAATCTGCTAAACCCAAAGAAGCGGACTACGCTCTCTATGATGGCGATGGCCTTGAGCTACTCATCAAATCCAGCGGGAGTAAAATCTGGCAGTTTCGCTACATTCGTCCTGTCACCAAGAAACGAGCAAAGAAGAGCATAGGCCCCTACCCGTCAGTTACCCTTGCCGATGCCAGAAACTATCGGGCAGAGTCACGCTCTCTCCTGGCGAAACAAATCGATCCACAGGAACATCAGCAAGAACAACTTCGCAGTTCGCTTGAAGCTAAAACCAATACTTTCCAGCTCGTGGCTGAACGATGGTGGAATGTGAAGAAAGCCAGCGTGACAGAGGACTATGCCGATGATATCTGGCGCTCTCTTGAAAGAGATGTCTTCCCTGCAATTGGCGACGTTAGCGTTACAGATATTAAAGCTCACACACTGGTTCAGGCCGTCCAACCAGTTCAGGCCAGAGGAGCACTGGAAACCGTTCGTCGCCTGTGCCAACGCATTAATGAGGTCATGATCTACGCCCAAAACACAGGGCTTATTGATGCTGTTCCCAGCGTTAATATCGGTAAAGCCTTCGAGAAGCCTCAGAAAAAGAACATGCCCAGCATTCGACCGGATCAGCTACCTCAACTGATGCAGACAATGCGAACAGCCAGCATTAGCCTTTCCACACGCTGCCTGTTCATGTGGCAACTTCTTACTATTACTGTAGTGGTCAACAAAAACT